>JACQWO010000053.1 GCA_016209225.1 Desulfobacterales bacterium
CTAAATATGAGAAGGGCAAAACACATAGGGACTACTGCCAGGTATGAACCCCTTGATTGGGTAGCCAGAAGAGGAATAATTATTAAAAGACTCAATATGCCAAGAAGAATCTTATTCCTCCTGGATTCCGTAGTGAGAATTAACCCGGCTACTATAGATAAAATCAAGACCAAGTACCCGGCAAGGGTGTTTGGTTCGCCTATTTCTCCTTCAAAGGGTGCAGTTACCCTTTCCCCTGTCGGGATCTGGTAGATTCCGATTATGCTGACGACCGCACAGGTAAATAATATAGCTATTACCCAGTATCTTACCTGTTTTCTATCTCTGATATTGTTTACCACCATGAAATATACGATGAAATACTCGATATATTTAAGAAGAAAGAAGAACCCTGTCTTGATTTGGACTTGTCCGAACATAATACCGAATGCAGTTGAAAGAACCATTGCTGCTATATAATAAAATATGGGTTTATTTAAAGGCGTCCTCAGAAAAAGTCCCAGTTCTTTATAGACGGTGCTCTTGGCAAACCAAGTGAACCCAATTATAACTAATAGGAAGTCGTCCAAACGCAGTGTTACGCCTCGTTCTACAGCGCTTTTTCCAACAACTTGCCCAACAATAAACTCAGGCCCTAACAGCATAGATAAGATAAGGAGGTATAGGGCTGCTTCGGTGCTGATGAAACTGACAATAACTATCGTTATCCCAGCTCCAACTGCCAAGGCCATGGTGGGATTAACCAGGGCTATAGCAAAACCCAGTAAAAGGGTGAGTAAAACAAAGCCGGATAACAATACTATGGCTCGATAGTCAAGCCTTCCTAAAGCGTTGGACATAAGAGAATTATCCCCCTATCTCCTCTTTTTTTCAAATTCCTTTTTGAGTCTTTCGATGTCGGAACCAGCAATCCCCTTTTTGGTTTCTTCGACCTTTTTTGTAATTTCGCCTTTGATTCTCTTTGTTATCGCCCTGTCTACTAAAACAGGAACTCTTCCGGTTATGAAGGATATAACGACAGCTAGCAAAAAACATATAATAGCAATTACAGTTAAGTATTTCAGCTCTTTCTTCTTTTTGCTCCTCATTGCTTCTGATAACCTCCCTCCGCTTTTAAATACCCCTATTTCAATCCTATGCCACTTACCTTTGTTGGCAAGCAAAACCGGGGTTGAATATGCACCAAGTCCTTTATTTCTCAAGGTAATTACTTCTTTAATTGCCAAATCTCTCTCTTTGTAAGCCCTTACCTGAACCGTATATGGATATTTGCCATTCACGTCTGTGGATACTGGAGGCATCATCCGTTCCTTTGAGACAGATGATTTTTTTCTCTGGGAGATCTCTATTTTTGTTCTTTCAGAATCTTCAATGTCTCTTTCTGGTTTTTTAGTATTTTGAGGCTTGGTGAAGTTTCTTCGCTTAGAGTGGTTTTCAATTAGCTTTCTTACGATGGGCTTTACGTCTTTGCCCTCTCCTTTAAACCCCTGTGTTTTTTGCAAACTTTCTCCTTGCAATCTAAATTCTCGGGGGGCTATCTGCCAGAATAATCCACCTATTAAAAAGGATAAAGCCAATCCTAGAATTGTTACTTTGAGCTACTTACTTACTTCATCTTCTCGAATCTTTTTTTGCCCTCCTGTTTTGAATAATCTCATGAAGGAACCAAATAGAGTAAACCATCTCTGAGCCATCTGAGGGGGGGGTTCCTCCTCCCCATAGGCATAGTAACGGTCATATCTAAATTCCGCATAATCAGAGCTTACCTCCGCCTTGAGTCCATTCAATATTACTCCTAATACCTTTGCATTAACGTTCTCCAATTGCGCCTTGGTCCGCCTTAATGCTCCTCGGGCTATCTGTCCTACCTGATAGACTATAATTACCCCATCCACTTTTGAACCCAAAATGGAAGCATCTGCGGCAGTGAGGGCCGGGGCTGAATCAAAAAGAACAACATCATACTCTTCTCTAACCTGAGAGATGAAATCGGTTATTCTTTGTGAGTTTAGTATTTCAGATGGGTTTGGAGGGATACTTCCGCACGTAATTATATTGAGGTTGTCAATGCCCGGGGTCAACATGATATCCTCCATACCCATCTTTCCTGTCATAATATCGGCTACCGTCCTAATCGTATCCCGCCATTCATAGTTACCCAGTACAACATCTGTTAAACCAGGTTCTCTTTCTATCCCGAAGATTCGAGAGATCATTGGCTTCCTTAAGTCAGATTCTACTAGAAGGGTTTTCTTACCTATCTGAGCCATAGTGGTGGCCAGATTAGCTACAGTAGTAGTCTTTCCTTCCAGGGGTGAGGAGCTGGTGAATGATAGAGTTCTTGCCCCCTTTTCCACACTAATAAATTGCACATTAGTTCTTAATGTCCGGTAACTTTCGGCCAGCGTCGATTTGGGGGCAAAGTGGGTAACTAGACGTGCATTCCTCTTAAGGATATCCTCGTCCTTCCTGTCGGGGTCTTTTTTTAATAGTATGTCCTTTATTTCTTCATATCCAACATAGGGTATTACACCCAGCACAGGCACTTCAAGGAACTTCTCTACATCCTCTATAGTGCCTATGGAGGTATCAAGGGTTTCAAATACAAAGGCCATTATTAAACCAATTATCAGCCCGATAATAACACCTAGAAATAATGTTGTATAAACATGAGGTGGATTGACAGGACTTGTAGGTTCTATAGCCGGCCTCACTATACTCACTTCCTCTACCCTTTCAGCCTCTTTTATCAAAGCCTCCTGATGTTTGGATTCTAAAAGAAAAAAGATCTGGGACTTGACTTTTAAATCATGCTCCAACCTTGATAGAATTAGTCCTTTTTCTGGAAGAGTTCCGAAATTCTTGCGAAACCGATCAATATCCCCTTCCAGATTGGTCTTACGCCCTTCAAGGGTTTTCTTTTGAGCTGAAAGTTCAGCGATCATATTCCGAACAGTCTTGCTTATTCTGGTTTTTATTTCCTTTACCCTGGGATGGTCTTCAGTGAAGTTAAGCAAGAGGGCGTCTCTTTCCAAATTAAGATCAACAAGTTGGCTGTTTAAACGGGCAAATATAGGCCCCACTTTGTCAGCAAATATGCCTTTTATGTCTTTTTCCTGTATTGCTTCTTCCTTCTTAAGATTTTTCAAGATTAAGTCAATTTCCTCTATGGTTTGCTCCAGGGTTCCATATTCTGCCTCTGTTTTAGTTAATTGACCTAAAATAATTCCGGTTTCACTGTCGATTGAAATAAATTTATTTTTTTCTCTATATTCTTTTAGGTTCTCTTCGGCTTCTTTTAGGTTTTCCTTCGTAATCTTTAATTGTTGTTCTATAAAAACCCTTGCCTCACGGACCCGCCTATTCTTTTCCTTAATGTTCTCTTCTCTATAGACCTCTGCTATCGTATTGGCCAGTTCTTGGGCTAGTTCAGGGTTTTCTGAAGTTGCTGTAATAGTTATTATGTTTGTATAGCCTTCCAGCTTAGTACTCACTCGATCGTTAATATCCAGAATAGTATTGAGGTGCTCCCTTTTTCTACGAATTTCATCATAGGTGAGATCTTTGTCCAAAAATCCTAGCCTTTTTGCTACCTTTTCCATAACAGGATAACTTTTGATGATTGCTGCCTGTGTCTCTAATGTATCCCTTGCGCTCCAGGATAAAGCCTCCATGTACAAACCAGTAAGGCTTGTGCTTTCTTCAACCTTTACACTTGAAGAGGCCTCATATAAAGGGATAGGCTTTTGAAAGATGGCGAAGGAGAAGCTAAAAAAGCCCAAAAGGAGGGTAGCAAATACAACAATTATCTTTCTTTTACGTAATATCCGCCAGTAATCCCGTAAACTTAAATCATACTGAGTCATCGGGTAACTCCAAAAACGAAAATCGGAAATGGGGGTTTTTCTCTTAATTCGGTTTACAATCCCCGACTTCCGAATAATGAATTTTTAAAACCCATTATTCCACTATTCTGTTATTCTCTAACATTCTAATTCCGAAGCGAAGCGGCGCTAAGTCCACGCAACCTCATGGAGGAAACCCCGTGCCAATGCGCAGTTCTCCTCCCATAATTTCCATAACGTGTTCACCCCAGAGAAGGCGAGGCACACAGAAAAGAAGATTATACAAAAGCACTTGAAAAGTCAAGGTGTTTATGGATTGAGGGATTGTCACAGTTAGTCTGCTTAATGTAACTGTATTATGTCTCACGACACCTTTCCAATGAGTTTAAAAGACATCTTAGTCCCAATGAGTAATAACTGAAATAAACGAAGCGGATAGGAAAACCAAAGAAGGTAAGGGTTAGAAAAATTGAATATCTGGTGCATTATCTCTTTCCGGGGAAAACAGGTTTCAAAGATAAATCTAAACCTTTCTTTCCCCTTTTCTATATTAAAAAGAAAGAGCAAATCTCCAAATCTATCAATTTTTTCATTATCTAGTAAAAGTCTTATGAGGTGTCTCTCCAGGCAGTTCATGTTCTTTGGTTTTAATGCATCTAAAACATGGATGGGAAGATTGGTGTTCATAAGCTTCTTCAGATATAGAAAGCTATAGTAAAGGGGTTTTTGAACATTAAACTCCTCCGCCCTACTTACTAACAGGTTCCAATCCAATTTGTCTCGATACCTCTCTATTATCTCATTAATATCTACAAACCAGATTAAACCACCATAAGAGTGTTTGAGAATATGTACAGAGAGGGCTATGATTGTATCATAAGGAGAAAGGACAAAGGCCATATCCTTTGATGGGTTGAGGGAAACTGCATCTTTCCATATTTCCTCATTTTTTATTTTAACGGTATATGCTCTGGCTCTAATTCTTGAAAGATTGGCAATATCAGTATGAATATCAAAGGCTACTGCCCCTTTAACAAATATGTTCGGGTAATTTTTGGCAGATAAGAAACCGAGACCCATTAGTGTCTCCTCCACTTCACCCAGATCTCTAGCCTTTACCAAGAGATCAATATCTTCCAGTGGTCTTAACCCCGGATCTTTATAAATAGTCTCAAGAAGAGCGGCCCCCTGGAGAAGTACAACAGGTATGCCCCTTTTCCTAAATACCTCAAGGACGATCTCTAATTGATGAAACATAGACATATTGTTGGCAATATTGTAATAGTATATCCCTTCCAGGTCTTTCAATACCCGATAACTAATAAAACTATCAATGCCCATTTTCTTAAGATTATGGTAAACCAAACCACCAACACCGTTCTCTACACAGAGCTGTGTAAAATAGTCTTCATCCAAAGCAGAATTGAGGATACCTTTGATCTTTTCTTTTGTATTAATATCTATTGTTAATCGAGAACAGTAAAGGAGTAACTTATCTTCAATGGTCCAACCCATAGTAAAGATCCGTAAATTCTACAACCCATCGAGGTTAAATATTACCACACCTGTTCTTCATAAAAATCCACAAGTGCCTTCATCAAGGATATACAGTCCTTAAAACCAAAACCTCTAGTATATCCATGAACTAACGGGGTAAGTCTACACATTCCACACACAGATTTATAATAGCAACTGAAACACCTCTTTTGAGGGAGTAGCTGCCTGTCCAACCGTTCTGCGAGAAGATCAATATCTATTTGAGATATGTCGCTATCTAAATAAAAAAAAGGGGGGGCCATCTCGCATGAGGAGACGTCACCATTGGCCATAAACTGCAAATTATATCCAGAGGAGCAGCCATAGAAGGCTCCCTCAATGGGAATAGAGTCAGGGATTTTATTTAATCCCATCCACTCTTCAATAAAGACCCATTTACTGTCAACAAATTTTAAATTTTCCTCAGAATATTTAGATACCTTGACCCCTTCTTCGAGGTAATCTCTTAAATCCAATCTAATCTCTTGAAACTTTGATATTTTACTTTTAGGAAATTTCATAACAGGTTGAATATCAATGGGTATTACAGAGTTAAGTCTCTTGCCCATGGAATCCAGATATCTGTGAAAATCCAACATCCCTTTTAAGTTACCGCGATAGACTGTGGTCCTAACGGCGGTATCTATCTTGTTCTGGAGCAACCTCTCAAAATTTTTTATGACAGCGCCAAAATCCCTTCTCATGAGTTCATGTTCTTCTTTCAAACCATCTATGCTGACTTCTAAGGTAAAAAACCCTTTTGAAAGCCTGAAACATGTCTCATCGAATACCTCTTCAGGGATAAAGAGGCCGTTGCTAACGACGGTCACTGGCACCTTGTTTTCTATCAACCATCTTAAAAGATCAAGGATGCCCCTTTTTATGAAGACCTCTCCTCCAGCTATATGGACACAGATATTTTTTGCGGAAAATTTTACTATGAGTTTTTTTAACAGCTCAATCCAATATTCAATCTCCAATTCCGGACCCTCATGCACCTTCGGCATTACATAACAATAGGGGCAGCCCATATTACACCTTCGTGTAATCTCTAAGCTGATGCAGACGTCGTTTAATCCCATGTTCAGAGTTAACTATTCACGGTTCAGAGTTCAGGGGTTAGGGTTTAACGGTGAACAGTGAACCGAGATATTATTTTATCTTTCTTCTACCAAATGTGAGATCAACTCCACCGTATCCGGAAGGTTGTTTACTGAGATGTTGTAACACTCTGCCTTCTTTGCCAATTCAACCAGGATATCCAGCCATTCTCCCTGGAAGTAAGGTAAATTTAGGAGGCGTTTTGCCATATTTAACACTGCTTCAGACTTGGATATCTTCTTCAATTCAAGTGGGTTAGAAGGGTTATAGTGTGGAAAAATCAGGAAGGCTACTTCACATGGGCATCCAATAGCATTGGGAGTAATTCGTTCTGGATTTATAAAACACACTCTCCCCTTAGATGACCTAACATAGTATTCTTTCGATTGAATCCCGATTCTTAATGGATCAAACAGATTAAATGCCCCTTCTTTAAGACAGAGGTTTTTAGGGAAGGAAAAGATATTATGAGTCCTGGGATCAATGAGGGCAACCTCATCGGAGAGATATTTAAATCCTCTCATCATCAAACCGATAATCAAGGTAGTTTTACCACCTTCTGTAGAGGCAGGTAGGATTATGCCTTTTCCATTCTTGGCTATCACCCCTGCATGGACCTGCAGGTAGTTATCTAGCTTGGCCAGGGTAGTGTTATTTAAATGCCATTCTAAAAAAGGGAGTAAGCGTAAAGGATCGACGGTCTTATATAATATCCTGTTATTTTGGTAGACAGAATAGATCAATTCAGAGGTATCGTCTCCCTCCTCTTCCCATACAAAATAGCTCTCAGTTATATCTCCTATTTTTCCTGAGTTATTGCAGGGATAAAGGTTTTCAAATTCTTCTCTAAATCTTTCTATATTAGACTCGATACGGAAGGTTTCATGGAGTAGTCTATAATAACCACAGAAATTATCACCTCTTCCATATTGCTTCATCCATCTCACGCCTTCCACCTCGAATATCCCTCACATGCCCCTTTTGTAATTACTCAGGTTCAAAGTTCCAATTGTTCACGGTTCAAGGTTAGAGAGCGATGAAGAGTACATATCAACCGTGAACCTGAGTAGTTACTCATTTTTTCAACAGACGAAGCTCTCTAAAGTTGTTTATGATCTTCTTTACATCCTCAGTTGCATTTTCTTGTGGAACATCAAACTTATCTAAGATTTTTTCTGTAATATCCTGAAGATCCTGCTTCCCATCGCAATTGTTCCACACAACGGTAGCTGTGATATTCAAAGAATGTACCGTGTTGGCCTCGGGGTCGAATACAACACTCTCATCTTCAAGCTCTCTGTATAAAAGGTTATCTCTCTTGCATAGTTTATCACAGTCAAAAGGGGACATAAAAGACCTCTTTCTCGGGGTAATTGGATTTAGCCGATAGTAGTTGACTAGGTGCCCACAGGGTTATTCTTTTTCCTTTTCTTTTTCCTTTTCCTTTTTCTCTCGCTCCCGCTCCCTGGGCCATGGGGTTATTCTCCTCGCTCTGGCCCTCGCTCTGGCCCTACCTCTGCCTCTGCCTCCACCCTCTTCAGCATAGCTTGAGGTAACGGCATATGATATAATGATTGGAGCAACATAGGGCAAGAGTACAATCCCTGACAGACCAGCCTTTATAAACTCTCGTCTCTCCTGGGATTGAAGGACATCATCTTCTTTTTTCCCTTCGTCTTTGGGTCTGGAAGATGGCATGGAATCCTTGTCTTGACCTTCATCCTCTTTCTTTGTCAATGGCAACCCCCTTGATACAGGTTAACTGTTGACTGTTCACCGTTCACTGTTAAACCCTGAACTGTGAACTCTGAACCGTGAATTGTGAACATCTTTTACCCCGGAATATCCTCTTCAAATATAGAATCTTTTATATGCAAGAGTGAGTTCTCTGCCAGTTTTATTATTTTCTTTTCCTGGATTCTCCCTCCTTGGGAATCATACAGTATTTGAATCGTTGGACTCAAAGGGTAATTTTCATTTGTCTCAATGACCTTTCCAATTGCATTCGAGTTCAGTCTCACATAACTATGCAGAGGAAATACAGACAACTGTGTAATTAATACCTTCATAATCTTTGGATGAAAGAACCCCCTTTGGGATCCTATTATCTCCTTAACAGCTTCGTATGGAAGAAATCGCTTTCTATAAACTCTTGGGTGGGTAAGGGCCTCATAAATATCAACAACACCAACGATCTTTGCACTCTCCCCGATACTATTCCCCTTCAACCCCTGTGGATACCCCTGTCCCCCTTCCCTTTCGTGTTCCTGAAAGGCAATCTCTGCTAACCACCGATAATCTTCTCCAAGGGTAAGCAAAATCTCATACCCATACTGAGGATGTTTTTTTATGAGGGCGAATTCATCCGAAGTCAATTTCTCAATCTTATTTATAACCTCCCGGGGCATCTTTGCCATCCCTATGTCGTGCAGTAGTGCCCCTATCCCCAATTTGGTAAGCCGGCTCTTGTCATATTTTAAACCGATACCAATCTTTATCGCATAGATTGCTGCATTTACAGAATGGGATATAAAAGGATCAAGCGTTTCTCTTGTATAAATTCCCTTCCGATAAAGGGCATCAATAGAATCTAAATTATCGGCTATCTGATTTATAATCTTAACCCCTTCATCTATATTGAGTTTTCTTCCGTTCGCCACTACCGTCATGATATCTTGAACAAAACTGTACACCTTTTCATAGAGCCAATCAAAATTTTTTTCTTCACCTCTCCCCTCTACCTTAACCTCAGTATATGCTTCTTCCCTCTCCTTTGGAAATTGGGCATCTAACAAACTATCTTTATCTATCTCTTGTTGGGTAATAGATTCTGTTCCGGACCCTACAAACAAGGAGAGATCCTTAACTCTAATCTTGTCCGTTGGGGAATTTTCCTTCTCCTTTTTCTCCTCTCTCTCAGGAATCCTTCCCTGTTTGATTATGTCCGTTAGTCTTGGCATCTCATTCTCTCATTGTGCATCATCAATCACCTTTTGTACCAACTTTGAATCAATCACCCTTGCCTTAGAACTGCACCCAACTAATAGGCTCAAATCACAGATGACATTTATCATCCTTGGAACCCCGTTTGTATATCCATAAATCTTTTCAACGGCCTCTTTTGTAAATATATTCTCTTCTAATCCTGCCTTCTTTAGACGAAAGATTATATAACGGGCAGTATCGTTGAAGTCCAAAGGCTTAATATGATACCTTATAGATATCCTCTGGTCTAATTGCTTAATGCGGCTGACCTTCTCTTTAAACTCCGGCTGGCCGATGAGCACAAGGGTTAATAAAAACCTCTCATTAAGCTGAAAATTAAGAAGCAGTCGCAGTTCCTCGAATGTTCGAACATCCTCGATTGCCTGCGCCTCATCGACAATGATAACGGTATCTTTCCCGGCATTCATATTCTCTAACATCTCATTATTAAGTAAACGTAATAGCTCAACCTTTGAGTCAGCTGTTTTATCAATGCCAAGCTGGTAAACGATCTCTTTTAAAAAATCGATGGGGTCTAAACTGGGGTTTGCTATAAGGGCTATTTCATACTTTTTATCTGACAATTCCTGGATGAATACTCTGCTAACCATAGTCTTGCCGCATCCCACTTCCCCTGTCAGCATACAAGCCCCCTTCCGTCTCTCTACTGCATATATTAACCTCTTCATGGCCTCTTCATGTGCCTCTGTTTTATAAAAATAATTGGGATCCGGTACATTTTCGAAAGGAGGCTCTTTTAACCCCCAGTATTCCTCATACACCTTTGATCCCCTTTAATATTCAACAAGCGCTCTTTTTTAAGTTAGGTGTTTCGCAACAAACTATGTAAAGTCAGTAGTCTAACTTCTGAGTCCTCTTGGAATTTCAGGTACTTATAGTCAGTTACTTATGTATCTTATGTTGCATTCCATCCATTGTCAAGGGCAAATAGATTGATCTTTTTAATTCATTCAACTTGTTCAACGCCTCTAGGAAGGAGCAACCTTTCCAAACCCTTCCTGCTGTTCTTGCATCTCCAGGACAGGCAGCATTATCACTATAGCTGCTAAAAACCAGAAGGGCTCCATAATACGGACGATAATAAAGGTATTAGCTCCAATTGCATGTGTTAACATAGCTGC
>JACQWO010000054.1 GCA_016209225.1 Desulfobacterales bacterium
ATGCTATTTATGTTGTCAAAGAACGTTTTTCGAAGGCTTGGGGCCAACTGAGAAAAATTTTCACCCTATTTGACCGTCGTTATGGGCATCCGCTCATAATGACTGCATAAGGGATGCCTGACTTTTTACGAGTCCATCAATTGTTGATGACGACAAAACAAACATTACGCTCCTGGAAGCCCTGCTTGCGTGGGAGAATTACCGCCTTTTTTCAGCTCTTAATGGGGAAGAAGCCCTTAAAATGGTTGCCGATATATCTCCGGATATAATCTTGTTGGACGTGATGATGCCAGGAATTGACGGTTTTGAGGTATGTAAGAGAATAAAGAGCAATGAGAAAACCAGAATCATTCCTATTGTAATGGTCACAGCCTTAACTGAAAAGGAGGCTCGTATAAAGGCGATAAAGGCGGGAGCCGATGAATTCCTGAGTAAACCGCTTGATCGAACCGAGTTGTTGGTTCGGATCAAATCACTTCTCCGCATTAAGTCTTATCATGATGAACTCCTGGATAGTTACAAAGAAATAACTGAGAAGAACGAGAAACTCTCCGAAATGGAAAGAATTAAAGGGGGATTAATACATATGATTATACACGATCTAAATAATCCTCTCCATGCGATCTCTATCAGTTTAGAAATGGTTTTAATGGAAAAAGAGAAACTTACTAAAAAACAGTTCAAGAGATTGAACGAGTGCCTTTATAACTGCATGGATCTTGAAGCGTTAATTCAGAGCATCCTTGATATTAATAAGATGGAGGAGGGCAAACTGGAGCCAGCTAAAGAGTTGATCGATCTTTTTGAATTGACAGACTGTGTATTAACAGAATTTATGCAAATAATAAAGGCGAGAGAAATTTCCCTATTCTTTTCAAGGCGGAAAGATATACCCCGCATTAATATTGATCCTAATCTTATAAAGAGAGTCATTGCTAATCTGATTAATAACGCAATCACACACACATCTGTGGGGGGTAAGATAGAAATTAGAATCGATTACCATTCTGAAAGAGAAACTATCTGTTTCACTATAAAAGACAATGGGGTCGGAATCAAGCCCCAGTATCACCAAAAGATATTTAACAAGTTCGAACAACTCGAAGTTAAACAAGCCGGAGCCCTGGCTGGACGAAGCGGTTTAGGCCTGGCTTTCTGTAAATTGGCCATAGAGGCACACCAAGGACAGATATGGGTTGAAAGCGAGGGAGAAGGAAAGGGAAGCTCTTTTAGTTTTACAATTTCTGTTTAGTTTTAAAAAGATACTTAGTTCATCATGAAAGTAATGAACATCTGGAGTATTTAGTGGCAGAGCAATCCCCTATTTGGCAAGAATCTGAAACCAACTATTAGAGAATCGTGGGATACTCCCTAACAGGAATACTTGTTGTCACGGTCCATAATATCCGCTTTGTCAATGGCACATTCAAGGCAATTACAGGCTACGCCCAGAAGGATCTCCGCTCCATGAGTCCCTAGGATATAATCCACCCGGATAAGCATAAGGTGGTTCCAAAATAGGATCAAGCCTTTTAAATAAGAAGCATCTATCGGCGACACATGAAACCCGTTTGATTCATAAAGATGGTCGTTCAATCTGGGTGGAGGTTCGGGCCACACACATTGAGGAACAAGGCAAGCCAGCCATACTGATGAGTGTTATGGATATCAGCGAGCGCAAACAAAAAGAAGAAGCACTGCAAAAGGCTCATGACAAGTTGCAAATGCGGGTGAATAAGTGCACTACTGACCTGGCCAGAATAAACAAAAAGTTACAAGTAGAAATGGCTGAGCGTAAGCAAACCGAGGAAAAACTTCGCGAGATTGAGGAGAAACACAACGTATACTTCGAGAACATAAATGATGTAATTTACTCCCTAGATCGGGACTTCAGATTTTTGAGCGTATCCCCCTCAATAGAAAGGATATTAGGATACAAGCCCCAGGAACTCATTGGCAGGCCGTTCCCAGATATGAATCTCTTGTCATCAGATTCCCTGGAAACTGCACTATCTAATACTCTGCGTGTATTGGGCGGGGAAGAAACCTCTTCCTCAGTGTATGAGTTTATAGCTAAGGATGGAACAAGAAAGTTCGGTGAAGTCAGTGCTGCCCCCTTGATCCGTAACGATAAAGTCATTGCGCTGGTCGCAGTGGCCAGGGACATCACCCAACGGAAACTTGCAGAAGAAGCCCTATACAAAGCCCACGAGCAATTAGAAAAACGGGTTCATGAACGGACAGCAGAGCTGGAAAAGGCTAATGAGGCATTGCAGGCTGGAATCATCGAGCGAAAAGAGGCGGTAGAAGAACTGAAGAATTCGGAGGAGCGGCTAAAAATTTTATTCGAATTTGCCCCGGATGCATACTATTTGAACGATTTAAAAGGTTACTTTGTCGATGGGAATAGAGCCGCTGAAGAGATGATTGGGTATAAGAAAACGGAACTAATTGGCAAGAGTTTCTTAAAATTAAACCTAATCTCCATGAAAGAAATTCTAAAAGCAGGGAAGCTTTTGGCTAAAAATGCTTTGGGGAAACCTACTGGACCCGATGAATTCGCTTTAAATCGGAAAGATGGTTATAAGATTCCAGTAGAGATAAGCACATTTCCAGTGAAGATCAAAGGTAAAACCATGATTTTAGGTATTGCCCGGGACATCAGCAAGCGCAAGCGCACTGAAGCAGAGTTGTTACATGCCAAGGAAGCGGCCGAATCTGCTAACCTGACAAAATCTCGCTTTCTAGCCAATATAAGTCATGAACTACGCACGCCCTTAAACGCCATTATTGGTTTCACCGAGCTAGTGGTAGATAAAAACTTCGGGGATTTAACTCAAGCCCAGGAAGAATATTTGAACAATGTGCTTCAAAGCAGTCGACACCTCCTCTCCCTGATCAATGATGTCCTGGATATTTCCAAGATAGAGGCGAATAAACTAAAGCTTTTTCTTTTGGAATTTAATTTGAATGACCTTCTCTTGGGCAGTCTGGTCATGGTCAAGGAAAATGCCAAAAAACATGGCATAAAACTGTCAACGAACATAAATAAAATACCCGAGACTATAAAGGCAGATGAGCGTCACCTCAAGCAAATTATTTATAATCTTCTCTCCAATGCTGTCAAATTTACACCAGATGGTGGTGCAGTTATCCTTGCTGCCCGTCATCTGTCTTTTAACAATAGCCATCTGGTAACGCAGGACGGACAAGAAATTGTTTCGCCAGTAACGGATAACCAGGAACCAATAACTAACGGAAATTTTGTGTTAATTTCTGTGGAAGACACCGGTATCGGCCTCAAAGCTGGGGACTTAGGGAGGGTTTTCAAACCCTTTGAACAGGTTGATAGCTCATTGGGTCGGAGGTATGAGGGTACGGGATTGGGCCTAGCCCTGACCAAACATCTTGTTGAACTACACGGCGGCAGGATATGGACAGAGAGTAAAGGAAAAGATAAAGGGAGCAAATTTAGTTTTATAATTCCTGTTTAGTTCATCCGAAACATGAAAAAGGGGAGGGGCTTTTGGAAGACAAAACTATTCTAGTTATTGAAGACA
The DNA here is from genome assembly GCA_016209225.1 of Desulfobacterales bacterium. Lineage (GTDB taxonomy): Bacteria > Desulfobacterota > UBA8473 > UBA8473 > UBA8473 > UBA8473. The sequence continues at coordinate 3,561 of JACQWO010000054.1, forward strand.
ATGAAATGAACATGCAGCTATTCAGAAGCCTTCTTAAACTTGGTAAATACCAGATGCTGGAGTCCGTAGATGCCAAAACAGGCATCAAAATAGCCCGTCAGTACAAACCGGATATTATCCTTATGGACATTCAACTTCCGGGCATGGATGGATTGGCAGCCACCAGGATAATTAAGAAAGATCCTATCTTAAAACATATACCTGTCATAGCCGTAACCTCTTATGCAATGCAAAGCGACAAGCAGAAAGCCATAGAAGCCGGATGTTCTGCCTATATAACCAAGCCGATTGACACTCGAAATTTTTTGGAAACTGTAGCCCAGTTTCTTAGGCAAGAACAGATATGAAAAGAATGTAAAAATAGATGTTAAGAGGCTTTTTAGTTTTTGGTTACCTCATCAATCCAACTCAAATAATCCTCGGATCCTGAATGAATGGTAATGGCGATTATCTCTGGGACATCATAACTGTGAAGCTCTATCACCCTTTCCTTAATCTGCTGGAATAGGGATTCTTTGCTTTTAGCAATCAGAAGTACCTCGTTTTCATCGCAAATCTTGCCCCTCCAGTTAAATATTGATCTTATTTCAGGAACAATGTTGGCGCATGCGGCCAGTTTATCTTCTACCAGAGTTTTTCCAATCTTCACTGCTTCTTCTCCCGAACTTGCAGTAATGAAAATTATTATGTACCTGGTTTCGTTCATCTTTCTCCATTCTTTATCTTATAGCAAGTTGTATTCAATCCATTTCTTTCCAAATTGTCATTGCGAACAAAGTGAAGCAATCTCAAAAAAGGAAATTCCTACTATGTAGATTAGCGAATGATATAGGAATAGTCAATATTTTATTAACATTTGTGGATGTTGCACAAACTATTCAAAAAACTGATCGCCCTCTGGGATATCTAGAGCACTTGAAAGCTCTAGGAGAGATTCGATGGTCTGGTGAAAAGTCTGGCGCGATTTCTTAAACCTTGGGAGTCATTTTAGCCTCAGGGAACCATGATGTGGTCTTACGCAAGGCCGGAATCTGGGGATCTGTGCTGGTGTTCGATCATCTAACTTTATCTTTAAAAAAAGCATCGAAATCCAGAACCTCTTCTTCTTTATTTTCTCTCTTAGGGGGGTCGGGGATTTGATTATCCACCTGAATAGAAGGCTCCGCCTCCGGCAATTTCGATTTTTCTAGATGATTTCTCAAAAGTTTCACTTCATCTGTCAACGAAGCAATGCTTTGTTGGATGCCCCTTAGGATGAAAGGAACTTCTGAGAAGAGATTTGTGGAGAGATCGTTTTTGGTATTGAGCTTATCCAGAGAATCAACTTCCTTTTGATCTTCTTCAATATCCATTTATTGGTACTTCCTCTGTGTCTTCGGTTCTTTGTTTTAGCTTTAAAGGGTTAGCAATGGTGATAAGTCGATGTTTTTTGTGGTTTTGATAATCCTATTTTGAATATTTTCTCTATCCAATAAATTCAGGTGCTGCTCTGACCTCTGTCATTCCTGTACCATTTGATACAAAAAAATTGACTCTCTGACATTTGTGTTCATTACAGATACGCTGAAAATGATGGATTATAAATTCCTTAAAATAACTGGAATCTACAGTATCATAATCAGGATCTATCAAGGTTCGCATCCTTCGATATTCTTCTTCCATCTTATCGACTAGATGAGCTTCTTTGCCCAGGTCAGATAGAGAAAAGTCAAGGACGTTTGGTACACTCTCCAACGGTTCTTTCTTCTTTTTTAGCATTGAATCTATTAAGTCATCTACCAGGTCTTGGGCCTGGACTCTTTTACGGGACATTTTTAGCATATCGTGGGGTATAACTCGTAAGACCTCGCTCATGGTAGTTTCATGGAGTTTTGAAAGACCATCCTCCAGCATTGTTTTCATGCCACTTTCTAGAGCCATCTTGCGAAGATATTCCTCTTCTACGCCTCTACTCAATCGGTAAGAAATTTCTTTATCAATTACAAATAGTTCTGAAATTACAGTACGGCCTTTATATCCAGAAAAAAAACAGGTTTCACACCCTTCTCCCCTATAGAATTTAAGATGCTTTGGCTCTCTGTCAAATAAAACCCCCCATTCAATTTCATCAGGTTTATATTCCTCGATACAGTGCGGACAAATTTTCCTGACCAGGCGTTGAGCAAGGATTCCCTTCAGGGATGCAGATATCTGCCCATAATCTATTTTCAAATCCAGCAATCTTCTTATAGCTTGAATCGCATCATTGGTATGTAATGTACTGAGAAAAAAGTGTCCTGTTTGTGCTGCATCAAACCCTATTTTCGCTGTTTCTTCATCCCGCATTTCTCCCACCAGGATTATATCAGGATCTAATCGTAGAAAGGAGCGGAGCAGCCTAGAAAAGGTAAGGCCTATTTTAGGATATGCCTGGGTCTGCATAATCCCTGGGAAACTGTATTCGATAGGATCTTCCGCCGTAATGATCGTCACTTCCGGTTTGTACAAATATTTTAAAAGTGCATAAAGGGTAGAAGTTTTACCGCTACCCGTTGGCCCTGTAGCTAGTATCATCCCGGAAGAGCTTTTCAGCAGGGGTTCAAGGCGTTCCAAAGTATCCGGAGAAAAGCCAACAGTATACAGGCTGTTATCTGCCTTGCGAGAATCTAAAATTCGTATGATGACGTTTTCTCCCACAATAGCTCGACATGTAGCCACCCTAAAGTCAATGTCAAATTTCTGCTTTGTTGATCTATTATAATAATTTACTCGAAAGACACCATCCTGGGGGAGACGTTTTTCAGCAATATCAAGATCTGATATTACTTTAATGCGAGAAATTATCGCAGCTATCTTTTCTTTGAGCTTCGCCTTGAGCCATGGGAGATTGGGTTCTTGCATCACTCCATCTATGCGGTACCGGACCCGGGGCCCTTCCCTATCTCGTTCGATATGAATGTCACTTGCTCGATTCAGGATAGCATATTTAACTATAAAGTTGACAAGCTCTTCTGTTTCGACATCTTTCCTGTCAACGTGATACGGGGAAATACGTCCTTCTTCTGAATCTTCCCCAGAGTCAATTTGGAAAATCTCGCCTGCTTTACGCAGATCATCATCTGTTGTTTCTACAATCCCTGCTGGCTTAAGATTATAAAGAGACTTAAAAAGCTCGCCAAATTTATCTTCTGAAACAAGAACACAGGAAACTTCTAAATGGCTGAATATCTTTTTGATCTCTTGAATGATTCCTATAGAACTAGGTTTGGTTAAGGCAATTGTGATTTCGTTTTTATTTATAGAGATAGGGATAATTTGATTTTTTTCAGCATATTTACTGTTGATTAATCCTGATAGAATATCCTTCGACTTTTCATCATATTCAAATCCCTCCAACGTCAAGTATTTAATACCGAGATGTTTAGCCAGAGATTCCAAAAATTGGTCTTTGCTTAGCAATTTCTTGCTGATTAATATATTACCGAGAGACAGGGGATCGCCATTTACCATTTTGAGCGATGAATCAAGTTCTTCTTTGCTAACCAATCCGTCATTGAGTATGATTTTATCGATTCCTATGGATTTACCGTATTGCTTCAAGACGTTATTGAGTTCAAAGGGGCTTATAAAGTTTTGCTCACAAAGAATCTCACCAAGGAGGCGTGGACTCTGCTTAATTCTAAGATACTTCTTCATCTCCCTTTCGTTAATAAATCCTAATTTAACGGCCAACGCTGCTATGTCTGGACTGTTGATTTGTTCTCTAAGGAGTTCTTGTCGTTGTTCCTCAGTGATCAATCCTTTGCTCACCATCAATTTCCCTATTGGTATACTAGAACTGCTCTCTGAAAAAGCCTTTTCCAGTTCTTTCCTTTCTACTAAGCCTTTTAATACGGCCATATCGCCAAGTCTTCTTCTTAGGTCAGGATGAGCCGACAATTGTTCTACCTGGCTATCCGTAAGCAGCCCCTTTTTAACCATAATTTGGCCTAATGCTAATTCAGCTAATTCTCTCTCCTCCTTTTGTATCTTCAATGCCTTTTGGATCTGCTCTTCGGTAATAATGCCTTTTTTTAAGAGAATTTCGCCAATCCTCAAATTTGAACCTTTATCTAACATAACACCTTTCTCTCCCATTGATTTGGACTTCCGTCTAAAGAGAGTTTTTTGAATATGTTTATTATTCGGCATAAAGCGATAATATCTTTAATATATATATACCTATCATAGTGAATATCTTAGATAAATAAACGTAATATTTTGATCTTTATTAAAGAACTGTAACTTTCCATTTTATTGGTGGCCATTGCAGTTTCTCTTCTCGTTACAGTTACCTCTCTTTGCTTTATCTACCAAAACGGTTTGCCAAGATTTTTCGTCTTGATTTAGGCGTACATAACTGCTAAATGTTAAGATGATTTTCAGACCCACACAACAGCGCACTTAAGTGCGCTGTTGTGTGGAGCTGGAAGGGAGACTTAAAGGTTATTATATGAACGCCTTAAAGATCAGTCAAAATTTGTACCTGATAGAGTTAGAGCAGAATGTTAGGGGATTCAGAAAGTTCATAGGTTCATGGGTATACATTGGTGATTATACCTTTCTGGTCGATGTAGGGCCCTCCGCTACAGTGGAAGAACTTGTAAAGTCTTTGAGAAACTTGGGGATCAAAAGATTGGACTACGTTCTTTTAACCCATATCCATCTGGACCATGCCGGTGGCATTGGAGAACTTATAGAGCGATTCCCTGATGCAAAAGTTGTATGCCATGAACGTGCTGTTGAGCATTTGGCAAAACCTCAAAATCTATGGGAAGCGACAAAAAAGACACTGGGGGATATAGCTATGGCCTATGGAGAGATGAAGCCTGTCTCAGAGAAGAAGATAATCCCCTCTTTTGAGTTCCAGCTAGAGGGCATTGAGGCTATAAATACACCAGGCCATGCAGTACACCATGTAAGTTATAACTATGGTAGGTACCTATTTGCCGGAGAGGCAGGGGGCGTATTTCACTCTTTGAAGAACGAAATCTACCAAAGACCTGCTACCCCCCCTAAGTTCTATCTCGAGGAAGCAATAGAAAGTATAGACAAGCTCCTGAACCTGGGTAAAAAACAGATGTGCTTTGGACACTTTGGAATCCATAAGGACTCTAAAGAGGTCCTTCAAAAACACAGGGAGCAGTTGTTTTTATGGAAGGAAGTCATAGACGATCAGATTGAAAAATCATCAAACATGGGGAATTTAATTGAAGAGTGCATATCAAGACTACTTGCAGTAGATAAGTCCCTTATGCCGTTTGGCTATATTAACTACATTAACAGTCTGTAGCCGTTCACCGTTGTCTGTTAACTGTTATTCGTCGATCAACGGACAACGGTGAACGGCTACAAAAGTCTTACAACCCCATCATATTCCCAATGATAACCTTCATGATTTCATTGGTGCCGGCAGCGATAGCCATAGAACGGACATCTCCCGGTACCCTTGCAACATAATACTCCTTCATACACCCGTATCCTCCATGAAGCTGGGTGCAATGGTAAGCAACCCTATTGACCATCTCCGTTATCCACCACTTGGCCATAGACACCTTTAGGGTAATGTCTTTTCCGTTAATAAAATCTTCGATTAGAGAGTTGAGAAACGCCCTGCCTATTTCTATCTCAGTGGCCATCTCAACGATCTTGAAGGTGTTATGCTGAAATCTGCTAACAGGACGCCCAAAGACATTACGGGTTTTACAATAATCAATTGTTTTTTCCAGTACATATTCCGCAGTAGCCTGGGAATCGATAGTGATGATAAGGCGCTCCTGTTGCAGGTTGTGCATAAGATACTTGAATCCCTCTCCTTCTTCACCCAATAGGTTCTCCTGAGGCACTCGACAATCTTCGAAGAAGAGTTCTCCTGTATCCTGGCTGTTGGCGCCTGTCTTTTCCAAAAGACGCCCCTTGGAAAATCCCGGAGTGCCTTCTTCAATAAGCAATATACTGATCCCTTTATGTGGCGGGTCTGCCTTTGAATCTGTCTTTACAGCCACCACTGCCAGATTACAGGTAATACCATTGGTAATGAAGACCTTCTGGCCATTCACAATGTAATCATTGCCGTCCCTGATTGCCTTGGTGCGGATGCTGGCAAGATCGGAGCCGGCCTCTGGCTCTGTCATAACTATAGAGGTAACAATATCTCCACTGACGCATCCGGGGAGGTACTTCTCCTTCTGCTTTTCGCTCCCATGGTGATGAATATAAGGGACGACGATATCACTATGAACACCCATTCCACCCACGCCAGGGACCTCTGACCTGCAGATTTCTTCATGGAGAATCACTGAATATTCAAATCCGGCTCCAGAGCCACCATATTTCTCATCAACCCACGGGCATAAATACCCTTGTTCACCCACCTTATGCCATAAATCCCTGGGAATTCCCTTTTCATGCTCCCACTTTTCAGCATTAGGTTTAATCTCCTTATTAACAAAATCCCTGAAAGCTTTGCGAAAAATTTGGTGCTCTTCTTTGTAGAACCGTGCTTGCATAGTATCTTCCTTTCAAGTTATTTTCTTTCAATGAAGATAAAGGGACAAGGCTGCCCCTTAAATCTGTCTATGAATTGGATGTTTTTTGTTTGTCCGCAAAACAGTTAGCGAAAACACCATTTCAAAAACACTACCCCATAAATATGTCTTTTTCAAGAAAAATATTTTTCATAAAAAAACAACACTGAATATCCTGTGTAGTAGCATAAAAAATTTTACTTTTCAGGATGAGCTGTTTAAATTGTTTGACACATTGTATACAATTTGTTAACTAATAGATTAATAGATATTTGGTAAATTCGGAACGGGTTTTTCTCTTTATTCGTATTTACAACTTATGAATCACTTTTCCCGATTTTCGACTTTTGATTTTTGACTGTATTTTACGAGGAGGTAAAATGGCTAAAGGGGTTATTCAAATCGAGGAGAATCGCTGTATGGGTTGTGGTTTTTGTGAGATGTTTTGCAATAAGGGATGCATCGAGATGACGGACAGGGTTTCGCAGTTTGGGTTGCCTTTGCCTGACTTCAGCAATCCTGAGGATTGCAGTGCTTGTGGCATGTGTGCATGGATGTGTCCCCATGTTGCTATTGAGGTTTATAAATATGTAGAAAAATCTTCTTCTACCTCAAACTAAAGGGGGGCCAAAATGACGGAAAGAATTTTAATTCAAGGAAACGAAGCTGTTGGCTGGGGTGCTTTGGCAGCAGATTGCAGGGCATTCTTCGGTTATCCCATAACACCCCAAAATGAAATCATAGAATGGTTTGCAAGGGAGTTTCCAAAAAGAGGAAGGGTCTTTCTCCAGTCTGCCTCTGAAACGGGGTCAATAAACATGCTTCATGGAGGTGCCGCTACTGGAGTTCGGGTAATTACCTCAACATCCAGTCCTGGATGGGGGCTTATGCAGGAGGGTATGAGCAATCTGGCTAATGCCGAACTTCCCTGTGTTATTGTCCTTGTACAAAGGGGATGGAACACTACGCGGCATGCTCAAACGGATTATACCTCTGCAACCCAGGGAGGTGGATACGGGGGATATAAAACCATAGTCCTTGCGCCAAAATCAGCTCAGGAACTCTATGATTTTGTTCAGCTTGCCTTCTATCTCGGAGACAAGTACAGAACCCCGGTCGTAGTCCTCAGTGATGCAATTCTTGGCCAGATGATGGAATCCGTTGAACTTCGAACTCTGGATTTTGAACCGCTTCCTGGAAAAGATTGGGCAGTTACGGGTAAAGCAAATCATAAAGACGGAAACAGACGTTTTTCATCTATAGCCCAGGGTATGTTACCCACTCCAAAACACCCAAACCTCTGTGCATTCTGGGATGATTATAAAAAAAAGCTCGATACTATAAAGGAGAATGAAGCCAGATATGAAACCTGTCAGGTGGATGATGCCGACTTGATATTGGTGGCATTTGGTTATGTGGCACGGGTATCTCAAGAAGCGCTGTACAGAGCCAGGAAAAAAGGATTAAAGGTTGGTATGATACGACCAATTACGCTTTGGCCTTTCCCTGAGAAAATAATTAAAGAAAAGGCCGTTCAAGGAGCCAGATTCTTGGTAGTAGAGGACAATATGGGTCAAATGATCGAGGACGTTAAGCTGGCTGCACAAGGCCGTACAGAGGTTTATCTGGTAAGCTCTCTTGAAAGGCATTTACCGACAGAAGAAGGGGCGATCTATCCTCGGAAAGTCCTGGAAAAAATAGAAGAGTTGATTTGAGAAAGGAGGCTATAATGGAAGAAAAATGGACTACGGGAACACCCAGATTATGGAGAGATATTCCACTGATTATACCTTTCTGCCCTGGCTGCCAGCATGGCACTGCTATCAAGGCACTATGTGAGGTAATAGATGAATTGGGGATGGAGGGAAATTCGGTTTTAGTAGTTGGTGTCGGTTGTTCTACAATGGCATCTGTATTGGTAAACGTGGATTCAATAATGGTTGCCCACGGCAGGCCATGTGATGTGGCATCTGCTATGAAACGTATCCTTGGCAAGGATACCATAGTCATAACCTGGCAGGGAGACGGAGATGCGCTGGCTATAGGTTGTGAGCCAACGATACATGCAGCAGCCAGAAGTGAAAAGATAACCACCTTTATGGTCAACAATGGCAACTATGGAACCACAGGTGGACAATTGGCTCCTACCACAGTTATCGGGCAGGTAACTACTACAACGCCTTTTGGAAGAAATCAAGACCAGGGGTACCCTATACAGGCAACCGAATTCATAGGCAGTTTAAAAGGGGTAGCCTATTCTGCCAGGGGTGCATTTACCAGCCCAGCCAATTATAAAAAAACCAAAAAATACATGAAAAAGGCACTGGAGAAGCAGAGGGACGGTGTAGGGTATAGCTTTGTAGAGATGCTCTCTACCTGTCCTGCCAACTGGCACCTATCCCCTAAAGAGAGCTTAAAGAGAATAGAGGAAGAAGTAATACCTGAATTTCCTCTAGGGGAATTCAAAGACGTTGATAAGATTGATGAACTCGTAAAAAGTCAAAATTGGGATGGCAAAGTAAAAAGCTCCAGATGCAAGGCGCGCAAATCCTGAGGAGTGAGGCGTACTTAGGGGTACGCCGCAACGACGAAGGATGCAGTGCAACGCCGCAGATGGACTTTTTACGAGCAGATTCTGGCATCTGCGGCTGTCTCTCAATACACACATGTACTGTGGAATCCCAGCATGACCACTGCAAGAAGAGGAGCGCCGGCTGATTGCACAGTTATTCTCTCTGATGATGAGATTGCTTCACCTCTCCTTTTTGGGGCACAGACCATAGTTATGACAGAATCGTCTCGCCTGAAAGTCTTTGAAGATAGAGTACTGCCCGATGGCTTGATTATTATGGAGAGCGTCGGAAAAAGTGAAAATGTGGGAAGAAGCGACATCAAGGCATTAGAAATCCCCGGTGTTGAAACCGCTGCAAGACTGGGCAATGCCCTGGCCCGAAATATGGTTCTTCTAGGAGCATACATAGAAAAAGTAAGGCCCATTCCAGTCGAATTGATAGAGGAAGAGATCAATAAAAGGTTTCATAATAACAATAAATTACAGGAACTTAATCTAGCAGCCTTCAGAGAAGGGATTAAGATAGCAGCAAATATCTAGAGACAATTATCCTCTGAATCTCATTGGTTCCGTCGGCGATCTGAGCCCCTTTGGCATCTCTCATCAATCGATACGGGCCATCCTTACCCACTCAAAAGCAATATCTTACCAACCTGGTTGTAGGCGGATTGAAATTACAAAATTCAATTTGACAAAGGTTCGTCTAAGAAACTGCTTCCCATTGAAATCAAATCGGGAGAAACCGTAAACATGTCCTTTTTCGACGGCCTCCGTTATTTCATTGCTCTGGACGTACCCGCCGCTGAGACAGGCATCCTGATCCATTAGGGAGATGGCTTGTATCAGCGTGCAAACTTATCGGTTATTCCCTGGCTTCAGGTATCATAATGCTGACAGGAAAATCTACTTTGTGGCTGAAGCAAAGGCTTCTCTGTAGGGCGACGACTTACTAAGGAAGGAAGAGATTAAGGATCACCCGGTTTTTGCGTACCTGCGAAAACTCTCTTTCTTACCGGAGCCGATAATTCTCTAACCGTGATAAGGATGCTACATTTCAAACGGCATTCAATGTTAACCGAACGGTAACATCCGAGAATATGGGCATGAAAACTAACGAACGGTATTCTTGTCGACTAAAATAGAATGTTGACAATGCTCAATAATTATGCAACATTGCCACTGACAATCATATAAAAAAACAGAATTCGAACGTGCACAAAGAAAATGTACGTTCCGAAACCTCAATTTCTTAGGGTGAACCGAAAGCGGCAAGCAGGTGACCCCATGGGAGGACAATATGACCATTATGGTGAACGGCATTATAGAAAAAGGTTCCATTCGCCTTCCCGACAATCTTCCTTTGCCCGACGGTACACGGGTAATCGTAAGGATTGATCCTGAGAGGCTGACGGAAGAAAAACGCCAAGTCATCGATGAATTATCGGGGGCATGGTCTGATGATCCCAGCATCGTTGATGTTTTTCAAGAGATTGAAGAACAACGGCATAGTTATCTGGGGAGACAAGTGAATTTCTCATGATTCATTTGGATACCAATATTGTAATCGCCTTTATGAATGGTAACAAATAATGTCAGCAGTTAAATCGATGACATAAACCCATCCTGATCCGGCCGTGAGAAGGTTTTAATGTCTGTTCTTGAACGCAAGCAGACTGTGTTGAAGCTGCTGGAGCAACTGCGGGGCGTGGATGCCCTGAAAGAATTGTTCTGGACAGAGCTGAATTACGAGCGCGAAAACAAGCCGCTCAGCATGCGCGGCTGGCCGGATTCCGCCAGAAACGCGCTGCTCGATGATCCTATCCTGTTTGCCGGCGGCGGCGAAGATCATACGTTTCATGTGGTGTATTGCCGCCTGGCCTCAGAAAACCTTCAGAGAAATCTTGAGCGGCCCATAGTTGATCAGTTGATACGCGAACATCCTTACTGCCTGTTTGTTTTCTCCGACACAACTCAATCCGCCTGGCATTTTCTGAACATCAGGTATGACGAGAAGGCTGAGAAGCGGCGGCTGTTCCGCCGGATTACCGTGCGAGCCGGCGGCGGTTTGCGCACAGCCGCCGAGCGACTGCAGATGCTTGATCTTACATCGTTCGGGAAAGAGCTGTCCGGCATCTCTGCGCTGGAGATTCAAAAACGCCACGACGACGCTTTCGATGTTGAGTCGGTCACCAAGGCGTTCTACAAGGAACTCGCCAACTGGTATTTCTGGGCGCTGAAGCATGTTCACTTTCCCAAGGATGCGCCCAAGGAGGCTGACGGACACGACCACATCGGTGTGATCCGCATGATCACGCGGCTGATCTTCTGTTGGTTCGTGAAGGAAAAAGGACTGATTCCCGAAACACTGTTCAATCAGCGCCGACTAAATGAACTGCTCGATGGGTTCGCGCCGGACAATAACGCCGGGGAAGATTCCGTTTTCTACAAAGCGATCCTGCAAAACCTGTTCTTCGCCACGCTGAATACGGAGATGGACAAGCGCGGCTGGGCGCGGGATGAGCAGAACTTCATGGCACACAGTCTTTACCGCCATCGCGATTTGTTCAAGAAGCCCGGCGAGGCGCTGGCGCTGTTCAAAAACATCCCGTTCCTCAACGGCGGTCTGTTTGAGTGTCTGGACAAGGATTTGGGCGAAGGCGCCAGGCCGCGTTACGTGCGCATTGACGGATTCTCCCGACGGCCGGACAGCCAGCCGGTCGTCCCTGATTTCCTGTTCTTCGGACCTGAGCGCGAGGAAGACCTCAGTGCGGACTATGGCAACAAGAAATTCAGGAATGTCAGGGTGCGCGGGCTCATCCACACCCTTCACCGATACCACTTCACGATTGAGGAAAACACGCCCATTGAACAGGAAGTCGCCCTTGATCCGGAGCTCTCCGGCAAGGTGTTCGAAAACCTGCTTGCCGCCTATAATCCCGAAACCGGCGCCACGGCTCGTAAACAGACCGGCTCGTTCTACACCCCGCGCGAGATCGTGGATTACATGGTGGACGAGGCGTTGATCGCATTCCTGAAGGGGAGTTTTTCCACAGAGAATGCAGAGGACACGGAGAAGAGACTCAGGCGGCTGGTGTCGTGGGAGGAGACCGGCCACGATTTTGACAACCAGGAAACCGAAGCGCTGATCGCCGCGATTGACGGCCTGAAGGCGCTGGACCCGGCCGTGGGCTCTGGCGCGTTTCCGATGGGCATCTTGCACAAGCTGGTGTTCATCCTGGGGAAACTCGATCCGGGCAATGAGCAGTGGGAGCAACGGCAAATTCAACGCGTACGCGACGCCATTGCCACAGTAGAAAAGATCGAAGACTCCGCCATCCGCGAGCGGACGGCCAGGGAACTTGAACAGCAGATCGTCGGCATCGAGGAGGCCTTTAATCGCAATGAACTGGATTACGGTCGCAAGCTCTACCTGATCGAAAACTGCCTTTACGGAGTGGACATCCAGTCCATCGCCGTCCAGATCGCCAAGATGCGGTTCTTCATCTCGCTGATCGTTGACCAGCGGGTGGACCCAGATGCAACAAACCTCGGCGTGCGCCCGTTGCCCAACCTGGAAACCAAATTCGTCGCCGCTAACACGCTGATAGGTATTGAAAAGCCCAAACAGATGACGTTCCGCAACCCGGATATTGACGCCAAGGAAACGGAACTGCGCAAAGTGCGGGAGAAGCACTTCAATGCCAGGACCCTGGCCAGTAAAGCCAAGTGCCGGGAACTGGACAAAAAACTCCGTGCCGAAATCGCGGAACTGCTCAAGCACGATGGCTGGGGTGACATCACGGCAAAACGACTCGCCGCCTGGGATCCTTACGATCAGAACGCCTCCGCTCCTTTCTTCGATCCTGAATGGATGTTTGGCATACGGGACGGATTCGACGTGGTCATCGGGAACCCGCCGTATGTTTTTGCGCGGAATAGTGCCGCAAAAGGCTTAACAAATGCAGATAAACGCTATTTCTACGAACACTATGAGTTGGCTGAATACCAAGTTAATCTCTACCCATTATTCATCGAGAAAGCGAGTGGTTTACTGCGTGTTACCGGTTGTCTTTCGTTCATCACCCCGAATAACTGGCTGACGATTAATACGAACCGCTCTGTGCGGAAATTTGTTCTGCAGAAATCTGATATTACTCTGGTTAATTTTTACGCTCGCGTCTTTGAAACCGCTGATGTAGACAGTGCCATTGTCGTTTTCACAAACGCCAGTTGTCGCCAGATAGTGAGTCTCTGTGAGTTCACGGACAGCCTTCATCTCATTAAGCGGATGAATTGTGATTTCTTCCTGAAGCAGAAAGATCATGTTATCAACATCGAGGCGTTCAAATCTGGAGGGATAGCAGAGTCGCTCGCACAAATTGAAGAACGATCAGAACGCCTTGGGGATCTTGCCGACGTGAAGGTTGGCTTGGGCGCATATGGGATAGGGCGCGGCAAACCACCTCAAACCAAAGACATGATTGAAAAAAGAGTTTACCACGCCAACCATAGGGCATCGCCTCAATACTACAAGTATATCGACGGACGAGACGTTTGCAGATACTGGATCGGTTGGTCCGGAGAGTATCTGAAGTATGGTGAACACCTCCGTGAGCCGAGAAACGACTTTCATCTCTTTTCAACAAAGCGAATCCTTGTCCGGCAGATTCCTTCGAAACCACCGTATTGCATCAATGCTGGACTGGCCGAAGAGACATTCCTGAACGATCGGAATTCAATGAATATCATTAACATGCGGGAATCGCCCGAGCTACTGCTCGGTATTATCAACTCCCGATTGCTGTCGTTCTGGTTCGTGCACAAATTTGGCAAGTTGCAGCGCGGGACATTCCCGCAGTTCAAGGTAAACGAGTTGGCCTCCTTTCCCATTGCTATAAATCGCATAATGCACAAAGAGAAGATCGTTTCTCTCGTCACCCGCATCCTCGGCGCCAAGGCGGCGGACCCGGCGGCGGACACCTCGGCGCTGGAGGGTGAGATTGACCGGATGGTGTACGAACTTTACGGTCTAACTGAAGAAGATATTGCGATTATCGAGGGGAGAGAATGAAATTTTATAAATATGGCTGATCCGGTTCTTGCGTACTTGTCTCAGATGTCTTTGCTGTAACGCACAATTGACACAATTTCACAAATATGCAAGATTACAATTGTTATTCATCGCAATTAACGAAGGGTTGTACCTTCCGTTCTCTTCCGATAGGGAGATTTTATAAATGGGCTGTAAATATCTTTTAATAGTCGGACGACTTATCGGCTGATTAATTGTTGGAATGTTAGATCTGACATCTATAAGACCTGTCCAAAGTCTCTTTTCACAACCGATTGCTTTGAGCTTAAAAAAGACATTAAATGGCAAAGAATTCCAGATCCACTGATAGTATAAGAGCATCCCACGACGGGCATGAGTTCCACGAGGCGTGGACAGCGCGTAAAGCCCTGCAACTCTTACATCCAACCGACAATCTTGTCGGAATTGCCGTTGAAGGGCTCTCCCCTCCTGATCAGGCAGAGGCTGCATCTGAAACCGTCGAAATTGCCGATACTACTCTATACTACGGCAACAGCCCGAAGTTCGAAAAGGCGTATAGGGTTAGTATCGTTCAGTTCAAATACTCTGTCGGTAGCAGTGATGATTACTTTCGTGCTAGTCACGCCAAGAAGACAGTAGCCAAGTTCGCGGCAGCCTATCTTGATTATAAGAAACGGTACCGTGCGAACGATGTTCGAGAGAAGCTCAAGTTCGAACTAATCACAAATAGACCTATCTACCCTGCTTTTCAGCAAGCGATTGCAAGCATTGCGGAGCGAAAGCCTTTATCCGGCGATGTCAAGAAGCAGGCGGAGCAATTCAAAACGGCTTGTGGTCTAGATGGCAAAACCTTAGTTGAATTTGCCGGTAAGTGCCTGATCACGGGTTTGGCTGGAAGTCTCACCGATACCAAAAGAGACCTGTCGAGAATCCTGGTTGATTGGTCCGCCACATCTGATCCCATGGCCCGAGCACGCCTAGGCGCAATGAGGGAGATGGTGCGCAAAAAGGTGGGTTATGCCGGAATGAACAGAAATGTCATAAAACACGTAGATGTCCTAGCTGCTCTGGACGTATCGGACGTAAACGAACTCTTACCTTGTCCTGCCAGTCTTCCCGAAGTCGGAAAGGTCGTTGAGCGCGAACAGCTTGCAGAGGCGATTAAGCTTGTTCCCAAGCTTGAAAGACCCCTCCTAATTCATGCGGCTGGTGGCGTAGGAAAGACCGTGTTTCTTGAAAGCCTCTCGCAGTCGCTCTCGGACAAGCATGAGGTTCTGCTCTTTGATTGCTTCGGTGGTGGGGCTTATCGCGCACCGGAGGATTCAAGACACCTCCCGAAGCGTGGTCTGGTTCACATCGTAAACACACTTGCGTGCCGTAGCCTTTGTGATCCCCTACTACCCGGCAATGACAACGTGGAATCCCTGTTCGAAACCTTTCGGCGCAGGCTCAAACAGTGCGTTAAGACACTCTCGACAGCTTCCGCGGAGAGGGAGCTTATACTGTTCATTGATGCAATAGACAACGCGGCGAAGCATGCTGATGACATGAATCAACCACCGTTTCCAACGCTTCTCTTAAAGAGCTTTCATCACGGCGGCTCAATTCCCGGCGTAAAACTTGTTGTTTCATGTCGCTCACATCGGATTGACATATTTGCAAAGGATGTTCCCTACCACGACTTCAAATTGGAGCCGTTTAGTCTCACTGAGACAGAAGCCTATGTGCGGGACCGCCTTCCAAACGTAACCCAGACAGAAATACAGGTCGCTCAGGCGAGATCAGGCGGCAACGCCCGCATTCTGGAGCATCTTGTTACCAGTGACAGAGGGTTACTCGACAAATCCGAGATTGACAACATCATCGAACTTGATGATCTGTTAAATGACCGGATTCAGAAAGCTCTCTTGGAGGCAATCGCACGTGGTTATAACAAAGCAGAAATAGGTGCTTTTCTCGCGGGATTGTCCGTATTGCCTCCTCCGGTGCCGCTTGATGAATATGCAGGCGCTCACGGGATGGATATCAGTGCCATCGAGAGTTTCGCGGCGGACTTGGCACCTTTGCTGGAGCGGACAAAGTATGGCCTGATGTTTAGGGATGAGCTGACAGAAACTCTGATTCGAGAAAAATACGGGTCTGATGATGACGCATTGCGACGTGTTGCAGGAAACCTTCTGAATCGACAAGACACATCCGTCTATGCCGCTCGCGCACTGCCTGGCCTGTTGCAAAAGCTTAATGACGGAAAGCAATTGTTCGAGCTCGCTTTCGACGAGAGATTCCCTGAATCAATTACGAGCACAGTCGGAAAACGAAACATTCGCTATGCCCGGCTAAAGGCGGCAGTGCTTCACGAATCGAACAATCATGATCACAACCGATTAGTTCATCTTTTGGTGGAACTCTCAACAATCGCAGCGAGTGATCAAAGAGGTGCTAACTATATTCTGGATTATCCTGATCTCGTGATAGCAGCGCAGGATGTGGATGCGACAAGGCGTCTCTTCGAGACCCGCACAACCTGGCCAGGAACAAGACACGCTAGGCTTGCAATAGCAAATGCTTTGTCGGGTGATATCGATGATGCATATAGGCATGCAGTCAGCGCAGATGAATGGATTGTTCACTACCGACAGCAGGACCGTAAGCAAGGCATGGACCGCTCTGGTCCTGAACGGCTTGACGTCGCGGCAATTCCCTTTTGCCTCATCACCCAGAGCCGTGCCGAGAATGCGATTGGCTTTATGCGAGAATGGAAGGACTGGTACGCATACGAAGTCGGTGGGCATCTATTTAGTCTGTTAGATCAAGTGGCAATATCCCAGTCCGGGTGCGATAAAACTGGATTTTTAAGTAAAGCAACAGATGACATTGGAGTCATCGCTTCTGCCTTGTCGTTCCTCGAGTTGGATGACACCCAGCGGAGCCAACTAATCAAGCGGCTATCAAAGGCCTGCGAGAAGGAAAAGAAGCTGGAAACAAATGATAACTTTCATCGGGAAGCGAATTATCGTCTTCAGGATGGTCTAATAAAGGCATCAGTTATTGCCGCCTCAATGGGTCTCAGCACAGAGGCGTTAACGATTTCCAGTCGTGCACCGCACGCGAGACCGAATGTATGGGCCTTTAGCGATCATTTTTCTGATCAGCATATCCTTCCGTTTTTGGTATACACGGCGTTACATGCAGCAGTTAAAGGAAAGGAACTCCGCGAACGAGACATCCTCCCAAATGAACTGTACGCAATCTGTTCCAAATGGAGGTGTACTGGTAGTGGTGTTGAGTTTAAAAGGAAACTGAAGAAGTGCCTGGAAGGCTTTGTCCGGTCCAAGCAAGACCAATCAAAGGAAGATAAGAAATCCATCAGCTACGAACTAAAACGTGATGCCGAAAGTTTTATTGATACTCGGATAGAGCCCTTACTTAAGTTAGCCAAGGCATTCGCCGCCCTGACAGGCGCGTCCATCAAGAAAGGTGACCAAGCGTTTCTGGCTCTACTGGAAGCGTGGGCAGAGACGAGACGAAAGCGTGATCTGTACAGTATCCAGAAATTCAATCGCTTCTTTCAATCGCTGGGGTGCCAACTCGCTGTCTTTGCGCTTTGGGCTCGCACCGATCTAACAGTAGCGTCCGTTAAAGCATTTCTAGAGCGATTGCACGAACAAGAGATACTCGGCGCTTCGACCTTAATCGAAGTAGTGGCTATCCTCGCAAAGAGAAGCCACCTGCACGCACTTGCAGGCGAACAGGCCTTGAAAGCCAACTCTTTGATCGAAAAGGAGTACGACGTCAGCTCAAGAGCCACCCTTTATGCGCAACTTGCGAGGGCAATTTTACCGGCTAGTAGAGATGAGGCTGCAACATACTTCAAAGCAGGTCTAGAACAGATGGATGCCATCGGTTCCGGCGACTATCAATTTACGAACGAACTTCTGTTATTCGCTTCGTCTCTAAGAGGAGAGGAACTCGCCGAGCAGAATTTTCATACGCTCACAAACATATGTGAGCTCAACATGCCTGACGAAGAAGAAAAATTTCCCTGGTTCGCGTTTGCGAAGGGTCTGTCAAGGACCTCGGGCTGCAAGGCTCTCGCAAAACTGGCTCGCTGGGATGATCGATCGAGGGTTTCTCTCAACTGCACGCTGCTTCCTTATCTCATAGCGCTCATTGATGACGGCAAAATTGCACCTGAAGATGCATTGGCATTACTGAGGCTATCGAATCCTGTTGAATTTTGGAGTTGTAACACAGAGACATTTGCCAAGGCTCTTGACGACCAGAGTTACCAAAATCAAGAGATATTGATAAGCGAATTGATCCAGCAATTCGAGGACAACAACCCCGGCTTAGCAATGGATAGCATCATAGAAACGCTGGCATCTATCGCAGAAAGAACGTTTGGTAAGGCATCGGAGACCACCGTTTATCTTTCTGCTGCATGTGTGCATTTTGCCAAAGTTCGTGCCGAGCGCAATGAGCACACGAATTATCACGGAAGATCAGACCCTCGGTTGGCTAAGAAAGTGATCAGTACGGACATGCAGAACCGAGCCATGCTCAGAAAACTGGCTACCAGAACCAAGCCAAATGATGAAGTCTCCTTGGGAAAGGCGATAGATGAGCTAAATAAAATGCAGCACATCTATGATCTTAAAGGAGAATTTTTCGTAAAGCTGCGTTCAAAAGTTCTGTTCTCAGATAGACCTCAGTACATAAAGACAATCTCCCGACTTGAGAATCTCTCAATATACACGAAATTGCACGAACTGGAGACGTGTAAAGGCGAGTGGGGGAAATCGTCGGCAGCGTTGGCATCAATCTACGAGTCGCTTGGAGTGCCGATATTGCAGCTTCATGCGGATGATTTTGTATGTTTCGATCAGCTGTCGGGGCACAAACTAAAAGAGTTATCCGATCTTTCGGGAGTCCCTATTACAACACTGGCAATGGAACTTATCAATGTTTTCTCGTCGCCAGCTTCCCATACCGCGGCCTCCGTATGGTTAGGTCTTGCTTCCTTTATTTGCGATAAAGCTGATGATGGGGAGGGGCAATCAGCGCTGAAAAGATTGTTAAACAGCAATGCCGCCAAACTGGCTTCCAATGTTCCTGATGGGGAATGGAAAGATGGACTCTATCCAACTAATGACATAACAGAAATAGCTTCGGGATTAGTATGGCGAATGCTTGGCTCTCCTCAAGCCTCCGACAGATGGCGAGCTGCACATAGCGTAAGGTGTTTTGCGAAATTCGAAAGATGGAAGGTCATAGATGCGCTGGTTGCGAGGTTCCCAACAAGAGACGCTCATCCCTTCCAGGCTCCCGAATTGACTTTCTACTACATGCATGCACGGCTTTGGCTTCTGATAGCCTTGGCCAGAATTGCGATGGACTATCCTCAAAACATCGCCCGTTATCACAAAATCCTCATGGAGATCGTTCTGGACGAGGAATCACCACACGTTCTCATGAGACACTTCGCCGCACAGACAATTTTGGTGTGCATTGCTGCTGGAAACTTAAAGCTTTCATCCGTAAAGGAAAAGCAGATTAGAACTATTAATCTCTCACCATTTCCGAGATTAAGAAAAAAGTTAAAAAAAGGCAGTCATAACTCCTTCTATCAGGGTAGACCAAAGGACGTGCTGGAACCAAAAACGGAATTCCATTTGGATTATGACTTCGACAAATATGATGTTCATGGCCTTAGTGATGTTTTCGGAAGACCGGGTTGGGAAGTTAGAGACTTAATATCCGAAGAAGTCCACAGTTTCGATCCAAATGTAAAAAGCATGTATGAGACAGGCGGTCGTGAAGTAAGCCGCAGGCATCGTTCGGGCGGAATGACTTCGCTGTATCACTCTTATGGCCAGCAGCTTGGATGGCACGCGCTGTTCCCAGTGGCTGGCCGACTACTGCGGCAGTACCATGTAACAGACGATTGGTACTACGATGATCCTTGGACAGAGTGGCTGAATAGGAGTTTACTTACCAGAAATGACGGCTTTTGGCTGTCGGACGGTATTGACAGGCCATCCCTCGATGTAAAAGTCAATCTGCTTGAAGAAGGCGAGAAAGGCCTCATCATAACTGGTTCCAAACGCATATTATTGAATTTAGTTGGTATCGGTTCTGGTCAAGGCAAAGGGATCGTTGTCAACGGAAACTGGAATTCACCCGATAATATCGATATCCACATTAGTTCTGCTTTAGTTTCATCAAGAATGTCTAAGACTTTGGCAAATGAGCTTATCCAAGAGGAACCCTTTTTCGTCTGGCTTCCAACTTACAGAGAGGATGAAACAGAGTACCTTAATAACAATAAGAAAGACTATGTTCCTTGGGTTGTCTGTTCCTACTCTGAAGGAAGACTTGATGAAAATGATCCTCTTGCCTCGAATAGCGCTATTCATCGTCCTCACTTTTCAGAGAACATTACCAAAATCTTCTCGCTCAAATCTGATGATCCATTTAGGCGAGTTTGGAAAAATTCTTCTGGAAAGACTATGGCGTCCGCAGAAGCGTGGGGCTGTGAGAACAAATTTGAAGACGAAACATCCTGCTCGGGCGTCCGTTTTGTATGCTCAGGAGAGCTGCTGAGAGAAGTGTTAGCCACACTAGACACGGATCTCCTACTGCTCGTTAAACTGCGAAGATACGAAGAAGGAAGGGGTATTACGGACAGTAAGTTTTCTCACACGATAGCTGTAGTCTGCATAAAGCAAAACCTGGATTTTGAGTTCTATAAGGGTGCTGTCAATAAGCTTCATCAAGCGAGATCTTAAATGTACCCACTTTGCAAGTTATAGGATAGGTATATTGCAGGAAGTCATTATGAAAAGAGATGAACCATACAGATAGGCTCGGGCCGCTAAGTTTTATGTTACTATCTTTCAATCAGTAATGCTCAATTTAGAAGAAACCCCACTACTGAATAGTTGTAGGTGCAAATCCGGCAGCCTGAAGCCGTATTACCTTTTCAAATCAGAAAGTACGCAAGAACCGGATGAACCTCTAAAAACATCTTTCAATGGCAGGTGTCCATGATGATAGGGCATGGGAATAACGCGGTTCGTGAACAGCAGGCGGCGTATGCGGCGGTAGGTATGTTGCAGGATCATGCTCTGGTCCGGGAATTGTGGGCTATCGAGGGACAATCGGATCCGTTCCATGTTCAGCGAATAGCCGAAAGGTCGGGACTGCCGGTTAAATGGCTTTCCGCACTACCTAAGATCAATGGTGAGCGGGGCATGGATAAGCTCATGGAGGAGCGGAATGTCCTGTTGCTTCGCGACCGCAAGAGCCCGTTCATCGAACAGTTTCAACATCCGCTGGGACGGTGCGCGAAGTTCTATAAGCTGACGGCTTACAACAACTGCAATTTCTGGTGCGAGTACTGTTATCTGTACCTGACGTTTCGAGCTTGTCCGGTGTCAACGCACTTTGTGAATTACGACAGGATGTTTAAGGACATAGAGAAGTTTGACAGGCAAGATGTTCACGATGCCCTTCGCGTTTTGAATCTTGGCGAACTTGGCGATCCGTTGGCCGTAGATGATGTCACCGGATTATCGGAGCAACTTGTTCCGTTTATGCCTGCACATGCGCCCCATACGAAGCTGCTGTTCCTGACCAAGAGCGACTGCGTAAAAAATCTCCTGGAGATTGAACATGGCGGACAGACGATCGTTTCGTTCAGCGTCAACACAGACATGGTATGGCAGCATCTGGAGCACCGGACGCCGTCACCGGCGGACCGGTTGAAAGCGGCACACAAGGTTAAGGATGCCGGGTACGAGATACGTTTGCGAATCGATCCGGTCGTCCGATATTCAACATGGGGAAAAGATTATCGCAGGCTTACGGAGATGATTTTCGATCACGTCGAGCCTTCGAGGATAACGATTGGCGAGTATCGACCCGCAGAAGGACTCTCAAGCCACATCAAAACACGCTTTCCGGAATCACCCCTACTGAAGGTCAATGGTTCGCTGATTGTCGAGGCGGGAAAGCTGCGCTATCCGAGGGAATGCAGGATTGAAATGTTCCGCACAATTGCAGGCGGGATTCGCCGTTGCAACAGTAAGGTTCAGATTGCGCTTTGCAAGGAGATGCCGCAGGTCTGGAAGGCCGTTGGTTTAGAGGGGAAAGGACTGTATTGTAACTGTACCGACTGACGGGTTGTGGAATTACAGTAGAAATATCTTGTATTGATCGACAAATTATTCAATAATACTGATCGAGGACAATCATCATGGTTGAGAGAATTTGTATATGAAGCGGGCAGCGGAGGTGCTTCGATGGTTAACGAATCTGTCGTAAAAGGCGTTAGATATTGCAACTATGACGAGGTTTTTGACGATATTCCTTCGACCTTTACCATCAAAGAGACGTCAGAGTATCTGGAAGTCGCTGAAATAACAATACGAAGATGGGTGAAAGAGGGAAAGCTGCCCTATGACAGGGTGGGCAAGAACTATGTTTTTCATGTAGGTGATTTGAGGGAAATAAAACGTAAGATATCTCTCAAATCCATAAAGGGATAGTCTATGCCTGCCCATGACATCATAGACAACCGTCGTGAAAAACTGGTGGATCACATCAACCGGATTCTCGATTCCAGCGATGCGGCGCGCTTTGCCGTAGGTTATTTTTTCCTGTCCGGCCTGACGGCTATTTCCGAAAAACTCTCCCGTGTCAAGGAATTGCGGCTCCTCATCGGTAATACGACCAACCGGGAAACCCTGGAACAGTTGGCCGAAGGCTATCATCGTCTGGAAATGGTCGTCGAGGCCGCCGAGGCGGAGCGCTACCCGAAGCGGAGCGACATCAGGCAGATGTCCACGGAGACAACAGGGAGCATCCGGGCCGGTATGGAACTGATGGACCAGACCGATGAAGGGGAAACTCTGGTCAAATCCCTCGTGCAGATGATTGAGGAAAAACGCCTCAGGGTGCGGGTTTATACACGGGGGCGTCTCCATGCGAAGGCCTATATCTTCGATTACGGCACGGTTTACGATCGGAACGGTAACTCCGTAGACCGCCACGAAGAAGGAATTGCCGTTGTCGGCTCATCCAACCTGACCCTCTCCGGCGTCACTCACAACACGGAACTCAATGTCATTGTTCAGGGCAACGACAACCATGCCGAGCTTGTCCGGTGGTTTGAAGACCTCTGGAAGGAAGCCCAGGATTTCGATGAAAGCCTGATGCAGGAAATGAAGGCATCCTGGGCAATCGCACCTGTCCGGCCCTATGACGTTTATATGAAGACCCTCTATGCCTTGGTCAGAGACCGGATCGAAGGCGGCGAGGATCAGGATATCCTCTGGGATGATGAGATCACCCGGAGGCTGGCCGATTTCCAGAAAGTTGCCGTGAAGCAGGCCGTTCAGATCATACGGGACTTCGGGGGCGCCTTTGTCTCCGATGTGGTGGGTCTCGGGAAATCCTATATCGGCGCCGCCATTGTCAAACACTTCGAACGAGTGGAACACGCCCGCCCCCTGATTATCTGTCCCGCCACGCTGGTCGAGATGTGGGAGCGTTATAATGAGGTGTATCAACTCAATGCCCGGGTACTGTCTATGGGATACCTCAGGGAGCGGGATGACCGGCCTGCGCAGTTTCTGAAAGAAGACGTTATCTATCGGGATCGAAACTTTCTGCTTGTCGATGAAAGCCACAATTTCCGTTATGCGGACACACAGCGTTACAAGATGGTGGAGGCCTTCCTGGAAACGGGGAAGAAGTGCTGCTTCATCACCGCCACTCCCCGTAATAAAAGCGCCTGGGACATCTATTATCAAATGAAGCTCTTCCACCAGGATGACAGGACGGATCTGCCCATCGATCCGCCGAATCTGAAAGAATATTTCCGCATGATTGAAAAAGGGGAAAAGAATCTTCCTGATCTCTTGTCGAACCTGCTGATCCGCCGGACACGAAATCACATCCTGCGGTGGTACGGTTTTGATTCCGAAACCCACCGGCAGATTGATCCCTCCCGGTTCAGAGATTATCAGGACGGCCGCCGCCGGGCCTACGTCATGGTGGGAGGGCGTCACCAGTTCTTCCCAAAACGGGAACTGGAAACGGTTGAATACAGCATCGAAGAAACGTATCAGGGTCTCTATCATGAACTGCGAGAGCATCTGGGAAAGGCACGCAAAGGACAACCGGTCAAACCTCCTCCAAATGAACTGACCTATGCCCGGTATGGTCTGTGGCATTATGTCATGAAGGAGAAGCAAAAAAAGGAGCCTTATACCAGTCTCCACCGGGCCGGATCCAACTTGCGCGGCCTGATTAGGGTTCTGCTCTTCAAGCGGTTTGAATCGAGCGTTTATGCCTTCCGGGAAACGGTTCGACGTTTGCTGGCTGTTCACGGATATTTCTTAGAAGCCCTCTCACAGGGGATCGTTCCTGCCGGGGAAGATGCTCAGGCCATTCTGTACGAACCGAATCAGGACGAAGAACAGGATTTAATGGACGCCCTGAGGCAGGTTTCCGGAAAATACAACGTCGCTGATTTTGACATGCCAAGACTGAAGGAACACATCGCCCACGATATCCGATTGCTGGAAAGGATGCTGGAACTCATCGAGCCCGTCACGCCGGACCGGGATGCCAAGCTTCAGACCCTGATCGGAAGACTTTCCGAAAAGCCGCTCCAGGACGGCAAGAAGCTGATTTTTACCCAGTACGCGGATACGGCCCGCTACCTGTTTGACAACCTGAACCCACGTAGCGAGCGACAGGATATTGATGTAATCTTCAGCGGAGACAAGAGCAAGGCCAGGGTTGTAGGCCGTTTCGCGCCAAAGGCAAACCCGGAATACCGCTTCACCACCGGGGAGCAGGAGTTGATGATGGTCATTGCCACGGACGTTTTGGCCGAAGGGTTGAACCTTCAGGACTGCGACAAGGTCATCAACTATGACCTGCACTGGAATCCGGTCCGATTGATTCAACGGTTTGGCCGCATTGACCGGATAGGCTCCGAGCACGATGTGGTGTATGGATTTAACTTTCTTCCCGAAACAGGAATTGACAAGCATCTCGGTCTTCGTCAGAAACTCCACAATCGTATCCAGGAAATCCATGATACCATCGGGGAAGATTCGGCTATCCTCGACCGCTCTGAACAGCTTAACGAGGAAGCTATGTACGCGATTTACGAAAAGAAGGGCGGCCAGCTTTCCCTGTTCGAGGATGAGGAAGAGGATTTTCTGGATATCAATGAGGCGGAGGAACTCCTCCGGCAATTGCGTCGTGACAACCCTGCGGAATATGACCGTATCGCCGATCTGCGGAACGGCATCCGCACCGTGAAACCATCGGCAACAAAAGGGCTTTATGTGTTCTGTCAGGCCGGTCGATATCAGCAGCTGTTTCTATTGAACGAAAAGGGGGAAATTGTCTCCAGAGACATCCCGCGTATCCTCGGAGTTATCAAATGTGGACCTGAACTTGAGGCACTCGGTTTTCCGTCCGGATATAATGAAGCCGTCATGCGGGTCAAGCGCCGGTTTGCAGAGACGGTCAAACAACGACAATCGGAATTGGAACATACCCTGTCACTATCCCAGGGACAGCGTTATGCACTGCGGGAATTGCGAGTAATGTTCGGACTGAGCGCTGATGACGATGCGAAAGTTCAGATCAACATACTTGAAAAGGCTTTTCGCATGCCGATGACGTCGGCTATCAATAAGGAACTCAACCGCATCCGCCGGAACGGAATGATGGGAGAAAATCTAATGCGGGTGTTGACAGACCTCTATCATCAACACGGTATGCGCGATTGGTCAGACCGACGAAACCGGAAATCCGAAGACCAAACCATACCGAAGATCGTCTGTAGCGAAGGCTTAATCTAAATAATGGATCATCTCCAAATTAGTTGATCGATGATAAGGATTAGAGGGGTCCAGGATTCAAGGATTCGAGTGAAATGCTGAAATTGAGAGGATTAAAAATTTTTCAGAAGGACCAGTACGAAGATCAACACTAAAACCTCGCTTATCTCATTGACAGCACCAAAGGTGTCTCCGGTGACGCCTCCAATCTTGCCCTTCAGAAATTTGGCTGAACCCCAGGCAAATAGGCCACTAACAATCATTATAATTATCCCTTTTATCCCCAAGAGCGCAAAGGATGCTAAAATGGCAGTAGCCGAGGCAAATAAGAATTCCCTTTTCCTTAGATAAGCGGTAAAGGGTAACCCAATACCCTCTGTTGACCTCGCATACTTAGAGAAGAGAGAAAGCTCTACCATAGACCACCTGCCGATCATTGGCATAGCGAGCAAAACCTGATTCTTAGTTTCATGCGGGATATTCATGAGGGCAGTATATTTCAATAATAGTGTCATCGTTAAACCAACAGCTCCAATGGCACCTGTATTACTATCGCGCATTATATGAAGAATTTCTTCCTTAGAATTCCCCCCAGCCAAACCATCAATACTATCAGCAAGACCATCCAGATGCAATGCCCCGGTAGAGATTATCAATATAATTATCAAGATACCATCTACTACAGGATCAGGTAAGAAATGTAAAAACAATGTGTTAAAAAAGACTAGGATAAACCCGAGAACCAATCCAACCATGGGAAAGTATCCCATTGATCTTCCCAGTTCTTTAGGTTCAACTTGAATGTTTCTCCCGAGGCGAATAATTGTTAGGAATTGCAGGGCAATTATGAACCGTTTCATTATCTCCCTCTATCACTTTATTCTTACAGGTAACCCCGATATTATCAAGTAAACGGAATTGGCTATATTCCCTAACCTTTGATTTGTCTTGCCAGAGATATCCCTAAATAACCGTGCCATTCTGTTTTCTGGAACTATGCCCATCCCTACCTCGTTGGAGACAAAAATAAGACGAGAGTCAATTTCGGTACACACACTTATTAATTTCTCAACATCATCCATTACAGTCTTTTCATCATTTTTATATAGATGTAAGAGATTAGATATCCAAAGAGTTACACAGTCTACCAGGACTACTATGTACTTCCCCCTTATCCTGTTAAAAACCCCTGGCAGATCAATGGATTCCTCTATGGTATCCCAACCTGCTCCCCTTTCTTCTTGATGCCTCTTTATTCTTTCCCTCATCTCCTCATCCAGAGGCTCAGCAGTAGCGATATAAGCTCGGGGGCTGCTCATTGAGTTGGCGAGATTGTAGGCAAAGGTACTCTTACCGCTCCGTGCTCCACCTGTTACAAAGATTATTTCATGGCTCATATTAACAAGAAGGTCTACTACTCAGGTTGTTTAGGCTGAAGGCTGTAGTAGCCTAATAGTCTACAGGCTAATAGTCTATAGCCTAAACTTCAGCCTATCCACCTGAGCAGTTACAAATCTTTTTCTTAATGGCTGATATTTCCTGGTCAAAGGCTGTGATGCTGCAACCACACCTCTCTTCCCATATTTGATATATAAAGTCTGCATACTTATTAGCATCATCTTCAGTTAGACCGTGATCCTCCATTATCTGGTCAGCCATGGACTCTACGAATTCTTCCCTGTCCTGTAATATAATCTCTTTTTTTGCCTTCCTGAGTATCTTAGAAAAGATATCTTTTGCATTATCAAATTTCTTAAAGAAATCCAGATTTATATCTTTTTCTTCCATGTCAGGCCCTCCCAGAGTTTAAGCATTCATAAATCCTTAGTCCCAAGACACTACCATGTATGGGAGATTACATCACGTTTGCACACACTTCGACAATTCGCCTCATTTTTACTGCACCCCGGGTTAAAGCCCAGGCATACATAGCTAACCTTGCTCTTTACTTCATCTCTTACCTTTACAACTATATCCCCGTAATCATCCTCGGCAAGTTCCAGTACATTTTGGGGACAGGCTGGAACACATTCCCCACAGCCGTCACACTTATCAGTATCTATTACAATATAATACTCTCCACTGCCATCTGTATACCCATAGTTGATTATCATGGCATCCTCCCTTCAGTGATAATCTCTTTGAGAGCTTTGTAAAAGTATTCCTGAGAGCGAACATTGTCAAAAACCGGAAGTCGTGAATCGTGAATCGTGAATGGGTTTTATACCTTTTATTTATTTTAGTTACGACTCGCGACTTACGATTTACGATCATAGATGGGTCAAAGTTTATCCCGTTGAAAAACGGGAAATGTATGCTGAAGCGAAAAGGGGTACGGAGCTTACATCCTGCTTCTTTCTTCCATAAGAGCGGAGGTTATGTCTCCTGCTTCGCCTATCATGTATATCCTGCCTTTACCTATACGGGATATCTTCTTCATAATCTGCGGATTGGCTGACTCCTCATTGATGCATACGCAGGATATGGTGATCCCCTTCCTGGCTGTCTTTATAGCCTCTCTTATAGCATACTTCTCTGGAGAAGGATGCGGCGCTGTCGCATCTCCGTCTGATATCAAGATTATGTGCTGATTGGCAT
>JACQWO010000057.1 GCA_016209225.1 Desulfobacterales bacterium
TATCATGCTTTTCACCTACAATTTGGTTGATTATCTGGCTTTTTTATACCAAAATGTAAAGAGAAAAGCAAACAAAAAATACACCTTTTTGTAATTATTTCAACTACTTAAAAGACATGACTTTTTACGAGTTCATCAAGAATGAAGAATGATAAATCAGATATTGTCGAACGGAGTGTTGCTTATTCATTACGTATTATCAATTTGTACCATGAGTTAGAAAAGGATAGTGTCGGTCGAATTCTGTGGAAACAACTCTTACGATCAGGAACGTCTATTGGAGCAAACGTACATGAAGCACAGGGTGCTCAAAGCAAGGCCGATTTCATCTCGAAGATGTCTATCGCTCATAAAGAGGCCCGGGAATCGGCCTATTGGCTGCGTCTGCTCCAGGAATCAGAACTGATTCCTCCAGATCGGCTAAGGGATTTATCTGATGAAACTGATCAGTTAATTAAAATTCTATCTTCAATACTGATCACAGCAAAAAGAAACAAACAAAACTCTCAAGGCTCATAATGCATTTCAAGTAAGTAACGGGTTGCCAACTTGAAATCCATAAAGAACCATTCTTCATTCTTCATTCTTAACTCTTAATTCTTTTAAACGGGAGTAAAAGATGACAAAGGTAATAGATGCTAGGGGGCTTGCCTGCCCTCAGCCTGTGATCAACACGAAAAAGGCATTGGAAAAAATCGAAGAGGGGATACTCATAGTAATAGTAGATAACGTGGCTGCCCGGGATAATGTCAGACGGTTTGCAGAAAGCCAGGGCTGTACAGTAAAGGTTGAGGAAGGTAACGGAGATTATCATCTTGAGATAGCCAAGGGATTTTCCTGTGAAGTCGAATCCAAACACAGGGAAGCTAAAGAAAATGATAATATTGTCGTCTATATAAATTCCAATTTGATGGGGATTGGGGATGAAGAATTGGGTAGGATACTGATGGGGGCTTTTCTTAAAACCATGATCGGGGCTGAACCTCAGCCCAAAAAAATCATCTTTATAAATAGCGGTGTTAAACTGGCCACTGAAGGTTCAGAGGTTCTGGAAAGCATAATAGAGATGGAAAAGAAAGGAATCGAAATCCTCTCCTGTGGGACGTGTCTGAACTTCTATGGACTTAAGGAAAAGTTGCAGGTAGGCGTGATATCCAACATGTATGATATTATCGAATCACTTATCGAAGCGGATAAGGTAATAAGCCCTTAAGGGGAAAAGTAGGCATTAGGAAGGAGTGAACAAGAAAAGAAGGGGGGCTATCAGCGAACCGCCAAGTTCTTCATCTGATAGCCCCGCCACCCTACACAAAAGGGTTTGCTACCCCTTTTTTCAGGCTTTTTTATTTTAGGCTGGTTCATTCCAAAAGTCAACCCTCAGATTCTGGGAGACTTTAAGAAACATAAACAAGAAAGGAGAAAAGAGGAGATGGACAGTAAGTTTGATTCGCCACAGGACGTTACTTCATCTGTAGGCGTTATGCCGGCAGGTCAGAATCGCTGGAAACAAGTCTATGGGCAGGTTGTGAATGTTTTTTACATTTCTGTATGGAAAAAGGCATGGCCATTATGGATAGGTGCAGTAGCTCTGGCTTTTGCAAATATCCTTATGTTCGTCTACGCGCGCGCAATAGGGGTTTTTCCACAGATGGCAATGTGGGGGAGTTATATATATAATCTCTTCGGCATTAAGGTGGATGCCCCATTTATAGCTTATCCTTTGACTCCTCTTCATCTAGACATGCACAGCTTGCTTAATTTTGGAATAATCTTCGGTGTTGCCATTGCAGCGCTAATTTCACAGGAATTCAAGATCAGAACCGAGGACTGGAGAGGATATACCGCAGCACTCGCTGGAGGTATACTGATGGGCTTTGGAACAGTAATAATGCCTCCATGTAATGTTGGTGGTTTCTATTCGGCAACCATGGCACTCTCATTGAGCGGGCCTCTGAGTGTTCTGGGGCTTCTTCCTGGTGCGTATGTTGGAGGATTATTCCTGAAACATCAGGCAAAAAAGTCAGCAGATACGGTAGATTTTGGCGCAGCGCCGGCAGGCAAACCGGCAGAGGAAGCTAAGACTTCCTTTCAGCCGCTTATCGGTGCAGCAATCGGGATGCTTCTCGTAGCGATAGCGCTCATCTATGTATCGCAGGGCATGTCAAAATTTGCAGGACTTTTGCTTTTTGGAGCGTTATTTGGTGTTATCTTTCAGCGCTCACGCCTTTGTTTTGCATCTGCCTTCCGCGAGATCTTTGTGAGCAGGAACGGGGAAGTCATGAAATGGATATTGTTAAGTATCGCAATAGGAACCATTGGATTTACAATCCTTAAGTCTCAGGGCTATCAACAAACCGCTGTTGTATTGCCCGTAGGTTTACATACTGTTATCGGAGGTTTTATCTTTGGAATCGGAATGTCAATAGCAGGCGGCTGTGGAGTTGGCATTTTATGGCGTTCTGCTGAAGGTTATGTCCGTGCTTGGATTGCACTTATAGCGGGGATACTCACAGCCGGCTCGTGGGTGCTTGTTTATGGCAAACATGTAGGAGAGGGCTGGCTCTATGGGAAACCTGTCTTTCTTCCTAATGTGTTTGGTTGGTTCGGTGCAGTGTCATTAGTTTTTCTGTTTCTTGCCGTGTTTTATGCCCTGATAACATGGGTGGAGGTGGGTAAAAATGAGAAAAATTAAAGCATCAAAAATTGGCAATAACCATTATCAGGTGGACATGCGAGGTTGGGTTTGTCCTTATCCCAAGTATGCAGTTGAATCTTTAGTTAAGAAACTCGGGGACGGTTACCGGATGGATTTGCTTGTTGATTGTCCTTCCGCTACAGATGATGTCCCAAAAGTGGCAAGGGCTATGGGATGTGAAGTTCCAGAAGTAACTCAGATTGGAAATGGCGAATGGCGGGTCGTTATCGAGAAATGACACTCCTGCAACAGCATTTTATGTACTATACTTTTTGAAACAAAAATGCCTCCGACTATAATAGTAAAATCTGGATTAAAGAAATCAACGCCTTTATGGAAAAGACTCCTTCCCTCCAACTTATCGCTTGACTCTTTATTTTAACTGTGTTTTAAAACAATAATGTATATAAAATCCCGAGGCAATGTTAATCCATGATTTCTTGTAAAGATAGATGGATTAGGTTAAAGGCTATCTTGGAGAGGTAATACAATTATGCTTACAAATGGAATAAAATGGAGATATCTGGGAACAGAATTGAGACACCACCTGCCCTTTAGCGTGTTTAGCGTAGCGGTGGGGATAACAGCGCTGGGGATAATCTCCTACATATCTACTCTCATGGGTATGATGAATTTTTCTCAGGCTTCTTACAGACTATTCCATATATTCCACCCACTTCATATGCTCTTCAGTTCCATGGCAACCACTGCCATGTTCTGGAGGTATGAGAGGAAGCTTGTAAAGGCCATAGTGATTGGCTTCATCGGTGCAGTGGGAATCTGTGGCATAAGCGATATATTAATGCCATTCTATTCCGGCAAGCTCCTCGGGGTTAAGATGCACTGGCATATCTGTATAGTTGAACACCCACAGATTATCTTGCCTTTTGTGGCTGTGGGTATATTGACTGGTTTGATGGTGCCGGAGGTGCGAAGGAGCACTATCTTCTCACACTCGGCCCACATCCTGATAAGCAGTATGGCCTCCATCCTTTATCTCGTCTCTTTCGGGCTATCTGAGTGGGTCCAGGTGATAGGCATGGTCTTTGTATACATGATATTGGCGGTGATAATCCCCTGCTGCATCAGCGACATTGTCCTCCCTTTACTCTTAACTGGAGAAGAAGCTGGACTTGAAGAACATGCACACAAACATTAGTCTATTCTTTGATGTCTCAACTCTTTTCCTTGACAAGAAAAGTTAATTCCGATAGTGTCTTTTCTAGTCGGTTCTCAGAATTATTGTCGACTATTTTGTTCACAGGAATGCATCGTACATTCCAAAATAATTAGATAAGGAGGAGCTAATATGGTAGGGATTACTTCTTACGGGGCATATATCCCATTGTATAGGATGCCTAGGATAGAAATCGCAAAGGCATGGGGTATCGCTCCACAGGGGAAAGGAGAGCGGTCCGTTGCCAACTTCGATGAAGACAGTCTTACTATGGCCGTTGGGTCAGCAATTGACTGCCTGAGGGGGATAGATCGAAGCAAAGTTGACGGCCTTTATTTTGCCACCACCACCTCTCCTTATGCGGAAAAGATGGTTTCCACAATAGGGGCTACAGTATTGGATTTGGACCGGAATACGCGAACCCTTGATTTCACCAATTCGCTGAGGGCAGGCACTGGAGCTTTAATAGCAGCGGTTGATGCCGTTAAGGCAGGTTCACTGAAGAATATCCTGGTTACCGGCTCCGATACGCGAATGGCAAAAACCCAGGGGGATATGGAACAGACGTTTGGGGACGGCGCTGCTGCCTTAATAGTTGGAAGTACAGATGTTGCGGTAGAAATCGTTGACAGCGTCTCCATATCCAACGAAATGATTGACGTATGGAGACCATCTTCAGAGCCTTATGTTCAGGCATGGGAGGATCGTTTTTGTTTCGATGTAGGATATTCAAAGTTGATTCCGGAGGCAGCATCCGTCTTGTTGAAGAAACACAAGTTGGGACCTAAAGACTTTGCCAGGGTTGTCATATCCGGGCCAAATGTAAGAAGACAGCAGGGTATGGGCAGTGCACTGGGATTAGTGCCGGAACAGTTCAAGGATTCTATACTTCCCCTTGTGGGAAATACCGGAACGGCACTGCCTCTTATGATGCTTGTTGAGGCATTGGAAGATGCCAAAGCAGGGGACAATATCCTTGTATTGTCCTACAGCAATGGATGTGATGCCATACTATTGAAGGTTACAGAAAACATAGAGAAAATAAGGAACAGGTCTGGGATAAAGGGGCAACTGGCATCTAAAAAGGATCTCCCCAGCTACCAAAAATACCTGAACTTTAGAGGGCTTGTGCCAAAAGCTCCGGCTGCACGTCCTGATCGAAATCCTGCCGCAGCGGTTGCCATGTGGAGACACGCCAAAGACCATCTTGCCTTGTATGGTTCAAAATGTACCGCCTGCGGCACACAACAGTATCCGCCACAGAGGGTATGTGTAAAATGCCATACCAAAGATCAACGGGAACGGGTCAGATTGTCCGACAAAAAACTGAGCATCTTTACCTATACCCAGGATAACCTGGCAGACTGTATAGACCCGCCAGCGGTTGTCGGCGTTATAGAATTCGAAGGGGGAGGAAGGGCTGCCTTTGATATGACAGACCGTGATCCATCGGAAGTCAAGGTAGGGATGAATGTAGAATTTACCTTCAGGAAACTCTATTTTAATAGAGGAATCCACAACTATTTCTGGAAGATTAGACCAGTACGGTAAGGAGGGGAAAATGGGAGGAAGTATAAAGGACAGGGTTGCCATTGTTGGAATGGGATGTACAAAGTTTGGCGAACGCTGGGATGCATCTGCCGAGGATCTAATCGTCGAAGCCGCCTATGAAGCGTATGAGGATGCAGGCATTGATCCCAAAGATATTAATGCGGCCTGGGTCGGGACACTATGGGGGCTTACAGGCATGGCAGCATCAAAGCCCCTTAAACTGAATTACATCCCAATTACAAGGGTTGAAAACGGATGTGCCACTGGATCGGAGGCGATCAGGAATGCGGCCTATTCAATAGCCGCAGGGATAAATGACATCGTTCTCGCAATCGGTTTTGAAAAATTGAAAGACCAGGGATACAGTGGTCTGGATCTCCCCTTTACCGCATCGGCAGGGGGGCTTATGGACGATGCTGCAGGTATAGCGCCCACAACCACTGCACCTGCAATGTTTGCGGTTATGGCCACAAAATATTTTGAGAGATACGGCTTGAGTCCTGAGGAAGGCAAGAGGATGCTCGCCCGTATTTCGTACAAGAGTCATAAGAATGGGGCATTGAACCCCAAGGCACATTTTCAGAAAGAGATAACAATTGAACAGGCAATGAATGCCCCTATGATCTCATGGCCTTTAGGATTGTTCGACTGCTGTGGGGTGAGCGACGGCGCAGCAGCAGCTATTTTGGTAAGGGCTGACAAGGCCAAGGATTTCCGCAAAGACCCCATGTATCTTAAGGCCCTTCAGATATCCATCGGTGGTGAAAACAGGTTGAGGGATGACTATGATTATACCCATATAGAGGAGATATACCAATCCGGTATCGCTGCATATAAAGAAGCAGGGGTGACAAAGCCAAGAGAAGAGATAGGTATGGCAGAAGTACACGACTGTTTCTCAATCACAGAAGCCGTCTTCATGGAGGATCTCCAGTTTAGCCCCAGAGGAAAGGTGAGGGAAGATATTGAATCGGGTTTCTTTGATTTGGATGGTGGTCTCCCTGTCCAGCCTGATGGCGGTTTAAAGTGCTTTGGACACCCCATCGGCGCTTCCGGTATAAGGATGCTGTACGAGATGTACGCACAACTTCAAGGCAGGGCTGGAAAACGTCAGATAAATAACCCAAAATTAGGTCTGACAAGTAACCTGGGAGGAGAGCCGCCAGGATGCTGCATCAGTACCTTCCTGGTTGGGGGTAAATTAGGATAAAAGATTTGCTGACCTTGCCGTCCCCGCTATTCATAGCGGGGACGGCAGAAAATCTAAGAAAAGCTATTCAGGGATTAGGAAGGTTCTTCAGCAATCTCAGCAAGATGTTTTCTGGCAAAGCCAATAGAGGGGTCCAGTCCTAGTGCCTTTTTGAACATAGGGATAGCCTTTTCTATCTCACCTTTTTCTCTGAGATTCACGCCTATATTTGCATAATCGATAGCAGAGTTTGGGTCTATTTCCACCGTCCTCATAAAGGATTGGATGGCATCATCATATTCTTTCAATTTGAAATAGCAGTACCCCATCAGGTTATGGATGTCTTTTCTTCCCTCCTCCGTGTCTCTGGCCCTTTTCAAATCTAAAAGGGCATCTTCATGTCTCCCCATTTCTTTATAACATAAGCCCAGGTAGAAGTGTATGCTGCTCAAATTCTCCTTTTGAGGTTTGCATACCAGAGCCTTCTTGAGATAGTCTAAGGCGGCATCAAGGTCTCTCATACCAAGATAGCAGAGCCCCATATAATAATAAAGAGGGCTCTTTTCCGTGAAGAACTCCTCTGCACGATTCATCATCGCAAGTCCATCACCGTATTCCTCAATATTAATATGACTTAGCCCCGCATAAAAATATACATCCCCCAGCGGAAGCCGGTCATATCCCATTTTTAGGGCATCCTGTAACCTGTCAATTGCCTCTATGTAATCCCTGAGACCGAATTCACACAGACCCTTATAATAGTAGATCATGGCTGAAGACGGGATATGTCTTTCTGCCTCTTCCAGGGTAACCATGGCTTTCTCGTTTTCGTTTCTTCGAAGATGACACAACGCCTTGGAAAGGAGGATAGTCCCCATATCCTCAAAGTCGGTATGTCCTGTCAGTACCCTGTCGAAATGTTCCAGTGCTCCATCGTAGTCTTCCTGCTTGACCAATTCCATGCCAAGATGGAAAGAAATGCTAAATGCCTCTTTTTCGCGGTCATTTATCCTGAGGGTATCTTTCATAAGAGAGAGTGATTCTACGGCACAGTTCAAACAATCGTTTCTGTTGTTTTCATGCGTTTCAAATGTCATGGACAAGTCAGACAGACTGTTCATGGAGTAAAGGTTTGAAACAGACTGTTTTGAGGGGGCTGTCTTGAAACAGTTGTAAATATCCCCATCTTTTTCTCTTAATACAATAGAAGGGCATCCCCGAAGGGAACCCTTTACCGGGGCATTCGCCCATGTCATTAGTTCATCGAAAACGGAGTGAACTCCCAGGGTATTCATGAGCCTTTCCAGCTTATCTCCCCCAGTCAGCTCTAAGTAAATTCTTTCTTTATCGCTTCTCACAATACCTTTAATGCCGCCAGTGGAAGCATCCCCTGGGATGTAAATACTGGGAACCATCAGCCGATCCCTCAGGAAATCCAGGCATCTATTGAGTAACCCTACATCATCCTTCTCTTCTGCCACAAGGATGGGTAGAATCATAATACGGGATACACTCTGATGGAGGTATCCTTCTCTGTTAAAAGGGTTTATTATCTGAAAAAAATCGTTGTAAATACCTTTCAGCAAATCTTCAAAGGGTAACGGATGAACAGGATGGATGTTTATCCTGTAAAAGGAGTATCTTTTTAGGAAAAGGGCAATCTGTTTTATCGTCTCCCTCACGCGGGGGAAGTCTCTCGCCATATCTTCCGCAATAAGGTATATGTCCGCAGATATATCAAGGTAAGGGAAAAGACCGGTAAAGTATTCCTGAAATTCCTGAGAAGAATACCCGCTTCCCCGGTCCATGATAAGATACAATTTTCTTATTGAACCCTGTGGCATGATAAAAACTCTTTCTTTCCCCTTATCCCTTGATACAGATGTACGTGGCGTTAAATTCGTTGTATTCTGCACTGTCAATAGTGAAGCCTGCCCGGACCAACAGGCCTTCCATTATCCAATCATACGTACTGTACTCGTCGCGAATATGGATTTCGGCTTCTGCCGCAAGTTCAGGCCCAGCCAGTTTGCCGATTGTCTTGATCCAATCATCAATCTGCGTGCCTAAGTCACTTGTTTCTGAGGGAAGTACGATATCAAAGAGTAGGAATTGCCCCCCAGACTTCAGCATTCCGGCTATTCGTTTCAGAGCTTCGAGTTTCCAGAAATCTGGCAAGTGGTGTAAGACAATGAGGGAAATGATAGCGTCAACGGGGTCTGAGTCATGTTCATACGTCAGGAACCCGCCTACTTGACAGATAACGTTGTCAAGACCTGCCGCATTGGCCTTCTGGCGGCATTGATCAATCATGGCTTCGGAGATGTCTACCGCATAGACATATTTGTAGTACTTGGCTGCGGCGATGGCAAAAGCACCGGTGCCTGCACCGATGTCGATGACTGTGCTCTCAGGTCCAATTCCAAGGCTATCGATGATAGAGCGACTGATTTCCTCATAGTCTCTGAATCTCTGGTGCATCTCATCATAGCGCTGGGCCTCATCGGTGCAGAGATAGTCGACTCCGACAGTCTTCATCTCGTTGTATAACCAATTTGGGTGTTTTGTATTCATATTTACCTCGAAATATCGTTTGGCTGGCTAACCGGCAGCAATTAAGCTCAAATAAATTGTCGTCCGCAACGCGATTTGTTCTGCCTTGTTATATCCTACACCGAAGATTCAAGCGCCTGCACGATCATGGTTGCTGCTTTCTTGCCCGAAAGGAGCATGCCGCCAAAGATCGCACCCATGCGGGGACCACCAAAGGTCGCATTTGCCGACATTCCGGCGACGTATAATCCAGGGAAGACCTCTTTGGTGTTCTCCAGGGTAAGCGTCTCGGCCCGGTCAGACCACATGGATTTCTCGCCCTCGATCTTCCCGCTTGCCGTATTCAGTTTCCCTGGGACTTTTTCCTGAACCACCTTGACAACCTCAACGGGGTGGCCGGAGGCATCCAGCACGAATCGGGATCGAACAGCCAGTGGATCGACATGCAGGCCGGCAATGTCCACCGCAGACCAGTTTACGACCACCCCAGTCACTCTGTCGGGGCGCATCAACACATCCTCCACACTGACGCAGTTGAAGATCGTCAGTCCAGCTTGCACGGCTCTAGACACAAAAGTTGAAATCGCTTCCACGGAATCCGCAGTGTAATACCCCTCCTGATACTGACTATACCGAATGGAGAACTCGTCGAGAATGAGGACTGCAGATTCCTGAAAGACGATTTCGTTGAACATCATACCGCCGCCCCACATCCCGCCACCGGCACTGAGTTTACGTTCGTAGAGAGCCACTTTCTTGCCGGCCTTTGCCAGATAGTACCCGGCTACCAACCCAGCCGGGCCACCCCCAGCAATAGCAACATCTAATTCCAGATGATCGAGGAGTTTCCGGGAGAATCGCTCGATTATCGCCTTTGAAATTACCACTTCGTCTAGTTCCATTTTGCTTCCTTTCTTTTTCCTGTTGTTTTGGCATAACCTTGGAGCTGAGACGATGGAAACGCACAAGCGGTTTCCCGTCGGTTCTCCAGTAATTTGTCATAGCCATTTTTTTGTTTATCAAGTTAAGTGCCTAAAGTGAGCTAAAGTTTAAAGTGCCTAAAGTTATTTAAAAAGGAAATTCCTATACTATTAAATTAACTCTTTGATTTAGTTTATGAAAACATTATCGCTTATTAATTCTTTATTCATATTAACCTCACTTTACCGGTTAATAAGACCTACCCCTATGCTTACCTTGATACAAATTTGACTAACACACCCTATGAAACCTTCCTCTTCACCCCGTCAAGGGACTCCTTTTCCCATATCAGCCTGATTTTCTTAAGGTCGTCAGAGGACAGATATTCCGTTTCGTACTGTCTCCCTATAGACATATATGCAGGCATGTCCCTTTCCAGTGGTCGAACCCCATATTCCTGGCAAGAATTAAAGACATCCGTGCCAAAATATACTTGCATCTGCTGGGAATTAGAATTTCCCCTGATCTTTACATCGTTATCCTTAAGAAACTGTAATGTCTTCATGGCATCACCAAAGTTCTCATGGGGAAGACCATACTGGGTAAATAGCTCCACGTCTATACCATTTTTTTGGGTCAATTTTATCGCCCTTCGCATATCATTCAGTGAAATATTCTTTTTTAGACCTTCAAGTACTTTCTTAGATGCCGATTCCAGCCCGTAAGCTACAAGATAAACACCGGCGGCCTTCATCTTTTTCACAAGCTCATTATTGACAAGATCCGCTCTGGTTTCCAGCCAGATATGTATCTTAAGGTTCTTTCGGAGGACCTCTTCCATCAGCCGGTCTATTCTATCAATGTTGATGGAAAAACTCGGATCTGCAAACCAGAACTTTTTAATGCCTTTCCGATAAATCCATTCAATCTCTTCTATTACCCTCTCGATAGAATGAAACCTGACCTTTCGTTTAAAGGCATTAGGTGTATAACAGAATACACATCCATAGGGACACCCCCTTGAAGTAAACAGGATCGCCTCTTCAAGATTAGAGAAATCAATAAGGTCGTTATGAAGATACGGGGAGGGGTATCTGTCCAGATCACTGTACGCTTCCACACTGGGACCATCGTAAAACAAACCGTCTTCACATTTGCAGGAACTCCCTGAAATTACAGTGTTGTCTATTCCATCTCTAATGGCCAAGGCTATGTTCAGAAGGGCTGTTTCGCCTTCTTCTCTACATATATAATCGATAGACCCCATGGGTTGAAGGGCAGAAGAGGGCATAAAAGTAGCCTGCGGTCCACCTATTGCAATCTTGATCTTCGGGTCAGAGGACTTTATATAATTTGCCAGCCCGATAACAGAGAGGATGTTCCTCTGATAGGTGGAGAACCCTACCAGCCCCGGTTTGAAATCACAGATATAGGAACTGAGGAGATGGAGAGAAAAAGGGGTGTTCTCTCCAATATTCATAATATTCACATGAAACCCATGCCACCTCAAAAAGGCCGCAATATAGGCGATGGAAATAGGGGTAGATGGGGGGATGAACGGATTTATTTCGATAAGCAGGATATTCATAATAAAGACTATATAATCAACTCTATTGGGGTAAGTCAATTAAAAAAGGAATTTGGTTTGACTTTTCGCTTGACATGGGTTTTTTTTATGCTAGCATTGTATATAAATATGGGTGGGAGATGAATCCCCCTCATAAAATAAAGTATAAAAATATATTAAAGAAGATTTATTAAATACGGGAAGGAGGCAAATCTGAATGGGAGAAGGAAAAGTTTGTGGAAAATGCAATGAAAACGAGGCAAAACAAAAATGCAGTGAATGTGGAGTTGACATTTGTGAAATATGCTCAGTGGAAATCGCTCTAGATGCAACTCATCCGGCAGCAAGGATAAAGGGTTATTCCAAACCTGGTGCCCTTACGGCTGGTACGGTAAAGAAGAATGTTTGTAAAGACTGCGTTTCTGAAGTTGATGTATTTGAATAGGAGTTCAATGCGCAGCCCCTTTCTCTATAGGTACGCTTAATTAATAGAGTATGGAATGCTGAGGATGCAGACAATAAACACCTTTAAAATAGCTAAATGATTTTATAGCCTCAAGATTTAAATACATCCCCTTTAGCTTCAGAACTAATTTTTTGACCTATCTATAAGCCCTGTTGGAGATTCCTTCTCTAACAGGGTAAGCTCTCTGAGGTGGGTTCCAAAAACAGGTGCATTTAATTTTCAGGGGTACTACTGAAGGGTAATATCATGGGAATCGTAGTGTTTAAAGGTGTTTCTATGTCAATAGTTGTTTTATGAGGCACTAATCATAAACATAACAAGGGAGGTAAATCAATGGGAGACGATCAAAAAAAGGTCATAGCTAGAGTTATGAATACTGAGGTTGATGCAGTCAAAACGGTAAGAGATATAAGGGGAATTGAGGATCTGGTTAAAGAGTCAATCGAGACTACCTGGTCGGAGAATCTGGTTAACCAAATGAAGGTATGGTTAACACCTTACCCACATGCACATGATATGGCAGAGTGGGACAGATTCCTGCTGGAAAGATTCCCTCCTCTTTACACTGCTACCATAAAAGAATGTCAGGATTGCTTCCAGGGGCCTTGTAATCTAGAAAAGGGGAAAGGGGGTTGCGGACTCAATCTTGAGACATTTCAGGCAAAGCTCTCTCTCCAATCGGCATGTAAGGGTCTCGCAATGCATTTGTCGACTTGTAGGGAACTTTTGGATCACTGCATAAAGGAGTTTGGAAAGGATAAAGAGATAAAGTGGGGGGACAATATAGTTTACGGTTTAATGAACGTAAATATACTTATCTCTGATTCACCGAAAAACCTTAGAGAAGTGAGAGAGGCTTTAACCTACGCTGAAGGTCAACTTTCAGAACTTTTAACCGCAGCAAATGTTGGC
The DNA here is from genome assembly GCA_016209225.1 of Desulfobacterales bacterium. Classification (GTDB taxonomy): domain Bacteria; phylum Desulfobacterota; class UBA8473; order UBA8473; family UBA8473; genus UBA8473. The sequence goes on from JACQWO010000057.1 coordinate 13,032, forward strand.
CGAGAAAATAGTATTACCGATTTGGAATCAAAGGTCTTTCATGCCGGTTCTGTTCTTCTCTTTGTAATGGACCTCACTGAATGGCTTAAATACAATTTCTTTAATTTTCTCTGGGCTCCAGATAAGGAATTGATGGATATGCCTGCCTTTCCACCACCTACTACGGAAGTTGGGCTTGGATCGGTAGATACATCGAAACCTGTCCTGATATTTATGGGTAATGACTTCTTGCCCGCGTGGATGGCAGTAAAGTATATGAAAGATAACGGCCTGGAAGGTAAGATAGAGGTTACTGGGATCGGTTCAGCGGGACATGACATGATTCGTTTTTATGATAAGGCCAAGGTACTTACATCTCCCACCAGGGCTAATAAGGTCTTGAGACTGGGCTTGGGGGATGTAATCGTCCTCAGTGATACATGTTGTAAGGTTGATGTGCCGGAAGAAGCGATTAAAACAGGTACCAGAGTGATAACAACTAGCTTCAACCATACATATGGTCTGGATAACAGGACCCTTGATTCAGTAGACGAGATAGTCAATGATCTTGAAAAAGGAACTCCTATTGTTATGATATCAGACCCCAAGAAGGCCGGTGAGGTTGCCGTTAAGCTTGTGCAGAAGATGAAAGGCAAGAGAAAGGATAGCTATCTTCTGACTGCAGAGGATATAAAAAGGTATGCCTCAAAATGTACAGATTGTGATGCCTGCTCAAGGGCATGCCCAGCCAGTTTAGTAAACTGTGAAACCTTAAAAGCAGCAAAAGAAGGAGATTTTGCCAAGTTGGCAGATGTTCACGAGAAGAGCATGTACTGCGGAAAGTGTGAACAAGCATGTCCTGAAGGGATACCCCTCATGGATATGTTTCTGTCTGCCAATCCCCAGGCAATAAAAGAAGACTATTTTAAGATGCGGGCAGGTAGGGGGCCTATTACCAATCTAGAAGTAAGGGATATAGCTATAACCATGTTCAGTATGCCTAGTGCCGTGGCTATAATAGGTTGTGGTAACTACCCAGGGGCAGAGAGCGAAGTAGCTGAAATGGCTAAAGAGTTTGTTCAGTCTAATTACTCTGTTGCCGTTGCAGGGTGTATTGCCCAGGATGTTGCCCGATATAAGGATCCTAAGACAGGGAAGTTCCTGTTTGAAGCATATCCGGCACTATTCAACCCCAGATGTCTGACCAACTGTGGTGGATGTTCGGCACAAGGCCTTGTAGCAACCGCCCCGTTCTATAAACTAGGGTACCTTGCCTTTAGGAATCCCTATAAGTCTACTTTTGCACAGGAGGCTGATTTTATATATAGGTTTGCGACTGCTGTAATCTTATGGGGACCAGCCACCGATCTTGCTTATACCGTTGCAGCAGCTCATGTCAGGGCAGGGATTCCGGTTATCGTAGGACCCAATGGATCGAAGTTCAAAAGATACCTATTGGGGAATAAATATGACAGGAGTAAATGGTGGATGATACATGGTAATACCGAAGAGAAAAAGGAAACCGAACCTACACCGGAGCATATGTTGATCCCGGTAGAGACCATCGATGAAGCCCTTGCCCTTGTTCCAAAACTCAGCTTTACCCTTCAGGAGATGGAAAATTCCCGCCAGAATAAATTCGACCTCTATCTTAATGCTTACAAAAAGAGGTTTGGTGAATGGCCCGACGATTGGCACCTTTTTGTAAGAAAAGAGACGGAACTGCCAATTACAAAGAAGGCCAAGATAATCAGGCTATTGGAAGAGGAGCATGGTTGGGAGATTGATAAAAAGCGGGGGAAAATCCTTAAGTCGAAACATAGAGACGGTCGATTGTTGGAGGTGGGGGAATTCCTTGAAAATTATGGGTTTAGATCAGGCCAGTATTTAACAGGATTGAAAAGATTTGTCTACAAACCAAGATCAGACAGAGAAGAATAGCCATACATTGGATCGATTTTAAAAGAAAGGGGATGAGAGAGATGATGTTAACACCTAATGAAGCCGCAAAATTTCTTAAAGAAGAGAAGAAAAAGCTTCTAGTAGCAGGGTCAATTTGCAATAATCTGGAAGTTGGTGGAAAGAAACTGCTGGATTATGTAGTAGAGATAGCTAAGTTAACTGATACGCCGATAGCAGCCACGGGCAATACGATGTTTCAACTAAAAGATAATAAGGAAATAAAGGCTAAGAAGATGATGGCCGCTGATCTGGTAAACTTTTTAAGGGTTGACAAATGGGAGGAGACTATTACCCCAGAGAGGCCGGAACTCTTGGTGTTCTTTGGCTATTATCCAGATGTTGCAAGGATGTTAATCTCTACAATAAAAAACGGGAAAACGATGATATTGGATAACAGATATATGGAAGGGGCTACATATTCTGTCCCTGACCTGTCGTTCGATGAGTGGGCTGGATTCTTGAATAAATTAATTGACAACCTTAAAAATTAGACTATATTAGAGTGTATGCTGCAGTAAGTATGGATGGATAATTGATTGAGACCAAGAGAATTTGGTGAATTGTTATAATTATAGCCTGGGTAAAATACGGTCCAGGTAAATACCATGGAAAAGGAGGTAGGCAATATGAATCTTGAGGTTACAGCGAATGAGGACGAAGTAAGAGACAACGTTATTCAGATAATAGGTCCTGATATAGACGAGACTCCGGAGGGTTCTTCCTTTCCCATAGGGATGGAGTTCAAAATATGGGGGAGTGAGATACAGCCGGACTATGATGAGTTCTTCATGAGGGCGATGTGTGACAACCTGGAGGGAATGGAAGGGCTCATGGGAGTAAACACCAGGCATACCTGGTGGATGAGAGTAGCCAAGAGAGTAGCAGACAGGTTTACCCTTCGCAAAATGTGTCAGGCAGTAATAGCCCTTACCAAGTCAGCTTACCCCATTGCAGAGAAAATGGAAGCGAGGATCATAGTAGGTGCACCTGAAGTAGGTGGGCCGGAGCTAATACAGCAGATTTTAGAGGAAGAGATTAAACCCAAGTGGGACTTAAGCGACAGTCGTCGTTTGGGTATAGAGGATGACGACGTGGACAACTTTTTCAGTTGTACACTATGTCAGGGATTTGCTCCGAACCATGTATGCATACTTACACCGGAGAGAATGCCGTTCTGTGGTATCATATCATACAAAGGAGCTCAGATTGCCATGGAGATAGACCCGCATGGTTACATAGACGAGTTACCCAAGGGAGAGCCCATCAGCAAGGCATCCGGTCAGTATCAGGCCATCAACGAGTACATGTATGAGAAGACCAACCGCACAATCAAGCGATTAAATCTTTACAGCACAATCAAATATCCGATGACCTCGTGAGGGTGATTCGAGCTATTAGTATTTTATATCCCTCAGGTTGACGGGATAGGACTTGTAGACAGGACATACAAAGGAGAGACACCATTAGGAGAAGGACTAACCTTTTCGAAGATGGCAGCCGAGGCATGCGGAGGAGTACAGGGGCATGGGTACATGGGAGCTGCCACACCGTTTGTAAGAGAGAAGACCTTTCAGCGTGGAGATGGTGGTTGGGAGAGGATAGTGTGGGTACATGAGAGCTTAAAGAAACAGATAGCCGATGCTATACCAGAGGAGCTTTATGACAAGATAGCCACAGAGATAGACAGTCCTAAGGCATCGGATTTAGAGGCATTTCTTAAAGACAAGGGGCATCCAGTTGTAGAAAAGTACTGGAAGGGTGGTAAGCCGGTACCTTTAGACGTACCTGCTCCTACGCAGGATTGGCCGGAAGACGTTGGCAAGTAAAAGTTACAAAGTATAGCAAAACATAGAAGGATACCCTCACCTGAAGGTGGGGGTATCCTTTA
>JACQWO010000059.1 GCA_016209225.1 Desulfobacterales bacterium
AGCCTTGAAGCAACGGGTCAAGATCGAGCCGATTATCGGTCATCTCAAGTGCGATCACCGGCTGAATCGGTGCCGATACAAGGGGGCTGTTGGGGATACCGTCAACGTTGTCTGGGCCACCCTGGCCTGGAACACGAAAAAGATCGTCCATCTCCACACGCAAAAGGAAGAAAAGCAAGCCTTAAGGGAGATGAAACGGGCGGCATAGGGGAAATCGCCCCGGAAATCCTTTCTCATCCGCAATTATCTTCAGTTGTCAAAGAACAGTATCAATATTTACGCGGGTTTCATGCCGCATTTTTCAGGGTGAACTAATTAATAAATAATAAATTTCTTGACAGGTATGCGTCATTGACGTATATTAGGGCATGCGCTTTATTGAGACACCAATCTTTACGAGAGAGGTTCACAACTTCTTCCAGGATGAAGAGTACCGTGTTCTACAGCTTGTTCTGCTCCTTCGCCCTGAACAAGGGGTTATAATTCCGGGTACTAGTGGCCTTCGTAAACTCCGATGGGGCTTAAAAGGAAAAGGTAAAACTGGGTTGATGCCGGGTCATTTATTACTGGGATAAAAAACATGAAGCTTTTTATATGCTGTTTGTGTACCCCAAGAACAAGCAAGATGACCTAACTCCATCGCAAATAAGGGTGCTGAGCAAGTTAGTCCAGGAGGAGTTCAAATGAAAAAACAAGATTTCGATAACCTTGCAGAGAGTATTAAACAGGCTGGAAAAATCAGACGTGGAGAAATGAAGGCTGGCAGAATTTTCCAATTTAGCCCCACTGACATTAAAGGCATTCGCCTTCGATTGCAAAAGTCACAGTCAGAATTCGCCATGATGATTGGTGTAAGTGTATCAACGCTTCAGAATTGGGAACAAGGCCGTCGTAACCCCGAAGGTCCTGCTCGTGCCTTGCTCAAGATAGCAGCTGAAAACCCCGAGGCTGTTATTGAGGCACTAAGCACCTGAGGGGGGGATCTTTCCGCTTGACAAAACTCCCTGAAAAATATGGCACGACCATCAGGGCGGTGGGGATAAAGAGAGGGAGTAATGGGCTCACATCTTCATATGTCATTATTTTTCTTGACAAGAATCAATGTCTTAGCGGTCAAGCGTTGCCTATCTCTGAGTTTTAATGTTGCGCCTGTAAAATAAGTCCATTTTTAAGATTTTTCAAAAATAATATTCAATAAAAACAGTAGGTTACAAAGCGCCCAATTCTTGATTCAGGGGTTTTTCTATATGGGTATTGTGGAGGTTTTAATAAATGATACATAATGAAGAAGAGTATAAAACAACCTTAGATCGGATCAGCCAATTTCAAAGGCAGGTTGAGTATCTTCGCGAAGTGGAGAAAATTTCGGAGAACTATCACCTATCAGCTTCAGGTTTTTTAGCAGAACTGGATCGAATGAATCTGGAAGTTCGGGAATATTTATGGTCACATCCAAGCCAATTCAGTGAAGATCGAAGGACTGCATGAAAGCCGAACAATTCGAGCAGACGCCTGAATCCTCGCGGCTTCAACGGCTGTAAGACTATTTACTTTTTTGGAAAATTCAATAGTGTTCCATTAGTCCGGTGCTGCTCAACTCCGCATTAGGTTTTTAACAGGAGCAACTATGGCAGGTGACGAACAAAAGAAGGCTCTCGAAGGCATACGCAATCCGCTAAATGATATCGTCAAAGGATTTATGGCGCCCGCCGCACATGCCCGACCGTTCTCCGGCATAGACCACTACACAAAAGCGAATATTATTATCAGACAGTCCTGTTTATAGGCCGATCTGTGGTCAGGTGATTTTATGAGGAGGATATGGTGAAAAAAAGACAACAGACAAAGCTCGTGCACGAGGGACAATATATTGCTGAGGTTGATGTAGAATTGATCGACATGGATAAAGGATGGTCACCTTATTTATCCCTTGATGATGCATATAAGCCGGATGATATTCGTGATGCATTGCGCCGGGGAGACGTTAAGAGTGCGGCACAACTTGCTCGCATTTTTACTCTCACTCCTGTCGCAGTATAACGACTTGCCGGAGAACAAATCGTTTCACTCGGATGGCTGTATGCAAGGAAGGTTATTTTAAGTTCAGATGTTTACCAAAAAAACAAAGACAAAACATACCTTTACAAATGCGATACTGCACAGCACAGTTCTGTCTCTCAAACTTTTGGAAAGATTTATAAAAGCGGATATACATATAGCCGGCGATAAAAACATACCTGATAACCCTATCCTCTATGTTGTAAACCACTTTACCAGGACTGAAACCTTTCTTCTCCCCTATATAATCAAAAAAACAACAGACAATATACCCAATTCTCTGGCAGATTCATCCTTTTTTAAAGGAAAACTGGGAGATTATTTAACGGCTGTAGGTGCCCTGTCAGTGGATGACCCCAATCGAAACAATATCATAATAGGTGACCTCATCACCGGGAGAAAAAATTGGGTTATCTTTCCTGAAGGAGCGATGATAAAGACCAAAAAGGTAAATCGCTCGCGAAATTTCATGGTTAATTACCCGGGGAGAGAAGGCCCGATACATACGGGGTCTGCTTACCTCGTAGTCCTTTCGGAGTTCTATAAAAGAGAGATTATATCTGCTCATAGAAAAGGGGACAAAGAAAGGGTCTCGGATTATTTGAAGAGGTTTTCCATTGAGACAATGGACGAAATCTCTAATAAAGAAACCGTTATCATCCCTACCAACTTGACTTACTTTCCCATAAGGGCAGGAAAGAACATCATACAAACCCTGGCATCCAAGTTTGTAAAAGGGATACCGGAACGGCTGGAAGAGGAATTGGAGATAGAGGGGAATCTGCTCTTTTCCGATTCTGATATACATGTGACTTTTGGGACACAGGTAAGGGTAAGGGAGTTTTTGGATCGTTACTATTTCAGGAAGAATAAACCTCTTTCTTCCTTAACAGAATATCTAAGAAGGCTCCTTTACGGCGATGACCCGGCAGGTTTCAATCTGGCGAGTATTTCCCGTCGGTTAACGAATCATTTTATGGATAGAATATATTCCATGGTAACGGTCAACATGGATCACCTCTTTTCATGTGGGTTACTCTCTCTGAATAAAAAAAAGACATTGGATTATCTCTTTAAATGTAAACTATTTTTAGCCTGTGAGGAGATTAAGAATGAGAAAAGGTTCAATCTTCACCCTTCCCTTGATAATCTACCCATCGAGCTGGTAGCGGATGAAAGAGAAAAAGACTATGACAATTTTGAAGATCTTGCTATAAGAGAAGGGATCATTAAAAAAAGCGATGGCACCTATTTCATTGATACCAGTAGACTTGAAATGCCCCATGAATTCCACAAGATACGTGTAGAAAACACCATCGGGGTTATAGTTAACGAGATAGAGCATGTAAAGGATTTGTATAGAGCCATCAAGAAGGAATTTAGCCGTTCCCATAAGAAGGTTAGGTCCAAAATGGCAAACCTTCTTTCCAAAATGGATCAGGAGATGTTTAAAGAGGATTATGACAGGTATTATAAAGAGGAGCTGTCAAAACCCAGGGAAGTGGGGGCACCGTTTTATTTAAACCCAGCTAAATCAAAAATAGGTGTACTTATCTGCCACGGTTACATGTCGGCACCCGAAGAGGTAAGACTTCTGGGAGATTTTCTTGCCAAATCCGGATACTCTGTCTATGGCCCACGCTTGAGGGGGCATGGCACCTCACCTTACAACCTGGCGGATGTTACGTGGAAGGATTGGTACGACTCTTTTAACAGGGGGTATACGGTTTTAAGGAATGCCTGTGAACGCATAGTAATCGGTGGATTTTCTACAGGAGGTACCCTGGCACTTTTGGCTGCGGCGAACAAAGAAGGTAAGATTGCAGGTGTTTTTACCGTCAATGCTCCCTTACAGCTTAAAAGCATAAAGACGAAGTTAATCGGCCCCATTCACTTCTGGAATGAACTACTGGAGAAGTTCAATATAGAAGAAGGGAGACTGGAATATGTGGACAACCAGGCTGAGAATCCTGAAATCAACTACTCCAAAAACAGCATCAAAGGTCTGAGAGAACTGAGCCTTTTAATGGATAAAACCAGAGACTCTCTGGTTAAGGTCTCTGCTCCTGCTCTTGTAATCCAGGAGAAAAACGATCCTGTTGTAGACCCGCGAAGTGCTTCCATTATCCTTGACAGTATCAGTTCAAAGGAAAAGGAGATATATTCATTCCAGTTCAACCGCCACGTAATCCTGCGTAAAGAAGGATGTGAAGAGGTGTTTGTTAGAATAAGAGAATTTGTTGATAGGGTTGTTTAGTTTAACTTGGGGGGTAAAATTATGAACTCGCTGGATATAGTAATTATTTTCATAGTAGGTATAAGTATCGTCTTTGGGGTAAAAAGGGGACTGATTAAGGAGAGTTTTACTCTCTTTGCCTTGATCTTAGGTATAGTCATTGCCAGCAGGTCATATATAGGCGGGGCAAAGATCCTGGGAAAAATAATTCATAACCCTAATGTCGCCAATATAGCGAGCTTTGTTGCAATATTTCTAATAGTAGCTATTCTGCTAACCTTCATCGGCATGCTTCTAAAAAAGCTGGTCAGGTTGGTTCAACTGGGCTGGATTGACAGGTTGGGTGGGGCAGCCTTTGGTTTTATAAGGAGTGCCATTATTGTAGGTGTATTCCTGATACTTATAACCAAATATCCTATCCTTGGTTGGGACAAATGGGCTAAGGGGGCAAAAACGGCCCCCTTTTTCCTCCACTTAATCGAATCTTTACAGAAACTGATCCAGTAAGACCTTTTTAAGTTCTCCCCTGCCCTCGACTGATTCCATAACTAACCAAAGATTTTTGTTGCAATTAGCCCCCTGATTATCTTATAATGAATAAGATTGAAAGGAGGTTAATTATGCCATCTACAAGTACCCTGCGTAAAGCAAAACTGACAGTAACAATCAGCGGTGATGTGGTTAATGAAATAGACGAGATTGCAAAAGAAAAAGGAACTCCAAGAAGTCAGGTAATGGAAGAAATGCTGCGCGATTGGCTGCTGAAATCAAAAAAGAGAGCGATTGAAAAAGACATTGAGGCTTATTACCTGTCTCTTACGGAAAAGGAGGAGACGGAAGACAGAGAATGGACCAAGATAGCGGCTGAAAGTGCAAAGAGGACATGGAATGACTGAGTATCCAAAAAGAGGAGAGATATATTTAGTTAATCTGCCTTCAAAGCCAAAGGACATGAAGAATCGCCCTGCCCTGGTAGTTTCTTTAGATATTCGGAATAAGTTAGCTAATGATATAACTGTTGTTCCTTTATCTACAAATCTCAGGCCATCTCCTACCCATGTTTTGCTTCAAGAGGGTGAAGGTGGTTTATCAAAGGCATCTATGGCTAAATGTGAACAGGTAACAACCATGGACAAATCCTTACTTATAAGAGGCCCTTTTGCAGGCAAGATAAATGACGGAAAGATGAAAGAAATAGAAAAGGCAATTATGATAGCCATTGGGGTAATATAAGCCATCCCCCAACCAACCCTGGCAAGGAAATCTTTTCGATCCTCGTCATTACGAAATATGGTGCATGATAGAGAGTCTCTTCTATCACATGAATGATGTACAATGCGGCTGAGAACTTCTCCGCCATTAATATAGCATAGGGAAAAACGAAGTCAGCCGTATCAGAAAAATCATGACAAAACAAAATACGATTTATCTCTACCATAATTATCTCCTCATTTATTAAGAACCTTATTCCTAACCACTTCGACCAATTCTTCAGCCTCTTTGACGATTCTCTCAATCAACTCCTTACATGTTGGAATGTCTTTGATAAGACCCGCAACCTGACCGCAACCAGTAGACCCCCATTCTAAGTCGCCTTCTTGAAAAGCCTTCCTGAACCTGTCCTTTGCATGTTGCATCATCTCCCAGGGATCGGCCTTCCGCTCAGCCATATCCAACATGCTTTCGGCGAACTTATTCCTTAAAACCCGTGCCCTAAACCCAGTGAGGTTGTCAGTAACTACAGTATCCTCTTCGCTGCTGCGTATTATCCATTCCTTAGCGGCTAATCCAACCGGACATTCCTTAGTTACAATAAATCTGGTCCCCATAGAGATACCCCCTGCTCCTAATGCCAGAGCAGCCAGGAGGCCCCTTCCATCGGCAAATCCGCCGGCAGCCACTACTGGGATATTAATATTTTCTGTAACTTTTGGCAATAATACAGAACTGGCAACAAAGCCGGTATGACCTCCGCCCTCGGTTCCCTGTACAATAACTATGTCAGCGCCATCACGTTCTGCTTTAATCGCATGTTTTGCTGCCCCCATCGTAGGCATATTTATCATACCAGTGGGCTTAGTCCTTTCTATGATTCTCTGGGGATTCCCCTTGCCATAACTGGCCACCTTTATCTTCTCATCTATTATGACATCCAGGAGCAAATCGAGTTCAGGGTTTTCAGGCAAGAAGTTAACGCCAAAGGGTTTGTCAGTAAGTTCTTTCACCTTTTGGATATTCTCTCTTAATTCATCAGGCCGCATGAATGCGGCACCTAAAATTCCTAGACCTCCAGCATTGGAAACTGCAGCAACCAGTTCAGGCCACGAAACCCATGACATAGCACCCTGAATAATGGGGTGTTTTATTCCCAGAAGCTCTGTTACTCTAGTCTTCATCTGAAATACCTCCTCTTTCTAATCACTTTAGATTCAAATGCAGTCTCAATTACGTCATGCCACCTCCACATATTCTTCCTTCTCAGTCAACTACTATCCCGACTTGTCGGGATGGCAGTTGACTGTGTTACCGCTCCTTATGCCATTTCTCTATTTCGTAACGTAGAACCTTACCCGTCGTGCTTCGGGGGAACTTGTCCAAAGGAATAAATTCGATATAGCGGGGCCTCTTATATCCGGCCAGGTTTTTCTTGCAGAACTCCATAAGCTCATTTTCATCAACCGGGCCACTGGTGGCGATATAGGCCTTTGGGGTCTCCCCCCATTTGGGATCCGGAAATCGGACTACAACCGCTTCCTGAACCAGGGGGTGACTCAGCAAGACCCGTTCTATCTCGGCAGGATAGATGTTTTCGCCACCGCTCTTGATCATATACTTTCTGCGATCAACGAAATCGATGGTCCCATCGGGATTCATGGTAAAGACGTCTCCCATGTGAAACCATCCGCCACGAAAATCCTCCTTATTTGCTTCTTCGGCGTTCCAGTAGCCACTGAAGAGGGATGGTCCCTGGAGGGCCATTTCACCGGGTTCCCCCAATGGAACGTCACGGTCTTCCAGATCCACCAGCCTGATTTTAACGGTCGAGTTGACCCGTTTGGAAAGCCTCGTGGGGACCTTTCCCACAGCAAGGGTTGAGTTAGATCCCGGAGGTAGTCCAGTCTCGGTGGATCCGAAGCTATTCACGAAGGGAGCATTGACTAGTTTCGTGATCTCAGCAATGGTCATGGGAGGGGTAAGGTCGGCCATGGCGCCCACCAATCTTACACCAACGGGCTTCTTGTTCGATCTGGTCAAGACATCGAACATGGGTTCGTACGTCCCCGGCATCAAGACAAGCCAACCCAACCGTTCGGTCCAGATATAGTGGGCAATCTTTTCCGGTTCAAAAGCGGGCACGCAGATGAACTTCCCCCCTATGATGTTAGTCACGAGCATCTGGTCCATTGATGCCATGTGAAACATAGGCGCCCATCCAAGAAAGGTATCCTGATCCGTGAGTTTCAGATCGGCCACCCAGGTCCATGCCCTGCCAAAGATAGCACGATGGGAGATAATCGCGGCCTTTGGATATCCGGTGGTTCCACTGGTATAGATTATGGTAAAAGCATCTTCGGGTAACACTTCTATGGAAGGTTCGGAGTCGGACCCATGATCAAAGAGGGAACCGTAGGTCATTTCGTCCTTGGCCTCTGGTTTTTCATCCAGAAGCGCAACGGTTTTTATAAAAGGAAGATCTCTTCTGATTGCTTCGAATTTGTCTCTGTACTGGCCAGAGATTAGAATGGTCTCCGGTGTAGTCAGTTGAATACAATGTCTTAGTTCATCTGAGGAGAGGCGCCAGTTGAGGCAAGGGACAATGACGCCTATCTTGGAGGCGGCATAGGTGGTCTCACAATATTCCACCCTGTTTTCGGACAGGATGGCAACCCTGTCGCCCCTGACCACGCCTCTTGAAAGCAGGGCATTGGCGAGACAGCATGCTCTGGCATTAAGCTGGCGAAAGGTGAGTTGGCCTCCTTCATATTGTATCGCCACTCTATCCGGAAATATTCTTGCATTATTCGTCAAAGCCTCTCCAACGGTTATATACCCTGCTCTGAGAATAGACTTACCGGTTATTTCGGTGCCAAGGCTGAAATTGGTTTTCATATCACAACCTCCTTTGAAAAACTATCATTTCTCGTGAAAATGAATACTATGCATATTAATGAAGATGCTATGGTTTTATCGGTATGTCACAGCCGGTAACCATGTGACCAATTGAGGCCAAAGGAGTACTAATATTACACAGATCATCTGTAAAACAATAAACGGAATCACGCCTCGATAAATATGGCTGAGGGTCACCTCCGGTGGAGCAACGCCTTTCAGGTAAAATAGCGAAAAGCCCACCGGCGGCGTGAGAAAAGAGGTCTGTAGAGTTACCGCAATAAGCACGGCAAACCAGACCAGGGAGGGATTATCAACGACGCCAAAACCCGGAATCCCCAGACCCAGTTTGGGGATAACGGGAGCCACCAATGGCAGGACTATGAGGCTTATTTCAATCCAATCAAGGAAAAACCCAAGAAAAAAGATACAGAAAACAACAAAGATGATCACTCCATAAGACCCGAAAGACATTCCCACCAGAATACGTTCTATGAACTGATCACCGCCCAGACCACGCAGCACAAGGGCGAAAAAGCTCGCACCTATTAAAATACCAAAGATATATGCGGTAATATTATAAGTATTGTATAAAACCTCTTTAAATCCGGCAAAGCTTATCTTTCGATTCATGAGGGCCAAAATGAAACTCCCAAGGACACCAACCCCGCTGGCTTCAGTAACTGTAGCGATTCCAAAAAAGATGGATCCCATGACCCCCACGATCAATATGGCGGGCGGAATTATGTTTTTCAGCACAGACAAAATCGTCATTAGGGAGATATGGACACGTTCGGCAGGCAAAGGAGCGGCTTTTGGTTTTAGATAGCAGTAGATCAAGAGATAAACAACGTACATAGCCGAAAGCATCAGGCCCGGAAAGACGGCTCCCATGAAGAGGTCTCCCACGGAAAGGGCCAATTGATCAGCCATCACTACCAGCATGACACTGGGAGGAATCAGGATTCCCAGAGTCCCGGCGGCTGCAATCGTACCAAGGGAGAGTTCCTTTGAATATCCTTGTTTCAACATGATCGGCAGGCTCAACAAACCCAACAAGACTACCGAGGCGCCGACAATACCGGTACAGGCAGCAAGGATTACCCCAATTAACGTTACAGTAACCGCAAGACCTCCTCTTACCCGGCCAAACAGTTCCTGAAGGGACTTCATGAGGTTTTCGGCAATACCCGAGCGGTCCAGCATCAGGCCCATGAAGATGAACAGGGGCAGCGCTATAAGAACCCAGTTGGTCATGGTTACATAGATTCGGCTTACGATAATTCCTATGAAATTGTAGTCGAGTCCCGTCACAGTGCCAAGGTACTGGTCGGAGAGATATCCCACGAAAGCGAAGATCATCCCCGTACCGGCCAGACAGTAGGCGATAGGGATGCCTGTCATGATAAGACCCACAAATGTCAAGAACATCAGAATGACAAGATAATCAGTCAGTGGCATAGTTTTTCCTTTTCAGATAGGTTATGGCGCGAATGACTCTTGATACCGCGGATAGTCCCCAAAGGGCAAAGCATATCGGGATAAATGACTTAATCAACCACCGATAAGGAAGCCCCATGGGAGCCATGGAACGCTCACTATGGGTCCAGGAATCCCCGACAAAATTTAAACTATGGAGAATGACAAGGATGATGAATGGGATCAAAAGAAAAACGATACCGAAAATCTCCACCCATTCACGGGTTCGGTAGGGAAACCGTGGTGTTAAGATGTCTACTCGGACGTGGGAATTTGTAACCAGCGCATATGAAAGACCCATCAGAAAGGCAATGGCATAGAGGTGCCATTGCAGCTCTTCAAGGGCAACCTTCCCCTGGGCAAAACCATAGCGAAGCGCTACCTGCAAGATAACGATTGCCACCAGCACCGCACACAACCAACTGGTGACTCTTCCAATGCGTAAGACAAAATTATCCAACGCGTCGGCCACTCTTGACCTCGGAGCTTGCTTTTTCGCATTCATTTCATCGGTCCACCTTTCGGGTTTGCCCTGTTTTTCACATGTAAAGTCTTCCTTAAACTGTTGTTATCCACGACAACGCCTCTTGACCCTGTCAAGGAGAGCCATCGAAAGGCCTTTCCTCGACAGGGCCTGATGTTGGATTCCTTGAAATTCCATCCTACTTCTTGGGTCTTGGCGGCCGAGGGAGATATCCAAACGCCTCCCAGTAATCATGCTCTACCATGAAAGCTTGCAAGTCATCCCAGGTCTTCTTGAACATGGGATCCTTGGCCGACATCTCCTTTGCCACCTCTAACCAGGCCTTTTTGAGTGCTTCCAGCATTTTACCAGACCAGTAAAGGTTGTGCACCCGGTGTTTTTTCGCGTTCTCTTTGATGATCTTGCCCTGTATGGCTTCGGAATTGGCCAGGGTATAACTATTGGCAGCGCGTACAGCCAGCTCAATAATCGCTTGTTGACGTGGGCTCATGCTATTCCACGTATCCTTGTTGATGATCAGCTCGCACTGGGAGGCAGGTTGGTGCCATCCTGGGAAGTAGTTATACTTACATACCTTCGAGAAGCCGAGCTTTGCATCTATTGCAGGCTGGGAAAATTCTGTTCCTTCAATCGCTCGTTTTTCCAGCGCCGGGAAGATCTCACCGCCGGGAATCAGGCTGACTGAAGCCCCGACCTTCTGCATGACCTTGCCGCCAAGGCCGAAAAAACGGATCCGTAGGCCCTTAAGATCTTTCGGCTCTTCAATGGGTTTTGTGAACCAGCCTCCGGTCTCAGGACCGATGAACGCAAAGGGAAAAACCTTGAAATTATATCCGGCCTTGTCAAATGCCTCCTGAAAAAGAGCCCTTCCATTCCCTTCATAGAACCACGCCAGATATGCCAAGGGGCCCGGGCCGAAGGGAGCAGCGGTGAACAGATCGGCGCTAGGCACCTTGCCGGCTGCATACCCCGTGACCGTGTATCCGGCGTTGACCTTGCCCGTGGAAACGGCATCGTGAATCTCGAAAGGGGGAACCAGTTTTCCCGGTTCATAGATGATACACTTGATACTACCGCCGCTCGCTGCTTCAACATTTTTCGCAAACCAGGGCAAGGCGGTGCCTATAGAAGGCAGGGACGTGGGGAACGCAACGGGGATCTTGAGCAGAACCTGTTCTTCCTCTGCCATAGCAAAGGGGCTTATTGTTGCCAATGCCAGGGACACAATCAAAACCATTAGAATTAATCCAAATTTTTTCATAACTTACCTCCTTTTTTAATTTAATCTCTTAGGGTATAATTCCCCGCTGCTTGCGGCGGGGTAGTTCATTGACTTTTAGCTCCCCGAAACTTCTTTAAAGTCTTTTCATTTTAAGGAGATTTCCACGAAATATCGAGGCATCTAAACCAATTCTGTTGGTATTGAAAACTAAGGAGAATATGAGTAGTCGCCCTTATTACCGGCTACTCTGTTTTTTTGAAACCCTGAATTTATCTTGAAATGAGCTAGAAGTGGAAGAAGAGGAATAAAACGAGTAGGAAAAAGAACAAAAACAGGAACGAGAAAAAGGAAAATACATCTGTGTTAATTTTTAAGGATTGTATATTACCGCTAGAACTTTTGCAGTACAATCATTACAGCCACGACCCCCATGGGGAAACTCAGGTTCGAAATATATGCAGTCCCCTTGTTCAAGAATGTACTTTTGGTCTCCATGAATAAATTCTAACTTACCCTCCAGAACATATAATGCCTCTTCACCCCCATGCTGTAACAGGGTAATTTCCATAGTGCTTGGGGGAAATTCTGCAACAAAAAGCTCCATTTTCTTATTACGTTTTTTATAGGCGATTGATTCATATGAATAACCATACGGCGTACCTCTGCCGGCAACTACTTTCCTTTCCTTTTTTTTAACTACTGTACAGGCAAGATCTGTCTTTGAATAAGGGAAAAATTGCGATATATCAACACCCAATCCACTTGCAATCTTGACTAATGTGGCAAGAGGTGGGGAACTATTCTTGGTCTCTATCTTTGAGAGATAGCTCTTTGTAAAACCCGTTCTGGATGCCAACTCTTCTAATGTTATCTTTCTTTCCAATCTCAGCTTTTTTATCTTTGACCCTATATTCATTTTCACAGCTTTTATTCCTTATGCCTGCCAGATTTGTCACCTATTAGTTGATAATTAGTATTCTAATAGGAAACTTTTGTCAAGGAAAAAAAATAGAGTCTACAAAAAATTTATTGAACATGGTGACAACAAGCTGAATTTATAGAAGAAAAAAATATAGTGAGAAGCGGGAATGGGTTTTATGTGGTGGCTAAGGCTTGTGAGTGAGGGCCTCCTTCAGAATTATTGGGGAGAAGATGCCCTTTTCTTTAGCTCCTTTTTGTCAATCTTTCCTATTGCTCCCAGTGGAAGGGAATCTACAAATTCCACCATTCTTGGTATCTTAAATTTGGCTATCTTTTCCCTGCAGTAGTCTATTATTTCCTTTTCAGTTGCCGTTTCTCCTTTTTTTAATACAATATATGCCTTTGCTAACTCTTGTTTAACCTTATCAGGTATTCCTACTACGGCAGCCATTGAAACCTTAGGATTGGTATATAATATATCTTCTACCTCTCGAGGGTATATATTGGCCCCACCTGTAATTATAATATCCTTTTTTCTGTCAATAAAATAATAGTGTCCTTCTTCATCCAGCATACATATATCCCCTGTATGGAACCACCCGTTTTCCCATGCCTCATTACTGGCCTCTGGTTTGTTCCAGTAGCCTTTTACTATAGAGTCGGATATGGCAACGAGTTCTCCTTCATGTCCCCTGGGGATTTCGTTGTCGTTTTCATCTACAATACGAATCTTTATGTCCGGAAGGCACATTCCAATAGAGGCTGGTTTCGGATTGCTCTCAGGATGTAAACCCGTTATGGCCTGTGTCTCTGTCATTCCATAGAAATTAAGTAAAGGAGTTTTAAACTTGTCTTCAAACTCCTCGATGTTCTCGACAGCCATAGCTGCCCCTGCTGTGAGGGCTAAGCGGAAGTCTGGGAGCTTATATTTCCCTGATTCGAACGCCTGGTTTATATATATGTACATAGTTGGGGTTCCAGCCATAAATGTAATTTTATATTTCTCCAGGTATTCTAAAACCATCTGTGGATCAAATCTTTCCAAAACAACCACAGTTCCACCATAAAGTAGGATATTAAACATTAAACCTGTACACCCAAAGTTATTAAAGAGGGGAAGAACTGCCAAAGCCCGATCTTTTTCATCTATATTTGCCAGCGCCTTTAACCCTTTTGCCCCAAAGAAAAGGTTCTTATGACTCTGCATTGCCCCTTTGGGAAAACCGGTGGTTCCTGATGTGTACATAATGATGGCAACATCCTCTGGATTGCAGCTCACGGTGGACAACTTGTCAGAAGAGGTTTTCAAAAGATATTCATAAGGTGAGACTCTTAATGATTTTTCACCATTTTTAACTATCATGTTATTAAGACCTGACAATTCTGATGATATCTTTTCTAGATTCTCCTGCCCCAATGCATCGGTAATTACAATAGTAATCCCAGCATCATTGAAGATGTAGGAAAGCTCTTTGCCAATAACCATGTAATTTATAACCACGGCCACTGCTCCGATCTTTTGAATGGCAAAATAGGCCACACCTATCTCCGGCCGGCTGGGTAGATATACCCCCACCCTGTCACCTCTTTTAACCCCTAAAGATAAGAGACCATTACCCATCCTGTTTACTAACATATCAAGTTCTTTATAACTTATCTCCTTATCCTCAAAGATAAAGAATGTTTTGTCACCATATTGCTTTGCCCTGGTTTCTAATAATAGTCCAATGTTTTGCTCCATTTTTATTTCCTCCTTTTTAAAAGGCTATAATATCAACCCCCCAAATAAGCGTCTCTTACATGTGTATTGTTCAAGAGAGAATCTGCTATCCCATCTAGTGCCACCTTACCGGTTTCCAGTACATACCCAAAGTGGGCCAGTTGGAGCGCCATTTTAGCATTTTGCTCAACAAGAATTATACTGACGCCTTTTTTATTGATCTCTCTTATTATCTTAGCAACCTCCAATACCAACAGTGGTGAAAGTCCAAGGGACGGTTCATCCAATAAAAGCAATTTTGGCTCTGCCATGAGTGCCCTTCCTATAGCAACCATTTGCTGTTCACCACCGCTTAGGGTTCCAGCAGCCTGATTTATCCTGGCTTTAAGCTTTGGGAAATAATGAAATACCTCATCCATGTCTTTCTTTAACTCTTCCTTATCCTTCCTGATATAGGCTCCCATTTTAAGGTTTTCCAGTACCGTCATTCGGGAAAATAGTCTTTTCCCCTCTGGAACATGAGAAATCCCTAACTTCACAATATCCTGCGGGAGAAGGCTATCTATTCTATGGTTCAAAAACCATATTTCTCCAGATACTATTGGATTGAGCCCAGAAAGTGCTTTTAGAACTGTGCTTTTCCCTGCTCCATTTGAGCCAATAAGTGTAACTATAGACCCCTTTGCGACCTCTAGTGAAACTCCTTTAATGGCCTCAACCTTGTTGTAGCGGACCCTAATGTCCTTTGTCTTAAGTAAAATCTTGTTCTCTTCCAAGATAAGCCTCTATTACAGCATTATTGTCTTTGACCTCAGCCGGTAAGCCCTCAACTATTTTCACGCCATTATTGAGCACTATAATCCTATCAGAGAGAGTCATGACTGCCTTCATATCATGTTCAACCAGGAGAATCGTTGTTCCCTTGGCACGTATCTTCCTTATTGTTTCAATCATATCATTTGTCTCTGTGTTGTTCATTCCCGTCATGGGTTCATCCAGCAACAGTAGCTCGGGACCCGCTGCCAGAGCAATTGCAATTCCAAGGATACGTTGATAACCATGAGGAAGATTCTTGGCCAACTCATTTCTTATTTCTTCTATGCCCAGAAATTTAAGTATTTCCTCAGTCTTTTCCTGGGTTTTCCCCTCACCTTTCCTGACACCCGAAGTATTGAGCAAGTTACCCCAAAACCCTGTCTTTGCGCTTAAATGACAGCCAATCAGCACATTATCAAACACAGAATAACTCTTAAAAAGCGTTGTCAGTTGAAATGTCCTGCATATACCCCTTTGAGCTATTATGTTTGTCTTAAGTTTTGTGACATCTTCTCCTTTAAAATATATCTTACCCTTTGTGGGCGTTAAGACCCCGCTTATCATATTAAACGCAGTAGTTTTACCGGCACCATTAGGTCCAATCAGCCCCAGTATCTCTCCTTCATTGATTTCAAAACTCAGATTGTTAATGGCTGTCAAGCCCCCGAATTGCTTGGTGATATTTTTTAGTTCTAGTAAATTCATTTCCTTAGATTTAACCCTTAATGCGTTTAAAGAGTTCTTGTACCTTGACTATAATTCTTTCGAGTAGGCTGATAATACCACTCGGCAAAAATAGCATTACCAAAATTAGGGCAATTCCATAACCGATTGATTCATAGTGCCCAAATTTACGCAATATTTCCGAGAAAAGGGTCAGGACAGAGGCACCAAGTATAGGTCCCAGGAAACTACTTTCCCCTCCGACAACCACATATATAAGTATGTATACAGAGTGGTAAAAAGAAAAATCGATAGGGGTTACGACCACAAAAGAGTGCGCGTACAGACTGCCTGCAATACCTGCAAAGAAACATCCCACGGTGAAAGCCATTACCTTATACTTCATGATATCAATTCCAATACACTCTGCCAGAAGATCCCCCTCTTTTAAGGCGCCGAAAGTCAACCCCAATCTTGAGTTCTTTAGTCTGTAAATAGTGAGTACAGTAATCAGCGTCAAGGATAATGCCAGATAATAAAGAGGAACCTTAGAGACAAAACGGACTTGTGGGATAAAGGGAATTGAAATGGGATCGGGAGGAGGAACCCCTATTAGACCGCTTACACCGCCAAATAGAGACTCCCAAAAATTGCTGAAAATCAGGATTACAATTTCGCCAAAGGCAAAAGTGACAAGGAGAAAATAGGCACCTTTTAATCTTAGGGTAATTGACCCAATTACCAGGGCTAAAATGGCAGCCATTATTCCAGAGGCAGGCATCGCCAACCAGAAAGGCAGCCCCAATTTCATTACCAACAGAGCAGAGGTATATGCACCAACGGCCATAAAAGCTGCATGGGCAAGACTCAATTGTCCTACAGTCATTATTACCCATAGGCTGATGGCAAGGATAATATTAAGGAGTAATACCATCAAAACTTGTAAATGATATGGATCGCTGGATAATAATGGTATAATTAACAGGAAAGCTATTGTTCCAAGTATGATAAAATTTTTTGTGTAATGCTTTCTATTCATGCCCAAATAATCCTGAAGGTTTAAATAATAGTACCAATATAATGATTATAAAACCCAATAGGTTGGAGGCTGGAACGCTTAAGAAAAGAGTCCCAAAGCTCTCTACGGTTCCCAGGATCAGACCTCCGACAACTGCGCCCAAAAGACTTCCCATTCCTCCCAAGATTATAATTATAAACGCCTTCAACAGAGGTAACCCACCTATGTATGGATTTACGTAAAAAACTGGCGCAATCAGGACACCGGCTGCAGCAGCTAAGGCACATCCCAGACCAAAGGTAAACGAACAGATACGATCAATATTCACACCCTGTAATGCAGCCGCCTCTCTATCTTCGGCAATGGCTCGAATAGCGCATCCTATCTTAGACCGTTGAATGAGGAGGTAAAGCGAAAGAATAAAAACGATACACGTAATAACAATTGCCAGCCTTTCTTTCGAAAATAATGCGCCTAAAAAGTTGATCATCCCGGGAAAAACCGTTGACACTGATTGGTCTTCAGTCCCAAAGTTTAAAAGCGTTAAAGTCTGTATGGTCATTGAAAGGCCTAATGAAACTATCAATGCCGGCAGTAACTCACCCCTAAAAGGGCGAAAAAAAAATTTCTCAACAACTATCCCAAACACTCCCACCAGGATCATCGCTAAAACCAAAATTAACATATAGGGTATTTGAAGTTGTTCGGAGAAATAATAGGCTACAAGTCCACCCAGCATGTACATCTCACCGTGGGCAAAATTTATTACATTCATAATGCTGAAGATGAGTGTAAGACCAAGGGCTACCACTATATAGATCATCCCAAGCATCAAACCATTTAATGTAACCTGCAACAAAAGGGTCATATCCATAACTAATATGTCTCTCTTTATAAGTGCATTAACTGACTGACCACATTCTGAATCAGTCAGTTAATGCATAAAAGACTCTCTATTTATTGAATTTCTAAAGGTTTTAACCTGGCTACAGGAGTACTTTTTCCGTCTTTTACCGCGGTAATAACTACAGGATAAAGGAATTGATGTTTTATGCCGTAGGTTTTCTCTCCCCCCATAACAGCTTCACCCGCCAGGGATTTAAATTTCATTTTTTCCATGGTATTCCTCACCTTCGTTGTATCTAAACTCTTGGCCTTTGTAATTGCCTGTTCTAAAAACCATACTGCATCGTAAGCCGCCCCTGTAATAAAATTCATTGGCTCGCCATGCTTCTCTCTAAACTTTTTTGATGCCTTTTTTTGTGTCGCTGTTGCATACACTCCATCATAGTCACCCTCAAGGCTCATCACAACCTCTTCAGATGCCTCCTTGCCGGCAATCTTAACCAGTGCAGCAGCATTCGATCCCGTTAACCAAAGCTTCACACCCCTAAAACCCAGTTCATATAACTGCTTCCATATCAGCCCTCCCTCGCCCATAGGAGCAGCATCTATATCTATCATGTCAGGCTTTTCAGCCATAATCTTTGTAAGCAGGGGGAAAAAGTCCGTCGTTCCTCTATTGTAATACTCTTCCGCTACTACTTCATATCCCAGGCTTTTAGCTGTGGGTTTTGTCTGCTTCATTTCATCCTTGCCGATGCTTACAATATATTTAACCTTATCCTCGTAGACCAGTTTATTTGCTGCGGTTGTTCCGCCTGATGCGGTATAGTTGTTGTCATATCCAATTATTTTAATCTTATATATATCGGCGCCAACCTTTACCCCCCCTGCGTTGTTTATTTCTTCAGCCCTTAGCTCAGCGCCTCTCATAAGGTTCAGCCCCCATGAGGCAGCCGGTCCTGACATAGGGGCGTGAAGACCTAAAGGCAACACCTTTTCTCCGGCAAATACAGGGGAACTCAAAGCAAAAACCATGGTCATAAAAAATCCCAAAAAAACTGTAACTCTTCTTTTCATTTCAATCCTCCTTGTTTCAATTAAAGATGTTAAAACAATAAGTTATACTTTCACCCCCTTTCGTCTACTTATATTTCACCCTCTTCCTTCAAACTGGAGAGGTTTTCCTTGTTAAACTTTAATGTTACCCCTCTTTCAGCACCTGATCCCTCAAAGTCCTTCGCAATATCTTCCCCACCGCATTTAGCGGAAGTTCCGCACGAAATTCAACGGCCACAGGCACCTTATAGACTGCCATCTTTTCCCTGCAGTATTGAATCAGTTCCTGTTCGGTGCAGGTTTCATTTTCATGAAGCACCACGTACGCCTTCGGCAATTCACCCTTCACGTGATCCGGAATGCCGATGACCGCGGCCATTTTGACCTTGGGATGGCTGTGGAGGGTCTCTTCAACTTCGACCGGAAAGATGTTCGCCCCCCCTCGAATAATCAGGTCCTTTTTCCGATCCATCAGGTAGAGATAGCCGTCCTCATCCAGATAACCGACATCGCCGCTGAACCATCCCTGCTCTCGAAATGCAAACTGCGTGTTCTCCGGATCGTTCCAGTATCCCTTGGATTTCATGTCCGTTTCGACCACCACTTCGCCGGTTTCGCCAGGTCCGAGCTTCTGCAAATCGTCATTTAGTATCTGAATTTCAACATCTCCGATGGGAACACCGACGGAACCCAGCTTTCTGACACCGATGAGGGGGTTGGTGGTCACGAATCCACACAGTTCAGTAGCGCCGTATCCTTCAACAAGCGCCACATGGGAAAATTTCTCATTAAATTCCTCTATGACATCCAGCGGACACTTAGCCCCTGCAACGAAAGCCATCCGCAGGGATACCTGATGCCTGTCCGGTTTGAACCCATCCATCAGGTAAATATACATGGTCGGCGTACCGCCGAAATAGGTGCAGTTCCATTTTGTCATGGTCCGGAGCACCCTGTCTGTATCCCATCTTTCGAGCAGAACCAGGGTACCGCAGTTATTGATCGCTCCCATTAAACTTATTGTCCGGCCGAAATTGTTAAAAAGCGGCATGGGGCATAGAAAGTTTTCCCGGCCGAATCTGAATTTGTGAGAAGAAGCCATATGGGTGATACCGTAAAACAGGCTTTTCTGTGTTTGCATGGTCCCTTTTGGCGAGCCGGTTGTTCCCGATGTATAGAGCACCCCCACCACATCATCGGGATCGCACTGCACAGCCGCCATTTGATCTGATGCCTTTTCCATAATGTCATCATAGGCGAGCGCATCGTCCGGCTTTTCATCGCTTTTAATAATAACGTGATCGAGATGCGGCAACTGCCCCCTTACCTCACTCACGGTTTCATATCCGTTTTGATCGGTAAGAATCGCCTTTACATCCGTATTGTTGATGATGTGTTTGACCTCTTTAGACTTGGCCATCGAATTTATGGGAACAGCGACCGCGCCGATCTTTTGAATCCCAAAATCACATAGGGCGATCAATGGTGTGTTTGGGAGAAAATAGGCGATACAGTCCCTCTTCTTAAGACCGAGATGGGACAACCCATTGGCAACCTTACTGGTAAGACGATCAAATTCACGGTAGGTGATGATGTTATCATTATAGATAATCAGAGGTTTTTGGGGCACCAGTTTTACTGCCCTTTCTAATAGTTTTGTTAGTGTAATCAATTTATATTACGCCCTCTTCCTTCAAACCGGCAATTTTTTCCAGGCTATAGCCAAGCAGGCTTGAATATATCTCCTCATTATGTTCTCCTAATTGCGGTGACCGTTTCAATTCAACAGGAGAATCCGATAGCTTTATAGGTGACCCTATAAATGGAAAAGTTCCCCTTTGAGGGTGCTCAAGTTCTACAAACATCTGTCTTTCTTTGAGGTGTGTGTCCACAAGCAAATCTCCTGTATCCATGACTATACCGGCAGGCACACCTGCCTTAAAGAATTCATCCATCGCCTCTTTTTTAGTCCTTTTTCTTGTCCACTCTTCTATCATCGGATCAATTACATCATCAGCATACCCGGCTCGTTTCATCGAAGTCTCAAATCTTGGGTCGCCTATTAGGTCTTCCCTTTTCAGTAATTTGAGAAGATTTCCCCACTGATGATCGAAAAGACAACAAACAACTATATAACCGTCTTCTGTTTCATACGAACTCCAAGGCGCAGCCATTCCACCACCTTTGTTGCCTAGCCTCTCGAGTGGCTTCCCAGAACTAAAATGCACGGTATACAGAGCTCTTAGAAAATTGACCATAGCATCTTGCATAGAAAGCTCAACTTCTTGTCCCTTACCGGTCACACTCCTTTGGATTAATGCTGCCAGGATGCCTATTACCCAGGTAATCCCGGAGCCACAATCCCCTATAGTCGGCCCATATCTCAGAGGCGGCCGGTCTGGATACCCTGTGAAACTCATGCCTCCACCCATAGCCTGAGCTATAAAATCGAGAGATGGGTAATCTCGATGTGTACCGTAACTTCCAAATCCAGTAATGGAGGCGCATATCAACTTTGGATTGATCTCCCTCAAAACCTTAAAGCTGAGACCAAGCTTATCCATCGTTCCACAGGCAAAATTTTCCGCGATTACATCTACTTTCTTTACCAACTCCTTAACTATTTCTTTCCCCTTTTCGCTGGCTAAATTTAGAGTTATACTTTTCTTATTAGCATTCAGATTCAAAAAATAGTAAGCATCAAATCCTTGCTTTTCGGAAAGAAGCCATCTTCCCTCATCACCTGTTTCAGGCCTTTCCACTTTAATTACCTCTGCACCCAGTAAGGCTAACAATACCGTGCCGGCCGGCCCCGCCTCTATATGTGTTAAATCAAGTACTCTTATACCTTCTAATGCTTTTTTCATTTGAATTTCTCCCTTCTTTCACTCCTTTATATCTAACCTAAAAGTGGCGAATGGAGCTCGGTCCCTTTTTAATATGCAATGGCCAGTTTTAGATATAAAATGTGGGATGAGATATGAAGAACATCAGTTGGGATATAGGAAATGTCGGTTTCAGTACCACTGAGAGCCGGAGCAGAGGAGAAAGAGAAAAGTAGAGTTATAAAGCCATCCCTAAATTTTATACATTGTTTACGGCATATAAAGGATGTCTAAAATTTTAGCAGTCACGTCCCCATAACATCTGCCACCATGGGGGTATTCACATTCAAAATACACACAGTCCCCCTCTTCAACAATATGCCTTTCGTCTCCGTGAACGAATTCCGATTTACCTTCCAGCACATAGAGGATCTCTTCACCTTCATGCTGAAAGATAGTAATTTCACCGGCATCTGGGGGAAATTCCAAAAAGAAGACATGCATCTTTTTGTTTCGTTTTTTATGAGCCATAACTTCACACGAAAAGCCATAAGGATTTAAGGGGTCGTTTACCTTTTTACCCTCATTTTTTTTTACTATAGAACAGGGTGGGTCAGTTTTGGAAGTCGGGAAAAGATCAGACATGTTGATTTTTAGGGTACCGGCTATTTTTACAAGTGTAGAGAGTGTCGGCTGGCTTTTATTGTTCTCAATTTTTGAAAGGTAACTTTTTGTAAGCCCAATTTTTAAAGCTAGTTCATCTAGGGTCATTCCCTTCTCTAATCGGTTTTTCTTTATCTTTGCGCCTAACTTAATCTTCATAGTAACTATTTTCCATGATAAATTTCATTAGGCTCAATTTAATATCCTGGTAGGAAACTTTTGTCAAGGGAAAAATGAAAACGCGTGAAAACTTTTTAAAAAGTTATTGCAGTAATGGTCCCCCTTTGTTACTATCTCCCCAGTTCCTTTTTGCAAAAGCAGTATTTGAAAGGAGGAGTTTAATAATGAGCGATATAACCAGTGCCAGAGATGCCCTGGTACTATTGAGCCGTCTTGTCTATGACAAATACGGAGATGAGTCCCTTCCCCTTATCACAGAGGCATGGTATAGACTTGGTCTGGGGACAGGAGAAAAGAGGAAAAGGGATTTGCCATCAACTGATATCGGGACCGCCTCCAATGCTTTCTGGGGTTCGTTTGAGGGGGTAGAAATAAAGGCTACGGAAAATGATGCCCGGGTATTTAGTAACAACGGGAAGTGTCTTTTGGGCCTTGAAAATGCCGGCAGGGTGCTCTGTGAGGCAATGATGTGTCTTGACAAAGGGATTCTCGAAGCCGTTACAGGGGGAAAAGTAGAGATGAAGATACTCCGTACTGTTGCCGATGGTGATGGTATCTGTGATATTGTTTACTCTATAAAACCTCCAAATTCAAAGCCTTAGCTGCTCCCTATGCCTTTATAGGACTTAAGCGTCCACCTTATTCCCACATAACGTAATATACCTTGTTGCCTATCTTTGTTCCCTTGGCTAATCCAAGCCTTCTAAGTACGATGAAATTTTTCCTAAGGTCTAACTCCCCTAAACCCAACTCTCCCGCAATTTCCTCTGGCAACGCCTTGCCTTTTTCCTTAATAAATTCATAAATCTTTTTCTGTGTCTCAGAAAGCTCTTCCATCGGCGATCTTTTAAACGTTTCCATGAAATTTTCCGTTACCATCTGTGCTATTGGATCACAGGGATTTTTAGGCAGTGTAGAGTTTATATAACAGTCTTCACAGACCTTTTCCCATCGTATCTTGTACTTGTATTCACTATCCAGCTCAGCCCCACAATTATTGCATTTCATTATACACGCCTCCTAGCTTTAACGCGTTATCGCAGCTTACCTCTTGCAAGAGATGCGAATATGCCTCCAAAACAAAGGGTAGCAAAAATTATGAAAACCACCTTTAAACCTTTTAAGAAAAGCAGATGGTATTCAGATGTAATTTGAACCCTTCCGATGTACAAGGCAAATATAAGCATTGCAATCCCCATACTGAACATCTGTCCAATCAGGCGCATGGTCCCAGCCATTCCAGAAGCTACCCCATAATATCTCTTGTCAACAGAACTCATAATTGCATTCATGTTCGGGGATGAAAAAAGGGCAAAGCCAAAACCAACGAGGATTAGACTGGCCACAATGAACGCTAAAGGCGTTTCCCCCTCCAGAAAGGTGAACAGAAAAAGCCCTAAAGAGGTCAGCATCATCCCAATTGAAGCAACTATTCTTGGTTCAATTCTGTCTGAAAGTCTGCCTGCAAGAGGGGAGAAAATAGCCATTACAACAGGTTGGGATACTAGAACAAAGCCTGCGTTTTGAGGACTAAACCCTTTTATATACTGCAAGTAAAGGCTTAAAAGGAAACTTATGGCAAATGTCGCACTATAATGAATTAAAGCTGCCAGGTTAGAGAAAGCGAAGACCGTGTTATTTAGGAAGAGTTTTATGTCTAGAACAGGGGTTTTCGCCTTTATCTCCCACTTGACAAATGAAAATATTCCTAAGGCACCCATTAGAATCAGCCATACACCCGATATCTTTGGCAAAAGAGAAAAACCGTACATTATTGCCACAAGGGTAAGACCGTAGAATATAGACCCTATAAAATCGAACTTCTCCCCCTGTGCTTCAGCCCATTCCCCTTTCAATTTCCAGGGAATAAAACCGATTATTATCACGCCTAGAGGTACAGTTATAAGAAAAATGCTCCTCCAACCAAAATGCTGTGTTAAAAATCCACCTAAAAATGGTCCAAGAGACAGCCCTAAATAGACCGCAGCAACAGTTATTCCCAAAGCTTTGCCTCTTTCTCCAACAGGAAATACTGAAGTTAAGATGGCCATACTAGTCCCAAATATCATCGCACTTCCTACTCCCTGCAAAACTCGGAAGGCTATAAGTACGATAGCAGACGTTGAAATAGCAGAAAGGAAGGATGAAACGGTAAAAATCAATATGCCGTAAGTAAAAATCCTCTTTCTCCCGTGTATATCTGCTATTCTTCCAAAAGGGACAAGGAACATTGCAGCGGTTAATAGATATGCGGTGGCAACCCAACTTAACAAAACCGCATCCATGGCGAATTCTTTCCCAATCGAGGGAAGGGCAATGTTAACAGAAGAGCCCATAAAAGGCGTAAGGAAAGATGCCAACGCAGCAACGAGTAAAGCGGAGCTTTTGTCTACACCATTGTCCATATTTATTTTCTCAAGCTTCTAAGACCTCAGTGATAATCATGCGTTCCCAATATGACTTTGATGCCTGTCCTTTCCTCCAGGATTTTTGCCAGGTCCTCTGCTTTGGTGTATGGACATCCGGGTTTGGCTTCGGCCAGACATGAACTAAAATGAATTACATCCGGTTTAATCTCGGATAATCTCATAGCCATGCCCAAATTGGGAACAACTGTACGACCGGGACATTCGCAGGCAATAAAGGCTGTTACCTGATGTGGTTCTTCGAATTTGCCTTCTCCGAGAGCCGCTGCTTTCAGGCATCGCCACTCGCCAGGACAGCCGTAACCACTATCCATATAAGCGCCACAACTTAGAATAGCAACTTTTTTCATCCCAACCTCCTTGTATGGTATTTTAACTGTTATGTTCTACTCTTAATTCATTGGATGTCAAGAAGGGAATAGGGGGTTATTATCTAAATTACCATAGAAAAAGGTAAATAAGCAATAGCCCGAAACTTCTTGACACCTCACTCTTTTTATAATAAGCATGGATTATCTCCAAAAAAGTTGGCAAAACATAAGGAGTCAAGGGGGCAAGGATTCAAAACTATCTTTGGTGGATAAAGTATATCTTTTTGATATTTGTCATACTTGGTTTTTTGGCATTCGGCATAAATTTGTTAATCAGTTCATACTACATGAAAAATGCCCATGAATTCGTTATGCTTTTTTTCTCTTCTAGTTTCATCATATTGATTTGTATATCTTTGGTTGTAGGGGTTATTTCAAGGATGACCTATAAAATCGGGAGTCGAAAGTCGTAAATAAATAAAAAATCCATTCACGATTTACGATTTACGATTCACTTTGGAGAAGGCTGGAGCACGAAGAATAAGCATGGTTATGGTTACGCAGAGGGCGAAACCGGCCATAACCCCGAAGCTCATATTGTAAGAACCTGTCCAATCTCTGATCAACCCAACAGCATAAGGACCCACAACCATCCCCACGCTTAAACAGGTGGATATAACACCAAAACCAAAACCGAGATTCTGAGGTTTCATAAGATCCGATGGCAAAGAGAATACTGGGGCAGGGACTAATGCCACTGAAACCCCGATTAGTGCCATCAAGAATATGAGTAAAGTAGTAGCATAGGGAATGAAGAACATAAGAACTCCTAAAGCAAGACCACCCATGGCTATCAGAGTCTCTTTAAAGCCGATTTTATCTATAAGGTAGCCAACCACAGGACTGAAAATAAGGGATCCCCACATGACGAAACTGGCAAGAAATCCAGCAAACTCTATGCTGAAACCCTTATCCGCTATAAAGAAGTCTGGCCCAAAGGTAGTAAAGGAGATTATTGATGCGTTAAACCACATCCATGCGATCCCTACAAGCCATATTGAAATGCCCGCTTCCTTAAAGTTGCCCAGCCCTATCCTTTTCTCAGTAAAAGGCTTGCCCGTAATGGGAGGAACTGGTTTATACAAGATAAGGAAGACTATCAGGGCTACAAAGGTGAGAATGCCGCTAACTGAAACGGACGCCTGCCAACCCAGTTTCTTTCCCAACCATCCCAAAGTGGTAAAAGATATTATTGTACCCAGCGGCATGGCGGTATTATATATCCCCATGGCTAGGCCCAACTCTTTCCCGTTGAACCATTGAGCGAGAAATTGAGGCAGACCTATTGCAAGAATTAAAGCGCCAACTCCTGAGACTGTCCTCCCCAGGGCAAGAAGGAAGAAGGTTTTCCCAAAAATTACTGTGAGGGTGCCAATAATCATCAAAATAAAACAGAAAACGGTTATCTTTCTTGTCCCATAGAGATCAAAGAGTATTCCCCCAGGAATGGACAGGAATATTCCCGGCAGGGCAAAGAGACCCATAAGAAGTCCTGCCTGGGTGTGAGAGATGTGCAATTCCTGGATAATCAGACTTAAAATAGGGGGGATAGCCTGGAATACAAAAGCGAAGGCGAGCATAGATATGTAGGTTAAGACCAGAATATTCCATCGGTATCTTTCATCCATAAAACCGCTTCCTCTCTTTTCTGGGGGATTACTTAGCATAACTATTTTCTCTAATTAATTCCATTACAACAGGGTTCTCTGGGTCAGGACAGGCTATATGGGCTGTATCTTTATCCCTCTCCCATGGCATACTGCCCCCCCCCACCATTAATGCCATAATGAAGGGATATGTTCAATTCCTCCTTTTGTGAAGAAAAAACCTTCTATATTCCTCTAAGTCATTCTTACTAACCTCTTTACTATCCTTTATGTCCTTATATACCTCAGCGGAGTCCTCAGTTATTCTTTCACATACTTCTCTGGCAGTAGAGATATAAGATAATAGTTTTCTGTCTAAAACCATCCTTGCTAGAGGTTTAAAAACCTTAATTATCAACTCAACAAACCTGTTGTTTGCCTTCAGATAGATGTACAAGACATTTTCAATGAATTTTCCCTTACGGTCTTCTCGGTATTCCACAATTATTACTGCCTTCCCCATGAGTTTCTTAATGACATTCCCGTTGTATTGGCCATTCCCATAAAATACAATGGTTTTTGGATACTTGTGTATCAATCTGAAGTCTCCGGTTATACTTTCTCCATCTTTAAAATGAAAGGATTGGTCTTTGTTCCTGGTGATGACGAGGTTACGAATATTCAATCCTCGGATGATGTCCGTTGCGAGAGGGAGTCTATCCAGGAGATATTTATATATTGATGAATTAGTTTCAAACCTTACACCTCTTATTTCCTTGAATACACTACACTCCTCAATAACCTTTATAATCTTATCTCTGTCAGTATCTGATAATACTGAAGGGGGGATATGGTGTTTCCTTTCCGTTCCCCCCAGGGCCTCATCTGCTAAATTATAAACTGTACTGGCAAGGAGACAGATCAAGGTGATTGACGATATAACTAGTTTATTTCCCACCTTATCCAGCCACCTGTGCATAGTTCTCCTGAGCAAAAATGCTCAATAACAGCATCGTTGTCATCTTCTCTTATTTTTCTTGAGATTTCATTAATACTATTGTACGGACAGTCATGATAATAATCCAGAAGCTTTCCATCTCTATATACCATAATGTCGATACTCTTATCAAAGTTTATGTACTGTTCTATGCAGATCCTTTTGGTCAAAGGTTTTCTCCAATAGTCATACAGCTTTCGGGTTAATGTTACGAAAGTGGTGTTATTAAGCTAATTTGGCGTAGATAATAATAAAATGCCAGCAACATGTCAACTTGAACTTGTAAGTTGTAGGGTTTATGTGGTATCATCTGGGGAACTATCTAATTATATTGTTAGCTCTAATCTACTCCAGAATATTGAAAAGGGTTTTTATGAAAAGTATCAAAAAGCATATAATTATTCTTTCTGTCTTGTTTCTGTTCTTGCTGACTGCCTCTCCCACATGGGCGCTGAGTCTTAAGGGTCGTGTGGAGGAGCATACCCTGAAAAACGGCATGAAGATTCTCATGCTTAAGCGGCATTATTCTCCCACGGTATCCTTCTTCATGAGCTTTAAAGTTGGGTCGGTAGAGGAGTATTCCGGGATTTCCGGGACAGCCCATCTGTTGGAACACATGCTGTTTAAAGGCACAAAGGTATTGGGGACAAGGGACTACATAAAGGAAAAGAAAGTGTTGGATGAAACCGACAGGATAGCTGTAAGGCTTGATAACGAGATACTTAAGGGTAAGAAAGCAGACGAGGCTAAGATAAGCAAGTTAAAGGCTGAATTGGGAAGATTGCAGAAAAGGCATAAAAGATATGTGGTAAAGGATGAGATAGATTCAATATATTCAAAAAACGGAGGGGTTGGTTTAAATGCCTCGACAAGCTATGATGTTACAAGGTACATGGTTAGCCTTCCATCGAACAGGGTCGAGCTTTGGGCCAAAATAGAGTCGGACAGGATGTCGAACCCGGTACTTCGGGAATTCTACTCCGAGAGGGATGTGGTTATGGAAGAGAGGAGGCAGAGGATCGAGTCTGACCCTGATGGGAAACTCTATGAAAACTTTATGGCATCGGCATTTATAGCCCATCCGTATCGAAGGCCGATAATTGGCTGGGTATCAGATTTAATGTTTTTAAAAAAGAAAACAACCGAGAGGTTTTTTAAGACCTATTATGCTCCAAATAACACTGTAGTGGCAGTAGTGGGTGATATAGACCCCTCAAAAACTTTAGAGATTATAAAAAAATACTTTGAACATATTCCTTCTCAACCTATTCCATCGTTTATTCCCACAAAGGAACCGGAACAGATGGGGGAGAGAAGGGTAAAGGTGAAATTCGACGCAAATCCCAGCTTGATTATAGGTTACCACAAACCAACTGTGCCTGATTTTGACGATTACGTATTCGATGTTATAGACAGCATACTGTCCAGGGGTCGAACCTCCAGGTTTTATAAAAGGTTGATAGAGGAGGAAAAGATTGCTGTCAGTGCAGAGACGGCTAACGGGCTTCCGGGTGCAAGATACTCCAATCTTTTTGCTGTATTTGCTACTCCAAGACACCCACATACCACTGCTGAGTTAGAGCATTTCATCTATAAGGAAATAGAGACATTGAAAAGAGAACCGGTAACGGAAAGGGAACTTAACAAGGTAAAAAACCAGTTACAGGCTGATTTTATAAGAGCGCTTAACTCTAATTCCGGGTTGTCAGGTAAGCTCTCTTATTACCAGACCGTTGCAGGAGATTGGAGATATATAGAGGATCAATTGGATGTAATAGAACGAATAACCCCTCAAGATATAATGAAGGCTGCCAGGAAGTATCTTATCGAGGATAACAGAACCGTGGCAGAGCTGGTAAAAAAGGGCAAATAGAATGAAGAGAAGAAAGGCATCGCTTATCTCGTTATCTTTGGTAGTCATAGCAGTAACAGCCTGCCTGTGCTTAGTAGTCGCAAGCAGACAGGCATCTTTTGCAGAGGATGCTAATCCACCAAAGCATCCAGGGGATATGGCATTTAAACCCCTGGCTTTTTCTCCTCCAAAAGGGCAGAGGGTGGTGCTGGATAATGGTGTGATTCTATATATTCTGGAGGACCATGAGCTTCCTGTGTTGAATCTGTCTGCAGTTATCAGGACAGGCTCGGTTTACGAACCTGCGGATAAGACAGGTTTGGCTGAGTTAACCGGTACGGTTATGAGGACAGGGGGTACCCGTTCTATGAACCCAGACGAGATAAACGACCAATTGGAGTATATTGCAGGTTCTGTAGAGACAGGTATTGGAAGCGAGTCCGGGTCTGCCTCCCTTTCTGTGATGAAAAAGGATACAGACATTGGTCTCAAGATATTTGCTGACATTATGATGAACCCAAGATTTGATCAGGAAAAGCTAGACCTGGCTAAAAAACAGGAGATTGAAGTTATAAGACGCAGGAACGACAATCCGGACAGCATAGCCTTCAGAGAATTCAGAAGGCTTTTATACAAGGATAATCCCAGAGGCAGGATATCTACAGTTGAATCAATTAATGCCATTACCAGAACAGATTTAGTTGAGTTTCACAACAGGTTCTTCCGCCCGGAAAATGTAATGCTTGCTATCTCCGGAGACTTTCAGAAGGATGAGATAGTGAAAAAGGTCGAGAAGTCTTTCCAGGGCTGGGAAAAAACCGGGACAAAGATACCCAAAGAGCCTCCCCCTTTATATTCCTTTGAAAAATCCGTAAATTATGCCTTTAAGGATGTACCTCAGTCCACAATTATACTTGGGCATCTGGCGGTGAGAAAAACCCATCCTGACTATTTTACATTTAAGGTATTGAACTTTATCTTAGGAGAATCTGGTTTCAATTCCAGGTTGACTTCAGAAATCAGGTCTAATAGAGGTCTTGCGTACAGTGTGGGGAGTATTTACAGGGGTGATGTGGAATATGGGGTGTTTGCTGTCATATGCCAGACCAAGTCCGTCACTACCTCCAATGTCATATCCCTGATCTATAACATTATAAGAGACCTAAAGAAAAATGGCGTCACAGAAAAAGAGCTTCGGTGGGCAAAAGAGTCTATCGTTAATAAATTCATCTTTTCTTTTACTTCTTCTGCCAGTGTAGTTAACCAGCAGATGATCGTAGACTATGACAACCTGCCGGAGGATTTTTTAGAGAGGTATCAGGAAAACATATCCAAGGTTACCCTTGAGGATATTAAAAGGGTGGCAAAAAAGCATCTTTACCCGGATAGATCCATTCTTGTTGTGGTGGGTAAGAGTAAGGATTTTGATAAACCACTGTCTGAGTTTGGCGAGGTTCATGAGATAGAGTTGAAGGGTGAGTAGAGATACAAGAATAAATTCCCCATTGGGGAACCCGGACACTCTGTTATATGAAATACCCCCCACGGAAGACAGGACAAAATCATGACAGAATTTGATAAAACCCGATGGGCAGAAAAGGACTTTGCCTATGAGTATCTTGAAACGGCAGACATCCGAATCTTAGAGCGGAGAAGGCTGCTGGAAGTATTTAAATCGTTCTATAGGTATTTCCTGGGAAACAAGCAACAAAATACAGTCTTGGACATGGGGTGTGGAGATGGCATCCTAATCCATGAGCTTCTAAAAATCGACGATTCTATATCAGCCACGTTGGTTGACGGCTCAGAGGATATGCTGAACAAAGCCAGAGAAAGGCTGGCCGGCTTTAAGAATATCCACTTCATTAAAGCAAGTTTTCAGGAGCTATTATACAAAGACATTCCACTTCCGGATTTCGGCTTTGTAGTCTCATCCCTTGCTATTCACCATCTGGCAATGAATGAGAAGAAATCCATCTTTAATTACATTTATTCCCGCTTAAGAGAAGGGGGCTATTTTGTAAACACAGATGTTATCCTCTCGCCGACAGAAACCCTTGAGAAATGGTATCTGGAATTATGGAAGGAATGGATAATCGAGAAACAGACTGTGTTGAAATTAGAAAGCAGGTATGAGGACATTATCAGTAAGCATGCAGAAAAGGAGCATCATAGTAAGCTCGACATATTAACCGATCAATTGAATGGCTTAAAAGATGCAGGATTCAAAGATGTAGATTGTTTCTATAAATATGGAATATTTGCAATGTATGGCGGCAGGAAGTAATATATGGGGGATCATCTCCAAATTAGTTGATGGATTATGAGGATTCAAGGAGTCAAGGATTCTAGTGAAATGCTGAAATTGAAAGGATTCGAGGATAGTTTATAGGGTGGTATAGGCAATTACTTAATAAGGCACTTTATTAAAAAGGAGGCAGTATAATGGATGAAAGAGATGTTTACAAGGCTAAGGAGGCAATGCAGTCTGCAATGAAGAAAGGCCCTATGAGGGTGGCAGTGATTATTGGAGCGATTCTATTGTTTTTATTGATTTTAAGGCCATGGGTTCAGATTGGGGCAGGTGAAAGAGGGATTGTCCTTAATTTTGGCGCTGTTCAGAAGGATGCACTTGGAGAAGGGCTGCATTTCAGGGTACCTATAATGCAGGATATCGTCCCGATGGATGTCAAGGTTCAGAAATCTTTAACAAATGCCGCCGCTTCATCGTCTGACCTTCAGGAAGTGAGTTCAGAGGTTGCGCTTAACTATCATATAGTTCCAGACAAGGCAAACATTGTCTATCAGTCCATCGGCATACAATTTAAAGAGCGAATCATAGACCCTGCAGTGCAGGAGGTGGTAAAGGCTGTGACAGCCAAGTATTCGGCAGAAGAGCTTATTACAAAGAGACCGGCGGTAAGCGAGGCAATGAGAGCAAACCTTGCTGAAAGACTTTTGGCGCACAACATAGCAGTTGATGCATTTTCTATCGTAGGCTTCAGCTTCTCCAAGATATTTATGGAGGCCATTGAGTCAAAGCAGACAGCAGAACAGCTTGCACTAAAGGCAAAGAGAGACCTGGACAGGATAAAGATAGAGGCAGAGCAGAAGATTACAGCAGCCAGGGCAGAGGCAGAGTCCTTGAGGCTGCAGAGAGCGAATATTTCAACAGATCTTATAGAGCTTAGAAAGATAGAGGCAAATCTCAAGGCTATAGATAAATGGAATGGGATACTCCCACAGGTTACCGGCGGTGGGGCTGTGCCATTTATCGGGGTAGGTGAAACACAGAAGAGTAGCATAAAAAGGTAGAGAACCCCATTGTTCAGGTATATCTATACAAGGAACAACCGTGAGAGTTAGCAGACTCCCTTCGTGGCTCAAAAAGGATATTTCCCGAGGAAAAGGTTTATTCAAGGTTAAGGATACACTCTCGGAGCTGGGATTAAATACCGTGTGCCAGGGCGCTAAATGCCCGAATATTGGAGAGTGTTTTGGGGAAGGAGTCGCTACATTTATGATTATGGGTAGTATCTGTACCAGGAACTGCCGATTTTGTGCTGTAGAGGGTGGAGACCCAAATCCTCTTGAGTTAGATGAACCAGTTAGGATAGCGCAGGCAGCAAAGATTCTGGGATTAACCTATGTGGTTGTTACCTCTGTAACCAGAGATGATCTGCCGGATGGAGGTGCTGAACACTTTTCAAAGACTATTACGGCTATACGAGAAAGTTTGCCCTACTCTAAAGTTGAAGTGCTGGTCCCTGATTTTAAAGGTAGTCATGATGCTGTATGGGAGGTGGTCAAATCAAGCCCCACTGTCTTCAGCCACAACATGGAAACGGTTTCTCGCCTTTACCCACGGATTCGGCCTGGTGCAGATTATTGCCGTTCTTTAAATGTCCTGGAGTTTGTAAAAGACTTTGACAGTAAAATTGTAACCAAATCGGGTCTAATGCTGGGCTTGGGAGAGACAAGGGAAGAGGTTCTCAGCTCCATGAAAGACCTGAGGAATGTTGGATGTGATGTCCTGACCATGGGGCAGTATCTTCGCCCCTCTGATTACCATTTTCCAGAAGAAAGATTTCTCCATCCCGAGGAATTCAAAGAGCTTGAGTCAATAGG
Source organism: Desulfobacterales bacterium (assembly GCA_016209225.1). GTDB lineage: Bacteria > Desulfobacterota > UBA8473 > UBA8473 > UBA8473 > UBA8473. The sequence continues at coordinate 33,658 of JACQWO010000059.1, forward strand.
CAAAGAGATGGGGTTTCAGGAGGTGGCCTCAGGTCCATTTGTTCGAAGCTCCTACCATGCTGGTAGGCTTCTAGAGAGGATCCTTCCACGACAGGAGAAGGATAATGGAGGAAGATAAACCCCCAAAGTGGCGTCTATTGACCACCGGTTTTCTGAATGCCTTTGAAAACATGGCCATAGATGAGGCTATATTAACGGTCTGCGGTCAAGGTAAGTCTCCGCCTACCATTAGATTCTATGGTTGGAAGCCCCATGCAGTCTCTCTTGGGTATTCTCAACAGGTTGAAGGCGCTATAAACTTACAGGCATGTGATAGGTTGGGAATCGATATCGTTCGCCGTACTACAGGGGGGAGGGCAGTTCTGCACGAGGAAGAACTGACCTACTCACTGATTTGCCCTTCAAATAATCCCCTATTCCCCTCCAGTATCCTGGGAGCCTATAGAAAGATAAGCTCCTGTTTAATCGAGGGGTTTAAGAGGCTGCACATCAATGCCCAATTAGTTATACCGAGAAAGACAAGTAACGGTTTATCCAAAAGGAAAGTCAATCCAAGTTGCTTTTTATCCCCTTCATGGTACGAGATAATGATTGATGGGAAAAAGATTTGCGGAAGTGCTCAAAGACGAGTAGGTGGCGCTCTCCTACAGCATGGTTCTATTTTAATTGGATTTGATGCCCAAAAACTCTCCCAGATCATGGTGTTTAAGGGATTAAAGAGAGAGGTGGTGGTGGATTATCTGACCGGAAATATAACTTCGGTGAATGACCAGGTAGGTAAAGACATAGATTTCTTTGAACTCCAGGGGATATTCATTGAGGGTTTTCAGGAGGGGTTGGGAATAGAATTAAGAAAGGGAGAACTCAGTCATCAAGAACACCAATTAAAGGAACAGTATCTAAAAGAACGCTACCTGAACCCAGAGTGGAACTTCGGTATGCCAGGCCTGCTTAGGAGATTGGCACCAAACAGGGTCTGACACAAACTAACATTAAAAGGAGGATTTACATGGAAGAAAGAAAATTTTGGAATGAAGAGATCGAGACTATGCCTTTGGAAAAGCTTCGCAAGCTGCAAGAGGAAAGACTACAACATACAGTAGAATGGGCTTATACCAGGACAAAGTTCTATCGCCGTTTATTTGACCAGGCCGGGGTGAAACCAGAGGACATAACAACCCTGGAGGATATCCGCAAGCTTCCGTTTACAATGGACATAGAAGTAGATACGGATGTTCCTTTGAAGGATAGACTGGCTATCCCTGAAGATGAGATTAAGATGTTTCACTCCACATCGGGAACCGTTGGCGCAGTTGTTCCCATCCCTTTTAGCAAAAAAGAGACGGAATTCTTCTTCACTGAAGGTGAAGCACGTGCACGTTGGACAATGGGTGTAAGACCTTCGGATGTGGTACAGGTTCTCACCCGATTTGATTGTTGCTTTCAAGGATATAGAGAATTAGGGGCATCCCTCATTCTGATGTCCGCTGGAAGATACAATCCGGATCACCAGATACAATTGACCAGGGATGGAAGGGTTACAATAATTGAGCACATGCCTTCACTGCTTCTTGGCTACTTTGAAAGGATGGAACAACTGGGAGCAAAAGTTCAAGAAACGAACATAAGGATGATAAGTGGCGTCGGTGAAGGATGGGCTGAATCTTATAAGAGAAAGGTTGAGGAAAAATATGGGATTCCCTTCATGACACTCTACGGCGCAGTAGAAACCTCTCCCTGCTTTGCTTCTGAGTGCGAAGCAAGGAAAGGCATGCACATTTCTTCCGATGCAGGCATCATAGAGGTTGTAGACCCAAAAACCGGAGAACCCCTTCCAGAAGGTGAGGAGGGTGAATTGGTCTTCACTATTCTGGCGAGAGAGGCTATGCCCCTTCTTCGGTACAAAGTAGGAGACGTGGGGAGTCTCCTTCCTTATGAACCTTGCTCTTGTGGTCGTACATTACCGAGGATGTCTTACGTAAAAGGGCGTGTTTCGCAACTCATGAAGATCGGTGAAAAGAAAATACTGCCTATAGACGTGGAGGAGGTTATTGCCAAGATTGAAGGACTTGAGGGTGAGTTTAGGATAATACTGGAAAAGCCTGAGATGGACAAGTTGAAGCTCAAATTAGAACACAAACCTGAAGTGAAAGAGCTAAAAACTCTGAGGGAGAAGGTAGAAGAAGCGATCTTGAACGAAATAGGGGTAAGGTCAGAGCTGGAGCTTGTGCCGCAGGGGAGTTTGCAGCGCGTTACATTCAAGGCACAAAGGGTGGAGAAACTATAATAGAAGGTACAAAGTTGATGGACTTGTAAAAAGTCCATCTGCGGCGTTGCCTGCCTGTGCGTTCCGCACGCAGACAGGCACTGCATCCTTCGTCGTTGCGGCGTACCCCTAAGTACGCTTCACACCTTAGGATTTGCGCGCCTTGCATCTGGAGCTTTTTACTTTGCCATCCCAATTTTGACTTTTTACGAGTCCATCATCCTTGATTATGAAGCAATTCTGTTGAAATAGGTTTGACCATTTGCCATGCTTCTGAAATATGCTCTGCTTGCCATAAATCATAATTTTTCTGTAAATTTAGCCAAAAGATAGGTGTGGTATCGAAAGCACGGGATAAACGCAATGCCATATCAGGAGTAATTGAGCCTCTTTCATTAATAATTTTTGATAATGTTTTTCTGGAAACACCGAGGGATTCAGACATATCTTTGATTGTAATGGATAATGGCTCCAAATAATCTTCCTTTATAATCTTCCCAGGATGTGTAGGTTGTTTCATCTTCTCTCTTCTTCGTAACAACAGGCATTACAATCGAGATTCTGCAAAATTTCGGGGATCAAGATCAACCATTCAAGATCCACGAAAAATGATTTCGGTCTGGTCTTATCTCTGCGGACAAGCATGTTCGATGTCCTATATAGTTGAACCAGTTCTACCCATAAATCTCTTTCTTCCTTTGCTTTATATTTAATCTTTTCAAATTCAGCTACCCTTTCGGAGTGAGTCCTGTTAAATTCTATCCTCGCGTTGGCTAACCCCTCAGCAGCCTCTTCAAGGTCTGCCGCCTCTGCTTTAAGCTTATTTGCTCCATCTTCAAATGCCCTCTTAGTCTGTCTGTATTTAAGCGGGTCTTTGTGTCCCGCTTGGTAGGCAAGAACCACTATAACAGCAAATAAAAGAATATTTACAATAAAAAATGCAAAAACCATACTGTTGATATCCCATCTTATGTCCAGGGCTTCCACTATTTTATTAGCCTCAAAAATATTTTCCCTTAATACTGCAATTACAATAAGACCGGCAAAAACCACTAAGGCGGCGCTTGTCATCAATACTATGGTGGTTTTTGATTTATTCTTCATGCGTAATTTCTTGCCAATAAAATCTGAAAGCCATGGTATGGACACCATTACGCCAATTGCCATTATAAGGGTGTCTGATTGACTCTGTCCAAAGACATTGAACACCAATGCATTAAAGGCAACCTCAGCAACCGTTATTATTATAAAAAATATCCAGAACAATGTGTTTGATATGCGAGGCTTTGGGTAGTTATAAAAACTTGCTTTAGCAGTTTCGTAATACTTAATGGCATCTTCGTGTTCACTACTCTCTTTTTTAACTGCCGCCTTTGCCGTTCTATATTTATCTTCAGCATATCTACAATTCTGATGCAGTTCTTTATCAATATCAGACCATTGCTGGGAGATATGGGTCAGGTTTTCATTTGCTCTTCGAAGGAGTTCTCCTTCAAATTCGGTGTGTTCTTCCTGGTCAAGGGAAGGGTCTGGTTGTTTGGTCTCTTGAAATGGCCATTTGGGAGGGAAAAATTTCCACTTCCAATCCCTGCCATCTTGCTTACCCCTTTTTTTAACCTGCCGGCTTGAATAATAGCGTATATTTTTGCCTGCCATATCCCCCCCTAGTGTTCTATGCGATCAAACTAACTAAATGGTCGTGCGCTCCGGGCTTGACCTTAAAGCTCTTGGGATATTTTTTAAGTAATTCTGAGAATGTTTTACATTCGTAATTTGATTCATCAAACGTGGGATCAAGTCGCTTTACTACGGGCCTGATTGCTGCCTTAACAACCCATTCATCGCCGGTTCTCTTAGAAATTTGCTTAATCGCTTTTGATAAAAGTTCAACAGGATCTTTGATCTGTATTATATCTGATTCAGCATCTTCATTCCCAATATTTTCATCTGTTTGGCTATCAACTACGAGAGCATCGTAATATTTAAAGTCCGAGCAACTGTTAGCCCAGTGTTGATTTGTCGATGATTTACAACCAATACCGATTAGGTCTTTCCCCGCAGCCTTAATTTTCTGTGCCAGGGGAATAAAGTCACTATCGCCACCTATGACAATAATTGAGGAAATATGTGGGAATCTCAACACATCCTCAATTGCATCAAGAGACAACTTAATGTCAGCTCCGTTTTTGGCTGATGCACCTGGAGGGAATATTTGGATTAGTTCGACAGCACATTTAAGCAAGGAATGCCTATATTTTGCAAACCATTGCCAATTGCAATAGGCCTTATTGATTGCCACATTTCCGTATGTTGTAGCAAAATCATATAGCGCTTGTACATCAACCATCAAGTCTTGCTGTTTGTTCCTGTTTTGAGTTCTCCCATAGCCACCACTGCCGTTAGCCGAATCATATAAACTGGCGTGAATATTTTCAAAGTCCCAATAAACCGCTACTGTTTCTTTTGCCATATCTTCCTCCTATTTCAGATGGCTAACGAGCCTGTTGAAAAACCCTTTGGCAGAGAATTAGTTTTCCGATCAGCTTAGACTTTTTTTGGTTGTTAATTTGATTCAGGGAATACTCAAAGGTGCCTGGGAGGATTTGTTTGTCAAAAAAGACGGGGATGAACTTTCCCTGGGAATAGGAGTAATCTTTGTACCTAGCCACTGCAATCTCCTTGTGTACCCTGTTAGAGAACCCTCTCTGAAAGGTGTGCCCCATTAGATAACCCCTCTCTAACAGGGTGTAAAGGTTAACCGGTTTGAAAATAATTTATTAATTAGGAACAACGACCCCAGGTATCTCCTTTTTATGTCTTTCTTTAGCTACGTCTATATATTTTTTGTCTAATTCTTCAATCTCTTTTTCTGATTTGAAGAAAAGAAGCAATTTTTTATGCGATTGCTCATCGGCGGCCAATTTGTAAAATGTACGTGCAAATATAGCAGCTTGTTGATTTCCTTGTTTTGCTAGCGATATTTGTTCATTTATTTGTTCAAAATTCCACATTTCCTCAAATATTTTATTGAAAGGGTCTTCAACTCCAAGCATAAGAAATTCGTTGTTTTCTTTTAAATTTGCCCAATATTTTAACTTTAATTCTGCTGGTATATGGCCCTTGAGCTCTGGGGGAGTGTTAGGAGACTTCATCATTCTATCGTATGACCAAATAATTCTGTATATGCTTTTTGCATCTTCCTCCAGAAGTTTTAGTGATATTTTTCTAAATTTTTGTTTTTTCAATAAATCATCTAGTCCCCGTTTAGTTAAATCTGCAGAAAATCCTAAAATTATACCTAACATAACACCCAAAACGAGACGAGATGTTTCCTGATTTTTTACATCTATGGAATTAAATATGAAAAAAACAGTAACAATTATAAGTATAAATGGAATTGAAAAAGACTTCAATATTTCAAGAACCCAATACTTCATATCTTTTCCTCAACTGCCGCATTCTCCCCGAGACTATATGATATAATGTCAAGTATAGTAACCTCTTTTTGTTAGATGAGTGATTTAATACTTGATATTATACATAGCAGCAGCGGAGCGAGGGGAGAACCGCGCGGACTCACTGGCCGCTTCTTTTGCGGTCTGGTGGAATTTGATGTTATGTGATCCTGTCATGGGAAAAGCCTGTATATATCCTTTCGATGGGCAATTCGGTTACAGACCACAACCTTCTTCTGTTTATCTACTGTAATCCCGATTCTGTACTGTCCAATGCGGATCTTGTATTTTCCAGTGTATCCTCTCATTTGCTCAAGGTATTCGAGATCGAACGGGTTCTCACATATGAGATCCTCAAAGACGATCTTTTCCGCCTGAGCCTGGACATCCCCAGGAAGTTTAGAAAGTTCCTTTAAAAAACGCTTCTTATATTCAACTTCCCACATCTTATTTCAAAGACCGATAGAACTGTTTCGCCTCATGCACGGAAAGCTGTTCATCATCGGCCACTTCATCCATCAGTTTTGCCAAGCCATAGTTCTCAATAACTTCTTCCATACGTTCAAATTCCTCAATAGGAATCTGAACGGCTATGGGTTTCTGATTCTCATCAAGAACGATGTTTTTGTGGAGTTCAATCATGTCATACCTCCGAATATAGAGTTCATTGTTCTTCCACATAACATAATATTAGCCAACACTTATAGCCCGTAGTTTATGATATTGAAAGACAAAATGCAACAGGGAAAAATAAGAAAAGCCGCGTTAAATGGTGGAGATGGGGGGATTCGAACCCCCGACCCCTGCCTTGCGAAGGCAGTGCTCTCCCCCTGAGCTACATCCCCTAAGTAGTTAGAGAGTGAAGAGTGAAGAGTTAAGGAGTTAGAGAGTGCAAATCTGAAAATTCAACTGCAAAAGTCGGACACTATGTCGTACAGCACCCTCGTCCCATACAGAAGACCTTCCACAGATATCCTTTCGTTATGTCCATGCATTTTTTCAAGATGAGATGAGAGGGATTCTCCTATCTTTAAAGGCGCAAATCCATAAGCCGTAATACCCTTTTCTCTGAAGAATCTCGAATCGGTTGCCCCAGACGATATAAATGGGATCAGTCTGGCATCAGAATCGTGTCTTTTAACACACCTTTCGATAGTAGAATAGAGTTCGGTGGGGATTTTTGACTCTGTGGGGGTGGATGAACCGAGGATCTCCAAATCAAAACTTGTAATATCTCCCAAGGCTGCTTTTAATTCTCCAATGATGCTTTCTGGATTTTCACCGGGAAGCATCCTGCAATCTATCTCGCAGTAGCACTCGCTGGGAATAACATTGGTCTTTTTCCCACCCTGGACAACCGTAGGAACAAAGGTATTACGGAGCATGGTATTCAGGATTGTTTTCAATCCCTTGTCAGGAATTCTATCAAGGACATTAAAAGACAGGGACTCATCAAGCAACCCCATAAATATCTTTTCTTCCATAAAGCTCTGTTCTTTCGCAAGACCTTCAATTAACCTGACTGTTATAGGAGATTGTTGCAGTCGGGATTGGTACTTGCTTATCCGTTCAATAGCCGTGGCCATATCCGATATACAGTTCTTTCCATCGGGCATAGATGCGTGGCCAGGGGTCCCTTTGAAGGTCAGCCTCACCCAACAGACACCCTTTTCTGCCGTCTGACACATATAAAGGTTCTTGTTATTTACAGAAAACCCGGCGAGCCCCCCTTCGTTTATAACAAAGTCTGTTTTCATTAAATCAAAATGGTTCTCCACCATCCATTCAACACCGTATTTGCCTCCTGCCTCTTCATCACTGGTAGCAGCGAATATTATATCTCTCCTGGATTTGAAGCCGGATCTCTTAAATAATAGCAGCACCATCAGTTCCATTACCCCAAGAGATTTGCAGTCAAATGCCCCTCTCCCCCATATTTCTCCATCCAGCACTTTCCCTGAAAATGGAGGATGAAGCCACTTATCAGCTTCGGCCGGCACCACGTCTATATGGTGTAACAGGAGAAGTGGGGATAGTGTTCCATCACCTTTATACCTGGTAACAATATTTCCCCTTCCTTTTTCAGACTCTAAAACTACGCACTCAAGCCCTTCTCTTTCCAGTCTCTCCTTTAAGAACAGCGCCCCCTTTATTTCGTTGCCAGGCGGATTGGTTGTATCTATCTGGATGTATCTACTCAGAATTTCTACAGCCTCGTCCTCTACCTGCTCCCAATTGATTTCTCTTGTTTTCATGGAATTCTTTACTCCTCAACCCCTCAGTATGGGCAGGCTTAAAACCTGCCCCTAGTATGGGCAGGCTTAAAACCTGCCCCTAGTATGGGCAGGCTTAAAACCTGCCCCTACATCTTCAACTCTTCAAGCTTTGCTTCAAATGCTCTCTTTTGCTTTCCAACCCACTCCATCTTGCTGTCGATCTGATCCTTTAACATGGGGAGCCCCAGATTTCCGGCAGCACCAATATGTTTTCTGGAAAGAATATCCTTATAGGAGGCGGTTATCTCCAGCTTATCTAAGTTGGCGGCAACCTCCCTATAGGCGTCCCTAAAGGGTTTCCCTTCTTTTACCAACTCCAGTGCTCTATCCGTTGCAAAGACCTCAGGGGTACATGCCCGGTCTAAAACCTCTTCATTTACCTTCAAACCGGAGATAACCAGATCACAGACCTTAATAGAAGATTCTACCAGGTCCATACCCTTTAATAGCGGAGACTTGGTCTCCTGAAGGTCCCGGTTATACCCTGACGGTAATGCCTTAATAGTGTTTGCAACCTGGAATAGATAGGAAAGCATAGTGGATGTCTTTGCCCTTATCAACTCCATACCGGCCGGGTTCCTCTTTTGAGGCATTATGCTGCTGCCACAGCAGAACTCTTCCGGTAGACTAAAATAACCGAATTCTCTGGTACTGAACAGAATCAGGTCCGTTGCCAATTTACTGAGATCCAACATAACCTGGGAAAGAGCAAATAAGACAATTGACTCCATCTTTCCCCGGCTGTTATTTGCATATAAAACATTATTCTGAACCTTCTCAAAACCTAAAAGGTCAGAGGTTAACTGTCTGTCAATGTCCAGAGGCACTCCATAGCTTGCCGCCGATCCTAAAGGACACTGATTGTTTATATCGTAAGCAGTCCTCATTAGTATGAAATCATCTAAAAGAGATTCTAACAAAGCAGACGCCCACAATCCCACTGAAGACGGCATGGCCGGCTGCGTATGGGTGCGCCCGGGCATTATAACCCCCTCATTTTCTTTACTGAATTCCCATAGGGTTTCACAGAATCCCAGGAGAGCCGTCAGTATCTCCAGAAGTCTTTCTTTGGTGTAAAGCCTGATATCAACTATTACCTGGTCATTCCTTGAACGGGCCGTATGAATCTTTTTGCCGAGATCACCAAGTCTATCGGTTAGATAGTTCTCAACCTTTGTATGAACATCCTCATCTTCCAATTGGATATGAAATTTATCTTCACTATAGAGCCTTAGTATCTCCAATAATGCGCCTTTGAGCATGGCAAATTCATCTTCTTTCAATATCCCTATTTTGGCAAGCATCTTCGCGTGAGCTATACTTCCAATTACATCCATTTTTACCAGTTTTTGATCCAGTAAAAAGTCGTCTCCGACCGTAAACTTTTCCATCTCATCGTTTAATGAGTAACCCTTTTCCCATAGCTTAGTCAATTTTTTACCTCTCTGTCTAAGTTCGTAAATCGTAAATCGTAAGTCGTAAACCAATTCACGATTCACGACTCACGATTTTTTATCCCTCTTTGCCAGTATCTCAAAGGGCAATCCACGGATGTGGGCAGCATCAGCACACATCCTCTGATCGAACCCCCCGGTCTTAATCGACCTGATCTCCGGATAGAATAACCCTGTATCGCTTTCTCTCTCTAAGATATCTATATTCCCCCTGTAAAGTTTTACCCTGTACCTGCCATTCACCACCTTTTGAGACTGTTTAATAAAGGCATCCAGATCCCCTTTCAGTGGATGGTATGCCATACCGTGATAGATCAGGTATGCCCATTTTTGGTCAACTCTGCTCTTAAACTGAATCTCATCCTTAGTCAGACAAAACTGTTCCATATCTCTATGAAGCTTGAGTATTATAGTGGCAGCAGGGGCCTCGTACAGCTCCCTGCTCTTCAAATCCATAATCCCGTCTTCAAACATGTCAATCTTACCAATAGCATTCCTTCCACCAATCTCATTTAACTCCGGCACTATATTCCCAAGGGACATCTCTTTCCCATTTAAAGCAGTAGGGATCCCCCCCTTAAACTTCAATTCAACAATGTCACCCTTATCCGATGCCAACTCCGGAGGCTGATACCACATCCATATATCTTCCGGTAGTTCCTGGTTTAAGTCAATTGCCCCACTGGCAATGGATCTACACCACATGGTCTTGTCATCTCCACCGGTTATCTGCTCTGTTACCGGAACGCCCCACTCCCTGCATAACTCCATCTCTTCCAATCTGGTCAGATCGAAATCTCTAACAGGAACCAGTATCTCCAGATTTGGGGCAAACATCTTAAAGACGTTGTGCATTCTATACTGGTCATTCCCCTTACCACTGGAGCCCTCCATAATGGCATCACAGTTATTGGCAACTGCCACCTCCGCGACCTTTTTTGCTATTAACTGGCGTGTCATAGAGGTAGACACCGGGTATCCAAGGTAGTTTGAATTCGCCTGGATTGCCATTGCTATCCACTCTTCGGTAAACTCTTCCTTGGCTTCTAACCAGATAAGTTGAATACCCAACTGAGATGCCTTGGTCTTGCCTTCTTCAATCTCTTCTTCTCCCTGACCTACATCCACGGTTATAGGAACGATCTCTTTTGCCTTGTATTTCCTTCTAAGGAGTTCTATCCCTAAAGCGGAATCCAGTCCTCCGGAAAAGGCCACAGCAACCTTCTTCACTTCTGGAATCTTAGTATCCTCTATCTTCTTTAGTATGTCTTTTATGCCCATCTTTCTTTAACCTCCTCTTATTCCGTAACTATTCAGCCACCGATCTACACTGATCATCACTGATATTTTTTCTTTTATTATATAACAGCGGGCTTAAGCCTGCTGTTGTAATTCTATCTGCGTTTACCTTGTTGAATAGGGTTCCCTACGGGAAATTCAACAGGGTGAATCTGTGTGAATCTGTGGCTGAATCAGTTACATCCCCAGTATTGTTTCCGGGTTTTTTATCAACATCTTCTCAAACTGTGACTTTGTTATCCCCTCTTTTAAAAGCAATTTGACGAATTCCTTCAATGATTCACTGGGGCCTGGATTTCCCATTTGCCCTGCATCAGAGCTCAGGATACATTGGTCAGCGCCCACCTCGTTGATCTTGTCTGCCATCTCATCCAATGGGTAGTCATCCTTATTGTCTCTATCAAGATACATTACATAACAGTGCTCTATATATGCCCCCTTTTTTGCCAGATCCTTTTGAGTCCTTAAAGGCATTGCAATATCCTTCTGATTTGGGTGAGTGATTATTACTTTAATATCCTCTTTCAATGCCTCTGTTGCCAGAACCTCTGTCTCTTCCCATGACAGATGTCCTGTTGCCATGATACAACCCATCTTCTTGATCATCTTTAAGACCCTTACACACTTATCAAACAGGGAATTGTTCCAGTCTGTTACCCTCACGGCTTTAAGTTCCGTCTTAATCCGGGGTTTAAACTCCGGATCCTTAACCCACTCAGGAGGGATTTCATAATTACTGTAGTTATGCCTCAAGTGATTTTCCGCATGTATAGTTGGAAACCATACTATAATCGGAAAGTTCTTAGACATGGTAGATGAAGCATAGATTGCGCTGGGGTTAAATCCTCCCATAAAATAGTTCATAGTAACAGAGCCAAATAATTTCAGGGCACTTTCCCCCTCCCCAGAGGCAATTATACCGGTGATTGTTGGAAAACTATGGGACTTTAAAGCAACCCCCGCTATTTTCCCTTGCTCCTGCTGGATTAACTCCCGAACGTTGTATTTACGGGGAAGAATGTCAGGTCCTATGTGAAAGTGAAGATCGTATGATCTTTGTATAATCTTGTCTATCTCATCATCACGCATACAAACTCCCCATTGTAACTAGTTAAGCGCCTAAAGTGAGCTAAAGTTATTGGTATCCGTTCCCAATTTACGGTTTACGGTTCACGGTTCACGGTTTGTACTTACCACTCTCCCATTCTTTACCACATAAGGGATAATTTCCTGACTGCTTATCACCCCTCTTTTCGTAGTGGAACCGGTAATAAGCAGGTCAGCCTGTCTCCCTACATCAACTCCATAATCCAGATTTAATATCTTAGCGCCGTTCAAAGATGCCATATCAAATATATGCTCTACATCCTCGACCCTGCTCATTCTGGTGGCAGTCGCCAAGACATGCATCTC
>JACQWO010000060.1 GCA_016209225.1 Desulfobacterales bacterium
CGGTCAATGGAAGGTGCGAAAATCTTCTGCCGAATCCGAAGCTATATATTGACGTGCAGGAAACAAGGCGTTACTGCATCCGAAGCTTTGCGACTCCTGTTTCAGGGACAGTGGCCTGAATTTATGAATGTCAAAGAGCAGCGTGCTGAATAGTTACAATTTTTGGGGTAGATTCTTTATTTTTTATAATTATTATATTTATTTCTATTATTGATCGTCAAGTAAAATTTTGGTTATTTTCGATCTTTCTATCGTGTCAGGATTAAAGAGAAGGGATAAAAACAGGGAGGGTGATGGTAAAGGTTGTTCCAGAACCTACCTTGCTTTCCACTTTAATATCGCCTCCATGATCTTTTACAAACCCATAGCAGACAGACAGGCCAAGGCCGGCGTCTCTTGCCCCATCCTTAGTAGTAAAAAAGGCATCAAAAATCTTATCGAGATTTTCTTCTCTTATACCAATCCCTGTGTCGGATATCTGAATCTGGACATTGTCTTTCCCGCCATTAGTCTTCACTGTTAAGGTTCCACCTTCCGGCATGGCATCTCGAGCATTCGAGATTATATTGAGAAAGACCTGTCGTAGTTGATTCTTTGATGCATAAACCTTTCTCAACCCCTCTGCAAAAGAGGAAGATACCCGAATACTGTGTTCCCGCAGTTGTTTCTCGTGGAGAAGCAGTATCTCATCAAGGATTGTATTAATATCCGTAGGATGCCTTTCTTCCTCATCAGGTCTGGAAAAAGAGAGCATCTTGCGGAGCAGTTCGGACAGTCTCACCGTTTCGGAAAGGGCCATATCTAAAACCTTTCTTCTCTTGTTCTCAGGAGAAATCTCGGTTTTCATCAGCTCCAGGGTATTCATGATCCCATAGAGGGGATTGTTTAGCTCATGGGCAATCTGAGAAGTCAGACGCCCCATGGCCGCCAGCTTTTCTGACTGCAACAACTGTTCCTGCGTCTGTCTCAGCCTTCGTTCCATCTCCAGGGTCTCTCCCAGGTCTACGAATACCCCTACAGAGGCGACTTCATTTCCATTTGCGTCGTACATAATAGCCGCAGAAAGGTTGCCCTCAATGATTTTGCCATCCTCTCTCACATAGGTTATGGGGTATGACCTCAATTTGCCTACACTGCCATACTCCGGACTTCGCATCATTTGCATCACTTTTCTCGCATCCCCTTCCGGATAGATCTTTTCGATGTTCATCTTGCCAATTACATCCCTTGACTTGTATCCGAGGATTTCTTCGGCGGCTTGATTCCAGATGATAATATTCCCTTTCAAATCTGTCGACATGATGGCATTGGGTGAACTCTGAATGGTCTTGTTCAGAAAATCATGGGCATCCTTGAGTTCCTTCTCCATCTGCTTTCTTGGGGACTGATCCACAATGATCCCTTCATACCCCAAGATATTCTTTTCCTGATCATATCGAACATGGCTTGTTAGCAAGGCCGAGATAGCCCTCCCATCTTTCCGTTTAAAATCAACCTCATAATCAATCACATGGCCATCTCGCTCGATCATTTCCTGAAATCTTTGACGATCTTCAGGCCTCAAATAGAGATCTCCGGTTATATCAATCTCAAGGAATTCCTCTTTGCTTTCGTATCCCAGCATATCCAGAAGAGCCTGATTGGCATCTATGAATTTCCCCTCTTTGCTGCTGATGTAAACACCGCAACCCACATGTTCAAACAAACGCTTGTAATCATCTTCCGAGGCATTGAAGATACCGTCCTCCATGTCTTCAAGTATGGAGTTTAACCTCTCAACATCTCTATCCATCATGATACACCTCGCTTTATAATCGTATCAAAGGTTTAATTATATGGGAATTTCCTATTTATTTCCATTCTGACTTCTCAATATAAAAGGGTATCACTTTCTTCTGTGAAAAGGAAGAAGGAAGTTTGGCGCAGAACTGAATTTCTACTTGACATTGATGTTCAAAAAAACTATTCTTTGCTCAAATACTCAACCTTGGGAAACCCATCATATTTAGTATGCTAAACCTTTTGAGAGGAGGTTAGTGGCACGATGGATTTTAAATTTGGCGAAAAAGAAGAAAAGCTGAGAAAGGAAATCCGAGAGTTTACAAAAAAGGAGCTTCCACCAGGCTGGCTTTCATCTATGTTAGAGGAGGAAAGCGACGACAAAGAATGGGCATTTGCTATGTCTATGTCAAAGAAGCTTGCTGAAAAAGGATGGCTTACCATGTCATGGCCTGAAGAATATGGGGGCAAGGGTGCTTCCCTCTGGGAGCAATTGGTGTATTCTGAAGAGGCATCATACTGGGGGATACCAGGTGTTACAATGGGTATAGGCGGAGTTGACTGGGTAGGCCCTTCCCTCATGATGTTTGGTACAGCCGAACAAAAGAACAAATACCTCCCACTCATTGCATCAGGAGAGCCGGACGGTATCTGGTGCACTGCGTACAGCGAACCGAATGCCGGCAGTGATTTTGCCAAGATACGGACCCGTGCGGTGAGGGAGGGGGATGAATACGTTATCAACGGCCAAAAGATATGGACCAGCGCTGCCCACAGGGCAAGATGGTGCTGGCTCGCAGTGAAAACAGACCCGGACGCCGCCAAGCCGCACAATGGAATCAGCGTCTTTGTCGTGGATATGAAAAGCAAGGGAATTACGGTAAGACCCCTCATGAACTATGTGGGACTCCACATATTCAATGAGGTCTTCTTCGATGATTTAAGAGTACCGGCCGCCAACCTGGTAGGTAAGGAGAACAATGGATGGTACCAGTTGATGCACTCACTGGGGTACGAAAGAGGAAGCATTGCCGGCAGATGTTACGGGTATAATAAAAGGATACTTGACGAGCTTATCGTGTATACTAGGGGAAACGGTCTTTTCCGGGAACGGGAAATACGGCACAAATTGGCCGACATTGCTGTCGAACTTGAGACCCAAAAGGTGCTCGGCTACGAAACCGTCTGGAAGATGAGCAAGGGAGACTCTCCCGTTTATGAACCGTCAAGGGACAAGGTGTTCAATGACCACATACTGGAGCGGCTGGCAATGCTTGGAACGGAGATCCTTGGAGGCTACTCACAAATAGACCCATTGAGTCGAAACTGCAAATGGACAAAGCTCAACGGCCATATGGAAAAACTCTTCTGGTTGTTCCTTGGGTTTGCGTTCGCTGCCGGGACAGACGAGGTGGAGTTGAACATCGTCGGCCAATTTGGACTGAAGTTACCCAAATCATATTGAGAGGGGGTAGAGACGGATGGACTTTGATTTTTCAGAAGACCAAGTGATGATAATAGATTCGGCAAGGAAGTTCCTAGAAAAAGAGTGTCCTAAGAACAAGATAAGAGAGTTAAAGGAAGACGAGAAAGGGTATGACCCTGAGCTGTGGAGCAGAATGGCAGAGATGGGCTGGATGGGACTCATACTGCCTGAAGAATATGAAGGAACGGGGATGGATTTCTTTGATCTCACGATCCTTATGGAGGAGATGGGCAGGAATATTCTCCCAGCCCCCTTCTTCGATACGGTTGCCCTATGTTCTCTTCCTATACTCGAATACGGAACCTCAGAACAAAAGAAGAGGTTCCTGCCAAAAATCGCCTGCGGGGAGGAGATATGGACCCTTGCATTAACAGAACCATCGGCCAGCTACGAGCCATCGGGAGTGGAACTTCGTGCCACTTCTTTACAGGAGGATTATGTCCTTGAGGGCACAAAGCTATTTGTGCCCTATGCGAATGTAGCCGACCGTCTCTTGGTAGTTGCTCGAACAAGCCAAGAGGGAATCACGGCGCTCATTGTTGATGCAGGGAGCCAGGGGATAAAAACGGAAGTCATCCCTACCACAGCACATGATAAGCAGTGCGAGGTCGTGTTCGATAAGGTACGGGTTCCTAAAGACAATGTTTTGGGAGAGGTAGGCAAGGGATGGGAGATCGTTGAATTCCTCCTTCAAAGGGTATCGGTCCTAAAATGTGCAGAAATGTTGGGCGGAGCCCAATTCGTGCTGGAAATGGCAAATAGCTACGCTAAAGAGAGGGTGCAGTTCGATAAGCCCATCGGTTCCTTCCAGGCAATTCAACACAAATTGGCCGAGGTATTCATCAATGTTGAAGGGTTGCGGCGTCTCGTTTATGAAGCAGCATGGAATATAAGCACAGGCTCCCCCTCTCGTTTGCTGACTTCCATGGTCAAGGCAAAGGCAAATGAGGTTTACCAGCAAACTTGTATCCAGGGAGTCAAGGTTCATGGAGCCATCGGATTCACTGAGGAGCTGGACCTGAGCCTTTACTTTCTGCGTACTAAGGCATCGGAGTTTATGTTGGGAGACACCGGTTTCCACAGAGAACGGATAGCCGTTGAATTAGAGGATTACCAACCTCTTTTCATGTCAGTCTAATTGCTCAATATCTTCAGCATACTGTCAGGAATCCTTACAGGCTTTCCGTTCTTATTAATACATGCCAGCCTGGTCATTCCTGAAGCAAGGAGTCTTCCATCCTCCTTTCTCAAGACAGTGTATTCCATAATAAAACTGGCCCTGGCTATCTCTGAAACCGTTGTTGTTATATCCAGCACATCATTATACCTTGCGGGAGACCTATAGTCCACCTCTGCCCTTACCACAATGAACTCAATGCCTTTTTCCATATAGTCTGTAAGGAATTGCCCCCTATCCCTAAGAAATTCCGTTCTCGCTCTTTCAAAGTACTTAAGATAATTAGCATAGTACACCACACCACCGCAATCGGTATCCTCATAATAGACCCTTATTTCCATGGGCAATACACTCCTTTGCTTTTAATCTCTATCCAAAGATATTTGAAATTTTTCCAATTCAGCGAAT
Source organism: Desulfobacterales bacterium (assembly GCA_016209225.1). Classification (GTDB taxonomy): domain Bacteria; phylum Desulfobacterota; class UBA8473; order UBA8473; family UBA8473; genus UBA8473. The sequence goes on from JACQWO010000060.1 coordinate 4,851, forward strand.
CCAGAAGTCAAAAGTCAGAATAAAAAGACGATAAGTCCAACCTAAGTTCCAAATATCTGTGGATAAATTCTAACTTACCAAAAAGGAAGGTCATCTAACCTCTTTACAACAAAACAACATTTTATAACATAATGATATTATTCGACAATTTTACTTGACCAATAAGTAGGCAAACAGGTAAAATCCCTCAATTTTTGAGGTGTTAGGTGGTTTCATTCCTCAGTTATCCACAACTTATCCACAGTCTTTGGGGAAAAGTATTCTAGCTATTTGAAAAAATGAGATTTTTTGCCTTTGTCGCTATAAAAGGTATGCCTCCCTTATCTGAGGGAACCCTTATTGGTGTCTAACATACTTACCAAAATCTTTTAACAACCATAATAAATACTACAAACAGGGTAAAAAGGCAAGGGCTTGTGCGCTGTATAAAAATAGTCGCGTATGCTTCCGATGATCCTGTTGCCTCATAATAAAATGTTACCGAAGAGTGAGGAAGCGGGGGTAACATTGACTCATAAAAGATGTTACCTGGAGTAAATAAGATGGAAGACATTTTTAAGTTTAGTTTCCATATTTGTTTCTTAGCATAAAAGGGTTCAAGTTAAGTGCCTAAAGTGAGCTAAAGTTTAAAGTGCCTAAAGTTATTTAAAAAGGAAATTCCTAGACTATCAAGTTGTTTGGAAAGGGAGAGTTTAACGGGTTCTTGGATAAGAGGAGATTCCATGATTCTCTGGTAAGGTGTTTTGGGAGCATCATGGTGTTTAATGGTTTTAGAGCCGATTCTTTCTTTAGCAATAAGTTTTACGGAA
>JACQWO010000024.1:0-20500 GCA_016209225.1 Desulfobacterales bacterium
TTCAGCAGTTTCGTATGTGGTTTTAGGGTCTAAAAGCTGAAGCCCGATTCGAATGTTATTGAGTAAGCCGCAAGAAAGACAGATAAAACCTACCCACGCATCGTGATAGGGAATGCCTTCAATCCTGGTAAGACCTGTTATGTTTTTTGTTTCTCTTCTTGTCATTTTACTGGAATAGGGCAATTAGCTAATTTTATGTCTTTTTATCTGTCCAACGCTATCAAATAAAAGCCAACCTTTTGAATTATCGTTATCTTATGCCTAATGTGGCAGTTGAGCAGTGCCCCGGAGGGGCAATCTGTCTCGAACTACTGAACTTTCCCTCCGCTCCGTTGCGGGGAGAACCAGGAGTTCGCTGCTCAAATGGTTAGGCGATTTTTCCTAGGTTTTATTCTTTATCGCTGGGCAACATCTGACTCTCTACAATCTATAGAAAACCAAAGTTTCCTCTAGAACCTAATCGCTGTGGATGACTTTCCTTTACGTTTTTTTGATCATCGTCAACTATCCAGCCTTTGCCTTTTTATAAAGAGGAGACATATTCCTCAGAAACTCAACGGCTTCCTTCAATACCTCCAGGAATCGGTCAATATCAGACTCCTTAGTGTCTCGACCAAAACTGATAACCAGGGTTCCCTGGGCATCGGCATACTCTCTGCCAATAGAAAGAAGCACATGGGAAGCCCGAAGCGCCCCAGAAGCACATGCCGACCTGGTAGAAACAGCTATTTTCTTCTCATCCAACATGAGAACTATGCTCTCCCCTTCAATATACCTTATGGATACAGAGACCAGATTGGGCAGAGAAAATTCAGGATGCCCATTGATGATGATATCCTCAATACTTTCCTTTAATCCCCTTATTAGCCTTTCTTTCAACTTCCTTGCATGTTCTGACCTGGATTCCCTTTCCCGAAAGGCAATGTCAGCGGCTACCCCCATCCCGATTATACCGATGAGGTTTTCCGTGCCCGCCCGCCTTCCATCCTCCTGGGCTCCACCATCAATTAATGGCAACGGTGATACTCCTCGACGGATGTAAAGCCCCCCCACACCTGATGGGCCATTAAACTGATTGGAAGATAAACTCAGTAAATCCACACCCAGATCCTGAACATCAACAGGCATGACACCCACCGATGCCACAGCATCACTGTGGAAGAGAATACCCTTTTCCCGGGTAATCCGGGCAATTTCCTTTATGGGCTGAATGGTTCCGATCTCGTTGTTGCCATGCATGATCGTCACCAGAATGGTTTCGTCTGTCACTGCCTTGGCAATATCATCAGGGTTTACCAATCCATATTCGTTCACAGAGACTGATGTTACCCTGTAGTCCATCTTCATCAGCCTCCTGAGAGACTTCAGGACGGCATTGTGCTCAATGTTAGAGGTTATGATGTGTTTCCCCTTGCCTGCTTTTGCTAAGGCTATCCCCTTTATGGCATGATTGATAGATTCAGTGCCGGATGAGGTAAATACCACCTCTTGGGGTGAGGCACAGTTTATCAGTCGGGCTACTTTTACCCTTGCCTGGTCCAATACCTCTGTTGCCTGTTCACCTAATTGGTGGGGGCTGGAAGGATTACCATGGTTTTTCTTGATAGCTTCGATCATGGCATCCTGAACCTCAGGCAATAAAGGGTTAGCCGATATGTAGTCTAAATTTATGGTATTCACTTTAAAGTCTCCTTGCCAAGATTCAATGACTGCTATTTATCTCCTTGCCACAGTTTGAACAAAACTCCATCGCCTCTCCTAAGTCGGTATCGCAGTAAGGACACCGACAGGTGTCTCCTTTGGTATGTTCATGCTTGTCTTCTACCTTTGGAGGAGTCTTGACCTTGCCTGCCTTTTTGTCTTCATAGTCCTTTATGGCCAGTTGAAGGGCATCTGCCCCCAGGTTGGAACAATGAAGCTTGTTTTTGGGTAAACCTTCAAGAGCCTCAGCTACCGATTTGTTGGTGATCTTCCTGGCATCTTCTATAGTCTTGCCCTTGGCCATCTCTGTGAGCATGCTGGAAACAGCAATGGCTGCCCCACACCCAAATGTCAAAAACTTGATATCCTCAATACGGTCATTCTTAACCTTGATGTAAATGTTCATCATGTCACCACAGACAGGATTGCCAACCTCTCCTATCCCATCCGCATCCTTCATCTCCCCAACATTGCGGGGATTCTTAAAATGATCCATTACTACCTCTGAATACATCTCTTCCACCTCCATATATTTAAATCCATTATAACCACCCTATCCACAGTTCTGGAATATACACCAATTCCCCTCTGGAGTGACTACTTCATCAGCTTGCATGTTAGTATCTGTCCTATTGTTACCAAACCTTAACCTGCCTCAGCAGTTTGGTAGCCCTCATCGTTATGGTATATCACTCCTCTGTGTCAGGTTTGTTCCGCTATCTGCCGATCTAGCCAGGGCTTCGCGAGCCATCTCGCTAACCTGTCGAACACCGAAGTGCCGGTCTCTATAGAGATGGACCTCTGCATTATCAGCCAAGAGAGCTTCAAGCTCTGAACGGCCATCTTGGACACCAAGCAATCCCATAGCCCATGCGGCCAGAGCCCTAACCGTAGCATCTGATGAATCCAGGCAGGGGCAAAGGATACGGGTGGCATCTTTCTCTCGTAATATCTCGGGTCTCACCTGGGCCAGCCTTCCTAGACCCCACACGACACCCCGCTGCAATGGTTGATACTCTATGTAATTCCCATCCTCTCGAATGTAAGAAAGCAGGATATGGGCAAATTCCTTGGCTAGACCCTCGTGACATGCCATAATCTCGCCCATTGCCTCCGGTGCCCCCCACCCTATTCCTCCGGATTCGTCGTTTAGACTCCACATGAGGCGGCGCATTATCGTGCGGGCTGACTCCATATCCTTTGCGGTGATATTAGAGGCGATAAAGCCTATAGCACTGACAGCCTTCCACTTCATATCTTCATCATCGGTGCAGAGGGAGGCAATAAGGGTATTGATGACCCTACGAGGAGGCAGTTTAGATAATTCGTCCAGCGCCTGATCAAAATCCGGTAATTTTACCAGGCTTAAAACCCTGTGCTTTAGAGCTGTTCTCACTGTGCTCTTTTTCAACATCCCCTCTTAAGTAAGCCTTCATTTTCCCCCGGTATCAGACCTATAAGTGGGCGCATTCTTTGGGGACTTACCCTTTTTGACTTCCTGGTAATACGCATAGGTAAGGGGTCTGCCTTCACGGAGTACTTCAGCGCTGACAACATCTCCAAGAAAGACTGTATGAGTCCCCACGTCAATCTGGTTAAAGACCCTGGCCTCTATTACTGAAAGGGCATAATCCATGACTATGGGACAGCCCGTGCTTCCTGTTTTTACCTGGAAGCACTGTGACAGTTTGTCAATGTCCCGGCCACACTTAAAGCCGAAAAGCCCGATAAATGTCATTGGCGTGGACTCATCCAGAACGGAAACGGTGAATAAAGCACTCTTTGAGATATACTCATGGGTGAGATTGCCTTTATTGATACTGAGCGCTATGCGGGGTAGCTCTGCCGTTATCTGAAAAACTGTGTTCGCCACCTGGCCATTCTGCTTTCCGTTAAACCCCGAGGAGACAATATACATTCCGTAGCTGATATCCCATAGGGCTTTTTTGTCTATTCTGTCGTTCATGGTGGAGACTCTCTTTTTCCCTTTCTATGAGGATGGGAGATACTCATAGGCTTATTTAATTTATGCCTTCCACAGGCCATGCAGATTACAGTACTCCCGGGCCGTGATTTTTTCTGCATCAATGCAAAATACAGCTTCGGGGGTTTCCCCAGGCTTCAGGAATTGGCGATATGCTTTGCCGTCTGCAATTACTTCGATCCACTCAATGTAGTGCTTCTCTTCCATAGGATGAGGGACGCTTCCGATTTTCACCTTGAAGCCACTCTGGGTCTTTTCAACTACAGGGACATGCTTTTCCCTGGCTGCATCGGTTGTGTTCTCTACATATAGCTTCATGGGCTGGCCGCAGCACACCAACTCACCTTTCCCTTCATGAAGTATCTCCACAATGTTTCCACAGATTTCACATTTGTAAATCTCTAATCTCTTTGTCATTGTTTTTCTCCTTTCTGAATTAGTAAAGCGTTTTGTAAATAAACATCCCAATACTGTCATTTCGAGTGAAACGAGAAATCTTATTTATAAAACGGTAATGTTTAATGCTTCTACCAGTTTTCTGCAAGGAGCTCGAAGTGAGCCTGAGGGTGGTCACAGGCCGGACATTTATCCGGTGCCCCGGTTCCCTTATGGGTGTAGCCGCAATTGCGGCAGCGCCAAACCACCGATTTATCCTTCTTGAAGACGGCGCCGGCTTCTACATTGGCCAGTAATCCAAGATAGCGCTTTTCGTGTTGTTTTTCAGCAACGGCTATTGATTGGAATATCTTGGCGATATCCGCAAATCCCTCCTCCCCCGCAACTTTGGCAAATGAAGGGTACATGTCTGTCCACTCGTAGTTTTCGCCTCCTGCTGCTTCCTTCAGGTTCTCAGATGTTTTACCTACGACCCCGGCAGGAAAGGCAGCCTGTATCTCCACATCCCCTCCTTTGAGAAGCTTGAAGAGCCGTTTGGCGTGTTCCTTTTCCTGATTGGCGGTCTCCTCGAAGATAAAGGCTATCTGTTCGAACCCTTCCTTCTTTGCCTTGCCGGCAAAGTAGGTATAACGGTTTCGGGCCTGCGACTCGCCCGCAAAGGCAGTCAAGATATTTCTCTCTGTTTTACTCTCCTTTAATTTCATAAAATCCCCCTTTCTTTCGCATTTTATTTCAATTTTAACCTACAACTGACCACTGACAACGGACAACCGACACTACCTGTTGTTGTCTCTGGTCAAGAGGAAAAGCTTTCTCAGATGTTCCTGCTCCTGATGAACAAGTTCTTCAATTGCATCCATTTGTGATTCTCGGACTAAACCCTTTACCTCCACAAAGAAGATTATAGACTCCTTTTCGAACCTTATAGCCATATCCAGGGCATCCTTCTTATCCTTTACCTTATTTAGCACCTCATCTATGCCCTCTTTTTTTGTAAAGACATTCATTCCTGCCATAGCCTGAATGTAGTCATAATATTCCTCTTTGTCCGGTATATCAGGCTCGTAGTCCTTGAAGGTTTCATAGAGGGATTCAAAGCTTCTTATATGTTTTTCTTCTTCATTTGCCAAATGGTCAAAAAGCATCTTCACATCTTTTTGCTCCATTGAATCGGCCAAAGATCGATAGAAGGCAAAACCGTTTTTTTCGATCTGTATGGCTACCTTGATTATTTCACTACCAGAAAAGAATAACATTATACCTCTCCTTTCATTTGAAAATACGTTTCTGACCCCAAATCCTTCGAATCAAGCAACCCCCTTAAAGTTTTCCTTCGTTGCCTTGCAGACAGGGCACTGGTCTGGCAACTCTCCATCAAAGACATATCCGCAGACCTGACATACATGGTAATCAACCACTTGATCCGTTACCATGGCAGATAAGGCATCTTTGTAGAGTTTGCTGTGCCTTTCTTCCACATCCCTGGAGCGAGAAAAACTCCCGGCCACATCCTCTCTATCGAGTTCCATGGCATCCTTGATTAGAGGAGGATATATTTGGGTATTGGCTTTGATCTCGTTCTCAAAGGCAGCCTTCAGATTATCCTCTGTGCTGCCGATTATTCCCTCCATGTACTTGAGATACTCAGAGGCATGGACCCTTTCTGCCTCGGCAACCGCCCTAAAAAGACCGGCAATCTGGGGCAATCCTTCCTCCTCGGCTTTTTTGGCAAAAGCCAGGTTCCGTACATGTGCCTTCGATTCTCCGGCAAAGGCCTCTTTCAGGCTTTTTTCAAGGGCATCCGGCAATTTCTCATAAAGGATAAACTGATACCTAGATGCCCCGCATACAGGGCATTTATCAGGCGGGCCTTCGCCTTCATGGATATAACCGCAAACCGTACATTTCCATTTTTTAGTCACCAGTGCCTCCCTTTTAATTAGTTCACCCTGAAAAATTCCAGATCAATCCTACAAGCCGGATATACGCTGCGCTATCTTTTTCCCAAGTTCATGGCAGGCCTGAAGTCCCTCTTTATCGGGCACATACTGTATCTTCAAGCCGGGATCGATGATTTCGAATTTCATCGCTTCTAATTCTTTATTAATCAGATTCATAGCCTCACCGCTCCAGCCATAGGAACAAAAGGCAGCGCCAATCTTGTTCTTCGGTCTTAAGCCCTTCATATAGGTCAGAAAATCACTGACTGTAGGGAATAGCCCGTTATTCAGGGTTGGAGAACCGACGATGACCGCCCCTGCATCAATAACCTCAGTCATGATGTCACTCCGGTGACAGGATCGCAAGTTCATTGGTTTGGCATCTACTCCCTCTTCCCCCAGAGCGGCCACGATGGCCTCGGCCATCTTTTTTGTACTCTGCCACATGGTATCATAAATAACCACTGCCTTTTTCTTAGGTTTCTGATCACTCCACTCGACATAAGCCTTAATTATTTTGCCAGGGTCTTTACGCCAGATGATCCCGTGATCAGGGCAGATTGTATTGAAAGACAGTCCCATCTCTGTTACTTTGTCGACAAGTTTGAGGATAAGTGGAGAATAGAGCAAAAGGATATTGGCAAAATACTTCAGGGCGTGGGGCATAATAGCCTCGCCCATCTGATCATCAAACCTTTCCAGACCTGCATAATGCTGTCCGAAGGCATCACTGGAAAAGAGGAGCTTATCTTCCTTGACATAGGTAAACATACTGTCCGGCCAGTGTAGCATCCTGGTTTCTAAGAAAACCAGATTCCTTCTGCCCAGGTTCATTTCCCCGCCGTCTTCCACTGGGTTATAATTCCATTTCTCCTGAAAATGATGGGAGAGATTTTTATGACCCATCCTTGAGCAGAACAGGGGTTTATCTTCCCCGATTTTGTGCATTACCCTGGGGAGACCACCCGAATGGTCCATCTCTGTGTGATTGCTGATAACACAATCGATCTTTTTGGGATCAACAATCCGGCTGATGTTTTCTAGTAATTCGTCGGCAAACTCCTTTTTAACGGTATCAATCAGGGTAATCTTTTTATCCATGATCAGGTAAGAGTTATAGGTTGTTCCCTGATATGTAGAATATCCGTGAAAATCTCTGATATTCCAGTCAATGGCCCCAACCCAGTAGATCCCTTTAGCTATCTCTATTGGTTTCATTTGTTCCCCCATATCTGGTATTTACTCCTTTTCAAACTGGTCTTTTGCTGCCCCACAGACAGGACATAACCAGTCATCGGGCAGATCTTGGAATTTGGTTCCAGGTTTTACACCGTTATCCGAATCCCCCTGAGCAGGGTCGTAAATATAACCACAGACTGAGCATACATACTTATCCATAAAATTTGACCTCCTGTTTTAATTAGCGTTCAGCTTTAGGCTGTCAGCTTTCGGCTTCTGGATCTTTAAAAACCGCAAGCTCAACAACAGCGGGCTACAATTTTCTACCCTTTTTTCAATCCCATCCCTCACCTCTCGCATAAAGGTTATGGGCTTGTCGGATGGGTCCGGTAAATTCCAGTCCTGTATGGGCACACCATGAATGTAGGGGCATTCCTCCCCACAGCCCATTGATATTATTGAGTCTGGCTTCATATAGCCTAAAACCTCTTCAATGGATTTTGTCCTGCGAAATGCCATGTCTATCCCTTTTTCCTTCATAACCTCGACCACCAGCATATTTATCTCGCTTGCCGGCTGACTTCCTGCGCTCTCCGCCTCGATCCTGTCTCCTGCATAGTACCGGGCAAATGCGCTTGCCATCTGGCTGCGGCAGGCATTTTCTCTACAGACAAAGAGGATTTTTTTTCTATTGAGAAAGGGTTCAATAAGCATTCCGGCCTTTTCCTTCACGTCCTTGAGGGCAGTAGGGTGCTTTGCAATATCTGCTGGCCCCTCTATCTGTCTGTAGGTAAGACTTCCGTCAAAACCGGCGCCAACGGCATCGAAGAAATATTTGGCTGTAAGACTAACACCCTCAAACAGGTTTTTACCCCTTGTCGCACCGAGAGCCAGTAAAAAGGCATGTCTCCACTTGCGGCCTGGGTCTGTGAGTTTATGGATGTACCTCCTTGACCACAGGGTTTGACTACGATCAATAAGGGCCTTCAATTGGGCTGGTGCCCCGTAGAAGAATACAGGGGTAGCCATTACTATGAGATCTGCCTGCCAAAGGAGAGGGTATATATCCTGCATATCATCGTTTATAGAACAAAACCCCTCCCTTTCACAGGCACCACATTCCTGACAGGAGGTTATCCTTTTGTCGGCTACCTCCAGATTATATGTTCGTGCCCCAAGCCTTTCAGCCTCGGCCAAGAATGATGCAAGTAAAATACTCGTGTTTCCATTCTTGCGTGGGCTTCCCTGTAATCCCAGAACAAACATAGTTTCTTATCCCACCTCGTACCCTGCTTTTTCAATACGTTCCTTAACAGTATCCATGCTGACAGGCATTGCTTCGTCAAAACTTGCCTCGCCTTTGTTGAGATCGACTTTTACATTTTTGATCCCATCGATTTCGTTTAGGGCTTTAGTTACTGACATAACACAGTGATTGCAGGACATCCCTTTTATCTTAACAGTTGCCATGATTTCATCTCCCATCCTTTTGGTAATGATGAAGAATGTTAACCGCCCCAGGGCATGCTACCCCTGACCTTTCAGACCATTTGCTACAGGTTTACCCAATTCTGGATCAGCCTTAGTCAGGTTCTCAATCACCCGCTGCTGGATCGGTTTGTCAATATGCATAAGATCTGCAATGAGGTTGTCCAACAGATGTTCCTTGTCCATTTTACTCAAGGAGCGGTATTTGTCCCCAGCCTGTGAAAAATCATTCGTGAGGCTGATCTTCCGACGAGTTACGTCTCCCTCAAGCCGATAAACATATGAGGTACCCATAGGAGACTCTCTGGGCATACCACCAGCCAGGCTATTGGGTTCGTAATTGACTTGCCCACTGAAGGCACCAAACTGCATGGCTCCATCGCGCTGATTATTATTGACCTGTACCAGGGGGCGATTGATGGGAAGTTCCAGGAAATTCGACCCCAGGCGATAGCGCTGAGTATCTGAGTAGGAGAACGTTCGACCCTGGAGCAACTTGTCAGCAGAAAACTCGATTCCCGGAACAATGCTTGCAGGACAGAAACCTGCCTGCTCCACTTCGGCGAAGAAGTTTTCAGGATTACGATTGAGCACCATTTTCCCAACCGGCATTAGCGGGAATTTATCCTCCGGCCAGGTCTTTGTGGCATCGAGGGGATCAAAGTTCTGGTTTAATTCGTCATCGATATCCATCAACTGGACATTGAGTTCGTATTCAACCTCTCCACCGCCGGCGATCGTATCATGGAGATCACGCGTAAGGTAATCAGGATCGATACCAGCCAGCCGGGTTGCTTCATGACGATCAAGACTCTGCACACCCAATTTCGGTTTCCAGTGGTATTTCACATACACAGCCTTTCCCTCGGCGTTCACCCATACATAGGTATTGACGCCAAAACCCTCCATCATTCGATAACTTCTTGGCGTCCCACGATCTGAAAAAAGCCAGATGATCATGTGGGTCGATTCTGGAGTTAGGGATATAAAATCCCAAAAGCGGTTATGAGCGGAAGATGCTGATGGGATATTACTATCCGGTGCGCCCTTGAATGCATGAACCATATCCGGAAACTTGATTGCATCTCGGATGAAAAAAACCGGGAGATTATTCCCAACCAGGTCGTAGTTACCCTCTTTGGTATAGAACTTAACGGCAAAGCCCCGGGGGTCCCGCACTGTATCTGCAGACCCTCGCCCTCCCGTAACAGTTGAAAACCGTACAAATACAGGGGTTTTCTCCTCCGGATCCTGGAGGAATTTGGCCTTCGTGTAGGCTTCCATGTTCCTGTAAACCTGAAAATAGCCGTGTGCCCCTGCCCCTTTGGCATGGACAACCCTTTCGGGGATGCGTTCTCGGTCAAAGTGAGCCATCTTCTCAATAAACTGGACATCTTGCAATAATATTGGACCACGTTCGCCAATGGTCAACGAGTTCTGGTTGTCATAGATGGGGGCGCCCTGATTTGTAGTCAAATACTTTTCCTTCATGATCGAATTCTCCTTTCTTGCCCTCAGGCAATTATGATCTGTTCAGGGTCTATATCAGTAACAATAACACTCTGCGCTCCAAACTGTTCAACAATTACCTCTGCCCCTATTTCCCTTACGCATACTATCTCAAGGCATAGCAGATAGCTTTCAAGACCCGCCATCCGCTTCAACATTGGGCCATCTGCATGCCTCTGAATAAAAATTATTCGTTATAAACCTCTCTATGAACTTAAGTTTCATAAATTAATGTTTATGCTGGGGTTCAGATTTTGGAGGTTCCTTGCCTTCGGTCTCCTTAAACGGCGCTGCCTCTATTTTGTTGCCGCCGAGAATACACTCGTATGCCTTTTTCATCTGCTCCATCATCTCCATTTGGGATGACTCGGTTGCTGTCTTGGGATCTTTTATGTGCACTTCATGGAGGTCTATTGCCTTTTTGAGCCACTCCTCCGCGCACTTAAGCTTTGCCTGCACATCCATTCCCATCATTCCCATATGCATTGACATCATCTTTTCCATCTTCTTCTGCATCTTGTTCATGTCCATCATCATCTCTTTTTTCTCTGCAGGCTTAAGCTCCTTCTTCATTATCATCTTCTTCTGCATCTGCATCATGTCCATCATCATCTGCTTCATCATCTGCTCACACATAGGCATCATTGGCATTTTCCCTTCGCCCATCTGTGCATGTGCTGAAACGCTAAAAACAGACAAAACTGCAAAAACAATTGCTAACCTTCTCATATTCATCCTCCTTAACAAGATTTATGACATTTACCCTATTAGAAAAAATACCCTGCCTCCCGTACGGGGAAAGCACCCATTAAACAATAATCTTTCTAACGGGTGGTTACAGGACACCCTTTTTTTCAAGTAAGGGATAAACATCGGTGTTTTTCCATATTCCTTTTATATATTCGCCCTGAAAAATTCCCTTTTCCGTTAACTTAAGCAGGTTCTTTGGCGTAGCGTTCTCTTATCCCACTAAACGTCTGGTAACCTCAGCCACATGCTTTCCCTGGAACCTGGCAATGGCCAGTTCGTTTTCACTCGGTAAACGACTGCCGTCAGGGCCGGCAATTGTAGAGGAACCATAGGGGCTTCCTCCGGAAACTTCATCAACAATCATCAATCTCTCCTCGGAATAGGGAACCCCAACTATTATCATTCCGTGATGCAATAGTGTGGTATGGAAACTTAAGATTGTAGATTCCTGTCCTCCGTGTTGTGTTCCGCTGGAGGTAAATACACTTCCTACCTTTCCTACCAATGCCTTATTAGCCCATAGCCCCCCTGTAGTATCGAAGAATGTCCGCATCTGTCCGCTCATCATGCCAAAACGTGTTGGGGTGCCGAAGATAATGGCATCTGCTTCGGTTAGGTTTTCCAGAGTAGCTGTAGGAATGTGGGCAAATGTTTTCTTGGCTTGTGTAGCTCCCATCTTAGCCAGAATCTCATCCGAAAAAGTCTCAGGAACTTGCAATAGCCTGACTTGTTCACCACTTATCTGTCCTGCGCCTTCGGCAATCGCTTCTGCTAAACGATAGATATGTCCATAGATACTGTGAAAAATGATATTGATCTTCATTGTTCCTACTCCTTTCTTTATTTGTATTCTTCCATGATCTTTTTTAGCGTCGTCCGGTCCATATTCCCCCCGGTGAGGGGCCCCCGACCCAAAACGGGAAAGTGCTTCTCAAATAGTGGTCTCTCATTTCGGTATATGACCCCCAAAGGAATTCGGTCTCCCCACTGATCAGCCACTTTAATGGCTGCATTCCAGTCCGTGGGATCATAATCCTGGGTGAGAGGATAAGACCTTTTCTTGTACCAGGCAAAGGTATTGACCTTGTTGAAAGAGACACAGGGCTGTAACACATCAACCAGAGAAAAACCCCGATGCGCTATTGCTTGCTGAATAGTGTCAGACAGGTCATCAACCAGCCCGGCAAATGCCCGGGCGACAAAGCCGGCATGCATTGCAACGGCCACAGCGACAGGATTGAAAGCAGCCGAAGCTACACCACCTGGCTGGTTCTTGGTGATGAATCCTTCATCAGAGGTAGGGCTGGCCTGGCCCTTGGTCAGAGCATACACCTGGTTATTATGAACTAGCAGCGTCACATCGATGTTGCGACGTATGGCTGCAAGAAAATGGTTTCCACCCTCTCCATAGTTACAGCCATCTCCGCTCTCCACTATGACAGTCAGTTGGGGATTGGCCAGCTTTGCCCCGGTTGCTACGGGTAGCGATCTGCCGTGCAGGCCGTTAAAAACATGGACGTTCAGGTAGTGAGGTGCCTTGGCGGCCTGACCGATGCCCGAGACGAAGAGCACCTGACGGGGTTCGAGCCCGCTCTTTACCAGAGCCTGCTTCACTGCTTCCAAGATAGAAAAGTTTCCACAACCTGGGCACCAGGCTGTCTCATACGTACCATAATCGTTTATCGTTACCATTGCTCCCCTCCCTCTGGGCAATTACTCGATAAGTTTTCTCAGAATATATTCTGGCGTAATCGGTAGCCCATCGTATCGAAGCACTCTCTTCCCGATGAAAAACCCGGTCTCTCTTCGAATCAATCGCGCGAGCTGGCCAGTAGCATTTCCCTCAACACACACCACATCCCGTGCCGCTTGCAGATGGTCTATAAACTGCTCTGGCACCAGAGGCCAAACCTGCGAAAAATGGAGCGTAGATACGCGCTTCCCACGAGACCTCACATGAGAGGCTGCCTCCAGAACTGCCCCTTTGCTCGAACCCCAGGACGTCATAAGAAGGTCCGGCCTTTCGTCCCCGTGTATCTGGGGTGGGATCACCTCTTTCCTGATCCCTGATCCCTTTTCAAGCCGCTTGTCCACCATCTTCCTGCGCACGGTCAGATCCTCCGTGATATGGCCGTCCTCTGTGTGCTCATCACTGTCAACAACGACAAGATGCTCGGAGCCCCCTGGCAATAGCCGCGGGGAAACACCGCTTTTGGTGATACTGTAGCGACGATACGGCAAAGAGGAGATGTCTCCATGGAAACCAGGGCTGACAGGTGACAGATTAGTGATGTCAAAGGGTTTTACGTTACGATACGAATCGGCCAAAAATTGATCAGTGAGAATAAATATCGGGCACTGGTATTGCTCCGAAAGTTCGAAGGCCTTGCGCGTTAAATGAAAGCACTCCTCAACTGTACCAGGAGCAAGAATAGCCCTGGGGAATTCTCCGTGGCCGGCATGGAGCACAAATTCCATGTCCGACTGCTCGGTACGTGTTGGCAGCCCAGTTGCCGGTGCGGGACGCTGAGCAACAACGATGACAATAGGGGTTTCAGTCATTGCTGCCAAACTCACTCCCTCGGTCATTAAGGCAAATCCGCCTCCAGATGTGCCTACCATGCTGGGTGCACCAGTGAATGATGCCCCTATGGCCATGTTGATGGCGGAAATCTCGTCCTCTGCCTGCTCCACGATTATCCCCATTCTTTCAGCTTTACCGGCCAGAGTGACAGCTATGGAGGTTGCCGGGGTCATCGGATAGAAGGAGTAGAACTTCAACCCCGCTGATAGCGCTCCCAGGGCAATGGCCTCATTTCCATTCATAACCAAGCAGTCTGGCGGATTGGGAATCCTGGTCAGTCTCTGAAAAGACATCGGCTGCTCGGCCGTCCACTGAAATGCCTTTTCCAGCACCTGTCGATTCCCTTCTACAGTCCTTTGATCCATCTTGCCGAAGAATTTATTCATTGTTTCGGAAACTAACTCCTCGTTCAGACCAATGAGGGAACTTACTACACCGAGAGCTACAATGTTTGAGAACGCGTCTGTACCCCACTGTTTGAAGGGAACTTTGATACAAGGGTGATGGGCAGCCTCAAATGCCTCATCAATAACAATAAACCCTTCGGAAGAGAGATCTTCCCCATGTATCCTTACAGTATCTTGATCGAGGGCGACCAGTATATCCACTGATTCCTGGGGAGCAATCACCTCACCAGTACCCATGCGAATGGCGAAGGTGTTGTGCCCACCACGAATTCGAGACTGATAGCTCTGCATTACGACGACCGAATACCCGCTACTAACCACGCTTCTGGTAAGTATTTCCCCTATCGTCACCATGCCTTGTCCTGCCTCCCCCCCAATAAGCAGGTTAATAATATTCGCTGTCATAGTATATCCCTCACTCTCCTGATCTGTCATACTCCGTCGAGTTCCTGATCATGGAAGGCACTTATGCCTTTACGCCTTTCACAGTCCATTTATCTTCACCCTGCCCGCAAGCCCGTTATAGAAATCCACGGCTTCCTGCTCCTTTCCTATGGCAAAGTCAATAATCTCCTTTAATCTATTATCACGTTTCATAATCTCGTCGCTTTTTCAAAGTCTTCTGTCCGACTGGGATCTCTTCACATGATGTGTTCTCAATATATGCCTAGCCCTGAGCCAGACTTCTCGCAGCCCCCAGTATTGCGGTGTACTCTGGTTCTTCCGTCATCTCTCTCACCAGATTCACATGCCATATGATACCAGCGTGATCAACCACAAAGACGGCCCTCGCCAACAACCGCAGCTCTTTGATTAATACGCCGTATGAAAGGCCAAAAGAAGCGTCCCTGTGGTCGGAAAGTGTTTGAACCCGGTTCACACCTGCCGCTCCGCACCACCGCTTCTGGGCAAAGGGTAGGTCCATGCTAATTGTAAGCACCACGATATCCGAACTCAGACGCCCTGCTTCTTCATTGAAACGCCGTGTCTCAATGTCACACACAGAGGTGTCTAGAGACGGAACCGACGACAAAATGCACACTTTGCCCAGAAAGGACGAAAAACTCACTACAGACAGATCGTTATCAACCGCCTTGAAGTCCGGTGCCTTGTCACCAACTTTTACCTCATTTCCCACCAAAGTCAGCGGATTTCCCCTCATCGTTACTATTCCTCTTCTCTCTTCCATCTCAGTCTCCTCCCCACAATCTCAATGCCGTTCCTCCCTGTTGTGTTCCACTTATCTGTCCGGCGACTTCAGCAACCGCTTCTGCTAAACGATAGATATGACCATAGATACTATGAAAAATGATATTGATCTTCATTCTTCCCCCTCTTTTCTTTATCGATGAAGAAATGTTAACCACGGAAGTAACAAACTGTTAGTCTTTGAGGTTACGTTTCCAGAAGGCCATTATGCCATCTTTACCAAAGGACACCTGTATCAGTTCCCATCCTTGCCTGCCTCGTTCATTTAAGATGTCCTGGAGTATCTTCGTTTGATCGGTAGGAACCTGTTCCAGATTGCATTCGGCAGACTCTGAACAAAAGTAAACCAGTTCTTTGAAGGCCTCAGCCGGATGTTTAGTTATTTGATATTCAAACCGTTTCATAGCGCCTCCTTTTTTGCTAACCCAATTTAATTGCCAATTTTAGGTTTTCCACGTCTGTTATAGGGGTCTTGCATGCATACCTTTCGCATACATAAACCGTGGGCTGTTGGTCTATGGGGCAAAGCGCTTCTACAAAAG
The DNA here is from genome assembly GCA_016209225.1 of Desulfobacterales bacterium. Classification (GTDB taxonomy): domain Bacteria; phylum Desulfobacterota; class UBA8473; order UBA8473; family UBA8473; genus UBA8473. The sequence continues at coordinate 15,690 of JACQWO010000024.1, forward strand.
GGGCTAAAGAAGAAAGCCTCTTGCTTTCATCTCCCTCAGGCCGAAGCAACAAAACCTTGTTGGGTAGAAACATCTTGTGAACAACCGCTATCATAGCCATAGTGGCTTCAAGGGCAGGATCTCCTGCAATGACAATCTCAAAGCCTGGGCCGACCATAAAGTCAAGGGCGCTCAAAAACTGAGAATGCCCTACAGGATAGGCGGCAATACTCCTAGAAAATGTCCGGGTTAATTCATCGGCTTTTTTCTCCAGATCGGGATTCCCAGTCATCCGGCCCAGACGCATAAGGTTTACTGCTCCCACCGAATTCCCTGAAGGCAGTGCCCCATCATAAATCTCTTTACTCTGGGCAATTAGCACCTCATTTTCTTTTCCCATGAAGTAAAATCCCCCCCCTGCTTCATCCCAGAAAAGGTCGATCATTACCTGGTTGATTTCAACGGCCTCTTCCAGATAGGATATGTCAAAAGTAGCCTCATACAACTCGATAAGTCCCCAGACCAAAAAAGAATAGTCGTCCAGGTATCCAGGATACGCCACATCACCCTGCCTGTATCGTCGGAAGAGTTGGCCATCGGGTTTTCTCAGTTTTTCCAGGATGAAGGATGCAGCTTGCTTTGCAGCATCTATATATAATTCATTCCCCAGCGCCTTGTATCCTTTAGCCAGAGCAGCTATCATGAGTCCATTCCATGATGTGATAATCTTGTCATCCTTCAAAGGATGAACCCGTTTCTCTCTGGCCACAAATAGGAGTCGTCCGGCTTCCTCCAAAAGGCTTTCAATCTCTGCTAAATCCATGCCATTTTGCTCTGCAAATACCTCAGAAGTTATAGGGATGTGGGGGATGCTTAATCCGTCCTCAAAATTGCCTGCTTGGTTGATATCATAGAAACGACAGTAGAGGTCGCCCAACTCATTCCCTAAATGATCCTTGACCTTCTGGGGTGTCCAGAGATAGAATAACCCCTCCTTGCCCTCACTGTCGGCATCTTCCGCCGAGTAAAACCCGCCTTCAGAGGCTGTCATATCGCGCAGCACATAGGTGAATATCTCACTGGCCACCGTTGCATACCGGGGATTTTTTGTTACCTGATATGTTTCGATGTAGGATATGGCCAGCAGGGCTTGATCGTAGAGCATCTTTTCAAAGTGAGGCGCCAGCCACTTTTCATCAACAGAATAGCGGTGAAAACCATAGCCAATCTGATCGAATATGCCGCCACGACGCATGGTATCAAGGGTCCTTTCCACCATAGTAAGAGCCTCTGAATCACTGCCGCGGTTATGCCATCTCAAAAGGGAGGTCAATTGGTGGGGTGTGGGGAATTTGGGTGCACCTCCGAAGCCTCCCCACTTTGGATCAAAGCTCCTGGCAAGTTGCTCATAACCATTCTGAAGGGTATCAATGCCCAACGCATGGCCTTCGGAAGCCATGTCTGCCCTTGGCTGAATGGCATTGGTAATCTCTTCGCCAGCCTTGATAATACGCTTCTGATCCTTCTCCCATAAGGCTGCTATCTGAGTCAGGACATCTGTAAAACCCGTCATCCCCATACGGCTAGACTTCGGGAGATAGGTGCCTGAAAAAAAGGGGTTACCTTCGGGTGTCATGAAGATGGAAAGAGGCCATCCTCCACGTCCTGTCATGGACTGACACGCGGACATATAAATTTGGTCGATATCCGGACGTTCTTCCCGATCTACCTTAATAGAAATATACGACTGGTTCAATATCTCGGCAACTTCGCTATCCTCAAAGGATTCGTGCGCCATAACATGGCACCAGTGACAGGTGGCATACCCTATGGATAGGAAGATAGGTTTATCTTCCTTTTTCGCCTTTTGGAAAGCCTCATCACCCCAGGGATGCCAATTCACAGGATTTTTGGCATGCTGGAGCAGGTAAGGACTCTTTTCATGGATTAAGCGGTTCAAATTTGCCCTTTCTTCGTTTTGCTACCGTCCATATAACTGCTACGTTCCCCCTTCCAGGGTGCATTGAGTAAAATCGATTTCCTTGCCACATTCCCTGCACACATGCTTCTTGTCGAATTCGTCTGAAAATATCTCCTTCTTCTTTCCGCAATTGGGACACTTACAGGTAAAAGTTTTCAAGTTCTTAAGTTCTTCAAAACCAGGACAATGTCTCGGTGTAGTCATAATAATATGCCTCCAATCGTGAAATTTCGATTCGATCATGGGGCTATCTTAAATCTTCATCATTTATTAATCAATCCCACTCTTTCCATCCAGAATGTGGAGACTACTTTGTTAAAGGCCTTTCTATAGTGCATTTGGTAAAATCAATCTTTTTACCACATCCTGAGCAGAGATGTTCTTCATCAAACTCGTCCGCAAAAATCTCTTTCTCTTTTCCACAATAGGGGCAGTTGCAAACAAAACCGTCTATATCGTGGAATTTGTAAAAGTTTGGGCATTTTTTGGGTGTAGACATGATAACCTCCTCTTCTAATCATAAAGTTTTAGGCAACTACGCGTTATAGATACGATTCTTGTGAGTACCTCTTCCATAACCCTTACATCTTCTTGGTTACCCCACATCCAGAAAGCCCCGGCCTGTGGACGGGGATGAAGGATGCAAAAATTATCTTTCCCGAAAAAGCTCCGCTCTGTGTGGGGGTTACATTGCAATAACCTCTTTGATCCCCGGAATTTTTTCTTTTAATGTCTTTTCTACCCCCATTTTCAATGTCATTTGAGACATTGGGCATGAACCACACGCCCCTGTCAGCACTACCTTTACTACCCCATCGGTGACGTCCACTAACTGGATATCCCCTCCATCTGCCTGCAAGGCAGGTCTTATCTGGTTCAATACTTCCTCAACTCTTTCCTTCATCTTAGACTCTCCTTTCTGTTTTTTATTTAATTATAACTACGTTGCTCTACTTTTTCAAGTACCTTTGTCAAAAAAAGAATATTAAAACCATTAATATGTCTATTCAGAGTGAAAAATCTAACCTTTTTTAATCGTAAAGAGCTTTTCTGGCACTTTCTTTCTCGTTGGTGTTAAAAGAACTTATAGGAATCAGGAGAGAAGTCTCTATGAACAAAAAATCCTTGACATTCAATTAATTACGAGTAAGGTTAATTTTATGTAATTATTTTGGTAAGAATTCATTAAATAATGAGGGCATTAATGAAACCTCCTCTGTGTTTTGTATTGTAGATGCATTCAATACATCTAGAGGGGGTTTTTGTTTTTCGTGTGCAATTGCCTTCTGTTTATTGGGAAATACGAGATGAAAGACGTGGGCAAGACCAAAAATCAACTGGTAAATGAATTGGTAGAAATACGCCAAAGAATTATTGAATTGGAGGCATCAAACACCCAACTCAAGGAATGGATAAATACATTCGATACATTTGTGGCAAGGTACGATAAAAATGGCATTCTGCTTTTTTGTAATGAGGCGCCCATTAAGGCTGGCTGGCTTACTCCAGATGATGTGCTTGGCAAATACTTTCCCGACACTAAGTGGTGGTCCCATTCTGAAGTAGAACGGGCAAAGATTGTTGAATGTTTTGAAAGGGCAAAGGCCGGTTTGTCAAGCAGAATAGAGACCAATTTTAGAAGCGCTGATGGCACTCCTGTCCCCGTTATTTTCAATTGCCAGCCTGTAATTGATGAGGAAGACAACGTTAAATATATTACTGCAGAGGGAAAGGTAATCGTCGAGGAGACACGGTTACGTATGGAATTGGAGGATGCAAGAAATAATCTTGAAAGAAAGGTAAAGGAGCGTACAGAAGAAGTATCGGGAGCGAAAAACAAATTGGAGGAAGATGTTGCTGAGCGCAAGCAGATGGAGGAGAACTTGCGCCGTTGGCAGCGGGATTGGGGGAACATATTTCAGTCCATTGGTCATCCCACCGTAATCCTGGACCCGACTTATGGCATAATAGAGGCAAACCTCGCCGTCCTGAAAGCGGTGGATAAATCGGTAGAGGAACTCCTGGGTAAAAAATGCTACCATATATTCCATGGAACTGATGAGCCTCCCAATAGTTGCCCAATGGAACGGATGGCAACATCACAGAATCTGGAGACTAGTGAAATGGAGGTAGAGACCCTCGACGGCATATTTTTGGTCTCTTGTACACCGGTTTTCGACGAGGCAGGTCACATTGAGAAGATTATTCATATTGCTACGGACATCACCGAGCGTAAACGGGCGGAGGAAGAGAGAAAAAAGATACAAGCTCAGCTTCTCCAGTCGCAGAAGATGGAGGCTATTGGGATATTGGCTGGAGGTGTGGCCCACGATTTTAACAACCTGTTAACTACTATTCAAGGGTATACTGATCTTCTTATGATGGAAATTGATGATGCGGATCCCATGTATAGGAATCTAAAACAAATACACTTTGCTACTGGGCGTGGAGCGGATCTAACCCGTCAGTTACTTCTTTTCAGCCGAAAACAGCCAATGGAACTCACCACGCTCAACATCAACAGAACGATTAACGATCTGTTGAAGATGCTAAACCGGCTCATTGGAGAGGACATTACCATTATTACCGATCTGAAGCCTGATCTCTGGATGGTGCGGGCGGATGCAGGGAATATTGAACAGGTAATTATGAATCTGGCGGTCAATGCCAGAGATGCCATGCAGAAAGGCGGAAGACTCACTATTAAGACTGAGAATGCACAAATAGATGAGGATTATTGCATGGTTTTCAATTATGCACATCCGGGGAAGTTTGTTTGTGTTTCGGTTTCGGATACGGGAGTTGATATAGATAAAGAGAACATTCAGCGCATCTTCGACCCCTTTTTCAG
>JACQWO010000024.1:20506-38319 GCA_016209225.1 Desulfobacterales bacterium
CTTTTTCAGCACCAAGGAAGCCGGAAAGGGTACTGGACTTGGGCTGTCAGTTGTCTACGGTATTGTTAAACAGCACGATGGGTGGACAAATGTTTACAGTGAGTCCGGATATGGCTCCACCTTCAAAATCTACCTTCCGGCTTTTTCCTCAAGACCTGTAGAAGAGACTGAAGAGACAATCTCTTTACAGGAACTTCAGGGCAGTGGCGAACGGATTCTGCTGGTGGAAGATGATGAAGGGGTTCGCGAGTTTGCTACCATGGCGCTTCAAGAAAACGGCTACTTTGTATTTGGGGTAGCAAGCGCAAAAGAGGCAATGGATGTTTTTGAGAGAGAAGGGGGAGATTTCGACCTGCTTTTCATAGATGTAGTTCTTCCCGACAAGAACGGTATTCTATTGGCCGATCAGATCCTGATTCACAACCCCAAACCCTTGGTCTTGTTAACCAGCGGCTATATTGATCATAAATCACAACGGCCTCTCATGCAAGAAAGAGGATTTCTAAGTCTCCAGAAACCTTACAGCTTAATCGACTTGCTTAGAACCATTAGAAAAGTTATAGAACCTGGCTAGTTTCCATCCATAAGTGGACAGACGAAGATGGAAGGCAGGCATGGTAAATAGAGTTGTACATGTTTAGCCGAAATCTGAAACTTTGGGCAGGTTAAAGATAAACCTCGACCCTTTTCCAACTTCACTCTCGGCTCTTACATTGCCGCCATGGGTCTCTATGATGTGCTTGACGATGGATAAACCCAGACCAGTCCCGCCCAACTCCCTGGATCTGGCTTTATCTACTCTGTAAAAACGTTCAAAGATCCGGGGAAGGTCATTAGGAGGGATTCCAATTCCAGTATCTGCCACTTCAATTTGGATACCACTATCTTTATCTAAGGCTGAAACTGCAATATCTCCGTTATTAGGGGTGTATTTTACCGCATTGTCAAGGAGGTTTTCCATGACAGTCTCTATTCTTTCTTCATCAGCCAAAACATGGGGTAAAACAGGGGGTATATTCACCTTGATCTTTTGACCTTTCCGGTCTGCTATCTCCTTGAAGTTAGAAATTACCCTGAATGTTACATCCACCAAATTTACAGGCTTGAGGTTCATTTCTATCTTTCCACTTTCAATTTGAGAGAGATTCAGGAGATCGGTAATGAGTCGATTAAGTCTTTCAGTGTGTTTCTCAATTATTTCAAGAAACCCAAGACTTTTTTCCGGATCATTGACGGCCCCGTTTCTTAAGGTTTCTACAAAACCTTTGATAGAGGTAAGGGGAGTACGCAGTTCATGGGATACATTGGCCACAAATTCCTTCCTTATCTTCTCAAGATTCCTGATCTGAGTAATGTCATGGAAAACCGCTACCACTGCCCAGGGGTTACCTTCTTTGGTGGGGATAGCTGCCGCCTGAACCCGTAATATCCTTTCTCCCCCATAGCGGAGGATAATTTCTTCCATTTTTGGAACCCCGGCCTCCAAAACCTCTTGAAAAAGGGGATTTAAGCGACTATGGCGAATTACCTCCCAGTGAAATCTGCCCAATGCCCTATTGGAAGAAACGTCAAACATCCCCTCAGATGCTGAGTTAAAAAGGATAATTCGTTGATTCCTATCAATGGCTATCACCCCTTCGATCATCCCGCTTAGTATTGCCTGTTTTTCGTCTATCTCTTTGGTTAAGGTTTCGATCTTATTTTGAAGTTCAATGCTCATCGCGTTGAAAGAACGGGCCAGATCCCCTATTTCATCCTTTGAGTCCGTTCTTATCAGTTCTGAAAAGTCTCCTCTGACCATTTTGCGGGCCGCCTGGGTCATCTGGGTGAGAGTTTTGCCCATCCTCCTGGCTACCATAAACCCTATGCCGAGAGAGATCAGGACAGCAATAATAGCTCCCCAAACAATCACTTCATAAATATGTCCCCCTTTTTTTTCCACCTCACTCAGAGGGAGGGAGACCCTGACGACTCCTATAATTCGATCTTTGATCTCAACAGGCAGGGCAAGATACATCATCTCCGTCTTCAAGGTTTCACTATACCTGATGCTTTTGCCAACCTTTCCTCTTAAGGCTTCTCTTATTTCGGGTCTATCCAGGCGGTTTCCCATTTTTAGAGGGTCTTTTTCAGAATCTCCCAGCACAGTTCCAGCAGTGTCTACAATTGTAACCCTCATATGGATTTCGCTGCCCAGTTTCTTGGTAAGAAAATCGATAGTATCCCTTTTCCCCTTTATAAGCTGCTTACCCACTATCTCTCTGATCAGAACAGCATTGGTAGTAAGTTGGGGGGCTAACTGTTCGAGATAATGCCCTTTAAGGGAGATGCCAGAGTACAGACCGATAGTTAGTAAAGAGATGATTATAAGGGAGGTTTGGGTTAAAAAGAGTTTCCATACTATTTTGAGGTTTGGCATAGACTTTTTTGTAACTCATGGTAGGGGAGGGGTTTATCCCCTCCCGATTATTGGGCGGGCATGAAGCCCGCCCCTACAATGGCTTTTGTAAATGTGGCATTATCTATGACATTGTGTATAGCTCGTTGATTCAGCTCGCTTCCTCAGAGGGAGTTGGCTGGAACATATAGCCTATACCTCTTCTGGTAACGATATAGGAGGAAGCTTCCTTCAATTTCATCCTAAGCCTTCTGATATGAACATCCACTGTCCTGTCGGTCACAAATGCATCATCTCCTAAGACTCCGTCGAGGATCTGCTGACGTGTCATTACCCGTCCTTGCCTCTGAACCAGGAAAAGTAATAGGTTAAACTCAGTGTGGGTGAGATCAATGGGATTGCCTCTTACAGTTGCCCGATAGTTAGAAGAATCCACTATCAGGTCGCTCAGTACAAGCTTTTCTTTTGGGGAACCAGGCTTAACCCTCCTTAGAACTGCTTTTACTCTTGCTATCAACTCCCTTGTGCTGAAGGGTTTTGTAATATAGTCATCTGCGCCCAGCCCCAACCCAACAACGATATCCGGTTCCCCTGTCTTAGCTGTGAGCATGATGATGGGTATGTGACTTGTCTGAGACTCCTTTTTCAGGACTTGACAGACTTCTAACCCATCCATTCCGGGAAGCATCAGATCCAGAATGAGTAAGTCGGGAGGTTCTCTTTTAGCCAGTCTTAAGGCATCTTCTCCATTGTATGCAGAACTTACCCGAAAACCTCCCATCTCCAGATTATACTTTATCAATTCAATGATGTCTTGTTCATCATCAACGACGAGGATCTTTTCTTTAACCATCCCTTCTTTCCTATGTAACTGTCGTCTTTGCACAATTCACAGAGAAGGTTCTTCTCCAATTTCGTTGCTAAAAAGGATTCTAGGATTCTAGGGTTCAAGCGCTTATCTATTCCACCTGAATCCTTGGCCCCTGACCCCTTGAATCCTTTTCATCGACCAACTCTTTGGGAGATGAACCACAAAAATAATAGCACTTTTGACCGAGAAATCCAGATTTTTATTTTGGATTCTCCTTTATGTAACCCCCGTGTCTTATATCTCTGGCATCAATCACGTAGATCACACTTTCTGCGATATTGGTGGCAAGATCACCGATCCTTTCTAAATATTTGGAGATCTGGATTATCCTGACAGCCCTTGTTATCGTATGCGGGTCTCCCATCATAAACGTTAACAGTTCCCGTAGTATCTGATCATCCAGGTCATCTATTATCTGGTCGTTGTGGCACACCTTGAAGGCAAGGTCTGTATCCTCATTAATAAATGCATCCAGAGCTTCTTTTAGCATCATTTGAGCCGCGCTTGCCATCCTTGGGATATCAATATACGGTTTTAATGGGGGTTCTTTGTTTAATTCCAGTGCCCTTTCACAGATATTAACCGCATGGTCTCCAATCCTCTCAAGGGATGCAATTATTTTTACGCTCTTTATAATAAACCTTAAGTCTCTGGCCATTGGTTGCCTCAAGGCTAAAAGTTTAACTGCCTTTTCCTCCAGTTTCACCTCCATCTGGTCGATCTGGCAGTCACACTCGATGGTTCTTCTTGCCAGCTCAGAATCCCGCTCAACCAGGGACTTCACTGCGTTGGCAATGGCTTCTTCAACCAAGGTGCCCATCTTCAGTAAGTTTTCCCTCAAATCCTGCAATTCTTTCTCAAATTGTCGTTCCATGGCTTTCTATCCTCTCTTCCACATCCTGCGTATGGTCTAACTCCTAAGCTCAGGAGATCTGCAATCTTTATCCCGTCTAATATAGCTAGCTTACCCTTCAGCTCTTCTGACTTCTGACTCCTGACTCCTCTCTTATCCAAACCTTCCAGTAATATAATCCTCTGTCCTCTTGTTAGACGGGGCTGTGAATATCTTATCCGTATTATCAAATTCTATAAGCTCCCCCAGATACATAAACGCTGTATAATCCGACACCCTTGCTGCCTGCTGCATGTTGTGTGTCACTATTATTGTGGTCACCTCTTTTTTCAATTCTACAATAAGCGCTTCTATTCTTGAAGTGGCAGTGGGATCAAGGGCAGATGTCGGCTCATCAAAAAGAAGTATCCTCGGGTCTGTAGCCAATGCCCTCGCAATGCAGAGCCTTTGCTGCTGCCCTCCTGAAAGTTCGAATGCCGGATCGTGAATCCTGTCTTTTACTTCATCCCAAAGGGCGGCGACTCTAAGGGATTTCTCTACTTTTTCATTAAGTATCTGTTTTTTATTGACCCCTCTTACCCTGAGGCCATAGGCGACATTTTCGTATATTGACTTTGGAAAAGGATTGGGCTTCTGAAAGACCATGCTTATTTGCATCCTTATCTCGATCGGGTCTATCTCAGGCGAGACAATATTGATGCCATCAGGATAAAGGATAATCTCGCCCTCATATCTGTTATGAGGATAGAGGTCATGCATGCGGTTAAAGCACCTGAGAAATGTTGTTTTTCCGCAGCCTGACGGACCTATGATGGCTGTAACTTTTCTCCGCTCAATGGGCAGGTTGATCTTTTTAAGGGCATGGACATCCCCGTAATAAAAATTGAGATCTCTGACTTCTGATTTTAGTGTACTGGTTACCATTTTATCTTCTTTCTGAATCTGTATCTAATATAAATGGCAAGGCCGTTCATAAGCAAGGTCATCATCATGAGGATAATACCGGCCGCCGCCGCATTTAACTGGAACTCCTCCTGAGGCCTCGATACCCAGTTGAACATCTGTATAGGCATAACGGTAAAGGGGTCCATGAGCCACTTGAACGATACAAAAGGGAACTCCGCAGATATGGGGAAGGTAGGCAGAAAAGCGATGAAGGTTAATGCTCCGACGGTGATGATCGGCGCCGTCTCACCGATTGCCCGTGAGAGCCCGATGATTATCCCTGTCAGTATCCCGCCGGTTGAATAGGGGATTATATGCCACTGCACCGTCTGCCATTTAGTCGCCCCCAATGCATAGGAAGCCTCTCTTATCGAATTGGGAATTGCACGTATCGCTTCCCTGGTAGCCATGATGACCATAGGGAGAATCAGGAGGGCAAGGGTAAGCCCGCCGGTAAGGATGCTTTCTCCTAATTTCAAGAAATAGACGAACAATCCAAGGGCAAGAAGGCCGTAAACAATTGAAGGCACGCCTGCAAGGTTGGCGATGTTGATCTCTATGATATCGGTCAGCCAGTTTTTCTTGCCATACTCCTCAAGATAAAGCCCTGCTGCAATACCAAGGGGGATTGCGGCAAGCGCGGTAACCAGGAGCAGGAGGAAGCTTCCCACCCATGCAGAGAGTATCCCCGCTTCTTCAGGGAACCGTGATGGAAAGGAGGTGAGGAACTTACAGCTCAAACGGGGGGCGCCATCTATTGCCAGATCGATCATGAGGGCGCAGAGGAGAATCATGCCGACCATAGTCGACAGGAGGCCTATGATCGTGAACAGATAGTTCCAGCGCGTATTGTATCGTATCCGCTTTCTTATGTCTTCCATGCCTAATATACTTCCCGCATCCGTTTCCTCAGCCAGAAACCCAATATGTTAAAACCGAGGGTCATGAAAAAGAGCGTTAAGCCGGCAGCGAATATTGTTTTATATTCAACCGTCCCATGCGGCGCGTCTCCCAGACTGACCTGAACGATATATGCCGTCAATGTCTGGACCGGCTCCAGAGGGTTTGCCGTGAGGTTGGGCATGCCCCCTGCCGCTATTGCGACAACCATAGTCTCTCCTATCGCCCTCGATATGCCTATAATAAAAGCGGCTGCAATGCCCGAGAATGCAGACGGGATAATGACCTTAAAAGCGGTCTGAAATTTCGTTGCGCCCGTGGCATAAGAGCCCTCCCTGATATGCATGGGGACCGCTATCATCGCATCCTCGCTTACCGAACTCACGTAAGGTACTATCATGGTTCCCATGATGATGCCCGGACTCAGGGCATTAAAACCCGAAAGGTCCGGTATGAACCTCTGCAATATAGGGGTCAGGAAAAGCAGCGCAAAGTAACCGTACACTACCGTGGGAACGGCAGCCAAAAGCTCAAGTACAGGCTTTATGATCTCTCGCATCTTATGCGGCGCAAATTCGCTCAAGTAGACAGCAACCAATAACCCTAAAGGCAGCGCAACTGAGAGGGCTATGCCGGTTGTAAGCAACGTGCCCATAATAAGGGGTAGGATACCAAATTTGGGCTCTGCAAAAAGAGGTGTCCACTGCGTTCCAGTGAAAAACTCTTTTAGCGATACTTCCTTGAAAAAACCGAATGATTCATATGAGAGGATAAAAACAATACTGAGCGTGATAAAAACGGAGAAAAGCGCGCAGAGGAACAGGATGGCTTCTATCGCGGTTTCCTTTATTTTCCTCTTTCGGCTGTAATTCATTAGATATTTCCCCTATTGTGTACGCTTATGATAGCAAAAAAAAGCGTGCTTAGCACGCTTTTTTTGCTTAATACAAGACCTTATTTTTTACCCTCTTCTAATTTGAGAAGTTCCTCTATCTTCATCCCTACCTTTTCCTCGCCGCCGAACATGCTGCCGGTCTTCATCTTGAAGAACCTCTCCTGAGCAAGCTTATAGGCGCTTGCCGGAAGCGGCACGTACTTTACCTCCTTCGTAAGCTTGTCGGCATTCTTCAGGTAATAATTTACAAACTCCTTGACCTCGGGCTTCGACAGGGATGCCTTATTTACATAGATAAACAGCGGACGTGAGAGCGGGCTGTATGTGCCGTCCATAACGGTCTTCAGGGAAGGGGTGATCGCTTTGTTTGTCGCAGGATTGACGACCGGCACGACCTTCAGCTTGCGTTTGTTCTCTTCGTAGTAAGCAAGACCGAAGTAACCGAGTGCGTTCTTGTCGCCGGCGATCCCCTGAACAAGCACGTTGTCATCTTCGCTCGCAGTAAAATCTCCCCTGGAGGATTTTGATTTTCCCACAATTGCCTCTGTGAAGTAGTCAAAGGTCCCTGAATCTGCACCCGGACCGAAGAGTTTCAGAGGGGCATCAGGCCATTCAGTCCTCACCTGATTCCACTTTTTGATGGTGCCCTGTGCAGCCGGTTCCCACATCTTCTTGAGATCTTCGACCTTCAAAGAGGTGACCCAGGTATTTTTAGGATTTACAATGACAGCAAGTCCGTCATAGGCAACCGGAAGCTCTATATATTCGATGCCCTGCTCTTTGCACAGATCGATCTCTTTTTTGAGTATAGGCCTCGAGGCATTCGAAATGTCCGTTTCGCCCCTGTAGAACTTCTTAAAACCACCGCCGGTTCCTGAGATGCCCACCGTAACCTTAACTTCACCCCTCTTAGCCTTCTGGTACTCCTCAGCTACCGCCTCTGTTATAGGATAGACAGTGCTTGAACCATCTATCTTGATCAGCTTGTCCGCCGCAACCGCGGGCATTGAGTATGTCACAGCCAGAACCATGAAAGTAAACATCCCTAAAACTATTTTCTTAATCATTAACTTACCTCCTTATCTTGCTTATAAGATACATCTATCAATAAAATGTTACAGTCATGTTACAATTATATTAAGTTTTGGTTACGATCCCATCGATTCCACCTCCTTTTCTTTGTATTTGTATCCTCCGAATCATCCTCCTGAGAAGCTCATCTTTGGCTTCCAGGTTTCCATCATTTACCAGATGAATGAGACTCACTTCGGACAGGGAAGCATATCCTCTATATCTTCCCTTTTTGATTTCCATCCCATCCTCTGCCCTCTTTTTTCTTGCCGGCATCTTCATAACACATATCCGTTAAAAAATATCCTCCTTAAAAATTTGGAGGGGAGGGGGTGGGTTAATACCCCCTCCGATAATGAAGAAGCCCCGTGTAGCACACGGGCTTTTCCGAAGGGTGGGTACCTCCGAAAACTGTTAGAAATAGAGCTGTGCCTGAAGTTGATAAACATCTTTTGTATCGTCATCTGCAAGCCATCCGCTTGCGCTTTTTTCATACTTTGTACTCGCCCAGTTCAGCCCTATTTTAAAGCTGTGGCCCTTTGCATACCAGTTGGCTCCGATGGTAGTGGTCTTTTCCGTCTTATCGCTTGAGTTGGAATCCTGGTCATAGACCTCATACCTTGCCACAGGCTCTATATTCAGCCCTGATATGAAATAGCCTGCCTGCGCATACCACCCCTTTGGCTCTTTGGCCTTCTTTGAGGGGTCAGTATATTCCTCTTTCAATGTATTGTATTCAAACTGGGCTGTAAAACCCTTATAATGTCCTGATATATCCGCGCCCATAAGTGTCCTGTCTTCTCCATAGGTGCTGGTCTTGTACTCTATCCCCTTCTGAATCGCATAGTTCACGCCAAGAACAAGATGTTTGTCCTTACCCAGATGCGCATCGCTTTTGTCCTTTTCTGTCCAGCCTGGCGGAGATAGCTCAAACCTTGCGATATACAGAGGGTCTGACTTGTGGACAGTAGTGGTGCCGGTTATTGTAGAATTCGGCTCCCAACCATCCCCTACACCAAGGTTATATGCAAGTATCCCCTCCGCAACCTTGCCATGAACCATCAGGTGAGACTGGTAATAGTCGTCAAAGAGCTTCTTTGCAGCCTCGCTTGAAACAGGTCTCTCAATAATAAGCTGCTTTGAGGACGATGTCAGAGATACCCTTGAATAGGGGAGTTTTGCCTTTCCATATCTCACTGCAAAGGCATCCTGAAATTTGTAGTCAATATTTGCAGTCTGTATCTTAATCTCATTTGTAGGAGAACCGCTGGAGGCAGACTTCCCGTTCTTATCTGCCTCAAACACAAGGCTGTATTTAAGGTTCTTTACCAGATTTCCTCCGATCTCAAGACGGACCCTCCTGAAATACATATCCATTTCAGATTCGTATGATTTCCCGTCCTCGCTTTTAACCAAGTCCCCCATATCTATCCTCGGCTGCAAACGGATCCTGAAATTGATGTCTGTTTCATCGCTTACCTTTACCTTTAACCCCTTTGTCTCCTCACCCAGCAAAAAATTCTGGGCAAGTGCCTGTGTTGCCATCAGCATAAATAACACCGGTATTAGCAGTAATTTCTTCATCTTGCTTTTTTCCTCCTTTGTTTTTTTGTTATATGCTTCCGTCCATCCTGTAGTACAGATTACCCGCTACCCTCCTTTCTTTGTGCTTGATTTTTAAAGGAGTCTCTGATAGACTGGATTCAGCATACAAAGAGGGGTAACAGCCACTCCAGTATGCCCTCGGGCTATCAGGTTTGATGCTTGCCGGCTCCCTGATAGCCCTTTTTTACCTTGAGACCCTACTCAATGTAACTAACCTGAAATCACATATATCGAACTTTTGTTACGATTTGATTACGGTTGAGTTACGATTTGATTAAAATGCTAAGGGGCTTCCCGAAAATGGGTAACCTCTACTCCCTCCTCATCCCTCAAAAGCGCCCTGGCATTTATAATCGCCCTTTGCATATCCTCTTCCGGAGTCTTTGAAATCTCACCGTGTCCGGGATAAAGCTCATTTATCTTCCTTGTCTCCATGAGGCTGATGGAATTGATATAATCACCGACGCTGCCGGACTCACCGATGTAGGAGAGTGTCCCTCCTGCGAATAGAGTATCCCCGGTAAAAAGGATCTTCCGGGTAAACTCATAGATACAGATAGAACCGGAACTATGTCCAGGGGTGTGCACCACTTCCAGACTGTAGTTTCCCAGATCAAAGCGAAACCTATTTTCCAACCAGAGGTGGACTTTAAGGGATGGCTCGTTTAAATCGCCTGATTTATACATAGTGACGTATCTATCTTCTACGGTAATCTTGGTAGCAGCAAAGCGATGGGCGGCAATCAGGGCATAATCCTGAAAATAGCGATTCGCCCCGATATGGTCGAAGTGTTCGTGGGTATTTATTACTATGTCAATGTCCCTGACCTTGAGCCCCAGCGTGAGTAGGGACTTTTGCAATCTGGAGAAGTTCTTGTCCACGCCCGAATCGATGAGGAGATTTTTATAATCACCCCTGATCAGGTAACTGTGACTGCTTGTATCCTCGCCCCTAATCAAGAATATATTAGGGCATAACTCTGTAATCCGATTATCGTTTCCCATAATCCATCCATTCACTCCTTTTGGCCATTTCTCTATCTTCATAGATCCGAAAGATATGATCCAGACGATTTTGCCTTATATAGTTCATCATCTCCGGTTTCAAGGAGCATAACTTCAAACCACCTCTTAAAAGGTTAACCTCTTTTCTGATACCATTCAGAACCCCTACAAGAGTGATTGGTTCAAACTTTCCTAATTCCTTCATGTCCATAATCACCTTAATGCCTTTTTCCTTGAGATAGGGAGACAGTCCCCCCCTTGCCATGACGGCTTCATTCTTTCTGGTTTCACCTGATACCTTTATGAGACAGAAACCATCTTCTTCAACAATGTGATATTTCACTTCCTTACAAATCCTCCTTTGTATGTTTTTCCTAATGCTGACTGTTTTAATAACAGATTCTTATTACGATTTGATTACGATTGGGTTAAGGTTTGATGAAGATTGGCGGGTTCCTTGGGTTGGGTTTTGAGGTACTGTATGAGGAATTTGGCAAGTGTTTCAACCTGAGGTGCCGGCCTGGCACCTCAGGTTGAAATCAAGGTATCAGAATATCCTACTTCTCCTGGGGGTGTCTCCTGGTTTGTTCCGTTACTAGCTGTTGAAGGCTTGTAAGTGATTTAAGGTTTGATGAACCTTCGACGGCTTTAACTGCGATATCCTCAACCTTCTGATATGACTTTTCCAATTGCTGTGAGAGTTTTGCAATCTGTTCACTCTGCTCTTTTACCGTTTTTTCAAGAGACTGGATTCGAGTAGTGAAAACGTTTCGTTCACCATCGATTTCCTTTTTCAACAAATTCTCTTTATTAGTTGCTTCCAGCATGATTCTTTCTGTCGTTTCTTTGATTGCTTTATTGACGGATGTTTCTATTTCTTTTGGAAAGGAGCTGACCTTCTTCTGTAATTCATTCAATTCTTCTTCCCTTCCTGCAACTGCTTTTTCTCTCTCTGCCAAATCTTTTTCCATCTGCTCTTTTTTATGCTGAGTCTCTTTTTCCAGTTTCGCCTTCTCGTCTTCAAACTTATCTTTTGCTAGCTGTTGTTCCCTCTCAAAGGTATAATGGTATTCTTCCTTTTCCCTTTCCCTTCTTTTCATCTCTGCGGCTTCCCGTTCTTTGGTCGCTATTTCCTGCTCTTTTTTCTCTTTTCCCCACTCTGAGCGAATTGTCTGTATTTCCCGGTTCAATTCCTCTTTTCTACCAACCATTTCGGATTCAAATTCCTGTCGCTTTTGGTTTTGGGATTCTATCAGTGCCGCTAATGTCGCTGCCAATCTTTCTATCTCGTATACTTCTTTTAGTTCCCCTTCTTTAATCTCAATAGCTTTCTGAATTCCCTTGAATTTGTTGACCTCTTCCTCCAGTCTATCGGAGATCTGGGTGAGCATCTTTCCGATTTCCAGCTTGAGGCTACCGATCCCTTTCACAACCCCTTCCGAAGAGAGGGAATCTGCAACATCCACAACCTCTTTCATCTTTTTCTCTTCCATCTTCTTTTCCGGTTTCAGCTCGGTTTCCTCCTTCTCCTGCAATTGTTTCAGTAGTGCATTATAGGTAGCCAGCATTTCTTGCTTGGTGTTTGACATGGAAATCTCTTTAGGTTCTATTTTTTTATCCACCATGATGTTGTCTCCTTTCTAGCTTGAGTTATTTATCCCGGCAAATTGAAGCATCTTTGCCCATTTCTTTCTTCACCTTTCATCTCCATGGATAGTATGTTTTATCCTAACCACTTCTTTGAAACTTCTATCATACTCCTTACAAAATTTCCAGCCCTTTATTACCCTTACTGCCCAAAAGTCTTAATAGGTTGTTGAAAAAGTTGCTTTTTACTGCGAAGTAATTTTTCGACGATTCTAAAGCTCATTTCACTGCAAATTCAAAACTCGCCGCCTCTGGCAGATCAAACAGTTGAATTTGCTGCCATTTCATTTGCTAAGGATCGTAGCCGGAAAACCTTCAATTCGCGATGAAAAGCTCATTTTTCAGTTTTTCAACAGCCTGTTGGGATTTGATTAAAATTGATGAGTTCTTTAGGTTGGGTTTTTAGACACTGTATGATGTAATTTGGCAAGTGTTTTAACTTGAGGCGCCGGCCTGGCACCTCAAGTTAAAATCAAGGTATCAGAAGATTCTACTTCTCATGGGCCTGCCTGACAGCCCTTTCGGATTCAGATAACAAATCAGTCGGATTTCCTCCAGTCAGTCACAGGGATAAACTTTCCAGTATCCGGTTCGGCATTAAAGATCTTCCACGTATTTCCCCCTTTATGACTGGTAGGACTATAACTGAGAGGACCGCAGAGTCCGCCTGTATCAAAGTTCTTTATGCTCTCCATGGCTTTTATAAAACCTTCTCTGTCCAGATCTTTACCTGCCTTCTTAAGTATCTCTACCATCACCCTTGCGCCTACCCAGCCATGGGTATAAATCTTTCCACGATAGGGTTTTTCAGTACCGGGGAAATATTTGAGGGTTACCTTCCTCATCTCTGCGGCGCCGGGACAATCATCATACCAGGACATCATATGGTTAACTGCGTGAAACCGTTTTGCAGATTCACCAGCCATGTTTAAGACTTCCTCAGCACATGTAGCCCAACTCCCAAAGACAGGGACATTTAGCCCATATTTTTTCAACTCCCTAAGTAGAACGATTGTTGGCTGGGGAATTGAACCACAGAGAATTATGTAATTTACATTTGCCTTCTTCAAATTCATCACCTGTGAGCCGGCATCAAGGGAACCTGGATTTAGGACCTCCCTGGAGACAGGAGCGATATTACAAGATTTGAGCTTCTTCAGCGCCGATTCAAGGTCAACCTTCCCTGTTTCATTATCAGGAGAAACCAGGGCAATCCTTGGTTCTTTAGGGTTTAGGTCATTCAGTATATAATCTATAAGGATATTCATCTGGTTGGGATATATGTCTCCAAAGATGAAGACATATCTTTTAAATGGCTTTACCGTTATTTCAGGCATTATTGCAGACATAAGAGGGATTTTCTCCTTTTCTACATGTCTGCTAAGCACAGTAACAGCTCCGGTTGATGTTGGTCCGATTAGGGCAAAGACCTTATCTTTAAAGACCAGTTTCTTAAAGGCAGATATGGCGAGTGGGATAGAATAACGGTCATCTTCAACATGTGCATCGATCTTCCTACCATTAATCCCCCCCTGGTCATTCATATACCTGAAGTAGGTTTTTATCCCCTGAGTTGTGGGAACGACAACATCTGCGGCAGGGCCTGTCTGGTCCAGGATCAAACCTATTTTTATACTACTATCAGTGACTCCTGGAACGTCTTTGGCATGTATAAATGTTTTGTCAACAATAACAACAAGTAAGGCGAAAAAAAAGACAGTAATTAGTTTACAAGATGTCGAAGACAATCCTACTCTCATACTTTATCCTCCTTTTATTGTTTAAAATTTGGGACAAACCCTTTGATTTGGTTAATCTGATACTGGTTTAAAACTTAACTCAGTGAGCAGCTCTTCTCCAGTCGCTGACGGGAATAAGTTTATTGTTTTCTACATCGGCCTTATACATCCTCAGATACTCCCCACCCATGCGTTCATTGGGACTATAATTAATGTAACCGCTAACCCCTCCTGTATCAAAGTTTTTGAAGGTTTCCATGGCAGCTACAAGGGATTCACTGTCAAGATTCCTGCCGGCCCTTTTCATTCCTTCCTCAAGGATCATGGCACAGAGCCAACCTTTGGAATAATTCTTGGTATAGTCCTTTTTCTTGGGATTCAGTTTTAGGGTGATTTCCCTTAGTTTTGCCATACCCGGTGTGTCATCATACCAGGAACTATAGGCGTGGACCCCATAGTAGTTCTTTGCAGCTTCTCCTGAAATCTTAATGGTATCCTCACTACAGGTCCAGCCCGTCCCTAATAATGGGACGTTCAATTTAAACTTCCTTGCTTCTCTCAAAAAGCAGACAGCCCCGTCAACAAGCTGAGCTACTATCACATGGGTTACTTTATCCTTCTGTAATAACATTACCTGAGAACTGGCCTCTAATGCTCCAACATTGAGCACCTCAGGATATAGATCAACCCCGTAGTGCTTCGCACTCTTTTTTGCTTGCTCCAGGTTGGTCTTCCCAAATTCTACATCAGGATAGACTATGCCAATTCTGGGGTTCTTGGCTTTTAAATCCTTCATTATGAAGTCAAACAGCACCTTGATCTCTTCAGAATACCCCGCTGCCGTACAGAAAACATATCTCTTAGGTGGGGTATACATAGATTCTGCCTGAGAAGCAGCGATAGTTGGAACCTTTTGTTTTTCGATTTGAGGAAAGAGGGCTACTGTTCCCCCTGTTGATGATGCCCCAAGCATAGCTAATACTTTATCCCTGAATACAAGCTTTTTAAAGGCTGCTATATCCCCAGGAATAGTATAACGGCTGTCCTCGTAAATGTCCTTTATCTTGCGGCCATGGACTCCCCCCTGGTCATTTATATATCGCACATAATTTCTAAAACCTTCAACAGCAGCCAGCCAAGTAGTAGCGATGGGGCCTGTCATATCTGCTATTACTCCTATTTTAACTATATCGTTAGTTACCCCTCTCACTTCCCCGGCAAGTGCAGGAGTCGGTTTCATTAAAAATACAGAAACCATTAAACCGATAAACAATAATAGATAAACCTTGCGTAATCCTTTTCTTTTCATTCGTTCCTCCTCTTTTCAACATTGATGAAGTCGTAAAAAGTCAAAAATCTGACGGCACAGTAAAGAGCTCCAGATGCAAGGCGCGCAAATCCGAAGGAATGAAGCGTATTTACCTGTACGTTGCAATGACTGAAGATGCAGCGGAACGCCGCAGATGGGCTTTTTGCGAAGCCGTCAACATTTATTAGTCTCATTGCCTAACTAAAGTGCTAGCTCGAAACTACAATACTACCACCCCCTTTCATCTTGTAGATATGTGACACACCATCCTTTCAAAGAAACAAGTTACGGTCTTAGATGGGTCAGAGTTTATCCCGTTGAAAAACGGGAAATGTATGCTGAAGCGAAAAGGGGTAATTCTTCAAAGCTCTTCTTATGATTAACAAGGAAAGGTTGAGTATTTACTGCAATAAGAATTCTATGAAGATGCTGAGTTTGTGAAAGCTAGTTTGTGAGGAAGAACAAGAACATTAACAGAAGTGGGGCTCGAATTCGAATTACATCCTTTAAACAGGAGAGGAATACGAGCACAGGAATCATAGGTGTTTGTAAGTGAGTCGCCTAAAACATGATTGTTTTACTATCTATAGCACAAAAAGAGATTTTCCACAAGACAAATTACAGCAGCCTATCTTTCAATCAGCTTCTTAAATTCATCTTCAGTAATAATATTAACACCCAGAGTTCTTGCCTTGTCAGCCTTGGAACCCGGGTTTTCTCCTGTTACAACATAGGTGGTTCCACTGCTTACAGCAGATGCAGCTTTTCCCTAAGCTCTAGGCACTTACGGGCGTTAGAAAGGTCTTTTTTAGTAAAGAAAAAATAACCCAAAAGAAGGGTTGCAAATGAAATGTCAATCAACAAGAAGAGCGGGCGCCATTCTTCCAGAATTGGTTTATCATTGCCGCATTGGCCAAAAAAGAATTGACTAAACACTATCGATCGTGCTATTGTAATACCAAATATTATCGATGGAGGTTCTATAATGCAAACAGTCACTGTTTCACCAAAATTTCAGGTCGTTATCCCCAGAACAGTAAGGGAATCCTTACATCTTCGCCCAGGACAAAAAATGCAAGTTATTGAATATGAAGGACGAGTCGAGCTTATCCCTGAACGAGATATCTCAGAACTGCGCGGGTTCCTCAAAGGTATAAATACGGAATTCGAAAGAGAGGAAGATAGAGAATGAATATCATCGATTCTTCCGGCTGGCTCGAATATTTCGCAGACGGACCGAATGCAGAGCACTTTCAGCGTCCTTTGAAAGACATTGCTTCACTTATTGTTCCAGTGGTAACCATCTATGAAGTCTTCAAGACTGTTCTTCGGGAATCTGATGAGAATGAGGCACTTCAAGCAGTCGCGGCTATGCAGAAAGGTACGGTAGTCGATATGACAGTCAATCTTGCGATCTCTGCCTCAAAACTGAGTTTGCGGCATAAGCTACCAATGGTTGGCAGTATTATTCTCGCAACAGCGCAGGCATTCGATGCTACCATCTGGACGCAGGACTCAGACTTAAAAAACAAACCTGGTGTGAAATATTTCTCTAAAAAATAAAACCGGCCAACGCGGCAGTTGAGCAGTGCCCGAAGGGCATCTGTCTCGAACTCCTGGTTCTCCCCGCAGCGGAGCGGAGGGGAGGTTCAGGAGTTCGCTGCTCACTTGCCGCATTCCCCCCGAGCGGAGCGAGGGGGGAATCGGTGAGCTCACTTGCCGCATGCTGTTTGCGGTCAAGTGCAGCGCTTTGTTGGGCGTGTTGTCTTATGAGCAATATCAATAAGTGAAAGAAGGGCATTATTCACTGCCTCTTCATTTGGGAATGCCTGGGCGACTTCCGGCCTGAGGACAATCACATTAGATGATTCTTTCAAACGTTTTGCGTATTTGCCCCGTACAAAGCCGTCGGGAAAATCAGAGCGCTTATACTCTTTTCGCAATTCGTCTTTATTAAGCTCTTTATCGTTCTTCATAGAGTTTTCGTTCTCCTTTGCTCGCTTTGCGGGCACTTATAATTCGAATTATTTCATCCTTCTCGGTGTGAGATACCACTACAAGCCGACCTTTTTCTGAAACACCAAAGGTAACATAACGCTCTTCGATTGTTGAGTGGTCAGGATCGATACCGGTTGCGGCCATAGAGTCACTTAAAGCGGTTGCTGCCTCCTCAAATGAAACTCCATGTTTCTTTACATTAGATTTGGCCTTCCTGGGGTCCCATTCGATATTCATGTTTTTAGATTATATCACGTTCCTGCGATTATGTTCGGAGTTTTCTCATCATCCGACGCCCAACGCCTGAGCTAAGCGGTGCGGGGCTTTGTCCGCATCCGCTTGAGCGATTTGTTATGGCTTCGGTATTTCAAGGTCTTTACATATTTTTATGACAAGATACTCATCAACCTCTCTATGACGGGGAACGGTGCTTGCCTTCCTTTTCTTTCGATTCACATATACCGTATGATTGGCACCTTCTCGCAGGAATTCGCATTCATTTGACTCAAGATATCGGATTAAATCTTTTCGTTTCAAACCGTTACCGCTCCAAACTCTTCCTTTATAATTTCAATGC
>JACQWO010000025.1 GCA_016209225.1 Desulfobacterales bacterium
TTTCCTGATGGTTGGCATTTTTATAGCGTAAATGGATCGCCTCAGTATACTCTCTTTTGGACCGTGGACTCATTTTCAAACCTCCTTTTGGAGTCGGTGCTTGGTAACTCTGTATTATGAGTCAACGATACTTTTTTAATCACTCTTTGGGTAACATTTTATTAGAGGCAATTCGTGCAAAACGAACCCCTTGACTTTAGGTGCTCTTTGTGTTACGTTCCTTTGCGTTGTTGAACGATAGAGAGCTTTGAAGAAGTACCCCTGAGAACGAATTTTTATCAATACGAAAGGAGTAAACATAATTGCAGGATAAAATCTTTGATTTCAAGATAATACCCGAGATTGTCTTTGGGAATGGGGCATCTGAAAAGGTTGGTGTTGAAGCCAGAAAGAGAGGCGGAACCAAAGCCCTGGTTGTTGTAGACCAAGGGATTAGAAGGGCAGGACTCTTTGATAGGATTGAAGAATCTTTAACAAAAGAGGGGGTAGAGGTTACTGTCTTCGATGGAGTGGAACCTGAACCACAGATTGAGATCGCTGATCAGTGTGCACAATTGGGCCGTGATAAAGGCTGTGATATTGTAGTGGGTATTGGGGGCGGCAGTGCAATGGATACAGCAAAGGCAACCTCAATATTATTGACAAATGATGGGAAGACCAGAGATTATCAGGGTCTTGACTTAGTCAAGAAACCAGGGGCCCCTAAGATTATGATCCCCACAACAGCAGGGACCGGAAGTGAAGTTACTTTTACAGCAGTATTCACAGATAAAAATACGAAGAGTAAGGCAGGTGTGAACAGCAAATATCTCTTCGCCGATCTTGCCTTTCTCGACCCAAAACTCACACTTTCTCTTCCTCCTAAGGTTACAGCTTTTACCGGTATGGATGCCCTGACCCATGCTATTGAGGCATACACCTCTCTTTCGTCTAATACATTTGTTGATCTCTTTGCACTGGATGCCATAAGGCTTATAACTAAGAACCTCCTTAAAGCTGTGATAGATGGTCAGAATGTTGAGGCAAGGGGAAGCATGTTAAAAGGAAGTCTGTTTGGTGGAATTGCTCTGGCAAATGCAGGCGTGGGTGCAGCCCATGCCCTGGCATACCCGATGGGAGGAGAGTATCAGGTTCCTCATGGCATAGCAAACGGCTTACTGCTTCCTTATGTGATGGAGTTTAATCTAGAAAGTAACATCGAGAAATTTTCGCGCATCGCAGAGGCTATGGGAGAGAAGAATCAGGGCTTTTCTGCCTTAGAGTTTGCAGGAAAATCAGTATCAGCGGTTAAAAAACTCATCGAAGATGTAAAGGTGCCAACCAGGTTGAGAGAATTGGGCATTCCAGAGTCTGCAATAGAGGGGTTGTCTTTAGGGGCTATGAAGGTGACCCGCCCTATAGAGAATAACCCAAGAAAGGTGACTAAAGAGGATGCCATTGAGATATACAGAAGGGCATACTAAATATAGGATAAGCGTTCAGTAGTAACCAAGGGGGGGGAAGATAACTATGGGCGGCGGAGAATTATTGGGGAAGAAAGAGATAGACGAGGTAGTGGGCGTACTTGAGAGAGGGGTTCTTTTTCGATATGGCTTTAATGAAAAGCGAAAAGATATCTTCAAGGTACAGGAATTTGAAGAAATGATTGCAAGATATATGGGTGTGAATTACGCACTGGCCGTTGCTTCCGGCACAGCAGCAGTCCGAGTAGCCCTTGCATCTCTGGGTATTGAACCGGGAGATGAGGTAATAACCCAGTCTTTTACCTTTGTGGCTACTATCGAAGCCATATTGGAGGCAGGTGCTATTCCTGTGATTGCTGAGATAGACCGGTCATTTAATATGGACCCAAATGACCTTGAGGCAAAGATTACCAATAAAACGAAGGCCATAATCCCGGTTCACATGCTCGGGGTTTCTGCTAAAATGGATGAGATATGTGATATTGCAAAAAGACATCGAATCAAAGTACTGGAAGATTCTTGCCAGGCATGTGGATCAAGCCATAAAGGCAGAAAGACAGGAACCATAGGAGACATCGGTTGTTTCAGCTTTGACTTTGTCAAGACGATAACCACCGGTGAAGGAGGGATGGTGGTTACCAACGATGAAGAGATGTACTTAAGAGGCGCCTACTTCCACGACCATGGACATGAGCACAGGACGGATGTTCCGAGGGGGAAAGACAGTAAAAGCATTACCGGCTTTAATTATCGTATGAGTGAGATACAGGGAGCTATAGGGGTAATTCAGCTCTCCAGGCTTGATTATGTCATTTCACAGCAAAGGAAGAACAAGGCAAGAATAAAGGACGCCATCGGGGATATAAATGGGTTAGAGTTTAGAGAACTGCCGGATAAAGATGGCGATGGCGGGGATACATTAATATTTCTTCTACCTAAAAGCCGGATGGCAAAAGATGTTGAGGGAATACTGACGAAGGATGGAATCGAAACAAAGATTCTGCCCTCCGCACTGGGGTGGCATTATATTGGGAACTGGGATCATATCATCAGCAGGTTAAACGGACAAAGGGGCAAAGAGGTATACAGAAGAGATATGTGGCCGAAAAGCGACAGTATCCTGAGTCGGGCCATAGCCATAGGTATTTCGGTAAATATGGCGGACGATTATATAGATAGAATAATCACTGGTATTCATAAAGCGGCAAGGCTTGTACTCGGTTGATAACTTCGTAACTACTCAGGCACAAAGTGGCAAAGGCACATAGGCACAAAGCAGAGCAAGGTCGTTTCGTTGTTTTTCCCTACTTTGTGCCTTTGGTACTCTGTGCCTTTGTGCCTACCTGAGTGGTTACTTAACTTTTTAGGATAGGATATGAAGGCTATAGGAATAATCCCTGCCAGATACCATTCTACGAGATTTGTCGGTAAGCCCCTGGCAGATATTTGCGGTAAACCTATGATAGAACATGTTTACGATAGGGCTTCGAGAGCGGATTCTTTAACATCGGTAACAGTAGCTACGGATGACGAACGTATTTTTAGAAAGGTAGAGGAGTTTGGAGGTAGGGCAATACTTACATCTTCTCACCACAAATCAGGGACAGACAGGATTGCCGAAGCCCTTATTCAACTGGATGTTAAAGACACCGATTTAATAGTAAACATCCAGGGGGATCAGCCCCTTTTAGAACCGGCAACGGTAGATGAGATTATTCGTCCTTTTGTGAATGATCCCTCTTTACTGATGGCAACCCTCTGCTGTCGAATAGAGACCGAGGATGAAATAAGGAACCCAAATGTGGTGAAAGTGGTGGTTGATAAAGATGGGTTCGCCTTATACTTTTCAAGGTCACCCATACCCTATGTAAGGGAACAGGATACGGCCCCTCCTTTTTACAAGCATATAGGGATTTATGCATACAGAAAAGATTTTTTGCTGAGATTTACGAAAATGCCCCAGAGTGAGCTGGAAAAGGCTGAAATGTTAGAACAGTTGAGAGCGCTGGAAAATGGTTACAGGATAAAGGCGGTTAATACCCTTTTTGACTCTGTAGAAGTCGATACACAAGAGGACTTAGAAAAGGTTAAAAGGATTATTACTACTCAGGTTGTTTAGACTGAAGGCTGTTAGGCTATAGTCTACAGTCTAACTGCCTACAGCCTATCCACCTGAGCAGTTACGATAACTTTAGGCATTTTGGTTTACAAGGCTCTTAACTCAATATGTATCTCCTGTATAATCTTTTGCTCATAATAGCCACTGTCCTCATACTTCCAGCCTTCTGCCTATATGTATTGATAACAGGGAAGTACAGAGAAGGACTGGGGCAGAGGCTTGGTTTCATCTCGTCCCAGGTTCCAAACGACCCTTCTTTGAAACCCAGATTATGGATCCATGCCTGTTCTGTAGGCGAGGTTATAGTAATAAGCCCTATAATTACTGAGATAAAGAGAATCTATCCTTCATCCTACATAGTGGTCTCCAACACTACCAGGAGTGGGCATGGGTTTGCAAAGAAGGCATTAAAAAATGTATCTTCCTATATATTCTTTCCCTTAGACTTAGGGTGGGTTGTTAGAAGGGCATTGAAGGCTGTATCCCCTGATATATTTATTGTATCAGAGACGGAGATATGGCCAAACTTTTTACGGACAGCCAAAAGGCGGGGTATTAAGACCATAATGGTTAATGGACGAATATCCGTAAGGTCCTTCGGCAGCTATATGAAGGTAAAGTACTTTATGAAAAGGGTGCTTCAGAATTTCAATATGATGAGCATGATCATGAAGAGTGATGCCGACAGGATCATCTCTATGGGGGCATCACCGGAGAGGGTACTCATTAATGGAAATTCAAAGTATGATAGGTTGGCCGATCAGGTCCATCAAGGTTTTGAGGAAGAGATCAGGGGTATGTTGCGTATTTCAAGGGAGGATAAGGTCTTCATAGCGGGAAGTACAAGGACAGGAGAGGAAGAGGTAGTTATTGAAGCTTACCTGAGATTTATCGAAGTCCATCCGGATATGCTTATGATTATAGCCCCCAGGCACATCGAGAGGACTTCGGAAATAGAAGAACTGCTCCGCAAAAACAGCCTGGGATTTGTTCTCAAAACGGATCTGGACAAAGGCAAAACTAAGCGGGACAAACAGGTAATTGTTGTCGACACCATAGGGGATCTATTCAAGGTTTACAGTGTCGGAACGATAGTCTTTTGCGGAGGAAGCCTTGTCCCTCTGGGAGGGCAGAATGTGTTGGAGGCTGCTGCCTGGGGGAAAGTGGTCTTTTATGGTCCCTCTATGGAAGATTTCTTGGATGCCAGGGAGCTTCTGGAACGGGTTGGAGCCGGGATAGAGGTAAAAGATGCTGATGATCTGGCAAAAACAGGCATTAAACTGTTGAAAGACCCTGAAACGCTCCGCTCCCTGGGTGAGGCAGGAAGGGAAGCTGTTATGGCAAACCGTGGGTCTGCCGGACGGAACGCAGAACTTATAAAAGAGTTATTGGAAGGAAAGATATAAAAGGATTGAACTATTCAGGTTGTCAGGTTCACAGTTCACGGTTCCACGGTTGGTTGCTCTAACCTTGAACCGTGAACCTTGGAACTTTGAACCTGAGTAGTTACAAAGGGTTGAGCTAAATGGTTATTAAACAGGCTAAGGAGGTCCTCCGGATAGAGGCCGAAGCCATACAAAATCTCATCAAACGTATAGACAAGAATTTTGTCAGGGCGGTAGATATTCTCTACTCCGGCAAGGGACGGGCTGTAGTAACCGGTGTCGGTAAATCAGGAATCATAGGAAGGAAGATTGCTGCCACCCTGACCAGCACTGGAACACCGGCATTATTCCTTCATCCTGTGGAAGGTATGCATGGGGATTTGGGTATAGTTATGAAGGAGGATGTGGTCATTGCAATATCCAACAGTGGAGAGACTGAAGAAATAAATTCCATAATCCCCATAGTAAAAAGGATAGGCGCCAGTTTAATTGCATTTACAGGAAATGTAGAGTCTACACTGGCAAGGAAGAGCGACGTGACTATAGATATAGGGGTTGAAAGAGAAGCGTGCCCTCTTGGCTTAGCTCCAACTGCGAGCACCACTGCCACTCTGGCTATGGGAGATGCCCTGGCAGTAGCTCTCTTGAACAAAAGATCGTTTCAGAAGGTAGACTTTCACAGAATCCATCCCGGTGGAAACCTGAGCAAGAGACTGATGTTGAGGATAAGGGATGTTATGTTGACAGGTGAAGACATCCCTATTATACACGAAGAACAGTCAATGAAGGAAGCCCTGGAGGAGATAACCAGGAAGGACATTGGTCTTACTCTGGTAGTAGATCATAAACAGATGCTGACAGGGATAATCACTGACGGTGATCTGCGCCGGCTAATACAGAATAATGATAATCTCCTTGAAATACCTGTTAAAGAGCTCATGACCCTTAATCCAAGAATCATAGATGAGGATAAACTGGCTGGAGAGGCAATAGAAGAGATGGAGAGACACAGGATTACATCTCTTGCAATTATAGATGAGGGTAGGAGGATTAAAGGGATAGCCCACCTCCATGACCTTCTGGGAAAGGGAGAGTTTAAATTTCGATCCTAAAGGGGAATAGCAGAATGCCTATCTTACCGCCCAGGGGGCTGATTGGTGCCCTGGTAACACCCCTGGACAATGAGTGTAATATAGATAAACCGGGCATTAAAAGTTTGCTGGAATATACAATAGAGAATCTCCATGGGGTTCTTATTGGGGCAGGAGATATAGGAGAAGGGTTTGTCCTCAGTGACCGGAAGAGAGTAGAACTGATAAAGGCTGGTATGGAGATGGTTAACGGAAGGATACCCCTTTTCCTGAACATAACCGGAGACACAGAGACTCGGACAGGAGAAAATATTGCCCATGTGGAGAGGATTAAAGGAGAGCTTGATTACAAGGGGGATATATTCCTTTCCGATTGTCCTTTATGGTATCATAGTAATAAGGACCTGCCGGATCTCTATGTTGAATTTGGCAGACTCACCCCGCTTCCATTCGTTCTATACAACAATCCTTATTTGATTATAGAACTCCAAGCACACCTAAAGAGAAAGAATATAAGAACAAACGTATTGAAGAAACTCTCTAAGAATGAACAGATAGTTGGTATTATGCAC
Source organism: Desulfobacterales bacterium (assembly GCA_016209225.1). GTDB lineage: Bacteria > Desulfobacterota > UBA8473 > UBA8473 > UBA8473 > UBA8473. The sequence continues at coordinate 6,631 of JACQWO010000025.1, forward strand.
GTAGGGGAACTCAGGAGGGCAATGAATTACACCAGGGCAGTAAGAGACAGAAGAGATTTCAGAATATACGACGGTAATGAGCTCGACTTCCTTGGTAATCCCAGTTTGGATGGAGTAGTGGCGAAGGGGGCTAATATATTGCCCAGGGAATGGAGGGCTATAACAGAATCATCCATAAATCCAAAAGAAACGCTAAAGGATAACCCAACATATTATACCGACCTTTGGAAGGCAGGACAGATGCTGAAGTTCCTTCACGAGGCATACATGTCAAACCCCACAGCGATAATCAAGTTAGCATTAAAACTGATGGGCAAGATTGGAAGTAGTGTAGTGGTTGAAGATACCCCTGCTATTACACCGGATCAGGAATCAAGGATTTACAGTTTACTGGTAGAATACGAACTCATATAGTTACTACTCGGGTTGTTTATACTGTAGGCTGTTAGACTGAAGGCTGTAGACTGTTAGGCTGTAGGCTGTTAGGCTGTTAGGCTGTAGGCTGTTAGGCTGTAGGCTGTTAGGCTGTAGGCTGAAGTAGGCTAACAGTCTACAGGCTAATAGTCTATAGCCTAAATTTACTGAGGCAATAGATGGCAAAAAAAAGGATTGCGAAGATCAAAAAAGGGATTTCCCGTGAAATAGGCTGGTACTTTATGGGTATATTTCTATTTATCCTAAGGGTTCTGCCCTTGAAGTATCTTTATATCTTTGGTGAAAAGACAATCAGACTAGCCTTTTTCTTTTTAAAAAGACGAAGAAATATCACAATGAGCAATCTTAGACTTGCCTTAGGAGAAGAAAAAAGCGAGGGAGAAATCTTCGAAATATACAGGTCCACCATTGGAAATATAGGGAGAGGCGGGGTAGAGCTGCTTGCCTGTCCCAGGTTCCATAATGGTTATTTGAATAAGATGATAAGCATTGAAGGGAGAGAAAACCTGGATGACGCATTAAGATTAGGCAGAGGGGTCATTATTCTCAGCGCTCATTTTGGAAATTTCTCATTTTTAGCAATTAAGCTTGCCCAACTGGGATACCCTTTATCCGCCATTACCAGGTACCCCAGACAGGAAGGATTGGCCCGACAACTTGACAATTTAGGGAAAACAACAGGGGTCGAACTGATTCCCGATAAACCCCCTAGAATTTGCGTAGAACAATCTCTAAAATGCCTAAAAGAAAACAGGATCCTCTTTCTTCTGACAGATTTGAATGTAATCTCAGGTGGTATCTATGTAGACTTCTTCGGACGGATGGTTCCTACATTCAAGGGGCCTGTGGTTATGGCGATGAGGACAAAGGCCTCTATCCTCCCTGCCTTTATCCTTCGAGAGGATGGGAACAGGCACAGGATAGTAATAGAGGCTCCTATAAACCTGGAGTTAACAGGCGATAAGGATAAAGACATCTTTACAAATCTGTCCAGATTATCAAAGATTGTAGAATCATATATTAGGGAATACCCGGATCAGTGGTGGTGGATACATCAGAGGTGGAGAAAGGCATTGCCCCAGGACCAATGAAAAATTCCCTTTGGAGCGAACATCGTTAAAACCGTGAGTCGAAAATCAGGGATCGTAAATCGAATAAAGAAAAGAAACAAATTTCTATATTACCACAGAAAGCATAAGGGGCTCTAAGTCTCTGTTTTTTATTGAAAACTGACTGTTGACATATGAACGCTTACCAGTAAAGGAGGGAAAATATATGCCAATATATGAATACCGATGTGGGAAATGCAACCATGTGTTTGAGGAGTTGCAGAAGATAGATGAAGGGAACGAAGCCCTTGTCTGTCCTATATGTAGGGAGCCTAGACCTGAAAAACTGATGTCCTGCTGCAATTCTATAGGGGGGTCAGAGAGTTCATCTTTCGCTTCGCTACCATCATCCCCATCCTGCGGTTCCGGCGGCTTCTCTTGAGGTTCATAGCAGAAACCGTAGTATACGGTTCTTATCCCTCTTTCTACACGAAATTGCATTCAAAAAATGTTGCAGATCATCTGAGAATACACTATTCTACAATAAACAGGTTGATAAGAAACGGAATATCAAAAAGCAAGACCTGACGCCACCAATGTTTCAAAAACCGCCACGCTGTTGGCGGTCAGGTGGAATGACTTGGAATGACTGGTTAGGCGAACTTGCTAATATTATTACACACTTACAAATATGAGACCACAAACTATTTTGAAGAATTAAGTATTTTGTCCCCCGAATTTTGCTGGCGTTGGAAGAGGCTCAAAAGAACGGGGGCTCCACTTCTAAAATCACATTGAGGGATATGGCCATTGCTCCCTGTGATGGGTGCATGGGATGCGGCCAAACCGGGGAGTGCATAATCCAAGATGATATGCAGCAAGTGTATAAAGAAATACGGGAGGCTGATGGGATTATTTGGGCTACCCCTGTCTACTTCTGGTCCATGTCAGGTCTGACCAAAATTGCGCTCGAACGGACCTACGCCCTCTGTTTTCCCAAACTCCAACAGGCCGGTAAGGTAGGGGGATTGATTATCGTGGCAGCCAGCCGAGGCTGTATGAATGCAGCCAATCCCTTTCATATGTATTTCATTTACAACCACATGTTTTCTGCTGAGTTTGCCTGGGGCTATGCCGGAGAAAAGGGAGAGATCAAGAAGGATACTATTGCTATAAAAATGGCTAAAGAGATGGTCCACCAAATGACCTCTCTTTTCCAGGCCAATCTTAGATATCCCGAAGAATTTGATATGCCCCTGCAACGACTCGTCCGGAAAAAATACAGTGCTTGATGTGATCTGTCTTGTACAAAAAAATGGCGTCAGGTCTTCAAAAAGACAAAAAGCAAAAAAGGGGATGGATTTATTTATTCTTAAGTTCCATGAGTTTTTATTAGTTGCTACTGAAAAGTGAAAAATTCCCTTTGGAGCAAAATTAGCAGGATTTTATTATATTTAGATTAACAGGATAATATTTGACAATTCCAATATTCTTAAATATGATGCAATAACATAATAATAATAATAATAAAGCGGGGTTTTTACAACAGAAAATATCTTATCTGTCTCGTAAGACGGCTGATAGGTAAATTTCATGTTGGGCCTCATAAAGATTGTCGCCATGGACGAAGCGGAGCGCTTATTTACTGAAATTTGGATTTACACCATTGACAAATGGGTATCAATCCATAACTTCCGGCGGATTGCCGCCTTAGGCCTTCCTCATGTTACCCCTCACCTATACAATGAGTATCAAACCATAGCGCTACAGTTGGCGTACGATAAAGAGTATGTGGACAAATACCTCAATAGCAAAAAATTTGTCGAGGCCGGCTTAGTTAACACAATGCCAGCAATGTTGCTGGAGAAGACAACCTCATTATTTCAGGCATCCATAGATGCCGCATCGTTGGTCTTTGCGCATTCCTTATTGGACGCCTCGGTTCTAGATTACTGTAAGGTGTGTTCCATAGTTTGTCCTCGCGATTTCGAGCCATTCGTAATCAACAAAAGAACCGAGTTGAAGACTGTGAAGGAAAAGACATACGATGAAATTCTCGAACTGGAAATTGATGAGTACTTGCGGAATCTAGAGAAGGAATCGCTGATAAAAAAATTGGACTTGCTATTTGGCTTGTGTAAACCACCAGCTGGTTACGCTCCAATGAAAGATTATGCGTATGATCGACCCAAAATCATACAACTCGATGATTTGAGGCATTCCAATGTCCACGGAGATGGAACAATCAAGCCGCTACTAAACGGTAACGAAGACATAAGATACCTTGAGAAGACGTTCTATTTCTTGACGCCCTTGGTTCACGATCGCTACGGCGTAAAGATAAATCCGAATCTGGTTCAAGAAATAATGATGAAAAAGGGAAACAAGTGATAATGCCCAACAATTCCTTCGAACGGACCGTGGGCCCCGCTGGCGCGGTACCCACGGCCGCTCAAGGGCGGCGTTGAACCTGTAGAAAAAGTCCATTTTTAAGATTTTTCAAAAATAATATTCAATAAAAACAGTAGGTTGCAAAGTGTTCAATTGTTGATTCATGGGTTTTTCTACAGACTCGTTGGGCGAAGCTGAAGAAGACATGATGCTCATAATGGGGAAAAGCACGGTCTTCGGGAGGACGAACAATTGAAAAATGTGACACTCGTTTATTGCTATCTTCTGGTGATCGTCTTCGCCGGATGCGCAACGCCGGTGAGGACCAACAACTTCCGGTGGCAAGGCGACCTCACATTTCAGTCAATGCCTGAGCGGGGCGAGCGAGAATACGATTTAACGTTGGCAGTAGAACTACGTCTCAATAACACACCCTCAACCGTGCAAGACTCAATGGTGCAGGAATCTCTCCGCAAGTCTCTCTTGAACCTCCTGAAAAGTCAGGGGATGTTTCGACAGATTGTAGCGCCTAGTTCTGCGTCCGATGCTTTACTCAGAGTCGATCTGACATACACGCACTCGGCTGTTGACAAGTTGCAGAAACTGCCACTCACCTTTTTGACTCTTTTCCTCTACACGCCTTCGCGAGTGGACTCAACAGGGATAGCAAAGGCGATTCTAACATCTCGGTTCTCCCAAGACTCACTTACAGATCAGTGGCAAGAAACAGGCAAAGGCACGACGCCGACGGGGATATTAGGGCATGGAGACGCAATGACCAAGAGCGTACAGGCTCTATCACACAAACTGCTCCCCCGGGTGGCTGACTTCTTACGCGCCAATTCGTCGTATTTCGACCAGATATTGATAGCGAAGCGAAGTCAAGAGGAAACGCCCATCTATGCCATTCGGCCCCCGCAAATCCCGAAACACGTGACTGTTACACCCACACGTGCGGAGCAACACTTAGTGCCCCCCAAAGCACAACTACATGGAGAGCATTGGGCGGTAGTTGTTGGTGTCTCGGAGTACAAGGACTCCCGCGTGCCATCACTAAGATACGCCTCGCATGATGCGAGAGAGTTCTATCGCTGGCTCACTTCGCCCCAAGGAGGCAGATACGCACCTGCCCGGGTTAAACTCCTCATTGGTGAGGATGCAACGGCGAGGAATATTAGAGCAGCCCTTTTCGAGTGGTTGAAACAGGCCATTGAGGAGGATGTGGTCACCATCTTCTTTGCTGGTCACGGGTCTCCTGAATCTCCAGATTCACCGGACAATCTCTATTTGCTGCCTTACGACGTCGACTACAACAGCCTCCCGAGCACCGCGTTCCCTATGTGGGACATAGAGACTGCCCTGAAACGACACATCAAGGCTAAGCGAGTAATTGTTATCGCAGATGCATGCCATTCAGGCGGCATCGGCGAGTCATTCAACGTGGCCCGTAGAGCAGATCGGGGGCTGAAAGTCATTCCCGTCAGCTCAGGTATAGAGAGCTTGTCGAAGATCGCTGAGGGTATATGCGTCATTACTGCTTCTGGAGATGGTGAACTCTCGCAAGAAGGACACCAGTGGGGTAGAGGACATGGGGTCTTCACTTACTACCTACTCGAAGGTCTCATAGGGCAGGCAGACACCAGCAGGGATGGCAGAGTGAGTCTTGGTGAACTCACTCTTTACGTTTCCCAAGAAGTTCGCAGGGCTACGAAGAACGCACAGAGCCCTATGGTGGCGGGTAAGTTTGATCCAGCCTTGACCATCGGAAGGTAGAACAAACCTCCGAACAATCGAATTGAGAGCGACTTTGGGTTAGCCGCGCTGCTTCGCTCTACGGCAAACCCGAAGTGCCTCATTCGTCACGTTGAGTCTGCAGAAAAAGCCTGGATTTCTCCTCCAGTAATTACTTTATTAGACGGCAGATTTATGGTACTATCACTGCAATAATATGAAGTCAAATTTACACAAGGAAATTGCAGTGACTCGGTACAAAGATTACTCATATACCCATGATAAATGGGGACAACCACCAACCACATATTGTTGCCATTTTCCTTGACATACAACCCACTTTTCCCTAGACTGTCCCTGATAAATAAGCAATGCCTACTCGACTCAAATCGATGAAAAGATAAAGACATGCTGGAAGATCATTTGTTACACAGATTAACCCAATACCTTAAGCAACAGACAGATATTGCCTTTGCCTTTTTGTTCGGCTATCAGGCGAAAGGCGCTGAAACCTCGCTGGAACTGAGCGGCTAAACCCGCCCCTATCTTCACTTGACTTTTTTTGCCTAAAGGTAGTGACTGTTAGCCCGATTTCAATAAATATCCAATTGTATTTTGACGGCCTCTTCAACCCTGCGCATATCTTCTTCTGAGAGAAAGCCAGCACGTTTAAAAAGGCGCAACTTGCTCACGGTTGCCAGTTGATCGGCCATGACTTTACTTTCTTTGCCCTCAAAAATCACCAATGCCTCGCTGGGATATAGACGATCTGTCTTGCTGGTTAGAGGAACAACTTGAACTCGATTGAGGAACTTATTTGAAGCATCATTACTGATGATGACAGCGGGGCGCTTCTTTTTGATTTCTCCACCAATGGAAGGATCGAAATTGACCCACCAGACCTCACGCCGTTTCATGGGCTATGTCCTTAAAGGTGATCTCTGCCCACTCTATGGCCTCTTCCTCCCGTTTTTTGTCCCTTGCCATTTGAGCGTAAGCCGATTCCAGATTCGGGCGCACTACATGCGGGCGCACCAGTTCTTCAACAAATTTACTGATTTTGCGAGGGCCTATGGTCTTGTGGAGGCCCTCATAAACTTTCTCATCCACAGTTATTGTTAATTTTTTCTGCATTGAAACCCTCCGTTCTATATACGTGTAGTATACGTGTTTTCTTTGGATATGTCAATGCATAAAAAATTGATCATTACAATAGGAGAATAATACAAGTAAAGCCTCAACTGTACAGGCAAAGTGGGAAAAATCAGTATTATATTCCCGGAACTATCCTCTGGATTCCAAAATCTCAAAGAAGGAATCTAACGTATCCTTAACCTGTTCATCAGAATAACTTCTTGGATCGACAAAATCGGACTCGAATATGGCGCCTGGAATCCCAATATCCTCATAAATTCCCTGCTTAACATCGTATTGTCCCATGGAGGCCATACGACAGCTTCGATTGGAATGAAAGACAACACCATCCACGTGATATTCTTTTATCATCTGTTTGTATAATTCTGTTTTTTGTTGAACACCGTATGACAGCAATGGATTACCCACGTATCTCTCTGCAAGGCCTTCAAAGGGTCTGGAAATATCGACTCTGCCACCGAAGGTGGTTGCATAGACATCCGCCACAACAACCCCTCCTTTTTCTTCTATATATTTAAACAGATTGAGATTATACCATATAGGGAACAAGTCCCATAACAGACGGTATTTCTCATTGGGTACAGCCGCCTCTTTCCTCTTTGCAAGCTCGCTTATCTCATCATATAACTCATTATAAAATTCGACAGCTTCTTTTTTCCCCGCAAGGGTTACTATAGGGAACATATTGGTGAAGATTTCAATCGGGCTTATTGGCGAAGGTACTGTCTTCCTTAAAGCTCCTATTTCTAAAAACAGCTTGCTTGCTTCATCCGAATATCCAAGCACTTCTTTGAATTTGTCCATGTCGAATTTATTACCGGTGTGTTCTTCCACAAACCCCATCAGTTCTCTCAACTGCTCCGCAAAGTAATTTATATGATGAGGAGAGAGGTCTTCACCTACTGGAAGAGCTGCATCAACAATATATAATGGGACATTGAAATGTCTGCTTAACTCCTCCCACCACTTGGCCATAGACAAACAGGCATGCTCTGTGGCAATTAGCAGATCGGGTTCTGGAAGTCCCTGCCCCATAAATGGACCTTTATTCAGGTAAATTGAGCCCAAATTGTTAAGCGCATAGCTGCAAAGATCAGTGGAAAATCCTTTTGCTTCCGCTGCAGCACAGAATTCTGCCGATAATTTTCTTGCCGCACACATGGTACCATAATTCTCCGGATAGATTGGGAATACATCCATCGTATAGCAAACTTCAACAGGTGCTACAGACGAAAGCCATGCCACAGGCTTTTTTTGCGCCTTTACCATAGCGGATTCCGTGTAGTAATCGGCCATCAGTTTACCCAATTTTTCAGCTGTCTTCAGCCTCTTCTTTTTTTCAGGTTTTTTATCGCTCATTTTATAATCCTTTCTTCTTTAAAAGGTTATAAGAGATTACCGTATCTCGTCAGTTAAATACCTACCTCAACATCTCGATAAATGCTTGAACCCTGGTCTTGAATTGTCCCTCTTCGCCCAACCTGTCTTCTGTTTCCAGGTACAGGAAGGGTATGTCGTTTTTCTGTAGGACATCCTTCATATATGGATATTCGAACAAATGGGTGTCACAGTACTTCTGTACGATAGAGATTACTCCCTCTACTCGGTGTTTTTTGACCTCTTCCAGTATCCTTTCCATCCTCTCCTCGGATGGATGTTTGCAGGGGCAGGCTATTCTCATCTGGTAACGGTCTGCCAAAGACCTTATAGGATCGGAAGCAGGCTCCACAAGATCCCAGAAATAACGGCTGCCAATGCAAAGGTCATCAGCAACAATGCTTCCACCTACCTCTTCTATCATTTTAAGTATATTTACATCCTCAAAGGTTGAACCAGAAACCAGAAAACGTACCTTCCCATCCTTGGAAGACTTAGAAGAGATCAATTCACTCTTGAGAGAGGAAAGCATTTTATTGTATTCTTTTTTAGGTGTCACAAAACCGGCCCTGACAACATGATAGAAATCACTGCCAGATAAAGGAGAGTTGTCTTTTCCCCTTATCTCATAAAGTTCCTTAAGCAGCTTGCGGCTTTCATTATATGTTTCTATAGACTGATTTATCGAGTCATCGTCTATAGACTTCCCAATGAATTCCTCTAATTTCGATCGTAGAACCTTAAACTCCTCTATTAAACACTCCCTGGCCGCTTTAGTCCTTTTTGCCGGCGCACCAATGTAGCCAACAAAAGGAATCTCAATATTCCTTGACCATATCCCTGGCATATTCCTCATAATATCACAGGTCTTAGAGGTTACCATTCCATCCAGATAGTTATAAGTGCCTTTCAGTCCCTGATCCAGGCAGCTTCTGCCAAACGCACATATGAAGCTCTGGAGATGTGAATCCGCGAGAGTAACTTTATCCAGCGAGCCCAATATCCTGACAGGTATAATGCCGGCAGCATCTATTAACTCCTCCGGGGCATAACCACAGAAATAACCGAAAATCCTTTTACCTTCTTTCTTCCACCTTTTCGCCAACTCGTGACGTTTTGCGTATCGTTCTTGGAAATCTGCAATCATCATGGTTCAGTCCTTTCTTCATAATTAATAATTAACCCATAGAGTAGGGGTAGGCTTAAAACCTGCCCCTACGATGCAAACGACTCCTCAGCTATCTCGACTACACTCTTATCCCCTGATTTTATCGCCCTGACCTTACTGATCACCGTAGGAAGAACCGTATTAGCATAGAACTTGGCAGCAGCGATCTTACCGCTGTAAAAAGCGGCATCTTTGTTGCCAGATATGAGTTTTCTTATGCTCTCCTGATCCAAAGCCCCCTCTTTTGCCATAATCTCCTTGAGTTTCTTATCTGCTATAGTTGCCTGCCAGAGTAGCATCCATCCAAGGGCAACCATGCCGAAGACTTCCAGATATGGGTACGCGTTGATAATGGGGATAATGAAATCCGGGCCTCTGGCGATCTGGCCAAAGTGCATGCTCACTTCTGCCAGTGAATTCTTGGCCTTTTCAAACCCCTCTATATAACTCTTGAGTGTTTCGTTTGATTTATTAGCTTCAATGAAACTATTCATGTCAGTCAAGAAATTCATTAAGACGCCGCCTTTTTTCATCCCCAACTTCCTGGCCACGAGATCCAGCGCCTGGATACCATTTGCCCCTTCGTAGAGAGATGCAATCTTATTGTCCCTGAGGAGTTGCTCCACCGGATATTCGGAGCAGTAACCGTATCCACCGTACACCTGGATGGCCTCCTTTATTATATAAAAGGACATATCACTGAAGAATGCCTTGCACACAGGGGTAAACAGGGCTATGTAATCCGCGTATTTTTCCCTTTCGTTCTCATCTTTTGCCGTAACCTCTTTATCCTCACAATAGGCTATATAGTATGCAAACGCCCTCATGCCTTCCACGTAACTCTTCATCCATAGAAGCATTCTTCGGACATCCGGATGATTGATTATGGGAACCTGGGGTGCGTTGGGGTCCTTCATGCTCATAATACTGGCCCCTTGAAGCCTCTCTTTTGCATAGGCAACGGCATTGAGGTATGCGGAGCTGGCCTGTCCCAAGGATTGGAGTCCCACTCCCAATCTGGCCTCGTTCATCATGTGGAACATGATCTTCATGCCTTCGTTCTCTCCCCCTAAAAGCTCACCGATGCATCTGCCATTGTCTCCAAAATTCAGGGTAGTCGTTGCCGAACCGTTAATCCCAAGCTTATGCTCTATACCGCTGCAGAAGACGTCATTGTCTTCACCAAGACTTCCATCTTCATTAACCCTGATCTTTGGAACCAAAAACAGGGATATCCCTTTTGTTCCCGGGGGTGCCCCCTGAATCCTGGCGAGAACAGGATGTATTATGTTTTTCGTCAGATTATGTTCCCCTGCCGTGATAAAGGATTTGGTGCCCATTATAGTATACGTGCCATCTTCGTTCTTTTTTGCAATTGTCTTGGTAGCGCCCACATCGCTTCCTGCACCCGGCTCAGTAAGGCACATGGTGCCTGCCCATTCACCGGAATACATCCTCTCCATGTATTTCTTCTTCTGCTCTTCCGTACCATATATCTCTATGAGCTTGGCCGCTCCATGAGTAAGCATTGCATACCCTCCCAGTGCACCATTTGCCGCGGCACAGTATTCTTCTATCGGTGCAAATATGGTAAAAGGCAACCCCTGTCCGCCTATCTCAGGATCCTCGGTAGGGGTAATCCACCCTCCTTCTTTATAGAGTCTGAATGCCTCATGAAAACATTCAGGCACCGTCACCTTGCCATTTTCATACTTGCAGCCTTCCCTGTCCCCTTTTTCTCTTGTAGGCAGTAACACATTTACCGCCAGCTTCCTCGCCTCCTCAATAACCATATCAAAGTCCTGTTTTGTAAAATCCTTATATTTCTCAGTCTTACACAGATCCTCAACGCATAACTGTTCGTGCAATACAAACTCTACATCTCTCTCATCGACTAATAGATTTCCCATTTGTAACCCCCTAATCCTTGTTTAAAAGTTTACAGGCTTCCAAGACGAATAAAATCCTCTGCTTGTAAAAAACTATATTCACTAATTCCTAAACCCTCTTCGATTAGATCCAGGACGACTCCTTTTTCTTCAGGGAGTTTATAACCATCATAGTCCTGTTTTAATAGATGGATAAGATTTCCAGTCCCTGTCCGATAAGCAGGGTTCCTGAAGTGGTCGAAACAAATCCTGCTGGTTACATCCAACCCCTCTACCATTATTTTCATCTCTTCCAGAATCTCATGGGGAGAAAGAAGCTCCATTTTATTTTTTTCGTATTCATCCAGCATGGGTGTTCCAGGCAAAGGGGTAAAGGGTCTTGATCGTATGAAATCAGGATTTATCTCGTTTAACACATTTGCAGTATTCACGGCATGCTGTTTAGACATCGCCCTTCCACCCAGACCAGGCATTATATATTCTGAAAGTTCTATACCGGCTTCCATCATCTTTTTTCCTGCAAGGATATGTTCCTCTGCCGTTACCCCTTTCTTGATCTTCCATAATAATTCATCGTCTCCTGTCTCCAATCCTATATGCAATCTCGACAGACCTGCCTTGCCCAGTTGTTTTAGTTCCCCCGGTTTCTTTTTAAATATGGTCTTCGCCCTGGCATAAGAGGTTATCCTGTTCAGGGCAGGAAACTTCTCCTTTAAATATACGATAATTTCAACCAATTGGGGAGTGGGAATTACAATAGAATCAGCATCCTGCAAAAACACCGTCCTTGCCCCAGAATGCAGCCAGTTAAATACATTGACAAAACTGTGATTGTTGTTGAGTTGGGGGATACTTCTTATAAGGGCGGCACCTACTGCATTGTTTATATCACCGGCATAGCCCAAATCCCAGGACAACTTTCTTGTCTCATCACTGATAGCGCTCACCGTATCGATATCGGCTTTAACATCATCTACGGACCTCTTCTTGAATTTCTCGTGATTATATGGTCTGCCATAGCAAAAGGCGCAGTGATTCCAGGGGCAATTCCTCGTAACCCTTATCAGCAAGGAATAGCTTCCACCTTCACTTGGTGGGCGTATGGGCCCCATCTCAAAGGAAAGTTCGTTAAGTTTGCTGTGATGAATTAGCATCTCCTATACCACCATTGACGAGATTTCCGAACCCTTTCAAAATTCCTCATCCATCATCTTCTTTGATGCCTCCTGGCCAATTATTCCATCGGCACTGCCGGTTAAGCTAAAGTAATCTCCAAACTTTTTATCTTGAGGCCATCCCACAAAACAATCAACCTTATCCCTATCGGGGTTTACAAGCCACATCATAAAAGAGTGATCCTTAACTGTAAACCACCATTCTTCTTCCCTTATTAGGAATGCAAGGAAAAAATACTCGCTCACCGGAGGAAGTATCAAGGCATAATCTACCTTGCTGCCCAAAACACACTTAGCAGCGGCCAGCTCTCTGAATCCTTCTATTGCCTCGCTAATATCTTTCTTTATCACCCCTATTACTTCGTGTTTCTTGTTCCCTTCTTTTCTCTCCACATGAATATCAGGCAAGGCAAAACCGATGTACTTAGTCTCCAAGATAGTATAGCCTACATACTTCAGAAAATCCTCTACCCCCTTCTTAATCTCTTCTTTTGTAAACCTCTCTTCTTTTTCCTCATACATATTCAACATCCTCCCACAACTGTATGAAATACAAATTATATCCAGTGTCTTTTATCTTATTTAAACTAACCTCGTCAGATAAGTCAAACAAAAAAATTTTTTTGTATTCCTAGTTTTTCAGGCGTTTCAAGGACGTGAGATATCGATTGGCCCAATAGGTCCAGAAGGTTAAGCTTTTTTTCGGTACGAGCTTTCGTGAAAGCAGATATTACTGAAAATCGGGAAGTGTTTGTAAAGGTAATGTTTTCTCTCATATAAGCTCCTGCCTGCGACATAGGGATTCTGCATAATATGATATTATGAACTATTTACGGCAGTTAAGAAGATTTTTCTTCAAAAATTATTGTTGTCAACAAATAGAATTGTCCGATTTTGTAGCAAATGAATTGTCCATTTTTTACTATTCCGGTAGAGCATTGTGAGAAATGTTCTTAAGGTTCTTTTCTGGAATAGATGGCGAGCGGTGGACTTACGCTGCTTTTTCTTTTTTGGTATTTCTCAAGTTTCCTTGTGCATTATAGTCAGCCAACTTGCGCGGGCTATGAAAAACTGCGAGAGATCCATCCTCCATATGCCTCTTCAAATCTCATCTTCTGAACTTCCTGTTAATGTCTACTGTCCGTCTCATACATCATCCCCATTGGTGACCATTGTAAACCGGACAGTTTATGTGCTACAACACCGGACAGTTTACTTGCTTCTAATACTATATGACAATTTATATCAATAAATAATATCATATGATATTACATTATATCCATCAAGAAGGTCTATGCTGACAAGGGATATTATTCAGGGGATCAAAGATCATTCCAGCAACATAAACCAAGGGAGAGGTGTGCCTGGATAGCAAAACCAGGGTAAAACACCTCATAATAATCAACTTTAAGGCACAAAATGCTTCAAAAAAAGAGATTCCGATCATATTAAGATACGATTGACAGAAACAAACCCCTCTGATTTCTAAAAGTTTGATAGAAAACATGAACTTTAAACAGTTAAAGGAAAATTCAAAGGTCTCAGGGGGCATTGGATGCCCTCTAGATACTGACGTCTCTGTTGGTGATGTTTTGCAGGTTAGATTTGATATAGGGAAAACAAAGGTTGCACAAAAATGTAGAGTAAGGTGGATTAGGCTTAAATTTGATCAGATGGGCTTAGAATTGTTAGATTTGTCATGCTCATTACCCTCCCTGAAACTTGGCTTTTCTCTTTTTCATAAAGGCAGCTACACCTTCCCTGTAATCCTCACTCTCAACACAACGGACAGCCAAAGTCCGAACCTTTTCCATGTTCCGCTGCGAGGGAGGTTTCAGAATCTCACGAATAGAGACCTTGTGGGCAGCTAGACTTAGAGGCACGTTTTTGGCCAGTTCAAGAGCATATTCTCTAGTGTAACTTTCCAGCTTGGCCTTGGGGATTATCCGATTGATAAGGCCCATGTGATAGGTTTCTTCGGAATTGTAGGTCCGAGCTGTAAGCAGAATCTCAGCAGCGTTGGCTGGACCAACGAGATGAACCAGTCTTTCTGCCCCTCGCTCCAGAGAATAGGCAATGCCCAGGTGGGCAGCAGGGATGCCGAACTTAGCATCATCCGCAGCCAGACGTATATCACACATCATGGCTACTGAGCACCCACCACCCATACAAAAGCCATGGATCATAACAATCACGGGCTTTTCCATCTGACTCAAGCTAACCAGCGCCCTCTCGGCGGCTTGGTCATATTCACCGCATGAGACCCCAAATCGCACTTTTTCAAACCGGGATATGTCAGCCCCTGAGACAAACGCTTCCTCTCCCGCCCCCCGTATGAGAAGAACCCTCAGAGTGGTATTCTTCACCACCTCCTCGACTAGCTTGGGCAGGGCCTGCCACATCTCCAGGCTGACAGCATTACGCATCTTGGGTCTGTTAAAAACGGTCCATGCCAAAGGGGGTTCCTTCTGAAGGTAAATGGGTTGATCTATCATTACATCACTCCTTTAACAGATCGATACAAGTCTGATGGACTTTTTGCGAAGCCATAAAGTTTCGGTAAACAACCATTGTAACTTCTGCTATAACTTCAGAAAACATAATACTACTTTTATTGAAGATATGCCATCTATATGTCCCTTTGGTAACATTGTCAATAATTGCTTGTAATTGCATGATAATTTGAGAACCGTTTCTACTACGTAACCTATTACGTCAAGAATAGGCAAAGCTCCTTTATTCGTTTGAAAGAGAGACAGCAGGGAGTCAGAGAGAATTACTAAAAAATTTTCTCATACACACTCCTTCATCTCCCACCCGCCATTTTTTCTAACCAGTAAAATCAACAAAAGCCCAACAGCAGCCATAGCGGCACTAATCACGAAGGCATAATCATAGGTACCTGTCCTGTCCCGAAGTATACCGGTAACCCAGTGAACCAGGATGGCCCCCAGGCCATAAAAGGGCGTCCATGCCCCTATAACGGTACCCATCATTTTCCTTGGGAAATAGTCCCCTGCACAAGCCCCATAGATGGGAAATGTTGCTCCGTAAAAAATTGCCACCCCTCCCACAAGGGCATACAGCATTACCCATGAATCTCCGGTGAAGAGGATTCCCGACATAAAGGCAGCGATAAAGGAGTTGGAAATAATGATAGTCCTTTTTCGACCGACATAGTCGGACAGGGGTAAGATCGTTAAAACTCCTGCCACCTGACAAATACCGTGCACTGTTGCCAGAAAGCTTGCCTTTTCCAGAGACAGTCCAATCTGGTATTTAGCATAGTCCACCATAAAAGTAGTAAGGCCGTAGAGGCTGTAAGATATGCAAAAATAGGAGAACCCAATAAGCCAGAACCTGCTATCCTTTAAAACTATAGAGAGAGAACCGCCCCTGGATTGTGCCAACACGTCTATGGTGTTGACTTGGGATGTTTCCCTCTGTCCCCAGGGCAAGTGCCCGCAGTTCTCGGGGTCACTTCTAAGTAACAGACCGTTGATAATCACCATCACCAGCGCCCCGGCTCCTAAAAAATACCAGCCATAACGCCAGTTGAAGTTGAGCACTATCCATGGAAAGGATACTCCCATGGTTGCGAACCCAAACCCGTATCCTGTGGAGAGTATGCCCAGAGCCAGCCCTCTGCGGTTTGGAGAGAACCATCGCTGAACTACGGTAATTACCGGTGTCCACATCCCCGTGGCACCAAGGCCGGCTATGGCGTAAAAGAGGCAGGCCTCCCAGAGGGTTTTTGCCGTTCCCATCAGGAGGACGCCAAGGCTGAGGATGAGACAGCAGGCTGTAATCACACGACGTGCTCCAAGTCTGTCGGTCAGATAACCGGTAAGGGGGGTCAGGGCGATATAGGAGAAGAGGTAGGAATTATAGATAGATCCGCCGGCAGTTCGATCGAAACCAAGAGTGCGAATCATCTCTGGAAGAACAACTCCGTATCCGAGGCGGACAGAATAGTTGATAAAAAGATTGACAAAGCAGGTTGCCAGGATGATCCATGCCCAGTGAAAAGTTTCTCCTTTTTCTACAACTTTTTTCAACATTTTATATTACCTGATTGGATAGTTGGCACATCTTAGAATTCAGAAGTCAGGAGTCAGAATCCAGATTGGTTAATTCGCTCCCAGGGGACTTCTTCAAAGCTCTCGGCAGGTTGTGCAAAGATCTCATTTTAAACAATATTACTGTGGAATTGAGTTTATCACAAGAAAAAAGGGAAGATGATCGGGAACATCGTTAAAAATATGATCTGAGATGAAAAAGAACTGGATTTAAGTTGATAATTAAGGTATAGATAACTGAGTAGTTAAATGATAGTCCTGAGTTTGCAAACCCAAATCAAGTGGGGGGTAATTTGATTGATCTGGTAAAAAAATTTTTCGGGAAAAGCGCACAGGTTGATACTGGGAATCAAAAAAGAGAAAATTATCATGATATCAGGGTGGCAACCTGTGCCATTCTCCTGGAGATGGCTAATATAGACGGTGAGTTTAGTGACGCAGAGCGAGAAGATATTATCTCTATTTTGAAAAAAGACTATCAATTGTCTGATGAATATACTGCCGAGCTTCTTGAAGCTTCAAATAAGGAGTTGAAACAGAGTATAGACCTATGGCAGTTTACAAACCTTATCAATCAGAATTATTCAACGGAGGAGAGAATCCATATTATTGAGATGATATGGAAGATTGTTTATGCCGATGGAAAGCTTGATAAACATGAGGATTACTTAGTTCACAAACTTGCCAATCTGCTACGTCTTAACCACAAACAACTCATTGATGCCAAAGTAAAGATACCCCACATTGGTTAAAATCTCCGAGAGCTAAGGCGGTGTGCCTAATATGATCAATCTGGTAAAAAAGTACCGTGAAACTATACCGTGACTTTTGAAATCCGAAGCACGAAATTTAAAACAAATTCAAATCCCAAAATTCTAATGTTCTAAACTGTGTTTTGAATTATGGTCATTCGATATTAGGATTTGTTTAGGATCTCGATATTTTATATTCGAATTTATCAATTCTGAATATCGAATAATAACTGTTATCGATTAATTGTAAGTATCTTACTGAAACGATATCCTAGAATGATAGATATAGACAAAGGAAAGGAGGAGGGGAGATGAACTTCAGATTTACGCCTGAGCAGGAAGCATTAAGGGTAGAGTTTATGGAGTTTTGTAAAGAAGAGGCAGAAAGAGCTCCCACAGGTTGGATAGGTGGCCTGGCAGCCGAGGAAACAGATGAAGGGTGGGCATATCACCAATCCGTAGTAAAGAGGGTAGCAGCAAAGGGATGGCTATGCTTGCCCTGGCCAAAAGAATATGGAGGGAAGGGGCATGGACCTGTTGAGCAGCTCATCTTCAACGAGGTAATGGCATACTATAGGGTGCCCGCTATCCCTTTCCACTTTATGACAGTAGCCGCGGGCATTATGGTGTACGGAACCGAGGAGCAGAAGAAAGAGTGGCTGCCGAAGATAGCCGGAGCAGAAATAAATTGGGCTGAAGGTTTGAGCGAGCCTAATGCCGGTTCAGACCTTGCCTCCCTTACTACCACAGCAGTGGCAGATGGTGCTCATTATGTCATCAACGGGCAGAAGGTGTGGACCAGCGGTGCCCACCGTGCCGACCATATTTTTATCCTGGCAAGAACAGACCCTAACGAGCCAAGGCACAAGGGACTGACCTTCTTCATCAATAAGATTGGGCCTGGCATAGAGTTTCGTCCCTTAATCTTTATGAATGGAAGCCATTTCTACAATGAGACATTCATAGATGATTTCCGTGTACCCAAGGAAAATGTAGTGGGAAAGGTAAATCAAGGGTGGTATGTTATGATGGCAGGAAGAAACTTTGCCCGTGCCAATATAGCTTTTGCCGCCGGAGGAAAGCGAGACTTAGAGGATCTGATCTTATATTGCAAGGAGACACAAGAAGGTGGTGAAATCCTGGCGAAAAAAGCCTTGGTTCGCCACAGGCTTGTCGAACTGGCCATTGATTTTGAAGCGGCCCAAAGATTCGCTTACTATGTAGGCTGGCTTCAAAGCAAGGGTAAGGATGTTGCAGTCGAGGCTGCTGCTTGCGGTTATTACGCCAGCGAGCTTAACCTGCGCCTTGCCAACACCGCGATAGAGATCATGGGGCTCTACGGTACGGTAACAAGAGAATCCAAGTGGGCTCCCCTCTGCGGTAAGTTTCAAGATCTTTGCCAGTGGGGCTCAGGTTTCACTATCGCCGGGGGTACTACAGAAATAAGGAAAAATATAATCGCCTGGCAGGGGCTCAAACTGCCCAGGAATTAGAAGAGTGGAGGCGTATTTAATGACTTCCATTGAAAGGGGGAAATATGGAGTTAGCTTTTACAGAAGAGCAGGAAATATTAAGAAAGATGGCTCATGACTTCTTGGCAAGGGAATTTCCCAAGACATTGGTGAGGGAAATGGAGGAGGATCCGATCGGATTTCGCCCCGACATCTGGAAGAAAATGGCGGAGTTGGGATGGATGGGGTTAATTATCCCGGAGGAGTATGGCGGCAGCAGTTGCGGCTTAGTGGATTTGATTGTCCTTCTGGAAGAGATGGGACGGGCTTGCCTTGCCTCCCCGTTTTTTTCAACCGCTATCTGCAGCTTCCTTCTTTTGGATGCCGGTAGTGAAGATCAGAAGAAGGAATGGTTGTCAAAGATAGCATCCGGGGAAAAGGTATTTACCCTGGCTTTAACCGAACCCAGTGCCAGCTATGATGCCGGCGGTGTCTCCACAAAGGCTACAGAGGATAAAGACGGATATATTATCAATGGTACCAAGCTATTCGTTCATGATGCCCAGGTGGCTGATTATTTTCTCTGCGTAGCCAGGACGAATCTCTGGTCGCCGTCAGAGGAAGGCATTACCATCTTTCTGGTGGATGCTAAGAGCCAGGGGATAAAGATCACCCCTCTGCCTACCATTGCGGATGATAAGCAAAATGAAATTTTATTTGAGGGAGTGATGGTACCAAAAGGGAATATGGTCGGTGGATTAAATGCTGGATGGCCGGCAGTAAAGAAAACCCTTGACAGGGCTGCCGTAGCAAAATGCGCTGAGATGATTGGTGGTGCCGATTGGACGGTAGAGAACTGTGTGGCTTATGCTAAGGAGAGGACGCAGTTTTATAAGCCAATTGGCAGCTTTGGGATTATTCAGCACTACCTGGCTGAGATGTGGGCAGAAATCGGCCATGCCAAGAGACTGGTCTATTACGCAGGTTGGCTTGCAGAACAAGAACTCCCCTGTGCCAAGGAGGCAGCCATGGCAAAGGCACGAATGAGCGAGGTATACAGGCACTGCACCCGCATGGGTGTTCAAATCTTTGGTGGCATTGGCACCACCAGAGAGCATGATATGGGGCTTTATTACCGTCGTGCCAGACAGTCACTGCCCCTTTTTGGATCTCCCGATTTTTGTCGGGAGAGGGTGGCTTGTGAGATGGGGCTTTAAGTATGATCAACTTCATTCGCAATATCATAGCGGAGGATTTGAAGGCAAACAAGAATGGCGGTCGGGTCCATACTCGATTTCCACCGGAACCAAACGGCTATCTGCATATCGGACATGCCAAGTCTATCTGCCTTAATTTTGGTCTTGCCGCTGAAAGCCACGGTCTTTGCAATTTACGATTCGATGATACCAACCCCAGTAAAGAAAGCACTGAATACATTGAATCAATAAAATCGGATATCAAATGGCTTGGTTTCGATTGGGGTGATGGACTCTTTTACACATCTGACTATTTTGAGAAGCTATACCGGTATGCTGTACAGTTAATCAAAAAGGGGAAGGCGTACGTTTGCGACTTGAGTCCAGAGGAGATTAGAGAGTACCGTGGCACCTTGACCGAGCCTGGCAAAGACAGTCCTTATTGTAAGCGTTCCGCAGAAGAGAACCTTGACCTGTTCGAACGCATGCGGGCAGGAGAATTCGAGGAAGGCTCCCGGGTGCTTCGAGCAAAAATCGATATGTCATCCCCAAATTTAAATATGCGTGATCCGGTACTTTACCGTATCCTTCGCATACCACATCACCGAACGGGCGACAAGTGGTGCATATATCCCATGTATGATTATGCCCATTGCCTTTCTGATTCCATTGAAGGGATTACACATTCTATTTGTACGCTGGAATTTGAAGATCATCGTCCGTTATACGATTGGGTGCTTGACCAACTGAACGTCGATTGCCATCCGCAGCAAATCGAATTCGCTCGTCTCAATCTGAACTACACAGTGATGAGTAAACGTAAGCTTCTGGAATTGGTGGAAAACGGACATGTCAGCGGATGGGACGATCCACGGATGCCTACACTATCGGGTCTGCGGAGACGCGGATACACACCAGAGTCAATCCGAAACTTCTGTGAACGCATCGGAGTAGCAAAGAGGGATAGTGTGGTTGATGTGGCATTACTCGAGCACTGTATTCGTGAAGACCTAAATCAAAGCGCCCCACGGGTTATGGCCGTGTTGCGTCCACTCCGGGTAGTCATTGATAATTATCCGGAAGGTAAAATAGAAGAGCTGGATGCACCTTATCATCCGGATGACCCAAGTATGGGGTCACGGAAGATTCCGTTCTCACACGTGCTGTATATAGAACAAGAGGATTTTCTTGAGGATCCGCCGAAAAAGTTCTTCCGTTTGGCCCCTGGCCGTGAAGTGCGCCTACGATATGCTTATTACATCACGTGTGTAGATGTGGTAAAGGATAAACGAACCGGAGAAGTGGTCGAATTGCACTGTACTTATGATCCTGAGACACGCGGCGGTTGGTCTCGAGATGGACGCAAGGTTAAGGCTACGCTGCACTGGGTTTCTGGATTCCACTCTATCCCGGCTGAGGTACGCCTCTATGATCATCTGTTCACGAAAGAAAACCCAAACGAAGAAAAGGACAACATTGACTTCAAGACTTATTTAAATCCGAACTCGCTTGAGATTTTGACTTCGTGCCGTGTTGAACCAGTCCTTGCAAATGCCACACCGGGGAGTCGGTACCAGTTTGAAAGGATCGGCTATTTCAGCGTCGATTCAGTTGATTCATCCGATGGAGCGCTGGTGTTTAACCGGACTGTGACGTTACGTGATTCGTGGACAAAGATCGCTAAAAGGGAGAAGTTTTAGAATGGCTGGGAGATTTTTAATGGCTGGGAGACCAGGATTCGAACCTGGGTTGACGGAGTCAGAGTCCGTAGTCCTGCCGCTGGACGATCTCCCAGTAAGATATGTTTACTGCATCTTTGCTTCTTAATTTATATACAAAGGCATAAAAAAGTCAACAAAAAAAACCTGCCCCTTTGTTTCAGTTTCCAATAAGATTTATACCTATTCTGTTAGATGCAATAATTATAATAGGGGGAAACATGAGAGGAAAAAATATAATTATCAGCATGGCAATCGTTTTTTTCTTGTTTTCCTTGCTGTTAAAGCCCACCGTTGCGTCCGAAGAAAATATTTCTAGCTATCATGAAACAATTTCTGTCCTTCGAGAACTATATAAAGATGAGACTACTGCCTACAAGACTTATTCAGTATTTGCAAAGAAGGCCATGGAAGAAAAATATGATAGCGTTGCTCGACTTTTTAGTGCATTAAGCGAATCTGAATCAGTTCACGCACGTAATTTCAAAAGTATTTTGGAGGAAATAGGTGTTACATTAGAAGAATTTCCAGAACCCGATATTAAAGTAAAGACCACGAAAAAAAATCTAAAATTTTCTCTAAACACGGAACTTTCCGAGATTGACACTACGTATCCAGGATTTATTGAAAGAATAAAGCCAGAGGGCAATGAAAGGGCTTTGGTAGATATAACTTATGCATGGAAAGCAGAGATGCAGCACCGGGATTTGATAAAAGGGGGAAAGTCAGCCATTTGGCTTTTATTTGGGAAGATTGCCGAGGACGATTTGGGGACGTTGTTACTTACGTTGCAAAACTCTTGACAGCGCTGTCAGAAGTTGGTAGAATTACGTTATGCCACGCCAAGCCCGCTTAGATATCCCCGGCGCCCTGCACCATATCATGGTACGGGGGATCGACAAATCAAACATCTTCCGCGATACTCAGGACAAAGCCCGGTTCCTTGAATGTCTCGGGCAGAACGTCCAGGACGCCAAATGTTCTGTTTACGCATGGGTGCTCATGGACAACCATGTTCATATACTGTTCCGGAGCGGACAAGGCGGCATCTCATCTGTCATGAGAAAGCTCCTTACCTGGTACGCCCAATACTTCAACCGCAGGCACGGCCGAAAAGGACATCTCTTTGAAAACCGTTATAAATCCATCCTGTGCGACGAAGATAATTACCTCCTTGCCCTTGTCCGTTACATCCATCTCAACCCCGTTCGGGCAGAGATCATTCAGACCATGACAGAGATGGACAAATACCCATGGAGCGGCCATCCAGCTATTATTGAAAAGGCAAAATACCCATGGATGGATACTGCAACGGTATTGGCGCAATTCGGAGGCATGAAAAGAAAAGCCACTGCAGAATACCGGCGGTTTATGCAGGAAGGCATGAATCAGGGACATGAGCCCCAATATTCCGGTGGCGGGCTTGTACGGAGCCTCGGAGGGTGGTCCAATGTCCTCTCTATGAGACGGAAAGGCCGGAAGGAAGAGACAGACGAGCGGATCCTTGGGAGTGGTGATTTCGTGCAGCAAGTAATAACGGAGGCAGAAGACAAGTCGCTTCGGCAGATGAAGCTCAAAAGATCAGGATTGACGCTGATAAAAATCATCGAACAAGAATGCAAGAAAGGGCAGATCAGCCGGATAGAGCTGGAGAGCGGCAGTCGCCGGTCAAAGGTAAGCTGGACGCGTGGACAGATCGCCCGACGCGGCATTGAAGAGATCGGCCTCTCAGCGGCTGAGATTGCGCGACATCTCGGCGTAGCCACGTCAAGCATAACGCGGGCGATTGCAAAGATGGAAGTCTGAACTACAACGCAACGCAACGTAAGTAACAACGTCCCCAAAGTCCTTATTTAAGCGGCGGTAGATGCGGATTGGTTCCTTTCGCAAGAGAAAGCGATTACAGCCGTTCCAACATTTGTGATGAATCATGATAAGTTGGTTGGTGCGCAGCCCTACGAGATGCTGGAAAGACTTATGGAAGCTCATGGGGTTAAAAAAAGGAAATAAACATAGATCAGAAACTAAAAAGCAATCCATTTTTTTGACATAGCCATCTGCCACACCAGACAGGACAGGGCTGCTCTCTGGTGAGCAGCAGGTTTTTTCTGATTGGATATTCCCTGTGCTCTGCATCACATCATGTGGTGCGGGGGGATCAATAAAGCCAACATCTTTTCATAAATCCGGCCTTCTCTCCATGAACCGAATTCCTTCCTGCTTCCCACCTGCCCGGCGCTCGGTGCGGACAGGTGTCCCCAAACCCTTGTCATGACGGGTGTCGAAAACGGCGGCTTGTTTGGCTCGCTTCTTGCGTTAAATACTTTCCGCGCCTCCGTGCCTCTCTCTGTGGAAAGAGCCGATGCCTTTCCACTGCCTGAGAATTGCGGCGCAAAAGGAGTTTCCTATGTGGAAAGGTCTGATGACCTCAGTACTGCTTGCTTTTATCTTCCTCGCCCTTCCCCCTGCGCAAGGGGCGATGCAGCAAGTGACGGCGAATAGTGGACGGTACAAAGTCCCGATTCTACTCTATCACCGCTTCGGACCCGCTGTGGCTGACGGGATGACCTTGACCACGCAGGTGTTCGCGTCCCATCTGGAATACCTCGCTAAAAACGGCTACACCATTATCCCTCTGAGGAAACTGATTGATTTCTATCTCAGGAAAGTCCCTGATCTCCCTCCCAAATCAGTGGTGATCGTTGTTGACGACGCTCACAAATCGGTCTATACCGATATGTTGCCGCTGGTCAGGAAATATTCCATTCCGGTCACGCTCTTCATCTACCCGTCGGCGATCTCGAACGCGACCTACGCCATGACCTGGGATGAGTTGAGAGCGTTGAAGAAGACCGGATTCTTCGATTTTCAGTCGCACACCTATTGGCACCCAAACTTTCTGAAGGAGCGCCGAAAGCTGGGGCCGGCGGATTTTGAAAAGTTCGTGGATACGCAGATGAAAAAACCACTCATCAAGATCGAGAAGGAACTGGGCATCAGACCCGACATGCTCGCCTGGCCCTTCGGCATCTATGACGACTATCTCATCGGAAAGGCCAGGGAGGCGGGATATATCGCCGCCTTCACCATCGAACGCCGGCGCGTGTGCAACCGCGACGGCCTTCTGAAGCTCCCGCGCTACCTCTTGATCAATGCGGACACGGGGAAAAAATTCGAGAACATTCTCGCAGGGAAAGGATAATTGCAACATGAAACTTCATAATCACCGGGCAGCCATGTTTCTTGTATTTCTAGGCTTTTTGTTTGCCGTCCCGTTCCCGGCCTTTGCGGACGGATATGCCACGGGAAGGGTGGTCGATTTCGAGACGAAAAGACCGATCGCTGGGGCAATCTTGACACTCCCGAACGAGGTGGTCCGCACGGATGAACAGGGCATGTTCACCATGAAATCCCCTGCGGCAAAGGTCGGCGTGCGGGCATGCGGGTATCGACGGGGAGAGGTCACGCTTCCCGCTCTTGCACCGAAGAGCCCCTTGCAGATCGCTCTCCTGGCATTCACTCCCAAGGCACTCTATCTCACCTATTACGGGATCGGGGACAGGAAACTGAGAAACTCGGCGCTCAAGCTCATCGACGAGACGGAGCTCAATGCGCTTGTGATCGATGTGAAGGGCGACAGGGGCGTGGTCACCTATAAGACGGAAGTCCCTTTCGCTAATCAGATCGGCGCGCAGAAGCTGATCATCGTGAAGGACATAAGAGAACTGATCCGTTCCCTGAGAGAGAGGGGGGTTTACACCATCGCCCGGATCGTCGTCTTCAAGGACAATGTGCTTGGAACGGCGCGTCCCGACCTTACCATCCGGACCCAGGACGGAAGTGTCTGGCGCGACCGGGAAAATCTCGTCTGGGTTGATCCTTCGAAACAGGAAGTCTGGGAGTACAACATCAGCCTCGCGGTAGAGGCCGCCAGAAACGGTTTCGACGAAATCCAGTTCGACTATGTGAGATTCCCGGACAGGAAGGGATTGAAATTCGCGGTACAGAACTCTGAAGAGAACAGGGTGAAGTACATATCAGGTTTCCTCAAGGAAGCAAAAAGGCGGCTTGCCCCCTACAATGTTTTTCTCGCCGCCGATATCTTCGGGTATGTGTCATGGAACCTCGACGACACCCAAATCGGGCAGAGGCTCGATGCGGTCGAGCCGCATGTCGATTACATCTCTCTCATGCTCTACCCATCGGGGTTCCAGTTCGGGATCCCCGGTTACCGGAATCCCTTGGCTCATCCCTACGAAATCGTCTCGCTTTCGCTGAAGAAGGCACAGGAAAGGACTGCTATTCCAGCGGTCCGTTTTAGGCCGTGGCTGCAAGCCTTCAGGGATTATGCCTTTGATCGGAGGCATTTCACGGGAACCGAGATCAAAATGCAGATAAATGCCTCCAAGGACTTCGGTTCCGGAGGATGGATGCTCTGGAATCCGCGGAACGTCTATCTCGCCGACGGACTGAAGCCGCGTGAGAAGGTCATGCGAATGGGGGCCAGGATTCATGATCCTCAGGGGTAAGGCAATGCAGTGCCCGGCGAAACCGCTCCATTCTGTGCTCCTGTCTGTGCTGGTCGTGCTTGCGTTCCTCCTGTGCGGGGCGGCCTCCCAGCCGATCTATAAACCCCTCTCTTTACCCTCCCTGAGCGGGGAACAGCTTACGGGTCTCGACTCCCTCGTGGAAACCGCGATCAGGGAAGGAAAAACCCCGGGCGCCGTTGTCCTTATCGGCAACCGGGAGGAAATCCTTTACTCCCGCGCCTTAGGTTTCCGGTCACTTGATCCGGAGAAGGTAGCCATGAGCGAGGACACCATTTTCGATCTTGCCTCGCTTACCAAGGTGATTGCTACCTCGACCGCGGTCATGCAACTAGCCGAGAAAGGAATCCTCAATATTGACGCTCCGGCAGCGAGGTACTGGCCCGCCTTCGGTAAGAACGGCAAGAAGCGGATCACGATTCGCCAGCTCCTTACCCATTATTCCGGTCTCCGGGCCAACCTGAAGCTGAAACCGGGCTGGTCCGGATATGAAGCCGCCATGAGGAAAATCATAGCGGAAAAGCCCTTGCGTCCTCCTGGATCGGGTTTTATCTACAGCGATATGAATTTCGAGGCCTTGGGAGAGATCGTACGCCATGTATCGGGATTGCCGCTCGATCAGTACTGCGCGCGGCATATCTTCACGCCGCTCGGGATGAAGGAAACGGGATTTAAGATTTCTGCCGACCTCAGGAACCGCATCGCACCCACGGAGTATCGGAAAAACAGGCTTATCTGTGGAGAGGCACACGATCCCGTATGTTACTTAATGGGAGGGATCGCCGGGCATGCCGGCCTGTTCTCCAGCGCCGCCGATCTCTCGATCTTCGCGCGTATGCTCCTGCAGGGAGGCGAATACGGAGGTGCCAGAATTCTCTCCCCCCATACCATCGAGACGATGACCATCCCCCAGTCTCCGGGAGTCAGGAACGCACGGGGGCTGGGATGGAATATCGAGGCGCCCTTTGCCTCGAACAGGAACGAGCTTCCCTCGGCGGGCGCGTTCGGACATCTGGGGCACACCGGGACCTCGCTCTGGATTGATCCGGTGACGGGAGTCTACGTGATTTTGCTCACCAACCGGGTACATCCCGACGGCAAGGGGGACGTGAAGGAGCTCAGGGTGCAGATCAGAGGCCTGATCTCCAGTGCCCTCGGGCCGCTCTCGGAGACGCAGATCCTTGCCAAAAGACCTACCCTTTCCCGATACTTCGAAAAGATTGGTCACGGGACCTCCGGCCGGCGGGCAGAGATGGTTGCTACGGGTATCGATGTCCTCAAAGAGAGCGGATTTCCCCTCTTGAAGGGAAAACGTATCGGGCTCATCACGAACCACACGGGTCTTGATTCCTCAGGGACCCGCACGCTCGACCTGCTGCGCAGGGCAAAAGGGATAAGACTAGCGGCAGTCTTCAGTCCTGAGCACGGCCTGTACGGAGATGCCGACGCAAAGATTGCCTCGCAGCGGGATCCGGCAACGAACCTCACTGTCTACAGTCTTTACGGAGACCAGCGGCGGCCCACGCCGAAAATGTTCGCGGGGCTAGACGCCATTGTCTTTGATATTCAGGATGTGGGGGTCCGCTTCTACACCTATATCACCACCATGGGATATGCGTTGGAAGCCGCGGCCAAGGCGCGGATTCCTTTCTATGTCCTCGACCGGCCCAACCCCCTTACCGCCATCCGGGTACAGGGGCCGGTGATGGACAGGGAGATGAAGTCCTTTACCGGATATTTTCCCATGCCGGTGCGCCACGGTATGACCGTAGGAGAGCTGGCAGGACTCTTCAACGGCGAGTACGATATTGGGGCGGAGCTGCATGTCGTGAAGATGAAGGGATACCGCCGGGATGCCTGGTTTGACGAGACGGGACTGATGTGGGTAAACCCTTCGCCCAACCTTAGGAGTATCACGGAAGCCGCTCTCTATCCCGGGGTCGCCATGGTAGAGGGCGCGAATGTGAGCGTCGGCCGGGGGACCAGCACCCCCTTCGAGCTTTTCGGCGCGCCATGGGTCCGCGGACGGGAGCTTGCGGATTACCTCAATCTCCGGAAAATTGAGGGCGTCGAGTTTCTTCCCGTCGAATTCACACCCGAGAGTTCCCTCTACAAAGGAAGTACCTGCCGCGGCACGCGCATCCTCCTGAAAGATCGCGGCACACTGGACTCTGGGCTTCTCGGGATCGAGATCATAAGCGCGCTTTACCGGCTCTTTCCGCAGGATTTCAAGATCGACGAGACGCTCGCCTCGATAGGCTCGCAGCAGATTCTGGAGGCAATCAAGGACGGAGTGAATCCGCGGACGATTGCGCTCCTGTGGAAGGAGCCGCTCAAACATTTCCTCGGGCTGAGGGAAAAGTACCTGCTTTATTGAACCCGGCAGCCACCGGTTCCTTCATCGGCGAGATACTGCACCAGTGCTTTTTCTTTTGTCCTTGCAATTTATGGCTCAGGGTGTATACTTATCCAAAAGAGGAAGGCAGGTTTATAATGCCATGACCTTTTTAAATTTACAGTTAATGAAAGTGAAAAATGAAAAGTCTTAGACGTGGTGGTAAGTTTGGCAAAAAGGATTCAAATATGTCCGATAGAGGGGTTTCAAAAAGGCCTTCTCGGGGAGGTTTTAGCAGGGGCGGAGGAAGGGATTCGGAAAGGCCTGCTTTTGACAAGCAGATGTACAAGGCTACCTGCCAAAAATGCGGGGACAACTGCGAGGTTCCGTTTAAGCCTACCGGAGGTAGACCCATCTACTGCCGGGATTGTTTTAGGACAATGGAAGGTTCCGAATCGCCAAGACCAAAACAGTTTGGAAAACGCGAATATCCCAGATCAAGGCGTCCCGACAATTTTAAGAAAAGTGAATACTCCGAATCAGCAAGGCCCGATCAATTCAAGAGGGAACTGGACCAGATAAACTCAAAGCTGGATAAGATTTTAAGAGCACTGGAAGATTAATAAATCTTATTTTATGACCAAAAAGAAAAGCTTGACGGCTTGTTGCCCAAACCCATTCATAGCCATATATCTGTTGCACCAGACAGGCCAGAACCGCTCGCTGATGAGTAGCAGGTTGGGCCTAAAATATATTTAATTAATGCCCAAAATAACATATAATACACATACATGGTTAAAACCGGATACAAATTCACCGAATACTTTGAGAAAGAGGTTCTGAGAAAACGGCCGTATATAAAAAAAGAATGGTGTGTCAGCGTGATAGAACGACCGCTCAGAGTTGAGCCGCAAGAACATAACCGCTTCCGGTTCTGGGGTGTGATTCCAGAACTTGAGGGCCGAATAATACGAGTTATTACGTTAAGCGACAAGAAAACCATTCACAATGCATTTCCAGATAGGGGGTTCAAATCATGAAATTAAACTACTATCCGGAGACCGATTCTCTATATATAGACCTATCAGAAAAATCAAGTGTAGAGAGTCGCGAGATTTCCGAAGGTGTTGTCCTTGACTATGATGCAGAAGGTATTCTGGTGGGTATCGATATCGACAATGCCAGCACAAAAGTCCAGCTAAAAGAGTTAAGCCTTCGAAAACTGCCAGCAGATATAAAGGCAGTGGCATAGCCAATCAATCCAGCGAATCGGCCTTAAATCCGGCCTCCCGCTGATTGCTTCGTTTCCCCCCTCGCTCCGCTCGGGGGGAATGCGGCGCTGAGCGGTTGTGCCTGCCCTCCGCTTCGCTCCGGGAGAACCAGGCACAGGAGACAAAGATGAAAGTTTCGGAACTGTTCGATCCTGCCATCAAGGGAAAGAAATCGGGAACGGAACGGCATCACCTTTTCCCCAAGAATTATCTGAAGAAAATGAATATAACCGAAATCCGCGATACGAATCAGATCGCCAACTATGCCTTAGTCGAATGGTCCGATAATATCGAAATCTCCGACAGCTCGCCTGAAGAGTACTTGCCGCAGTATATTGACCGCTTCAGCCTGGATGAACTGAAAGACATGTACTACTGGCACGCTCTGTCGGATGGTTGGGAAAACATGGCCTATGAGAAATTTCTTAAAACCCGTCGAAATGGGATGGCAAAGGTAATTCGTGACGGATTCCAGAAGTTATGCGACTTGTCCGATCAATGAGGAGGTAAAACATGGAAACCAAGACGTACTTGGGGCCGTTGTTCCTATTTGATCTTTTTCTTGTGTGAGAGGTGGCATATACGAACGCAGAGATCGGAGAGATTTTTGGAAATAATCAAAACTTTGTAAAGGCTCCTGATATGCTTATCTCTTTCTGTATTCCGTATTTCTCCATCCTCCGACGGAGGCTGTTTCTGTTTATACCCAGTAATGTAGCTGCTTTAACCTGATTCCCTTTTGTTTTTTCCAGTGCCTTTATTACCAGTATCTTTTCCAGATAAGAGAACGTGTCTAAATCTTCTTTTGTCGAGAGGGAAGATGCCACTTTGAGAAGTCTATCTAAAATCCCATTCAACCCATAGTCCAGATTCTCCTCTTCCCTTAAGGAATAAACTCCGTTCGTATCCTCCTCAAAAGAGATGTCTTCAGGGATGATAATATTACTCTTACATCTAATAATAGCCTTCTTGACAACATTCTCAAGCTCTCTGACATTGCCGGGCCAATGATAACCCATCAACAGTATTTGGGGTCAGGCTTCGGTAATTAGGTATTGACATTCTTATCGTTCTTTGATAGACAGTTATTTATGGCTCGTAGACCTCGAATTCATTTTCCAGGAGCTTTGTATCATGTCATCACTAGAGGGAATCGAAGACAGGGGATATTCCTTGATGAAAAAGATTTGGAGAAGTTCCTTGCCTATATTGTGGATTATAAGTCCAGACACTCTTTCCATCTTTATGCTTACGCTTTGATGAAAAATCATCTCCACCTTCTTGTGGAGGTTGAAGAGACACCTTTGAGCAAAATCATGCAATCTCTCTTGTTTCGTTATACGCGTTATTTTAATAGGCGATATGGTGAGGTGGGGCATCTTTTTCAGGGACGATATAAGGCGATTGTGTGTGACAAGGATGCTTATCTTTTAGAATTGGTTCGCTATATTCATTTGAACCCCGTTCGGGCAAAAATTGTGAATATGCCTGAAGATTATGGGTGGACTGGTCACCTCAGTTATTTGGGAAGAGGTAGGAATGATTTAATTGATGAGGGTTTTATGTTAGATCAATTGAGCAGGGACATATCTTTGGCGAGGCGGAGATACCGTCAATTTGTATGGGAAGGGATTGCAAGTGGGCACCAGGAGAAATACTACGAGGTCAAAGATCAGCGGTATCTTGGAGAGGACAGTTTCATTAATCAGATCGAAGTGGGAAGGAACAAGCCTGAAAGCTGGGTTTATGATGTTCCACTGGAAGCTATATCTCAGGAGGTGAGCAGAGTTACAGGGATTACGGAAGAGAGGTTGTACTCTGGGACGAGAGATCGCGAAGGGGCGCGTGGGAGGGGCTTAGTGGCATACTTGGCCAAGACGGTATCGAATTATATGGTGAAAGATATAGCCAGCCATTTCAAGCGGAGTCCTGTTACTATAGGAGAGGCAATCATCAAGGTTGAAGATATTCTGAAGAGTGATAGTTCATTCGAGAAGGAGCTAACACGCATGGGGGAGAATCTGATCCAGGGGAGGAAGAGAAAATACCGTATTTCCGTTGCCTGACCCCATTCTTCTGGACCCCATTCTTCTGCATTCTTCCTTGACCCCATTCTTCCTAAATTTTTCAATATGTTATGATTCCTCTTTGGCTAACTTTAATAAAGTCCAAAAATCCTTTAAAAATGTGGGGTTACGTTATTACTTAACGTAGTAGTATTAGTTAATTGCCCGATTCCAGTAAAATGACAAGAAGAGAAACAAAGAATATAACAGGTCTTACCAGGATTGAAGGCATTCCCTATCACGATGCGTGGGTAGGTTTTATCTGTCTTTCTTGCGGCTTACTCAATAACATTCGAATCGGGCTTCAGCTTTTAGACCCTAAAACCACATACGAAACTGCTGAAATCATACTGGAAGCAATGTAATGCTTGCGGCCGAATTTTGCCCTTTGCTGCATTTAGCAAACATTCAGGGTGGGGGCCACTTGAACGGCAAATGGAATGCAGGAGCTGTAAAGGCGCAATAAATGCAGTGCTGAATCCGAAACGAACCAGAGAGCAATTACACGAATCATCGGTCAGGAGAAGGATTGCGGATTTATTGCTGGAAGGGGAAAACGAAACAGTTGATATAGCGGATTTGTTTAAAAGATTTGGCAGTCGTTGCTTTAAGACAAAGCAACTGCTTGATATTAAGAAAAGAGATTCTTGGGCGATTGACCATATCTTGCCTTCAAGATGGCTCTATCCCTTGACAAAAGAAAATGCAGCATTGTTATCAACTGAAGCGAACAACAATAAACGAGATAAATGGCCAAGTGAGTTTTATACCAACAACGAATTGATTGAACTTGCCAAAATAACTGGAGCAGATTTAGGATTGTTATCCAGCAAAACCCCTATCATCAATACCGATATCAATGTCGGTAAATGTGTTGAACGGTATTTGCAAGTCAGGGAAAGGTCTCATTTGCCAAAAAGAATTAATGAGTTGAAGAAAATTCTGAAAGATTACAATCTTGTTGATAAACTCTCTCGAAGGAATAAAAAATTGTTGGGATTTACTAAGTAAATTTTACTGCAAAACTAAATACTGGTGTGAAGTAACGGTTCCCTTATCACGTATTCCGTGCGATTCGCAATGCTCCACATTTTCCACAAACAAATCAACGATATTGAACCAGCGTTTGCTTACCTTTTTTAATTCTTCTGCCATATCGCATTTAATGCTTTTTCCTAAATGCAAAACGCAAACGCCGCCTCGTTTCAGCCGCTCTCTGGATTGTCTGAAGATACCTTCATAAATTGCAAAGTCCTTTTTCTGCTTTTCCTCAATATATGAGTTTATCTGATATTTAAAATCATTTTCTGACCATCCGCTAAACCAAATTCTTATCCAGTTTGCAAGATAAAACCTTGTGCTGTCAAAGAATGGAGGAGAAGTAATAACCGCGTCAAGATTATTTATCTCTTGCGGCCAGATAGATGTTGAATCTTGATTATAGATTTTCCCTGGAATAAAATTCAAAGGCAATTCCACTTTCAATGTTCTTTCAACTTTGTCGGTGAGATTTTTGATTAAGTTTTTATAAACAAATTCTCCTTGCGGTGCATAAGGGACAATCGGGTGCGACCGTCTGCTCAAGGCATACGGCCTGTTGCCGTGTAGAATATGAAGCAGAGAAGATATTACAAGCATTTGGCTTGGATTTTCAGGATAATTAAGTTTTAAAAACCTCCTTGCCAGCAAAATTTCTTTAAGTGTTTTTTCCTCATAATATTCAGCAAGTGTTTTGTTAAAGCCAAAATGCTTTGCTTCATTCAATTCTTCTTTTGTGCATTTATTTTGCTCTATGAATTCTGCCATCTGCTGAATGTAATTTAAACACTCGTTTTTTTTATGTATGCTAACCTTAGCAGTTGAAATATAGTAAGCGGGTATGCTGATGTCAAACCCATAAGATCTCCTTCCGTTTAATGCTGCCTCAAAAGGAACCGTCCCTACTCCCGAAAATGGGTCAAGAACACTGCCGTTTTCCGGGACAAATGTTTTGACAAGGTGATGGGCGATAGATGCCTTTAATTTCCCTTGATAAGAGCAAAGGGAATGAAGCGGATTGCCCCAGTTTCTTTTGGAGTATGGGAGTTTTTGGTAGGGCAGGTTATCTTTAAAATGCTCCCAATTCCCCGGATTGAAGATTTTTATCTTCTGTTTTTCCTCTGGCATGTATGTTGATTTATTAAATTCTAACACCAGCAGCGTTTGGCTCAATACTTCCTTATTTCTTGACCTCCGTTTTCTTAAAAGTTTTTTCTCCTTTAATTCATATCCAAGTGCAGCCAATATTTCAATCAGAATATCATCGGTCTTAATGTGAACATCAGCAAAAATAGAGTCGCCAATATCAATCAAAATTTTTGCTCGGTCTCTTAAGTGTTCTCGCAGATTGGAAAAAATGGCATACATTTCTTCAAAATAACTTTTCGCCATTATCGGAATACGTTGGTCATACGATTTTTTATACAGTTTTACAATGGTGTCCTTTAGTAATTTATTTTTAATCATTATGTCCGTTCCGCTGCTGCCCGAAGCTGCTTTTTTCACATCGTTAATTCCGCTGGTAAGTGCTTGGTCGCGGAAAAGTCGCAAGTCGTCTCCAGACTGGATGTATCGCAGAAACCACAACTCCAGTTTGGTGTTTCTAAAATAATTTGTCCCGTTAAGATAGGGCGGGCTTGTAATAATAGCGTCAATATTTAAATCATTTACCATATCAATATATTTTGCATTGGAAAGAATCATCTCCGGTGCCGCCTTTAACACAAATTCCAAATTGAGAATGTCATTGGCTATCTCTTTCAATTTATTTGGTAAAAATTTTCCCAATTCAACCTTTGCTTTTTCCAGTTCATTTTTGGTCTTAAACCTAACATCACCCGCCTTTTTCAGAAATGAAACAGGAATTAAGGCAGCCAAAATAGCGATGGTAATAGTATCCGCCAAAAGTTCATCTTCCAATTTTACAATGTCAATAAATGAGCGTAGACGGAGAATCCGGGTAAAAACATCGTCCTCAAAATATCTGCTGTTGCCGAAAATGAGACCGTAACTTTTTTTCAAATACTTGTCTTCCTCAAAGTTTTCAATCTTCTCAACGAGTTGCCCTGCAATTTGGGTTACCTTCTCTGCTAACTGTTTTCGTATTGTAAAACTTGATTTCAGAATTTTGATTTTTGTATGTATAAGAAATTGAAGAAGTGGATTGATTTCTGAATAAACAGTCTTTATATTTAATTGGGAGGCGGCAAAAATGGTGGTTCCGGTTCCAATAAATGGATCGTAAATGCAAGCTGCTTTTTTACAATAATTGTTAATAAGAGATTTTACAAACTCGGGAGAATAACCTTCAATGAAAGGATACCATCTCTGAAAAGGAATTGACTTGCTGCCAATAAAGGTTACATCACGGGGATTAATGATAGAAAATCCGTTAAGGTTCTTTTTGATTAAGCGTTTGACAACCTGGTTGAGCGACCTTTCCTCTTTCTCAGAAAACAGTGCTAATTGCTTATAACTTTTAATGCCGATTAATTCTCTTAACTCCTCGCTGCTCAATTCTTTTATTTTCGTGTAATAGGGCGCTTCCGGCTCGTTGAATGCCAATGTGATTGATTTTTCTTTTGAGTCATCTGACGGATAGTCGTCAAAGTAAATGGATTTGAAGTATTGTCCCATAGAAGATTTTCTCTCTGTAATTATGAAAAAACTGATATATTATGATAGTTGTTTCATAAAATTTTGTCAACAGTTTTTATTCTTATTCTTGGTGGTGAAAAAAATGGGGGGGTAGAGTGGGGGGTCGCATCTTAGAAAGTTTAGGGACGGTGTCCAAAATTATCACTTAACAAAACACTTAATTGAGATAAAAAGGTATTATTATGCCCCGACAAGCAAGATTGGATGCGCAGGGAACCCTTCACCATGTGATGATCCGCGGTATTGAGAGAGGCACGATATTTTGTAATAAATAATCAAAACTTTGTGAAAGCTCCTAATATGCTTATCTCTTTCTGTACTCCGTATTTCTCCATCCTCCTACGGAGACTGTTCCTGTTTATACCCAAAAGCTTTGCTGCCTTCACCTGATTGCCTTTTGTTCTCATAAGCGCCTTTATTACAAGCATTTTCTCCAGAAATGAGAACACATCCTTATCCCCGGTTAGCGATAAGGGGATTTCTTCAAGAAGTCTATCTAAGATTCCATTCAACCCTGAAACCAGCCCCCCTTCTTTTTCCAGGGTATGAGCCCTATTTGTTTCCTCCTCAAAAGAGAGGTCTTCCTGGACAATGACTTCCGACTTACATCTAATAATAGCCTTCTTGACAACATTCTCAAGCTCTCTGACATTGCCGGGCCAATGATAACCCATCAATACCTTGATCGCCGATGGAGCAATATCTTTTATTTCTTTATTCAACTCCGGGCTTGACTTTTTTATGAAATACCTCACTAAATCCGGTATGTCGCCCTTCCTTTCCCTTAAGGGGGGGAGGTAAATAGAGACTACGTTCAAACGGTAATAGAGGTCTTCCCTGAACCTTCCCTCAGCGACTTCCTTTCTCAGATCCTTATTGGTGGCGGCTATTACCCTGATGTCAACCTTTATTGTTTCATTTCCTCCCAATCTTTCAAACTCCATCTCCTGTAATACACGAAGCATCTTGGCTTGAAGAAGAAGGGACATGTCCCCTATTTCATCCAAAAGTATGGTGCCCCCACTTAACTGTTCAAGCTTCCCGATCTTTCTTAGCCGGGCGTCGGTAAATGCCCCTTTTTCATAACCAAAAAGCTCCGACTCCAGTAGATTGTCGGGTATGGCAGCACAGTTTATTGCCATGAAGGGTTTGTCCCTTCTTGTGCTGTGTTTATATATAGCCCTGGCAACCAGCTCTTTTCCAGTGCCACTTTCTCCAGTTAAAAGAACCGTTATATCTTTCCCGGCCACCTGCCCTATGTACTTATATACCTTCTGCATTTCAGGCGAGTTTCCAACCATGATGTCCCCGTTTAGTTCCCCCTCTTGGGAAGGGGACAGGGCAACCTTTCTCTTCATCATCTCTGTTACGGATAAGGCGCTGGATATGGTTGCCTTCATCCAATCGATATCAAAGGGTTTCAGGGTGTAGTCGTATGCTCCTAACCTCATGGCCTCCACCGCGGTTTCCATAGTTCCATACGCCGTCATAATTATAATATGGAGTTTGGGATCTATATTCTTGATTTTTCTCAGGGTGGTGATTCCATCTATCCCGGGCATCCTGATATCCATTATTACCAGGTCTGGGGTATCCCTGCTGATGATGTCTACGGCCTCTTCTCCGGACGAGGCAGAAAGGACAACATAACTCTTGGAGAAGACCTTTTTAAAAGAGTAATGAACATTGGGCTCATCATCAACGATCAGTATCTTTTTCATTGTACTGCCTCTATGGGCAGACTTACAGTAAATGTAGTGCCAATATCCGGGGTACTCTCCACTTCGATCGTCCCTCTATGTTCTTCAACAACCCGATGGACTATGGCCAGCCCCAACCCCAGTCCTTTGGCCTTTGTGGTTACAAAAGGCTGAAATATCCTTTCCTTTATTGACTCCGGGATGCCAGAACCGCTATCCTTTATCTTGACCTGGATAAAACCTCCGATAGCCCCTGAGGAGACTTCCAGCTCTCCGCCATCTTCCATAGCGTCTATGGCATTAAGAAACAGGTTGAGAAATAGCTGAGCTGCCTTCTCAGGATAACAGGATATATAGGGGAGTGGTAAAAGTGTCTTTTTGAGTTTCATCCTCTGTTGAGAAAGACGGTGCTCTATGAGAAGAAGGGTGTTTTCTAAGACCTGGTTTATATCCATTTTCTGCCGCTCTGGCTTTTCTCCCCGGGCGTAGTTCAAAAACTGGGTCACTATTCTATTCATGCGATCCAGTTCATTCTCGATTATAGTCGCATCCTTTTTGTCGGGGATAGACAGGGAGTGGAAAAGCATCTTGACTATGGTAAGGGGGTTTCTAATCTCGTGGGCCACCTCGATTGCCATCTCTCCCAATACCCCGAGTTTCTCTGTCTCACGTATTCTCTCTTCCAGGCCTATCATCTGTTCATACAACCTGGCATTCTCAATAGCAATGGCAGATTGGTCGGCAAGGCTGGAAAGGAGCTGGATTTCTTCTGAGGTAAACCTGTGTTGTGCAGCCGTATAGGTGTTAATAACGCCTATTATTCTCTCTTTCACCATCATGGGAACAGAAAGGAGGGAACAGAGGCCCACTTTTTTTGCCAGATCAAGATGTCTGTATCCCTTCTCTTTTCGAACATCCAGGATCATCAGAGGTTTTTTAGTCCTGACCACCTGACCTATTAAGCTCTCATCCACTTTAAGGTTGGGCTTCAATGTATAGTCCATACCCCCTCCATGGACGGCTTTAATCACTAATTCGTCTCTATCCGGATTCAGCAGCATGAGTGAAGAGACTTTGGTGTTCATCAGATGTGAGGCTTTCTCCACGATTGTCTCAAGAACCTTCTCTAAGTTCAGTGTCCCGGTAATGACCTTTCCTATGTCAAATAAGGCTGAAAGCTCTTCTACTCTCCATTTCAGGGTCTCATAGAGCTTGGCGTTCTGAATGATTTTAGCCGATTGGCCGGCCAGGGTGAAGATCAGTTCCATATCTTCCTGGGTGAAGGCGGATGTCCTTGTGCTGTCCACATTCACCACCCCGATAACCTGGTCTTCCAATATCAGGGGAACTGCCAGCTCTGATTTTACGTCTTTATCTATCTTTACGTATCTTTCATCTTTTGTCACATCAGGCACCAGGACCGGTTTCCCCTCTTTTGCCACCCAGCCTGTAATGCCTTCACCTATCTTGAGTTTGGTGTCACTAACCACCCGGGGAGAGAATCCACGGGCTACCTCGATATTCAAGACCCCGGAATCCCTGTCAATCAACATCAACGAGCCTGTTGTGGCCTTGGTAATCTTTACTGCGGCATCTATAATCAGATTCAGAACCTCTTGGGGCTCCAGGGTTGAACTGATGACCCTCGACAGGTTGTAAAGTTCGGTCAGTCTGGAATTCTTAAGCATTCCACTCTTCCAGCCCGTCTTCCGCTATGGTCTCTCCCCTTTTGGGCTGTACCTTTCTGTAGACTTCGATAGGGTCTTTCCTCTCTCCGCTAACCTTTAAGAGGTCATCTTCGATTGAAATCCCAAACAACCGTTCATTCTCTTGCAGGTAAGGAAGGATCAGCTCCCAGTCTCTCCGTTCCAGAGGCACGATTTCTCCTCCATTTAACTGCTGATCGTCCACCGTACGGTGAGGATCACGAACATAAATCGCACCGCCCGATGCCAGGGAAAAGAGGTTGGAACCCGGATACGAAACAGATTGAGGTATGACGGTTCCGTCATTGTTGAATTCCATACCGTTCAACACTACAAAGCCGCCTCCGTTATGAGGGTCGCCGGCCATAAACGATTCGGCAAGGTAATCGAGGCAAGTCCCGTTTATGACCACCCGTGGCCGGCCCACTGCATTGATAAGCGGCCGGCCGGCTGCGTTGCCCATAACATAGACTTCGCCTCCCTTAGCACCATACATGAAGGTCTGACCGGTGTCCCCGTAAATGACCATCTTCCCTGATTTCATAATCTGTCCAACCTGGTCTTGTGCATTACCATGGACATAGATGGAGAGCCCGTCAATCCCGGAGCCAAGATAATCTCCCGAACTGCCGTAGATATCGATCCGCACATCCCCGGAGTCGGGGCCGATACCGCATCCGTGAAAACGCTGCCCCTTCAGCCCAAATACGATAAACCGGCGCCAACCCATACAATAGGCATCTACAATCAGGCGGCTTTCACAGTCCTCTCCTTCCGGCGGGAAGAGAGAACCGTCAATAATCAAGGTGTCTTCCCCTTCAACCGGCCCCCTGAGAAGATCTCTGCTATCCCAATCTATCAGTCTGCATGACACTCCATTGTTTTCCCTGTTCCTGCTGCTATCCGGTGTCTCAAGAGAAGGGAAACTGCGGAATATACTATCAAGTGTACGGTCTATCATTTGAAGGATAGACCGTCGCTTCTTGTTATATGTTGGGTAACGCCTGTCTATCAGTCTGCTCAGAGCATCGAGTGCCGTCTCAAAGCAGTCATTTCCCCTTGATGCCCATGTCTTCACCTCCATCAGGGAATCAAAGAAGTCTTCGTAGCTAAAGTCCTTGATTCTGTCTTTCAGATATTCATACAGGAGATCAGGCTGCTTTTTATGGAAAAAAACGGACAGATCAGCCCCTGATTTCTCCTCCTTATCTCTTAGGGAATATCCCTTATCGGTTATATAGGCGGATTGATTGGTCGGAATAGTAATCTCATTCCCGAACTTGTCAGCGCAGGTCAATTTGCGCTCAAGATAGTTGCCATCGCTTTCTTCTAGATTGAATACAAATGCCCCTCCATCGGTATAGCTTCCCCCGCGTGCATTCCAGTATCGATCCGCCACCGTACCAACCCTTGGATCTTCCTCTGCCAGGCTCTTCAATGTAGCATCGATAGCCTGTTTCTCAGAACATACCAGCCCTATCTGAACTTCCCCGTCATGCAGGGCAAAGACCTGGGGTCTGAGCATCGAGGTATCGGTAATACCAATGAGCTGTAAACGCTTATTCTCCGTGTCATTCCTCGCAATAATAAAAAACCAGGGGCCGTCCGGGGATCCGTGAATATGGGTCGCCTGAATAGCCCGGTAGATCTTCTGTTTTTCTATAGGCAACTGATCAAAATCCCTCTCCATGGTGGGAGCGAGCGCTTCAATAACATATTCCAGAGGATAATCGTAGGTTCTGCTATATAAATCGAAAAGAAGAGCAGATACCTCCGTATCGGTCAAAAAGAGAGGGTAGATATTCCTCTGTCTCAAATATTCCGCAACTGAGCGGTAGTTTGCAAAATCTCCGTTGTGGACAAGTGCCTCATTAAGACCGACAAAGGGATGGGCGCCACCCGGATGCCAGACCCTTCCTTTGGTGGGATAGCGTTGATGAGCGATCCAGACATGTGCCCTGAAATCTTCGAGTTTGTAGTATTGCACCACTTCCTCAGCATAGCCGACAATCTTAAGTATAATGAAGTTCCTGCCATGGGAAACAACAAAGGCATGCTGCTTTCCAAAGGCATCATAAAATGTCTTGTTTATATTAAAGCTGTTTCTGTAAACAAACTCATCCTCGGCCTTCCTTCTGTCCAGACCCTTTAAGCCTGTTTCATTTACAAAAGCATCGAGGACATTGGACTTTACACGGACAAAATAACGCCGGATTTCCGGAGGGCGCACTATCATACCGGGAATGTCCCTGTAATCATCTATATGAGACAAACGTTCCGAAAAATCTACCCTGAAGCATGGCTTTATAAAACGATTCTCAAGGTCACTCATAACCCCTTCTTCCAGCACAGCGATCTGAAGGATATAATCCTCTTCCAGTACCTCCTTAGTCACCCCCAGAGCGTTGTGGTCGAACCCCATAGCCGCGATTCCTCCTCCGCGGCCGTTCCCCCTGTTGTGCATCTGTTTTGAAGGCTCAAAGATATGCTTCCCCCTGACCGGCACGCTACAGGCAAATCCGGTAACGCCGCAGCCGCCTTCGGCTTCTATCTCATAATTTATCCTTCCGGGCAGATCCTGCACCAGCGGCTTTCTCGATTCTATAATCCTTGAAATGACTTCCTTTCTTTCCATGACTTCAGCACTTCCTTACATATAGTCTAGGTGTATCAGACAATCTGTCCTTCCTACAAGCTCTTTTATGCTTTTCATACCCAGTTTCTTGAGTATCCTGATCAGTTCTCTTAGCCAGGCCAGGTACATATTGATTATCCGCTGAGTTCCCCACTCAATATTCATCAATTCTGACAATTCAGGATCTGTTGTGGCAATTCCACGGGCACACCCTCTCCCGCTTTCGCAATTCTGACATCGCACACACTCCAATGCCACCAGATCCGCCGTGCCTATACAGACCCCATCGGCCCCCAGGGCTATAATCTTTGCTACATCATGAGGTGTCCTTATACCGCCACTGGCAATAACTGTCATCTTGTCCCTTACGCCTTCTTCCTGTAAGAACCGGTGAACCTTGGGTACCGCATATTCAATAGGCATGGCAATATTCTTCTTGGCAATATCAGGGGCAGCGCCAGTGCCTCCATAGCTCCCGTCGAGATGTATGATATGAGCACCGGCGTAATAGCTCCCTACAGCCACCATATCAACGTCGGTGGGCGTA
This sequence comes from Desulfobacterales bacterium, assembly GCA_016209225.1. Taxonomy (GTDB): domain Bacteria; phylum Desulfobacterota; class UBA8473; order UBA8473; family UBA8473; genus UBA8473. The sequence continues at coordinate 48,700 of JACQWO010000025.1, forward strand.
GATACCTTTACCGATACGAGCGCTTTTGGATTTATCGCTTTAATCCAGTCAACATGTTTCTTGTGATCCTCTACGGAATATACGCTGTGAAAGGGAAAAGGCGAAAAAAGAGGATATCCGACCACAGCCTCCCGCATACGCGCAACGCCTGGGGTCACCTTATCCCCCAGGAGATGTCCGCCAAGACCCGGTTTTGCACCTTGGGCATATTTAAATTCAACAATCTTGACCCGCTGTATGGTCTCCTCTTTTACCCCGAAAAGGCCTGTTGCAACCTGGGTGATCATATGGTCATCATAAGGCTTCAACTCATCCGGATATCCGCCCTCACCTGTACATGAAAAAGTGCCGAGTGCCGCGGCTGCCCTGGCCCTGCTCACCATAGTTGTAACGCTAACAGAGCCATAGGACATCCCTCCTCCGTAGACAGGTATCTCAATCCTTATCCTGTGAGCGTTATCATCCCTCCTGTTCAATTCAAGGCTCACATCAATATCATCATCCGTAATATCCTCCAAGCATGACCTGGTGCCCTTAAAAATCAGACGGAGTTTATCGAAGCCTCCTCCGGAGTTTCCCACCTTGTATTCTAAGCCCGCAAGAGGTCTCTCCCCAAATTCTGCCATATACCAGGTACCGGCAAGTAGTTCATTTGTCCATCTAAAATCCCCCAGTGTATCGAAAACAGGGTTCCTCCGGACAGAAAGGGCCTGCACCGGACAGGCTTTGTAACACGGTTCAGGGCACCCGGTTCCTAAACACAGGTAATTATTCTCAACAAAAACCTGCCCCCTTCTTTTCACGTGTACTCCATAAGGACATATCTCCACACATTTTCCACAGGCTATGCAGTCACCTGTCCTGTTTACCCTGAATTTTCCAATAGGGTTTCTAAAACGAGACCGCGTCCGCACAGCTTCCGGAAATTGAAAAACATTCGGATTACTCAAGCTCACATCCCTCCTCGACCTGTCCCATAGATTCAAAGGCGGCTCTATCCATATCCTCAAAAAACATGGCGCGTCCTACCTCTCCCCTCAATCGGCGGGCATCCCTGATACCCATTGCTCCCATCACTTCGATTAGTTGATTGTGCCATGCCCCGATCAGGTTTACGACACGGGAGGCAACCCAGCCAGGTGAGGCTGTATCTATCTCTACAGGACACGAGAGCCCTTTGGTGCATCTGCGACACATACGGCATTCCAGGGCTATGAGAATAGGGAAGTCTACAAAGACAGTGTCTGCCCCGCATATTATTGCCTTAGCCACATGCTCTGCCATGGCCAGTCCACCGCTGGCAAGGAGAGTAACCCCATCCCGGATGTTCTCTTCAACAAGTTTCATATGGACCAATCTAATCCCATCTTTAAGATTACGGGTGTTATCATCCATAAACCGAGACATCGAGCTTCCTTCCAGATGGATAATGGATATACCGCCTCTTGCCAGAGAAAGCGCCTTCTCCTCCATCCCTTCAGCCATAGGTATCCTTACCGACACAAAGAGGTTCGGGATGTATCCTTTGATATCCTCAACAACTCCCTGCCATTCTTCTGTCCAGGGAATCTCTATAATTTTTGCATTCTTCGGGATATTGCCAATTGAAGTTCCTCTGGGCAAAACCAGCGGCATCAAGCAGCCGCCCATGTCCTCCAATGCTGAATCGATCTTCTCCATGGGAAGGGCTATAAGAGTCCCAAGACGCCGCGCACCCATTGCCCATCCTTTTATTGTGTTTGGGCTGATTGTGCCAAAGGAAGGCATCTTCAAGATTATAGGCAGAGGAATGTCAATAATGGAAGGGACCTCCCCTTCAAGTGTATCGCTGCCATTGAACATCAAATGTTCCGGAGTTTTACCCATGTCCACTGCAGTGCTTATATATTCACGACCGTGGATACCGTCCCTCGTCGGACGGACTATCTCTGACATATCCGTCCACATGGAATCAAACCCGGGGCCGCTGAAAGGACCGGGATATCCGGCGCCTGAAACCGGTATCTTTCCCGTTTGAGACTGGTTCCACAACCTCACAATAATCGGCGGTGACCAATGAGAATCCCCCATGGCATTAAACTCGGGATTCAAGGATTTATGTATCAGCTCCTTAGGGCAATTCTGAACGCACCTGTAACAGTTCATACAGAGGTTGTCAATGGATTCGATCATGTGACGGGAATCAATGCCCCTTTTATCATAGACGTTGTAAACACACCTCTTCTTCACGCAGACGGCGCACTTCAAACAACCCTCTTCCCATGCAATAATCCCCGATTTGCTTACAGGCTGGAAGCGATTAGTCACGGTTTTTGTGTGTATCATGTATTTGGACGGCATACGTTTACCCCTTGTAACTACGCAGGTGTTTAGGCTGAAGGCTGAAGGCTGAAGTGTCCTAACAGTCTTCCACCTTCAGTCTATCCACCTGAGGTGTTACCCCCCCTTATTTCTAATCGAAGACAGGTCTCGGCAGAAGCCCGGCCCTCTCCACGATTTCACCAACCACCTCTTCCCACTCGATGGCCATGATATGAACCCCTTTTATACCAGGTACCTCTCTCAACCTCCGGATTGTCTCTACACAAATATTAATACCTTCCTCCCGTTGTTTGTACTTAGGTACCCCCTCCATCCTCTTTATAATTTCATCCGGTATATCCATCCCTGACACCTTGTTCTTCATGTATTTCGCCATGCCGGGCGACTTTAGAGGTGTGACCCCACCAAGGATGTAGGCCTTGTCGGTAAGCCCCCTGTCTCCGGCCATTCCCATCCACCTTTCGAACCTATCAAGGTTGTAGATACACTGGGTTTGGATAAAATCAGCGCCTGCCCTTATCTTCTTGGCAAGGCGTATCACTCTGAAATCGAACGGATCGGCAAAGGGATTAGCAGCTGCCCCGATAAAAAGATCCGGGGGCTGACTCAGGTCATCGCCTCCGAGAATCTTCCCCTCATCCCGCATCGTTCTCACCACCTGAACAAATTGTATGGAGTCCAGGTCAAAGACGCCCATCGCCTGGGGCTGATTTCCAAAGATGTGATGATCACCTGAGAGACATAAAACATTCCTTATGCCAAGTGCAGATGCACCCAGAATGTCAGACTGCAAGGCGATTCTATTACGATCCCGCACCACCATCTGGAGCACAGGGTCAAGCCCCGCTGTTTTCAACAGGCTGCAAGCCGCAATACTCGACATCCTGACTATGGCAGTCTGATTGTCTGTAACATTAACGGCATCCACATTGTTTCGCAACATTTCAGCTTTCTTTAGCACAACATCGGAGTTTGCCCCTCTGGGGGGACCACACTCTGCTGTAACTGCAAAACCGCCTCCCTCAAGCACTCTTTTTAACTTGCTGCTATTGTTCACTTTTGTTGGTCCTCCCTGACTATCTTTCTCGGTCCCCCGCCCTGCTTTCTCGACCAGTCCTTAGGCGGGTAGATATTTTCAAGCCTGTCAAGTGCCCCGAACTTTGTTAAACGATCAACAATCAGATGCCAGGCGCACTTGACATCAGGATTGATCTCACACCTGCCGTCCATCGAACCCCCACACGGTCCGTTTAAAAGCTGTTTAGAACATCGAGCCACAGGGCAAATGCCCCCGAAGTGGTGAAGCATGCAGTCACCACATCCCAGACAGCTCTCTACCCAATAGCCTTGATCCCTTGTCTCACCTAGAAACTCGGTGTTTATTGCAGGTATTATAGGCACTTCCGTAAACATCTCGGCAACAGCCTGAACTCCTGCCCCGCATCCCAGAGAAAGTACTGCATCATATTTCTCGATTATGTCATCGAGAAGGATGACAAAGTCCCTCACACATTGGCGGTCAAGGGTTTTTTCTTCAATAAGCACATCTTCTCCCTTCATCTTGGCTGCCATACGTAAAGTAGACGCAAGCATTGCCGTCTCTTTTTCCCCTCCGGCCGCACATTCGGCTACACAAGAGGCACAGCCAAGGACGAGGATTCGTTTGTAAGGGGCGATCATCTCCCTGATCTCGTCTATGGGCTTTTGTTCTCCGGTAATCATAGGTTGTCTCCTCTCTCCAATTCAGATACTGAACTCCAGACGTCAGACACCAGACTTTTCTGTAACTGTTCACGGTTTACGGTAATTACAACAGCAGGCTTAAGCCCGCTGTTATATAAAGCTTGGAGCATTTTTGCCAACTGTTAACTGCAAATCGTAAACTGTAAACAGATACCCCAAGTCTAATGTCTTAGGTCTATAGTCTTACTGTCTGAATCACGGTTACTTAATTGTGTACAGGGGATGGAGGTAATTTCAAAGTTCTTTCCATTGCGGCCCTGGCATGATCGGCTAATGATATTGGGTTCTCTTTTGAACCGATTATCATACCTATCCGTTCTACCTCCAGCCCGATGCTTGCAATGATTGCCCTGGTCTTCTCCACCCGCTTTTTTGCCCTTTTATTTCCTTCAGAATATCTACATACCCCTTCAGGGCATGTAATTATAAAGACAACGTCAGCAAATTCCTCCAGCGCCAGCAGCAGATGAATAGGTTCCAGCCTTCCACTGCAAGGAACAGTAAAAAGCCTTATGCCTCTCCCATACTTCTCCTCCAAATCCTGTCTTTCCCTTTCGCCACTTGCGGGAACATTCTGACAATAATAAAGAGCAAGTGTCCGTTTCTGTTCGCTGGTCATTTGTAATAAACCCCTTTCAGTGACTGCTTAGGTTGTTTAGACTGTAGGCTGTTAGTCTACAGTCTACAGGCTACAGGCTAACAGTCTACAGGCTACAGGCTATCCGTTCAGGTCGCACATGATTTCCTCCCACAGGCTAACTGCCTACAGCCTAAACACCCGAGTAGTTACCATCCTGAACCCAAAAAAAAAGGTGCCCTCTTTGATCAGACACCTTTGTCCCTTTTTAGTATTACAGTACCCCATCGTACTGTACTAACTTTTCACTGCGCTAAAGTTCCCATAGTATTTGGGCAATAGCCTTTGTCATCTTTTACGAGTTTTTTGACATTAGACTTTATAATAAAGTAATTCTAATATCCTGGCAGTCTCAAGTTGATTGCCTTTGTTTTTCTCCATTACTTTTTCTGCCAGAGGCCTTCCCAAAACTTCTTGAATAAAGGTATACAAGTCCTTGTCTGTCCTGCTCAAAAAAAAGTCTTCGACTATTTTTACCGCCTGTTCTTGAATATTCAAGCTTTCCAAAATTCTACAACCTTCCGTTATTCCCTACCCCCCTAAAACAAATTTAAGGAACTTTCCACAAGAAGGGTGGAATTAGCGTTTAGGGTTAAATTAATATGAAATATGTTAAATATTGCTTAACTTAATCCTTGTTTAGAAAAATAAATAAATCGCTTATGCTTTAGCAATGATTAATATTTTAATCATGCTTAAATTAAATGTCAAGATAAAAATTGCGCCCAATAAAAATATTTACATACTAATTAAGCACTGCTTAATTAGTTGAATTTGCAAAACTTATGAATTAAATTATTAAAAACAAATTGTTTTGACTTTTCCCTGTATTTAGTTACACTGAATAAATTAATAAAAGAACCTTAGAAAAGTATCCCTTTTTAGCTTAAGCATCCATTTTTTGAGGTGGGTCTTATGAAAGAATTTTATAGCAGCGGAATTCCGTATTTAGATGATCTCATGGGAGGGGTTTTACTTGGGGATAATGTAGTTTGGGTATTGGGGCCAGGGACGTATTATGATTATTTTTTGGAATGTTTTTTGACTGTAAGGGAGGATAACCCTTTCAAGAATATCTATGTGAGCTTTGATTTCCCTCCTCAAAAGATATACACACGTTATAAGGAGTTTTTCGATAAAGAGGATTTTATACTTGTGGATGCCTTTACATTCGGAAAGGCAAAGGGCGATGAGTTCTTTCAATCCTTTTACAAAAGTGAAACTACCGGATCCGAGTCGTTTCGTGTACACTGCATAAAAGACCTGTCTGACCCTATCGAATTTATAAAAGTCATTCGTGAATTGCAAAATGAATTTAAAGAGGGTAGCTTGTGTAAATATGCCTTTGATAGCCTGACGGGAATGCAAGAACTATGGGGTGAAAAAGAGACCCTTCATTTCTTTACATATACCTGTCCCAAACTTTTTGAGCTAAAGGCATTGGCTTACTGGCCCCTGGCTAAGGATGCTCATTCTAAAGCGTTCTTGGCAAATATAAGCCATATAACCCAATTGGTAATTCATTTAGATTCTCAGGGAGACAGTACCTGTACGGCAGGATTTTTAAAGATGGATGGCAGGCCTTCTCAGTTGTTGAACGGCGTTCATTACTATAATTTTCAAGACAATGAGATAAATTTTCTAGAACCCTCTGAACAGGCAGATGAACGAAGATTTAAAACATATGGATTGTCTTATCAAGGGAGAGATTCGGAAAGAATTCCGAGTTTTTTACGCAATAAAGACCGGATAAATATAGGAGGCCGTATCAAGGATTTTCGACTGAAAAAAAACATTTCACAGGTAGAATTAGCCAGAATATTGGATATTACACCAAGTGCGTTATCTCAAATAGAGAGCAATCAGAGCCTTCCATCACTTAAACTCTTCGTGGATATTGCCCGATGTCTTGAAAAATCCCTGGATTCTTTCTTTATCGATTCTCATGCTCCCCTTAAAAATCAAAGGCAAAACAGAAGAGAACGAGGGTAGGTTCTTAGTGTTCTCAGTACATCTCGTATTTAACCAGCCTGCCGTCAAGCCCGCCGGCTTTGATCGGTTTTTTCCATGATGCTTTAAGCCCGATTTTTTTGATATACTTCCGTTCTCCGAAATAAACAAAAGCGGCCGAGCCTTTGCATTTCTGTTTCAGAAAATCGCCGAGATTTTTATAAAACATTTCAAGGTTCTCATTTCCCCCCATCCGAATGCCATAAGACGGATTGGTCACAATTACATGCTCTTCAAGGGCAGGCAGCTTTCTGAAGTCCGCCCTTTCAACGCTTACGTTATTTCCGAAATGGAGCCCCATCAGGTTTGTCCTCGACGCCCTAACAGCCTCCGCGGACACATCACTACCTGCAATCAGCCCTTTCGGGAGTTCCCGGATGTGTCCGTCGGCCTCTTTTTTTACCTGCTTCCAGACAGCGCCATCAAAGTCGGGCAGAAATTCAAAACCGAATTGATTCCTGAAAACACCCGCAGGAATATTGCTATACCGCATGAGCGCTTCACACAAAAGGGTTCCCGAACCGCACAAAGGATCATATAAAGGAACAGAACCGTCCCATTCGCTGAATCGAATAATCGCGGCGGCGACGGTTTCCTGCATCGGTGCCGAAACGGTCTCTTCTCTGTATCCTCTCCGGTGAAGCGCGCCGCCTGAGGTATCGAGGCTTATCACTGCCTCATTGTTCCTGATATGAAGGTTCAGCAGGATATCCGGATTCCTTACCGACACATTTGGACGCCGACCGGTTTTTTCTTTAAAATAGTCTGCAACCGCATCTTTAAGTCGGAGGGCAGCGTACTTTGAATGCGAAATCGAACTGTTGGAAACATTCCCCGATACGGCAAAGGTATTGCCTTTTGCAAAAAAATCTTCCCAGGAGATTTGTTTGGCCTTCTGATACAGAGTATCGGGATCATGACAAGGGTATGATATTAACGGCGCCAGGCACCGTGAAAGAAGCCTGGTCAAATAATTAATTCGATACAGGGTTGATTTGTCCGCCCTGAAATGAATTCCGCTGAATTCCGGCCTTACATCTTCAGCGCCGAGTTCAGCAAGTTCCTCCGCACCGGCTTCTTTTAAACCGTCGGCTATCTGGGCAAAATAACGGCAATCCTTCTGATACTGATATACCGCCGTTTGCCGCTTTTCTCTTCTAAGGCATTTGACCCTATCGGCTGATGCCATTTATCACCGCTTTCGTTTCAATCGGAGCAGGAAAGAACGGTCGAGATATTGCTTGACCATTTCAAACCTTTTGCAGTATTAGTTGTAACACGCCTGAATGAACTCTTTCGTTGCCGCATCAGGGTATATTGCAAGAGTTTGGGTATAAAATCAACTGAATTGTGCGTAAGTCCGTTCTTTGGTGGGAAGAATGCGAGCGCGCAGCCGGAGGAAAATTTTTACGGGTATTGATGTTGGGTAAACAGGAAGGGGGAGGCCTGCAAAATGGATACGGATTATAAAAGCAGAACCCGGAAAAAAAATGAAGACAAGGCACTACAGCGCCTGGGCGAACAGTTGGTCGCCCTGCCGTTAGGCCAGCTTGAGACCATGGGGCTGCCGGATGAGCTTCTGACTGCCATCGAATTAGCACGCAGAATAAGGAGCCATAGCGCCAAGCGCAGGCAGATTCAGTACATCGGCGTCCTCATGCGGCATATCGACCCGCAACCCATCGAAACCGCCCTCGATCGCATCCGGTCAGGAAACTTACGGAAATAACCCGGCGCCCGCCGAAAACGCGGAATTTTAACCCCGTACCCTTATAACGGTGCAATTTTCGGGTTAACTCTGCCTTCAGTGGCCCAATATCCGAGATAAGCCGCCGCGCGGCGGGAACAAGGTCGAATGCAACGTGTGTGGTCAGGGGATTCATTTGCTTCAGCGCATCGGCTGGTTATTCATTCAGTTTCACATTGCCGAGAAACACGATAAACTTCTTGAGCAGATCTCTGTCGAAGCATCGTCTCATGCCCATATCGCGATCATCCTGCTTCGGATCCTCATCCTCTTCTTTATCTTCAGGCATTCCGATCATGATCTGCGCTGCCTTCATGGGGGGCATGGGATCTTTGTAGGACCGGCGGGACGTCATGGCGTCAAACACGTCGATAATCCTCAATACACGGGCCAAGATGTTTATGTTCTGTCCTTCCAGGCTCATGGGATATCCTCCACCTTCGAAATCCTCATGATGATGCAACACCGCTTTTTTCACGAACGTGGGGATTTCCGTATCGATAAGCATCGCCATACCGTTGAGCGGATGGCGTTTCATGATTTCCCACTCTACCTCGTTGAGGGGTTCGTTTTTTGTGAGTATATCTTGCGAAACAAAGGCTTTGCCGATGTCGTGCAGCAGGGCACCGATGCCGCATTGTTTCATCATATCCATTCTCCGGGTTTCATCGAGTAGCTGATACCCCGGCTCGATCTGTTCCATGATGTACGGGTTAAGTTGGAGAAACGCCACGGTAAACCAGAGGACCTTGGTTGAATGTTCATATGTCCGGTAGTCATGGCCGATCATTTTCGCCAGCGCCTGAAGGGATTTTGCTTCCTTTATGAATATCAGGGCATTTTCAATAAATTGCTGCGTCCGCTGGATAGCTGCGGTGCCCATAGTGCCCAGCCCGTAGGACGTTTCAAAGGCTACCTTGAGGACATTGGTGGAAACTTTACTGAATACCTCTGCTTTATGGTCGTCCGCCATCGATTGATTACCCAGGATATTCCCCAGATTGCTCTCAAGATAAAGTTCGTATTTGAACTGTTCTTCGAGGGCGATAAATACCTCGATGGTTCCGCTCTCGGAAAGTTTGGCGAGTTGTTCTGTAGTGACTTTTTTGCCTTCCAACGCCCAGAGGACATGTTTCCCCTGCGGCGTGACGACATAAATTCTAAAATCTGGTAAGGCCCCTGGTATAATCGCACCAGGTGGGACGGCTATGTACCTGCTGTCTGTCATCCGATATGCTCTCTACTGTTCGATTTTCTCCCGCGTAAAAGGAGCCGGTTATATTAGCTCAATAATTTGGTAACTTTTTGGAGTTTATCAAAAGGTGTTTCATAATTCAACCCTCCACGACAGGATTAAATTCTATGTACCTTGCAGCAACCGGAAGATAGGTTTCATCCAATAGGGCATGATGAAAACCTCCCCTGCCAAAGATAACCGCCATCCCTTGAGAAAGTTTATGTATCGGGTATATCGGTGTGCCTCTCCAATTGCCCTTCTCAAGTCATCTTCCGAAGCCGGAATGGCAATAAGATGAACGTGGTTGGGCATCAGGCAGTAAGCCCATATCTCCACATTACACCGTTTGCACCATTCAGACATGAGGGCTATATATTCCCTGTAATCTTCCTCTCTGAAAAAGGTCCGCTGTCTTCGATTGCCACGTTGTGTTATATGGTGGGGAAGCCCAGGTGAAACTACACGACCTATTCTCGCCATAGTCAAATAATACTATCGCAAATCTCTCTTGTCAATAATTAGGTATTGAGTCCCCGGAATTCTGTTAAGGACCGAGTCCCGAGATCGGATACAGTTCCCGGATCAATCCGTGCTTTACGAAGTTTTTTTCGGTTGATTATCCGACTTCTTTTTATCCTTTTGATCCTGTTTGCTTTTTTTCTGTTTTTGACTCTTGTCCTTATCCTTCTTTCCGCCTTTGTCTCCCATTGTGCACTCCTTTCCTTTTATCAATCCCGTTCTTGCCGCAAAGGGCGCTCTGTCGTAAGTTATAGCTTTTCGTGTCTTCATTGACCTTTCGGTCAATTATACTACACACTGAAATAATGTTTTATAATGTATAATGCGGCGCTGAGCGGTGTCCCGAAGGGACATCCGTCTCCTGTGCCTGGTTCTCCCTGAGAGAAGCGGAGGGCAGGCACAACCGCTCAGCGCCGCATTCCCCCTGAGGGTTGAGCCGCCGAGTTTACGAGGTAGGCTCCACCCTCTTGTTGGGCCGGAGCGCTAGCGATCGGCTGTATTGATTTGTTATGCCAATTCTTTTATTATATGCTTTGCAAGGTTCTCATCAATCTCGCCATGTCTTGGAACAGGTTGTTTCTTGCCTGTTTTAGGATTCGCATAAAGATCGTGGCGGCCGCCGTGCCTCACAAGCACACACCCTACAGACAATATTCTCTTCAGCAATTCTTTTCTTTTCATACATTTATGGCAAGTTCTTTGATTTCGTGCTGCTCCGGGACATCTTCCAGTGTCATCATCGCGTAAGCGTCCTTCATGTTATCTTCAAGTTCTTCCAACGTCCCGCCTTGCGTCATTATTTCTGGATGTTCTAGGAGTTTCCCCACCCAAAACTTTTCGCCTTTCCAATAGATCATTTTTAGCTTTGTTTCCATGCTGCAACCTCCTAAGCTTGGTATTTCTTTATCAATATAATATCACATGAAGTGAGGATAGGAAATATCTTTTATAATCCTTGCCCAACGAGTCTGTAGAAAAAGTCCTTTTACAGGGGAGTAGTTTCCTGACCAAGACCGATTTTTTTTAGACTTTTAACTTAGCATAGACGATGCATTTTCCCGGCGGAGCATTATTGCCCTTCCTTCAATCTGTGAAGATATCGAGTGGCGTTGCTTTGTTAAGCTTCATCCCTGCTTTATCCGGTCTTCATCCTTTGGGTATATCAGGCAAATCCCAAACCATACCTGTGTATCTTCTTCACATTGTGAATAATACAGAACAGATTCCACTGCATGTTTACCTTTTTTTTACCCCGCAATGTGAAACGGTTAAGGCCAATAGCTGATGCGATATGGTCAAACGGCGGCTCACTTATTGCCGGCCGCATCCCGTAAAGAACTCTACCTGAAGCAGAGTCAATCTTCCGCTTCATTCTCTCTGTAAAGGTAATCTCGCCTTTTGCCGACCTTCCCACAAAATAAGCAACCTGCCGTATCTCTGTACGCTCCGGATACCGCAGGCATTGGGAACGAAGGGCACATGGAAGGCAGACCGACTTGGGTCCCTTAAACTTATATGCCCGAAAGTTCTTCACTACAACGTTGGCGCCGCTGCGGTAGAGTCGTTTACCTGCCGGGCATAAACAATAACGCAACTCTTTGTCAAAGATGAAGTCTTTGGTACTAAAAAGTGGAGTGTGTCCCTTCCGACCAGCTCGTTATCGATGAGATGATTCAGAGAGTATTCAAAGGTGCAGGGAAGGATTTGTTTCTCGAAATGGATGGGGATGAATTTACCTTGTTCGTATGAATAGGGTTTGTAACGTGCCATGCAACACCTCGGTAAATGGTTAAGCGGTTACCAACTCCAATGTTGCAGCAATATTACAATAAAATGCTCATGGTTACAATCATTTTACCTCTATATCACCCTTTTCCTACAGATTCAACGCGGCGCTGAGCGGTGTCCCGAAGGGACATCCGTCTTCCTGTGCCTGGTTCTCCCGGAGCGAAGCGGAGGGCAGGCACAACCGCTCAGCGCCGCGTTCCCCCTGAGCGAAGCGAAGGGGGAATGATAAAGTCACCTGCCAGTGTGAAGCGTAGCGAAACACCGGTCAGGTGGACTGACAGGTTGGGCGGGCTCAAAATGCAAATAGCCGTTGTAAGAGAGAAATAACCTCCAACTGAGTTTCTGAATCAATAGAACCAAGCTTTTTTATGAGTCGTGTTTTATCTATTGTTCGAATCTGATCCAAGACGATTTGCCCTTTTTTCTTTTTAAATTTGCATGATATCCTTGTGGGATAGTCCTTGCCGGCAGTAGTCATCGGGGCAACTATAACGGTGCGGATATGCCGGTTCATTTCATCTGGCGAAATAATCACGCAAGGTCGCGTTTTCTGTATTTCAGAACCAACAGTAGGATCAAGATTGATCAAATACACATCGAATCGATTCACTACCATTGCCATTCCTCTTCATCCCAGGAATTTGAAATATTATCGTTTCCGTCTATCAATGTGTCATGACCGTTTTGAGCCATTGTTCTAAAAGCATTATCCCAACCTGGCCTTGGATTTGAGATCGGGCGAATAATGATTTGGTTTTTCTCTACTTCAAGCTCAACGTCCTCGATAATTCCTGTTTGCTCAAGTATAGGTTTTGGAATACGGACACCTTGGGAATTGCCAATTTTTACAACACGTACTCTCATGGTTTACCTCCTTGACTTGATAGGTGTCTACATTGTAATTACATCGGGATTGAATGTCAAGGATTTATTGTATTTTTCCCCAGTTTTTGCCGCCCAACGGGCAGCGAGATGAGCCGCCCCCCAACCGACCAAGCGGAGTAATTACTCAAAAATTTCCTCTTTACCTAAAAGAAATGGAATTTCGTTACAATAATAGGCATCGTTCGATATTTATGTTTAGCCATTCGGAATTCTCCTTATATTATTGTTAAGTAAAAATTGTAAAAATGAAAGCAATGGGGATCAAGTCTGCGTTTGACTCTTAATGGGAATATTCAAAGGTCAAACGTAGACCTGAGCCTTTATCCCACTTTGTGGAATTGCTCAAAGTGATGCACCCAACATTCCTTAACATATTTTTCCATTCCATGTGGTATTAGGGCTCGTTCCCAAGCCTCACCACAAAATGCAACCAATGCGTCTTGATTTTCCCATGTGGTTATTAAAACATACTCATCTTTATCTTGATCCATTACCTTACCAGCCGACAAGGAAACTAATCCTTTTTGTGCTTTTACTAACGGGATAGAAATTTGGTTAAAATCATTTTCGAAATCTTCTTTCAATCCTTTATTAATCCTAACTCTAAAAATCCTTACTATCATTTAATGTCTCCAATCTTGATTGGTGAATTCATCCTATATTTCCAATGAATGGAAAATCCTTAACACTTCTCGCTACATCAAGAATTTTCGTAACAACTGCACGTGCATAAAACTCAGAATCCCTTGTAATATAATCTGAAATTGATTCAATATCTTCAATGGCTTCTGGGGACCAGACTACTTTATAGGTCATCTGCTGAATCTCTTCTCTACTTCTTCTTGGCTCATCGTTCCCTCTTTCTCTGCCCTATCGATTCCACGTTGAATCTTCTCGATTACATATAGGTGGTATTGGATATCTTCAAACGTGCAACTATCTGGCAGCTTATCTATTAATGATACGGCTTCTTCTTTCGCAGTGTTCATACTTGTCTCCTTTCTATGATTTTACACATAATGCGGCGCTGAGCGGTGTCCCGAAGGGACATCCGTCTCCTGTGCCTGGTTCTCCCGGAGCGAAGCGGAGGGCAGGCACAACCGCTCAGCGCCGCATTCCCCCCGAGCGGAGCGAGGGGGGAATGTTTTGCATAACTGGCTGGCAATGGAGCACAGCGGAATTGCCAGCCCGAGTTGATGCGGTTGTTATGCTTTTATTTTAACAAGTTTCTAATTGCATTTCCCAGTTTCCGGATTCCAATCTGAATGGTTCCTTCATCTACGCATGAGAAATTAAGTCGCAAAGTTCGTGTTCTCATCTTCTTGACATAAAAAGGATCACCCGGCACGAATACAACATTGTCTTTCACTGCCAGATCAAATAAATCAAGTGATGCTACATTTTGCGGTAATTCAGCCCATAAAAACATTCCACCCTCTGGTTTGGTATAAGTTACACTTGGGGGGAAATAATTTTGTATACTATTCAACATGGCCCGGCATTGATTCCCATATGCCTCTCTGATTCTGCTTATATGTTTATCAATATCATTATCTTTTAAGTACTGATAAATAATACTCTGCGTAAAATGGCTTGTGTGGAGGTCAGCTGCCTGTTTTGCAATAATAAGTTTCTCCATGATGTGTTTTGGAGTAACAATCCACCCTAACCGGAATCCGGGAATAATAGTTTTGGAAAAAGAACCCAACAGTACAGTATTATCCGGTAATAAATCCTTGAAGGACTGTTTGCTTTCACCAGTAAATCGTAAATCACCATATGCATCATCTTCAATTAATATTATATTGGTTTCTTGGAGTATTTCCGAAACCTCAAGTCTGTTTTCTTGGGAATAGGAAATGCCGGACGGATTTTGGAAATTTGGAACTGTATACATCAGTTTTGGTTTATGAGAGGATATTATTTTCCGCAGTCTCTGTGTATCCATTCCTTCTTCGGAGACCGGAACAGGGAAAAACTCCGGTCTGTATATTGAAAATGCCTGGATAGCTCCCAAATAGCCGGGTTCTTCTATTATCACACCATTGCCGTCGTTAAGAAGAATTTTTCCCAGAAGATCTAATCCTTGCTGAGAACCGCTTGTAATCAGTATGTTTTCTACAGGTATATCAAGATTTTTCGTTTGATGATACCGCTCTGCGATATATTCTCTCAATTTCAGATAACCTTCTGAATTGCTATATTGGAAAATATCCTTCCCATGCATACTAAATACCTTATTTGTCGCCTTCTTAATTTCCTCAGCGGGGAAAAGCTCTCTGTTGGGAAGTCCGCCAGCAAAAGAAATCACTGCAGGATCCAAAGCAACCTTGAGTATTTCACGAATGAATGAACGTGGAACGTCCGTAATTCTATCAGAAAATATGCTATCCATATTATTTTCCTTCATGTTTCCTATTTGCATAATGCGGCAGTTGAGCAGTGCCCGAAGGGCATCTGTCTCGAACTCCTGGTTCTCCCCGCAGCGGAGCGAAGGGGAAATCAGGAGTTCGCTGCTCAACTGCCGCATTCTCCCCGAGCGAAGCGAGGGGAGAACGCCTGAATTAAGCCGCGCCGCGAAGCGGCGTCGGCTTGAATGAATTGTTAGGCCTGCCTGAGACAGGCCTTTCTGTTGATTGCACGGATAACCAGACCATAAGAAATGAATTCAGGCGCAATCACATCTTGACGAGCCACCAGCTGTTGCGCGGCACAGCCGTTGACGATCCGCCGGATGCGCCAACGCATCACCGCGGCATCAGCGCGAACACACCCCAGCCCAGGTATTCACGCGTGTAAGCGGCGTAGCGCTCGGGTTCCGAGGTCAGTTTGGCTCGAACATCTTTCGCGAACTCGTCGTCAGGATTGGCTTCAAGCCATCGGCGCATGGTGAGCCATTTGGTCGCCTCGTATCTGTCCCAGCCGTCTTGGTCAGCCAGAACCATTTCAACGACGTCGTAGCCAAGGTGGCCGAAAGACGCGAGAAGTTCTGGAAGCATGAGAAAATCGGAGATTGAGTTGGCAAGACACCCCTTGGCAACATCTTCCGTCGGCGGTAACTGCCGCCAGTAGGGCTCGCCGATGAGGATGATCCCTCCGGTGCGCAGGCTCCGCGTCAGAAGCTCGATAGTGCCGATGACTCCCCCGGCGATCCAAGTGGCACCGACACAGGCTGCCACACTGGCCTTCTCGTCAGAGACATAGCCGGAAGCATCGCCATGGATGAACTTGACTTGATCGGCGACGCCGAGTTCTACAGCACGGAGTTTCGCTTGCTCGGTGAACAACTGGCTCATGTCGATGCCGGTGCCGATGACGCCGTGATCGCGTGCCCAGGTGCACAGCATCTCCCCCGAACCGCTGCCGAGGTCGAGCACTCGGGCCCCCGATTCCAGACGCAGCGCCGCGCCGAGAGTGGCGAGCTTTTCGGGTGTGATCGGGTTGTGGATGCGGTGAGCACTTTCAGTGATGTTGAATATCCGTGGGATGTCCATTGTGAAAAATTTCCTTACGGGTGTGAATAGATTCGGTCATGGCCTAACGATTTGAACTCACTGGTGGCGGGTAGCCATCCAGTGGAGTGATTGGTTGTGTGAGGTGTTTCATTTATGTTTAGCAACTTTAAGCAATTTCTCAATATTTGCAATAGCCATATCCGTACATTCTTTTACTGTGTTGTTTCCCAAATAGGGGGAATATTTAAAAAGAAACTCTGTCGTCTCCTCTCCTTCATAATCATCTTGTGCATAATAGTTGCGCCATGCTTGGTTAAATTCTCTTTTGCGGGGTTCTTCCAAAAAATGTCGGAAGGTAGTTGCGGCAGTCCTATGTTTATTGAAAGCATCGGTGAGCAATTTATGGGGGTCAACAGTTTTGTTGTAAGTGGGGTTTTCGAGGGTAGAGAGTTCAGAAGCAAAGGCTTCATGCAAGGTATTATAAGCGATATTAAAGCGTTCTTTGTCTTTATATTTTCTAGTGACGATGCTAGTGATCAATACACCAATCAAGACAGGAAAAATGCCGAGGAGGATTTTTTCAATCATATGTTTTACCCCATTTGTGCATTTGTTACTATATGGCTGGTGGTAGGATTACCATTTTATTTATTATTCTTCACACAACGATGATTATACTGAACCGGTTTATTCCTTCGATTTATGCTTAACCATAGTATAGTTTAACCAAAGAAACAAATATTTTTGTAGAAAAATCTTCTTAACTGCCGTAAATTATCCATTAATATCATATTATACAGAATCCGTATATCGTAGGCAGGAACTTTATATGAGAGAGAATTTATTAGTATCGATCTGCGCTGCCCAGCACATTTTTGTTCTTTTCAATGATCATCTTCATAAGCTCATCGCGGGCAGGACCTAAGTATTTGCGCGGGTCAAATTCAGCCGGCTTTTCTTTGAATATTTTCCGGATCATGGCTGTAATAACCAAACGCCCATCGGAATCTATGTTGATCTTGCAGACAGCAGATCTTGCCGCCTTTCTCAACTGATCCTCGGGAATGCCAACAGCGTCTGCCAGAGCTCCACCATTACTATTGATAAGGTCAACGTATTTGAGCAGGACGGAACTGGCTCCGTGCAAAACAATGGGGAAGCCGGGAATTCGCTTTTCGATTTCCTCAAGGATGTCAAAGCGCAGTGGCGGAGGAGTAAGGATGCATTCTTTGCTGAGGGTGCACTGCTCTGGCTTGAATTTATAAGCGCCATGAGAGGTGCCTATTGAAATTGCAAGAGAGTCAACGCCGGTCTTCTTTACAAAGTCTTCAACCTCTTCAGGCTGAGTATAAGTAGACCTGGCTGCAGCTACGTCGTCTTCGATGCCTGCCAGTATACCGAGTTCTCCCTCAACAGTGACATCGTGCCTGTGGGAGTACTCGACGACCTTCCTGGTCAGTTCGACGTTTTCCTGATAGGACAGGTGGGAGCCGTCGATCATTATTGAAGAGAATCCGCTTTCAATACAGGAAACACAAAGTTCATAGCTGTCGCCATGGTCCAGGTGAAGAGCGATGGGAATACTGTAGCCAAGCTCACGGGCCATTTCCACAGCGCCTTTTCCCATGTTGAGGAGAAGGGTGGCGTTAGCGTAATTGCGGGCGCCCTTAGAGACCTGAAGGATTACCGGGGATCTGGATTGACCACACCCGTTGATAATGGCCTGAATCTGCTCCATATTGTTAAAGTTATAAGCAGGGACGGCATATCCGCCATCCATGGCTTTTTTGAACATTTCACGCGTGTTGACAAAGCCTAGTTCTTTATAGCTGATAGCCATGATAACCCTCCTCTCTTTTTTCTGCGTATTATCAAATAAATTTCTTAAAAAATACAATATAACACCAAAAATATCAAGGAATTTTACCTGTTTCTGTCAAAAAATTTCCGCTACCAAAAGTTCCTTGACAAAAATGCAATCTATAAGATAAAACATAACTAAGTCAGGAGTCAGAATCCAGAATTCAGAATAGAGATTGGTTAACCTTATGCCTTGAGTCCCAAACAAAACAAGGAAGGATTGTCTTTTTATTCTGACTTCTGACTCCTGACTTCTGACTCCTAGATTATTGAGGTCTATCGGATGAAGCTGACCATAAAGCGAAAGCTGCTCTTTAGTTATATGGCTATGGTTCTATTGACTGTTCTGGCCAGCACCTATGCTGTAATCAGTTTGCAGAACCTCAATAAGCTGGCATACACCATAATCAATCAGGATTTTATGGCACTTGAAACCAGCAAGGCGATGATGGATGCCCTGCTTGCCCAGGAAAGCGCCGAAAAAAAATATCTGATCCTTAAAGACCCATCCCTTGCAGAGATATTCTGGACACGAAGCCAGGGATTCAGTAACAGAATGAAGAATCTCAAAAAAAATCGTCTTTACGGTATGACTATTATGCTTTCAAAACTATCATCGCTCCATACTCAATATGATGATCTCTTCCATCAGGAAATAGCGCTGGTCCAAGAAAATCGTGTTGAGGATGCGTTAAATGTCTCTGAGGGGAATGGCAAAAAATTGATAGATGATATGGCATCGTATCTGCGTGGTATCCAGAATAAGGCTGAAAAGGACATTGATACGCGGATGAACCTGATTAAGTCACGGGGCATCGAGGCATCCAGGATGACAGCCATTCTCAGCGGTATAAGTCTTATTGCAGGATTGTCTCTTGCCTTTCTGATTACCCATAATATTTCCATGCCCCTCAAGAAGCTCGAAAAAGGGACAGGCATGATTGCCGAAGGACGGTTCGATTATGACCTTACCATTAACCGCCGTGACGAAATAGGCAGCTTAGCCAGCGCCTTTACTTTCATGGCTGGGCGTCTCAAGATACTCGAGGCACTCAATCTCGATGCGTCTCCTCTGACCCGGCTTCCCGGTAATATAGCGATAGAGAAAGAGATTGAAAAACGACTGTCAGAGAAAAAAAGTTTTTCCCTCTGCCATGTGGATCTTGATAACTTTAAGCCCTTTGCGGATAAATACGGTTATGCCTGGGCCAGTGAGGTTATCAAAGAAGTCGCCGATATCCTGACGAATCAGACAAAGACATCAGTCCAGGAAGATGACTTCATCGGGCATATCGGGGGTGATGATTTTGTTTTTATTTCCGAACCTAAGAGGTCAGAACAGATATGTAAACAAGTTGTCTTAGAGTTTGATCGGCATATCTCGAGATTTTACAGCGATAAAGACAGAGAGAAAGGTTTCATTGTCGGGAAGGACAGAAAAGGTGCTCAGCAAAAATTTCCTCTCCTCACTGTGACGATTGCTATTGTGACCGATGACGGGACCCGTTTTAAAAACCCCCTTGACATGGCAAAGATGGCTGCAGAGTTAAAGGAATATGGAAAAACATTACCTGGCAGCAACTATGTGAAACTCCCAGAACATGCCTGATACAAGGAACCATGATATGGATAGAAAAAGATGGTTTGTCCTTTTCCTAGCAGTTATGTTTTTAACGGCATGCGCTTCTGCTGTGCCAACCTTTCCCGACAGAGATATTCACCCTCCGAAGGGGGTTCCGATAACTAAAGATAAGACCGTAGTCAAAGATAAGGCCATAGTCGATAGATCGATGTCAGACACGGATCTTTTTCATGACGCTGTTTCATATCTGGGCAACCCTGAGGTAACGGTTGACTATTTAAGAGCGAGATCGGCATTTGAACTATTAGTAAAAACCTATCCTAAGAGCAAATGGCGCAACCTTTCTGAAACATTTATCAGGATCATTGATGACATAAAGGCATACCAGGCAAAGAGTATATCTGATCAATTGTTGCTTGATAAAGCCCAGGCAGATAAGGGCAGGCTTTTTCAGGAGAATGAGCAGTTAAAGAAAGATAGCGAGCAGTTAAAGAAAGATATCCAGCTTTTGAAGAATCTGGAGATTCAATTAGAAAAAAGGGAGAGGACGCTCCGATAAATAGTTTATCCATGTACCTCGTTCATCTGTACACACTATCTCTCCCTGGGTGGACTAACCACAGCAAGGGAATACCGATCCAGATCAATGTATTTCCTCGCTACCCTTAGAACATCATCAGCCGTTACCTCGGATATCTTTCCCGGATACTCCATAAAATTAGAGAATCCCAGACCATATCTTTCACCAAATGCCATAGTGGATGCCTTGGCAGAGTTTGTCTGTAAACCGATCTCGAAACTGCCTAGAAGATATCTCCTTGCTCGTTCTAACTCCGCAGAGTCTATTTTCTCCTCTCTAACCTTTTTAAGCTCCTTTTTTATGCCATCGATGGCCGTATCTAGTTTTTCAGGGCTGGTACCGATATAAACCCCCATAAAACCAGGATCTATACCATCCTGGAAGAAAGAGGTGACGGCATACGCCAGACTCAGTTTATCCCGGAGCTCCATAAAGAGCCTTCCTCCCTGTCCTGACAAGACTGTGTTCAGAACTTCCAGAGGGTACCTATCAGGGCTATATATTGTTGTTCCCAAAAATCCCAGGACAATATGTGCCTGTTTTTTATCCTTGTATGCCTCCACATTTTTGATGGACTCTGGGGGAACCTCCTTCAAGATTTTTGGGATTTTAAAGTTAGTGGCTGCAAAATCCTGAAAGGACTGTTTCACCTTTTTAATTGTGTCTTCTGCCCTGACATCGCCTACTATACTTAAAACCAGGTTTTTTGGACTGGCATAAGTTCTATAATAATCTGTCAAATCATCCCTGGCCATATTGATTATGGATTTCCTGTTGCCCAGTATATTCATCCCATAAGGGTGATAATTGTATAGAGTTTTGGCAAAGATGTTAAAGGTGTAGGAGGCAAGATTGTCTTCTTGCTGCTTCAGGGCTGCGAGTATATCCGCCCTCTCCTTCTCTAATTCATCCTTATCAAAGGTGGGATTGATTATGATGTCTGCGAAGAGTTTTAACCCCCTGTCAAAGAATCTGCTCAAAATTTCAGAGGTTAACCCAAAACTGTTCCTGCCTGAAAATCCATGGATACCCCCGGCCATGGATTCAATCCTTTGGGCGATCTCAAGGGCATTATGACCCTTGGTTCCCTTGGTAATCATCTCTGCTATGAAGTTATTTACCCCGTTCAATTTCTTCTTTTCAAATCGCAGCCCTCCTAAAAAAACTGCTCTCATTGCAACAATGGGGGTAGAATGATCTTCCTTAATCAAAAGGGTCATACCGTTTTCCATAGTTATTTTTTCTATCTGTTCTACCCCTTTTGTGCAGGGTTTTGAATAGTGATGCCTCAATCTACTCTCTTCTTTTGCGGCGATATCCTTGATTGCGTCTTTGTTTATGTCGTCTCCATCTCCATCAGGCAGTAGAAACACGGCCGTTAGGTTTTTATTGTTTAGATACCTTTTTGCCACTCTCATAATGTCCTGGCTTTTAACCTTAGATATCAGGCTGATATATTCCTTTTCAAAATCTATGTTCTCTGCAACTACGTCAAAATGCCCTAATTGTCTGGCCTGCCCCTGGACTGTTTCCTTGCCATATAGAAATTCACTCTCGATATTTAATTTGGCCTTTTCTAATTCATCATCGTTTATCTTTTCGGATTTTAATCTATATGTCTCTTCTAATATAGCTGCCAGGGCATCCCTGGATTTCTCCCTTTCCAGTACGCCGGTTATAGCTAAAAGCCCCGGTTCTCTAGGGATAAAACTATAGGAATATATGGTATATACAAGACCCCGTTGGTCTTTTACCTTCCTGAATAACCGTGAAGAGTCACCATTGCCCAGTATAAAGGAGAGGACATCGAGGGCTGGCGTATCTTTGTGGTTGATGCCGGGGATATGGAATGCCGCGCTCATGTAACCTTCCATTACGTTATCAATCATAACGCTGCTTCTTATGGTTTTCTGAGGCAATTCCTGAACTCTGCTCTGACTGGCTCCTTGATTTGATGTAAAATCTTTAAATGCCAGTTCTATTTTAGGAGAGATAGCAGTATTGTCAATATCTCCAACTACTATAAGGGTAATATTGCTCGGGGTATACCATCTTTTATAAAAATCCAGAAGATTGTCTCTGGTGAAACTCTTTAATGTATTTTCGAAACCGATTATAGGGCGACGATATGTATGTAACTTATAACTGGTGGAGAAGAGGGCTTGCGTCAACTTTACCATAGGCTGGTCCTCGCACCGCTTAATCTCTTCCAGGATTACTTCCTTCTCCTTTTCCAGCTCTATCGCGTCAAAAGAAGGATGCATCACAGCATCGGAGAGTACGTCAAGCCCCATGTCGAAGAATCTGCTGGCTATTACTATATGATAGACCGTTTCATCAAATGATGTGTAGGCATTGATCTCTCCACCCGATGCCTCTATCTCATAGGCAATTTCTCCCACTCCCCTCTTCTCTGTACCCTTAAAGAGCATGTGCTCTATTACATGGCAGATACCGGCTTCCTCATCCGTCTCATCACTACTGCCAACCTTTATCCAGACCTGGATGGCAACTACAGGGGCCGAACGGTTTTCTTTCAAGATAACCGTCATACCGTTTTCCAATTTGGATTTTTGATAATCTTTCAAGTTCTATAACCTCAACAGTCTTTTGGCGTTCTCACCATATATCTTGTCAATCTCCTCCTTGGAAAGACCGCAGTTCTCTATCTGTTTCCTGTATCTCCTCTGGTCTATCAGAGGATAGTCAGTGCCAAATAGGATTTTATCGGGACCGATTGTCTTTACCGCAACAGGATATATTTTGTGAGTGTATAAAAATATAGACGCTGCAGTATCGTAATAGACCCTTTCTGCAGCCTTTGCTACCTCTGGCATCAATTCATAAAAGAGGAATCCACCTCCCCAGTGGGCCATAATAATATCTATGTCAGGATAAGAAAGGATAAAATCATAATACTGCCTGATCTCTGTTTTCGCCTTTCCCACATAGTAATGACCTACGGTCTCATTGGTATGCAGCATGATTGGGACATTGAGACCCTTTACAACCTCTACAATCGGACGCATAACCTTTTCGTCATCTATCGCTACCCTGTGAGCCTCTGTAACTATCTCACCAACGCCTTTCAAGCCCAATCCAACACACCGCTCAATCTCTTTAATCGTTTTGCCCCTATCCTTTAATTGAATAGAAGCGAAACCTATAAGTCTGTCAGGGTATCTCTTAATAGATTCCAGGAGGTAGTCATTCCCATCCCTACAGAGTCCTTGATCTGACCATGTAAACCCACACACTACACTTTTATCCACCCCTGATTGGTCCATTGCGGCTATCAATTCTTCAGCACCTATCATGCCGGCATTCTTTGATTCTCCCAGCATATTGGACCGCTGTCCGCCAAATAACAAGCGGAAAAGAGGGTCCTTTTTCCGATACTTATCCAGATTGTTCCTCACCTCTTTGGAGAATATATGGGTATGGAAGTCTATTATCATATACCCCCTCCATCCGGTGATTCTTCATAGCGGGCCAAAGTGAATATCAAATCTGCCGATCTATTAAGGTATGCCAGTATCTTATCGTTGAGCAAAATATTATCTTCCTTTAACCCTACAGCCCTCCTTTCTCCCCTTCTGATTATGGTACGGGCCATATCCAAAGAAGCAGAGACCATGGATGCCCCTGGAATGATAAAGCTTTTAGGGAGCTTTACCTTGTCTTCTATCTCTTCAATAAGGTTTTGCAATTCCTGAACGTCATCTTCTTCAATCTTCTTCTTTAATTTTCCATAATCCTTCGGATCGGTGGCCAGTTCTCCCCCTATCACAAAGAGCATTTCCTGAACCTTATAGATAATCTCCTTAACTCTCTCATTCTTGGAAAGGGCTCTGGCAAAACCCAGTGTAGAATTGGCCTCGTCCAGGGTGCCGTAGGTTTCAGGTCTCGGATCGGATTTGCGTATTCTCTGACCATACAGCATACTGGTGTATCCTTCATCGCCTTTTTTATTAAACAGCTTCATAAATCCTCCCTATTTTACACTTAAATACGGAAGTCGTAAATCGTAAATCGTGAATGAGTTTTTTATTTTCGACTCACGACTCACGAGTTCTTCCCTTGCATACTGATCTTTCCATAAACACCATCATACCCTGGTGTAATATCCAATTTTCCTTCTCTTACCTTCATGATTCCCTCTAAGATATTTGGTTGGGTAAGCCCGACCAGTTCATCCCTGGATATATCTAAGAGGATGTTAAACTCATTTCCCCCCTTTGCTATCATCTTTCCATACTCTCTTCTCACTTTGGCTGTATTTACACCGCATCCCAGCACTTCAGCGATAATTTCCTCCAGTGGAACCAGATGCCTGGCAGGGATCGCCCCCTCTGGCACAAAACCCTCAGTGCGATCCGAGAGGGCCTCTACGCGGTGCATTACCCCGATAGTAAGCCTTTTTTTGCACACCGGACATATATTATCGTTGTTTCTGCTCTCAGATGGAGAAAAGAGAATACCACAGTTTCTGTGTCCATCATAGTGATATTTCCCCTCTTCAGGAAAGAATTCAACAGTAAAGAGCAGCTTACTGCGATCCTTTTCTCTCAGACACTTCATGATTTGATTATAGTTCAAATCACAATTAAAGACATTTGCCTCCCTGCCTATTTTGGCGGGTGAATGAGCATCGGAGTTGGAAATAAGGGCGATTCTGTCCAAGGCAGAAAGCCTCCAGTTCATTGCCGGGTCCGAAGATAAGCCGGTTTCAATAGCATGTATATGCTCAGATTGATCCCCGAAACACTCCTCCAGGGAATCAAAACCTGAGTTAGCCCCGAAGAGAGAGAACCAGGGAGTCCATGCGTGTGCAGGTACTAGAAAACACTCTTCTGATGTATCCAATACCAGCTTGACCAGATCTTTGACATGGAATCCGAAGGTGGGTCTGCCGTCGGAACCAAGCTTGCCTCTTCTCCCCAATTTTGCGTTTACCTTCTCCACTACCTCTAAAGTAGGGGCAAAGATAAGTGTATGAACCTTATGGAGCTTCCCCGCCTGAGAGAAGATATTGCTTACCTCGGCAGTCAAGACAAAGCGAACGTTTTTGCTTCCGTTCTTTAAGGTTAGAAGGTTACCATCAGAAGGTTCAAGTTTCGTTTTAAGTTCAGCAAAGTATAGGGGATGGGTAAAGTCTCCTGTTCCCAACAGGGTGATTCCCTTAATCTCTGCCCATTTGCTCAGGGTTTCAACTTCCATATCCTTGCTTGTTGCCCTGCTATATCTGGAATGGACATGGAAATCTGCTATGAATCTCATACACCTTTTCCCAGGGTTACTGTTATATAATCTTCACCAAAAACTTTCTGTTTCTTGGGCCATCGAACTCGCAGAAGAATACCGACTGCCATGTTCCTAAAACCAGCCTTCCGTCCTCTACAATGATAGTTTCGGAAGACCCCACAAGGCTGGCCTTTATATGGGCGTCTGAGTTTCCTTCGGTATGGCGATAGTTATCATCAAAGGGGATAACCTTTCCAAGCCCCATAATGATATCCCTTGGAACATTGGGATCAGCATTCTCATTTATAGTGACAGCCGCTGTGGTATGGGGAACAAAGACACAACAGATTCCATTTCTCACCTTACTTTCAGTAACTGCCTTTTGAATCTGATGGGTAATGTCCAGCATCTCTGTCCGTTGGCCGGTTTTAACTGAAAATGTCTGCATTTCCAATAATCTCCACTTATTCTACTTTCTGCCATTTAACTCAAGGCTATTTTTCAGCATAACTTTTAGACAAGGGTTAGTCAAACCTTTTTTGATTGTGTCAAGTTTAACCATATGCATTCTTATACTGCCTGATGTCCAACCCCCCTATATTTTTGGGCTATTTGACTCTTGACATACAAGCCCCTTTCCACTATATTAATGTCCTTCCTTCTAAGGGAGGAGTTTAAGGGGAATTCAGAAGGGCTTATGAAAAAAATTATTGTTTGAGATTCTTGTTCCCATGCTCTGCATAGGAATGCAGAGCATCGCTGGTTATTGCAGATGAAAAGCCCCAGATTTTTGTGCAGATGGGAACCAAAAGTGATATAATACAAACAAATTTAAAACTGGAGTTTATTATGAAGGTGGTTATAGAAGTTGAAAACGAGGAGGAAATAAAGAGGGTTAGAGGGATTCTAAAAGGGGAACATATTACAGTAGTTAAGACACGAAAAGAGAGAGATATGATATTGGAAGATATTTTCAATAAGTTTAATATAAGACTGCCTAAAGACTTCAAACTTGACAGGGAAGAATTACATGCAAGATAGGGTCTTTATAGATACAAATGTTCTCATCTATTTTATAAGCGATGACATAAAAAAGAAGATAAAGGCAAAAGAAATACTATTTTTAAGAGGCGAACCTGTCATCAGTTCTCAAGTTATAAGTGAATTTGTTAATGCCTGCCTGACAAAATTATGGATGCTCTGGAATTTTCTTTAATAGAGGAAACCACCATAAAGAAATCCCTTCAAATAAAGAAAACCTATAACTACTCCTATTGGGATTGCCTGATAATAGCCTCTGCCTTAGAAAACAACTGCACGATTTTATACACCGAAGATATGCAGGATGGACATACCATTGAAAATAGATTAAAGATTGTTAATCCATTTGTTTAAGGTGATTTTGTATGCCTTAACGGGTAATATAGAAATCGCTGTTAGGAGGCTTATAAATGCCTGTTTTAAAGTATAAGACGTTTGAGGCTGCAGAGAAGAGTCTCTGGAATTTTATGCCTGATGATAATTATTTTAAGATGGTTCTGTCTTTAAACAACACGATGTTTAAGAAAACAATAGTCAAAGATTTTCCTCACGGCGTTCACAAATATAAATCTCTGAAAGACGCTCAAAAGGACATAGAAAATTGGCTGATGAAAAGAGCATAGATGAAATTCTGCTTAATATCTGCAAGGCATTCAATTCCGAAGGCGTTTCATACGTCCTTATTGGCGGATGGGCAGTAATAATTCACGGATTTCCCCGCCTTACAAACGATATAGATTTTCTGATAGACAGTTCTGAAGAGAATATATCAAAGATAAAACTCGCACTGAATAAGGTGTTTAATGATAAATCTATTGATGAAATCGGGCTGAAGGATGTCGCTGAATATTCTGTTATAAGATACGTTTCTCCTGATTGGGTAACAATAGACTTAATGGCGAAGATCGGCGAGGTTGCAGAATATAAGAGCGTAACCGGGCATATAGTTGTATTTGAGATTCTTGGGAATGAGATTCCTGTTTTAGATGTGGAGGCTTTAATTAAGCTAAAAGATACAGTCAGAGATAAAGACAAAATGGACTTGGGTTTTCTGAAAGAAAAACTCAAAAAGGGAAAAACGTAATATCAAAAGTTGATGCAAACCCCCGAATTAAGGAGGGTGAGAATGAAAATATTCAATAAAATAACCCTGCCGGGAATTTTGATTATTTTTGCAATCCTATTTCTTGCATCATGTACGACAACACCTAAACTTAATCTTATTAAAAGCTCCGGGGTTTCCATGGAGTTAACAAAACCAGCATCTTATGTTTTTTCTGTACTTTTTTCTCCAGATGGCAAATATGCGTTATCAGGAAGTTTGGATAACAACGTCACCATTTGGGACATTAAAACAGGGAACAAAAGCAGAACTTTAAACTTACTATCTGGTGACGTTCCCGGCGTTTCCGCTCTGTCGATGTCCCATGATGGTAAATATCTGCTTGCCGGGATGAAAGGCGGCGGATGGGTCAAACTGTGGAACGTTGAAACAGGGAAAGAAATAAGGAGTCTGCCTGGGCATTCTTTTACCGAGGCAATGGAAGCGCTGGCTTTTTCTCCGGACGGCAAGTATGCAGTCACAGGAGGATCATATCTCATTAAACAGTGGAATGTGACAACAGGAAAAGAGTTGGGAACCATCGAACATGCAACTTTTTTCGAGAGGAACCAGCCTTATGCCATGGCTTTTTCCCCTGATAGAAGATATGCATTCGCCAAGGGGTTAGCTGGTTTTATCAGTCTTTGGGATATCCAGGCCAGAAAAAGGCTTTGGATCTACGGCGCAAACACCGGGCACTACCCACGGGGCGGCCTTTTTAACACTTCTGTACAATTTTCCCCTGACGGAGAATATATTCTGTCGGGGGAGGGAGAAAAACTGAAGCTCCGGGATGCCGCTTCCGGGCAAACCATCAGGACTTTTGTCGATGAAGCTTCCGGCCGAATAGATGCCGTGGCATTTTCCTCCGATGGGAAATATGCCCTTTCAGGTTCTATGGATGGAAACATAAGACTCTGGGATGTTCAGACAGGAGTAAAGTTAAAGAAATTTGCCGGGCACTCGGACGAGGTATCTTCCGTTGCTTTTTCCCCTGATGGGAAGTACGTTCTTTCCGGTGGAGACGCATCAACAAGGTTGTGGGATGCATCAACTGGTGCAGAGATAGCAACAATGATGCAATTTGACGAAAGAGAATGGCTTGTAATCACATCGGAAGGTTATTACAACTCATCTGAGAAGGGCGCACAGTATCTGAATGTTAAATTTGAGGGGAAAGACTACACTGTAGAGCAATTTTACGACGTTTTTTACCGCCCAGACATAGTAGCAGCAAAGCTAAGGGGAGAAGACATAAGCGGTTTGATAACTATTACGATGAAAGACGCAATAAAAAGTCCACCACCTGTTGTTGAGATAAGCCCAGTCACACCATCCCCAACCTCTCCAAAGGCAAAGGTCTGCTATAACATAAAAAGCACAGGAGGAGGCATTGGAGAGATAAGGCTATTCCATAACGGAAAACTCATAGAATCAGACGGATACTACAAAGAGGCGGCAAAAACATCTGATAAGATGCAATTAGCTTCCCTTACAAGCAATAAAATCTATGAAGATATGAGAAGCGTGAAGATTAAAGGTGTTGGTGAAATAAGCCCAATAACAAGCAAAACAAAGGGAGAGGTTTTTGAAGACTGCAAAGAGGTGGATGCGATACACGGGGAAAACGAGATAAGTATAACAGCCTTTAACAAAGACAACACAGTGCAGGGCTACATGCAGACAGCAAAATTCAACTCAACAATAAAACGAGAAGAACCGCATCTCTACATTCTTTCTGTAGGCATTGATAAATATAATGACAGCACCGTAACGCTCAAATATGCCACTAAAGACGCAACCGATATCGAGCAGAAACTACTCAAGCAAACGGCTACAGTGTATAAGCCCCAGAACATTCATTATGAACTCTTGACAGATGATAAAGCCAGTAAAGGAAGCATCATCAACAAGATCAACGAGCTTTCCCGTGTTGTTAAGCCGAATGACGGTTTTATCTTCTTTGTGGCAGGTCACGGCGTGCTTCTCCAGAGCCAGTATTACATGCTTACCCATGAGTATAACGGCACGGCCAATGAAAACGCCATGATCAGCTCCAACGAGATAGTGGAGATGTCAAAAAAGATAAAGTCCTTAAGTCAGCTATTCATCTTTGATACATGCCACGCCGGAGGAGTTGACTATATAGTAAGCGGCCTTTATGATGCAAGGATGTCTGTATTGGCAAAGAAGATGGGGCTTCACATATATGCATCCGCAAATTCAAAAGAGGCGGCAATGGATGGATATCAGGGCAATGGTCTATTTACCTATACCTTGCTTGACGGATTAAACAACAAAAAAGAGGCTGACAAGAACAATGACAAGAAAATCAGCCTTGTGGAACTTGGAGAATACTCAAAACAGACAACAGCAGAGCTGTCAAAGAAAATAGGGCACCAGCAGACACCACTGATTATTAATTTCGGCAAGGATAATGCAGTGTATAATTTGAGATGAAGGCAATGATAAAAAACCCAATATTTTTTCAGTTAGGGTATAATAAGTGATACAATGCACACAAACACCTTATTTCTTTAAAGCGAATAACCGTAACCTTTGAAGAGGTTATAGACTATCTCGGCGAGTCTGATAATTGCATTATTTATCCGGTGGATGAAGATGTAATTGAGAAAATGCCGGAAGGGAATAATAAAAATGTGAGAATTACCTTTAATCAATAAGATTGTGCTGATATAATTTGGTTCGGATGATTTAAGTGGAGGTGCAAGATGCATAAAACCTCTCCTATCAAGAAATATGGGAAGTGTCCCTATCTTTCCCTATCTTTCCATCTTTCACTATCTTTCACGGGGTCGACACTGTTAAATTGCATGATATAATTATGAGGTAGGGATCCTGAGATTTTTGTATATCTAAGGGGTATAATATAAATGTTTTAATAAAACCAGGGAGGTTATGATGAGCATAGGGGTTACTGTTGAATTAAAAGTAAAAGACATCGCAAATACAATTAAGAAACTTAAAAGAGAAGACAGAGAAGAACTGCTCCTTCTATTATCAGGAGAGGCCGAAGAAATAAAGAAAAGGATGGAAGACATAAGGGCAAAAAAAATAAAGCCGCTTTCAAGAAGAGAAATTTTGAAAGATGTCCTATAAAGACGAGTATCACCCCAGAGTTAAATCCGACCTTAAGAAGCTTGACAGGGAAGCCGTGAGAGAATTCTTCGGACTACATATAGAAATATATTATGCATGAGCCGAGTATTTGGGGGAGACTGCACGGCGACCTTGAAGGTGTTTTCAGCTATCATTTCAGAAAAAACAGAGTTGATTACAGAGCAGCTTACACAATTGAAGAAGCCGAGAAAATTGTTTATATCCTGATGATCGGCAAAAGGGAAAGTTTCTATGAGGTTCTAAAAAGAAGATTGTCTTAAGCTATTTTAGGGGGAGCTATGATAAGAATATTTCTTGTATTAATAAGCAGCCTGTTTTTATTCACCAATCTTTACGCCTCTCAATCCACCATAACCGAATCGGATGGTTATGCCTGTATGGGGGATGATAAGTCGAGGAAAGAGACCGAACAGGCTGCAATGACTGATGCAAAGAAAAGGGCAATAGAATTTGTATCCTCATACGTAAAGAGCGAGACGCAGGTTAAGAACTTTCAACTTGAAAAGGATTTGGTATCAGCCTATTCCAATGCGACTGTGAAGGTTATTCAGGAGGTTGAAAAGGGCTGGTATAAAGACGCATCAGCAGGAGACTGTTACAGGGTGAAAATTAAGGCAGAGGTAATACCTGATGAAAACGCTATGGATAAAATTTCAAAATCCAAACAGCTTATAGATGATCCGTCCGCCCCGTTAATTGTTAATGTCTGGACAGATAAAAAGGAATACCGAAGCGGTGAGAAAATAAGGATTTACATCAAAGGCAATAAGCCTTTTTATGCTGTTGTTCTGCATAAGGGTATCAAAGGAGAATTGTTGCAATTACTGCCCAATCCATACAGGAAAGAAAATTACTTTAATGGTGGCGTTATTTATGAAATTCCTTCCGGCAATGACAGATTTGAACTGGAGGTTAGTCCACCCTTTGGCGAAGAAAGCGTCTCTGTTTATGCAAGCACATCTCCCCTTGGCGATATAAATGTCGAGGATATAGGCGGAGTTTATCAGGTAAAGACAAGACATGATGATATTGGCGACAGGACAAGAGGGGTTAAGTTAGTGGGAAAAACTGAGAACAAAAAGACATCCGCCTCTGAGTTTTTTGAAGAAAGGGCAACGCTAAAGACTGGGAGGTAAAAGATACAGTGACCGGTAGTCGGTGGTCAGTGGAAAGGAGTTAAGTATGAGGAGATTAAGTTATAAGGTCATTTTTGTGTTTGTTTGTGTATTAAGCCTTCTTGCTCCCATGACAAAGAGCGTAGCGGGAGAGCCTCCAAAAGAGCCGATTCTGAGAATAGATACAGGCATGCATGTTTCTGGTATTAGAAGGATTGGCATTGATGCAGAGAATCGCTATCTGGCTACAGGTTCAGGTGATAAAACAGTCCATGTGTGGGAGCTGTCAACAGGCAGACTTTTGCGAGTACTGAGACCACCCATAGGCGATGGCAACGAGGGGATGATTTTTGCGGTTGCCATGTCACCCGATGGAAGGACTATTGCTTGCAGCGGATGGACAGGACAGGCCTGGGATGATATGTATGCCTCTATCTATTTCTTTGACAGGGAGAGCGGAAGACTTGCAAAAAGGATAAATGGAATATCTGCCACGGTTTTTAATCTTGCCTATTCTAAAGATGGAATGTTCCTTGTTGCATCATTATGGGGCACACACGGGATCAGGGTTTATCGTACATCCGACTACTCCCTCATAAAAGAGGACAGGGATTACGGCAGCGACGGACATGGCGCTGATTTTGATATATCCGGCAGGCTTGTCACAACATCGTGGGACGGTTATATTCACCTCTATGACAACAACTTACAACTAATTGCAAAAAAGAAATCGCCTGGTGGCAGTAAGCCTTATGGCGTCAGTTTTTCCCCTGATAGTTCAAAGATAGCTGTGGGATTTGATGACTCCACAAAAGTGGATGTTCTGTCGGGTAAAGACCTTTCGTATCTTTATTCGCCTGATTCAAGCGGTGTTACAGACGGGAATTTAGTGGCTGTCTCATGGTCATCAGACGGCAGTTCTCTTTACGCAGGCGGAAGTTATTGGAGCAGCTCTTTAAACAAGCGCCCAATCCGCAAATGGACAGATGGGGGGAAGGGAAGGTATGTGGACTTGCCTGCAACAGACAATACCATACTGCACATTCTCCCGCTGAAACGCGGAGGAGTTGTCTTTAGCTCGCATGATCCTGCCTTTGGAATCTTTGATGCCTACGACAGAAAAGCAATATACAAGAGTCCTGCTATTGCTGACCACAGGGATAATCGTAAGGGGTTCCTAATATCCTATGACGGTTCTACTGTACAGTTCGGCTATGAGGTGTTCGGCAGATCTCCTGCCCGCTTCTCCATATCAGACCGTCTCCTCGAATTGAATCCCGAATCTCCAAATTCGATCCTAAGGTCTCAAATCTTAAACCCTCCAATCACATCAGTAAGTGGTCTCAATATCACAGACTGGGAACATTCCTATAATCCAAAACTAAACGGCACGAATTTAAAACTTGACCCTTATGAGATGTCAAGAAGCCTTGCTGTGTCGCCTGATAACCAGACCTTTTTACTTGGGGCAGATTGGTATCTCCGCCTCTTTGACAGATACGGCAATGAGAAATGGAAAGTAGCTGCCCCCGCTACAGCATGGAGTGTAAATATATCGGGCAATGGTCAACTGGCAGTGGCGGCTTTTGGAGATGGGACAATCAGGTGGTATAGGGTGAGGGATGGAAAAGAGCTTATGGCGTTGTTTCCCCATAATGACAGAAAGAGGTGGGTTGTATGGACTCCGTCTGGATATTATGACGCATCGGCAGGTGCGGACGATATTATTGGCTGGCATTTAAACAACGGCAAGGAGAACTCGGCAGACTTCTTCCCATTGCTGAAGTTCAGAAGCACTTATTATCGCCCTGATGTGATTGCAAAGATTCTTGCTACAGTGGATGAAGGAGAGGGAATAAGACTTGCAAATGAAGAGTCAGGCAGGGGAAAGCAGGAAGTTGTCATAGGGAAGATGCTGCCCCCTATAGTAACAATCATCCATCCTGCGGATGGTGTGGAGGTTTCCACGCCGGAGATTACGGTCAAATTTGGTATCCGTAACCTATCGGGAGAACCTGTAACAGGCATAAAGGCACTGGTGGATGGAAGGCCTGTTGCAACAGAGAGGGGCGTGAAGATAGTCGGCATGGATAAAGACATCAGTGAGATGAAGATTGCCATTCCTGAAAAGGATTCTGAAGTCTCCATCATCGCTGAAAACAGGTTCTCTGTGAGCGAGCCTGCAAGGGTGAAGGTTAAGTGGCGCGGCGAAAAAAAGGAGGAGTTTATAGTCAAGCCCAAGCTGTATGTTTTGGCCATTGGTGTCAGCAGATATGAGGACAAGAGTTTAACCCTATCTTTTGCAGCAAAGGATGCAAGGGACTTTGGAAACGTAATGCAGGGGCAAAAAAGCAGGCTGTATCGGGAAGTGGTGGTAAAAGTCATAACAGATGAGAAGGCAACAAAAGATGAAATACTGGACGGACTTGAGTGGCTTACAACGGAAACAACGAGCAAGGATGTGGCAATGGTCTTTTTAGCAGGGCATGGTGTGAATGACCATGTCGGTATCTATTACTTCCTTCCAGTAAATGCCAATACAGAAAAGTTAAAAAGAACGGGTCTTGCCTTTTCAGACATAAAAAACACAATGGCGTCTCTTGCAGGAAAGACTGTACTCTTTGTTGATACATGCCATTCAGGCAATGTGATGGGTACAAGAAGAGGGGTAGCTGATATTACAGGCGTAGTAAATGAGCTTGCCAGTGCAGAAAACGGTGCAGTTGTATTTGCCTCATCCTCGGGCAAACAGTATTCCCTTGAAGACCCTGCATGGAACAATGGAGCATTCACAAAGGCTCTGGTAGAGGGAATAAGCGGTAAGGCGGATTACACAGGTAAGGGCAAGATAACCATAAATATGCTTGACCTGTATCTTTCGGAGAGGGTAAAGGAACTGACAAAAGGGAGGCAGACTCCTACAACAACCAAGCCGAATACAATATCCGATTTTCCAGTGGCGGTTAGGGAATGACGACAAAGGAGGTATTATTAAGATGGATTGGGGATTGAAGAATCGTCTGGCACGTTTGGTTCAACCTGACGGTCGTTGTCTGTTTTTGCCGATAGATCATGGATATTTTCAGGGTCCCACCAGAAAATTAGAAAAACCAGGGGAGACTATTAAACCCCTCCTTCCTTATTGTGATGCCCTCTTTGTTACCAGGGGGGTGTTGCGATCATCAATAGATCCTGCCAATATCAAACCAATCATACTAAGAGTGTCTGGAGGCACCAGTGTAATTGGGAAGGACCTGGCCAACGAAGGAATTACCACCTCTATGAAAGAGGCCATCCGCCTTAACGTGGCTGCTGTTGGTATTTCAGTCTTTGTGGGCAGTGATTATGAACGCGAATCGCTGCTGAATTTATCAAGGCTTGTTGATGAGGGCGAAGATCATGGCATTCCGGTAATGGCGGTAACTGCTGTAGGTAAAGAGCTAGAAAAACGAGATGCCCGCTATCTTGCTCTGTGCTGTCGTATTGCTGCTGAATTGGGGGCACGTGTAGTAAAAACCTACTGGTGTGAAGATTTTGAAAAGGTTACAAATGGTTGTCCGGTTCCCGTGGTTATGGCAGGTGGGCCTAGAGTAGACTCAGAGCTGGGGGTTTTTGAGTTTGTTCATGATGGTATTCAAAAAGGTGCTATAGGTGTGAATCTGGGGAGGAATATATGGCAGCATGATTACCCTGTGGCAATGATTAAGGCATTGCGTGCTATTATTCATGAAAATGCCACTGTTAAGGAGGCCAACGAGTTATTCAATACGATTAAGAATGTAACTGCTCAGGTTGTTTAGGCTGAAGGCTGTAGTAGGCTAATAGTCTAAAGGCTAATAGTCTATAGCCTAAACTTCAGCCTATCCACCTGAGCAGCTACAATTGGTAAGACACTATGCGTGTTGCAATGTATTACAACAACAGGGATGTTCGGCTGGAAGAGATTCCTGTCCCGCAGATCGGTGCTGACGAGCTATTAGTTAAGGTTTTGGCCAGCGGCATCTGTGGCAGTGACGTAATGGAATGGTATCGGATTAAAAAGGCCCCTCTGGTTCTCGGCCACGAGATTACGGGAGAGATCGTAGCGGTTGGAGAGGATGTGAAGAGGTACAAAACCGGTGACAGAGTCTTTGTATCCCATCATGTCCCTTGCAATACATGCCGCTATTGCCTCAGAGGCTACCATACCGTATGTGAGACCTTACATAGCACGAATTTTGATCCTGGGGGTTTTGCCGAGTATGTACGTGTGCCGCAAATCAATGTAGACCGTGGTGTGTTTTTGCTCCCTGAAGAGGTTTCCTTTGAAGAAGGGACGTTTATCGAACCCCTGGCATGTGTCCTGCGCGGACAGAGATTAGCTCACATACGACCGGGACATAGTGTGCTCGTTATTGGCAGTGGTATTTCCGGACTGCTTCATACGGCACTGGCCCGCGCAATGGGGGCTTCACGGGTGATTGCTACGGATGTTAATGAATATCGTCTTAAGGCAGCGCAACAATTCGGGGCAGATGCCACGATAGATGCTAAGAAAGATGTGCCAGCACGCCTTCAGCAGGTCAATCAAGAGAGGTTTGCCGACATTGTAATTGTTTGTACCGGGGCATTTCCTGCCTTTACCCAGGCATTACAATGTGTAGACAGAGGAGGGACTATTCTGTTCTTCGCTCCTACAGAATCGGGCGCTGATCTTCCTGTGCCTGTTAATGATTTTTGGCGCAAAGGGATAACATTGATGCATTCGTATGGAGGCAGCCCTTCAGACATCGAAATGGCAATAGAGCTGATCCGTACTCGTCGTGTCTCCTTCCATGAAATGATTACCCACCGGTTAAGTCTGGAAGAGACAGGCTTGGGCTTCCAGCTTGTCGCTAATGCTAAGGAGTCTATTAAGGTAATTATCGAGCCGGACAGGTAATCTGTGTCTATATGGCCGACATTCCTTGAGAAGCAACATACGATCAAAAAATATTTTTTATGCCTCTAACGGCTTGCCTTGTCCTATGCTCGTTTTCCACGAGTGCGAATCTAATGTGGTCATCTCCGTATTCACCAAAACCTACACCCGGAGAGACGGCTACCTTTGCCTCTTTCAGCAAGAGCTTTGAGAATTCCAGTGAATCTGTATTCTTGAACTTCTCGGGGATTGGTGCCCATACAAACATCGTCCCTTTAGGTTTTTCTATGTTCCATCCTATCCTACAGAGGCCGTCTATTAAGACATCCCTGCGGCTCCTATACGTCTCGGTTATTTCTTTTACATAATCATGGCAGTTATTCAAGGCTATTATAGAAGCGATTTGGATGGGTTGAAAGACCCCGTAGTCAAGATAGCTTTTAATTCTGGTTAAAGCCCCTATCATTTTCTTGTTACCTACTGCAAAGCCCACTCGCCAGCCAGGCATGTTGTAACTCTTCGAAAGACTGAAGAACTCTACACCAACATCCTTAGCTCCAGGTATTTCCATGAAACTGGGGGCCTTATAACCATCAAATACAAGATCAGCATAAGCCAGATCATGGATTACCATAATGCGGTGTTCTCTGGCGAAGTCTACTATCTTTTTAAAAAACTCTATGTCCACTACGGCTGTTGTAGGATTGTGGGGGAAGGAGATTATCAACATTGTTGGCTGTGGCCATGTTTGTTTAGTGGCAACTAATAGATCTTCGAAAAAATCCCTGTTTTCGTTGACGGGTATGCTTCGTAAGTCACCCCCGGCTATGACCACCGAATAGGAATGGATAGGATAGGTCGGATTCGGTACAAACACCACATCTCCGGGTCCGATTGTAGCCAGCACCATATGAGAGAGCCCCTCTTTTGCCCCTATTGTGACTATAGCTTCGCTTTCAGGATCAATATCAACATTGTAGTTCCGTTTGTACCAATCGGTAATAGCCAATCTCAATTTGTAGATACCCTTAGAAGCCGAATAACGATGATTCCTTGGGTTGGAAACTGCCTCTGTTAGTTTGTCAATAATGGGCTTTGGTGTTGCCAGATCAGGGTTTCCCATTCCTAAATCAATTATGTCATCCCCCCTTCTTCTGGCTTCCAGCTTCAGCTCATCAACTATCTTAAAGACATAAGGGGGTAATCTCTTAATCCTTTGAAACTCTTCCATTTTTAGCACACCTTCTGTTGGTTTTTATATGTAATTATGAATTCTTGATTAAATACAAACCGTAAACCGTAAACTGTGAACGGTGAACGGTTACAATATCTTTTGGTAGTATTCCACAAGGCATCTTATTGCCTTGGCAGCCCGGCCAAAGGAAGAAAAAACCGGAAGCTGGGCATCGATAAGACGTCTCCGTTGTTCAGCAATAAACTTCCAGCGCCAGTCCTCAAAATGATTGATAGCTAAATCACCGGCCCGCAAAACTACGGCCAGAGGTTTCCCCCCATTTTTGCCTATCTCGATAAAATCGCTGATCTCCTCTCTTAGGGTATCAGTCCATCTCTCTTTTTCAAAAGGGGCATCGTCGGTCACATTGGCAATGAGAAAATCGAAGTCAGTTTCTTTTAACATCATTTTTAATATTTCTCCAGTAGAAATCTGGCTACCCTCCATCATCGATCGATCAGCGGGATTTCCTATCCAATCCCATATGTCCGGTGCTCTGTCTTTTAGTTCATTTCTGATTCCATCAGGCAAAGGCACAACATTAAATCCTTCTTCCTCCCACTCATCAGCAGAAAGCACACTTCTTCCACCCCCTCCTCCTGCTATCCCGACCCTTCTTCCTAAAATCGGGGGAAGGAACGAAAAGGAGACTGCCAGATTAATCATTTCATCAATGGATTCCGCCTGTATAGCACCTGCCTGCTTTATAGCTGTTTCCCAGAGATTTAAGGAACCAGCCATAGCAGCCGTATGAGAAGCCGCGGCTCTAGCCCCAGCCTTACCCCTTCCCCCCTTTAGGACGATAACAGGCTTTAGTTGACTTGCATGGCGCAAAGTATCGAGGAATCTCCTGCCGTCTTTTAACCCTTCAATATAGCTCACGATTATTTTGGTTTCCTTGTCTTCTGAGAAATACCCCAAAAAATCAGTCTCGTTCAGGTCTAGGGCGTTTCCATAACTGATGACTTTGCTGAAGCGTATCCCCCGAAGAGAAGCGTAACGAACAAA
The DNA here is from genome assembly GCA_016209225.1 of Desulfobacterales bacterium. GTDB lineage: Bacteria > Desulfobacterota > UBA8473 > UBA8473 > UBA8473 > UBA8473. The sequence goes on from JACQWO010000025.1 coordinate 87,850, forward strand.
CTCAGTAGCGGAGCCTCCACTTTGAAAAAATGCACCTACATGACCAGGTTCTTTAGGAAAGTCATATCCAAAAGAGATCCCTTCTTTTGGATAGTATATTCCTACACAATTAGGGCCTAAGAGACGAATGTTGAACTCTTTTGCCCGTTTGAGGATCTGCTGCTCAATTTGAATGGCATCCGCACGGCCTGTTTCACTTAACCTGCCCGTAAAAAGGTGAACAACCTTAACGCCATGACTGGGGGATTCCGAAAGAAGATCAACCACCTTCGAAGCAGAGATACAGCATATTACGTAGTCAACTGAACCTGGAACCTCTTTAAGAGCAGGATAAGCTTTAAGATTGAAAACTTTCTCCAGTTTGGGGTTTACAGGGTATATCTGACCACGATAACCGTAATCCAGGAGATGGCGTATGAAATGGTACCCCAAAGAGCGGGGATCTTCCGAAGCTCCTATTACAGCGACAGAATGTGGATGAAAGATGTGTTCAAGGGGATGCTGGGACATATATAAATATTTAATACCATGGAATCGGAAAATGTCAACAATTATGTTCAGTTGTTGTTTCTGGTTATATTTCCTCTCTTTACTCCCTCCTCTATTTTAAGCTGACGAGGCATAAGCGATTAAACCAGTTGCCTCATAATAAAATGTTACCGAAGAGTGAGGAAGCGGGGGTAACATTGACTCATAAAAGATGTTACCTGGAGTAAATAAGATGGAAGACATTTTTAAGTTTAGTTTCCATGTTTTTTCTTAGCATAAAAGGGTTCAAGTTTTCAAGTTGTTTGGAGAGGGAAAGTTTTACAGATTTTTGGATATCAGGGGATTCCATGATTCTCTGGTAAGGTGTTTTGGGAGAGTCATGGTGTTTGATGGTTTTAGAGCCGATTCTTTCTTTAGCAATAAGTTTGACGGAAGGGCAGAAGAAGTTAGGAAAGAGTTTCCATTCTTTGGTATAGAGGTTATTAAGGAGGGGAACAACAC
>JACQWO010000061.1 GCA_016209225.1 Desulfobacterales bacterium
GAGAAAAGCAAACAAAAAATACACCTTTTTGTAATTATTTCAACTACTTAAAAGACATGACTTTTTACGAGTTCATCACAATTAGAATTATTTTTTTCTCTTTCATAAGCTGTTTTATTATAAAGCAAAACTATAATGAGCAATTACTTGACACTTAAAAATTTCCTTTTTCATTACGTTGTGCAGATTTTTTTCGGCGGATTAAATTTTTACAGCTTTTTGATTGTCAATATCGGCCCATTTGAAGCATATCTCCTAAACTAATATATCGCCTAAAATTCTGAAAACCTTAGAGAAAAAAAGGTTGTGTAATGTTAAAAGACTATGAATTTTGATTTGTAAAGGGGATTATTAAACATCATGGTTCCCTGAGGTTAAAATGGCTCCCAAGATTTTAGAAATCGCGCCAGACTTTTCACCAGACCATCGAATCTGTCCCTGAACCTTCAAGTAGTCCAGACATCCCATTGGAGTAATAATCCTTTGGTGGACAATTTTATTTAAAGTTGAGCATATATCATCCTCTTTCTGTCTCTATATACCTTGAAATTTTTCGGTAAACTCCAGGTAATTACTTGTTGACTATTTTAAATTATTTGGTATATAGTTCCCCAATTTAAAAAAGAGGTAAGGAGAGATTGTTATGACTAATGATATTAGCAGAGAATTAGCCCCTCTATTTGATCCTCGATCTGTCGCCGTTATAGGGGCATCAAATAACTGGAGCAAATGGGGATTTTCTACTTTTACCAGTGTTTTGAACGGCTTTAAAGGGAAGGTATATCCTGTTAATAAGTCAGAAGAGATCGTTGTGGGAAGAAAAGCGTATAAAACGATACTCGATGTGCCTGATGATGAACCTGTAGACCTGGCAATATTTGTTATCCCTGCACCTGCTATACCTGAGGTAATGGAGGATTGTGTTAAAAAAGGAGTAAAGGCAGGGGTTATTATTTCGGCAGGCTTTGCGGAGACAGGGAAAGAAGGGAGGAAGCTTCAAGACGAGGTCCTTCGTATCGCACAAAGCGGTAATCTTCGTTTTATTGGCCCCAACTGTATGGGCTATTATAGCGCGTCATCAGATCTGAGGGCATTCATGTTTCCTATCCCAATTTTGTCAGGCCCTATCGGTTTTGTAACTCAGGGGGGAAATGTCGGCGGGGCCGTCGTGGGAGCTGCAACCAATCGCAATATAGGTTTTCATAGATATATTAGCTGTGGCTGCACAGCGGATATACAAATCGAAGAATATATCGAATGTTTTGGCGATGATCCAGAGATCAAGGTTATCCTTGCCTATATCGAAGGTTTGAATGATGGGGAAAGGTTTGTGGAAAAGGTGAGCAAGGTTACCCAAAAAAAGCCGGTTATTGCACTGAAACCTGGAAGGACAACTGCTGCTGCAGAGGCTATACTATCCCATTCCGGGGCCATTGCCGGCTCCAATGATATCTGGGATAGCGCTTTTAAGAAAGCAGGGGTTATAAGAGCGGAATCTCCGGATGAGCTTTTAGATATTGCTGTTGGATTTTTGACACAGCCATTACCAGGAGGCAAAAACGTTGCTATTATGACCCCTGGTGGCAGCTATGGAGTACTATGTGCTGATGCTTGCGCATCCCTGGGACTTAATGTGGTTAAACTCTCCGATGAGACTATTGCCGCATTTGATAAGATATTTCCTCCTCGATGGAGTCATGGAAACCCTGTTGACCCTGCAGGAGACCGTAACTTTACAGCTTACCTAAAGGCCCCTGAAATGCTTTTAAAGCTGGATGAAGTTGATTCATTAATATTCATGGGGTTCGATGGGTTTTCCAGTTTTCCGTCTTTGGTTTCCTCTATGAACCATAAATTCTCCAGGATGTTTAAAAAGATGTTAACACCACTAATAGGCATTGAGAAGGTTAAGAAAAAGGATTCGTCTTCTGATGGTGTTTCTCAAACATCAAGGATCAACAAATTTATACATTCCTTACTCTTCATATTCTTTTCCGTATTTGGAACTTCTGAAAAGGAAGAGGTAGAGGATTTTGCACGTCAGCTTACATCTCTTGTCACATCAGATTTTGTGGATCCTTCAATCTTGTACGGCTTCTCACAACTGATAAATGTTGCGGATTTAAACGATATAGATGATCAAATGGTAGAGAGGCTCCTCGACAGTTTTCAACCCCTTTTAGAGGCTCTGATAATAAAATGGATGCATGAACACAAGAAGCCGATTATTACGACGAATTTTACAGAGGAAGCAACGAGTCTAAAAGGTGGCACCTTCTATTCCTTCTCGTCAGGGAAAAAGGCAGCCCTAGTCCTATCTAAATTGGTTGAGTACAGTGAGTATTTGAAAAGGGGATAAGGATAGATTATCTCTTTGCTGCTAACTCTTCATACATTTCTATGCTTGGCTTCCCATCTAGCAAAGGACCTATTTTGCCAAAGAGTTCCTGGATGTGCGATGTAGAACCGTGATAATCAAATGCAGCCTTGTCTTTATACTTCTCATAGAACAGAAACTTTCCTGGTTCATTCTGAGCACGATGAAGCACGTATGCGAGAGTTCCTTCTTCAGATTGAACCTTCGGGATCATAGCCCTCAATGCATCTTCCATCTCCCTTTCTTTTCCAGACTGTGCTTTTAGAACAGCGACAACAACTATCATTTTTTACCTCCTTTAAAAAACCCAAAAAACTTTTTGTTTCTTTTATTAACCTCTTATACTGGATTAACATAAGACCTGTCAAGCAAAAACCGCTCTGTCTTTTACCTTGACAAGGGAAGGGAATTATTGTAGAAATATAGAGTCTCATTTCAAATGTTTCTTTACTAGGAGATACGAATGATTGAAGATGATTTTACTACTGCCCTGACATTTGATGATGTCTTTTTGCTGCCTGGAAAGTCCGATATCTTGCCTAAAGACGTAGATGTACGTACACTTCTTACAAGATCTATAGAATTGAATATACCTATGGTCAGTGCGGCTATGGACACAGTTACAGAATACAGAACTGCTATTAGCATGGCACGTGAGGGAGGAATAGGGGTTATCCATAGAAATATGAGCATCGAATCGCAGGTGTCTGAAGTTGACAAGGTAAAGAAATCTGAGAGTGGGATGATCGTAGATCCTATAACCATGCATCCTGACCAGAGGATATATGAAGCCTTAGAGGTAATGGAAAAGTATAGTATTTCTGGTGTCCCGATCGTTAAAGAGGGGAAACTGGCAGGGATACTGACTAATAGAGACCTCAGGTTTGAAACTGACCTTAGCCAAAAGATAGATGCTGTAATGACTAAAAAAAACCTTGTTACTGCCCCCGTAGGAATTACCATGGAGGAATCCAAAAAACTCCTCCATAAGAATCGAATAGAGAAACTCCTTGTTGTGGATGACAGGAACAATCTAAAGGGTTTAATAACTATAAAAGATATAGAAAAGATACGGAAATATCCGAATGCGTGCAAAGATCAGTTGGGAAGGCTTCGCGTAGGGGCAGCTATCGGTATAACATCAAATCGTGATGAGAGAACCGAAAACCTTCTAAAAGCTGGCGCAGATGTTATTGTAATAGATACATCCCATGCTCATACCAAAAGCGTTATAGAAGCCATTGCCGACACTAAGAAGAATTTCTCTAATTGCGAGTTGATAGCCGGAAATGCAGCTACTGCAGAGGCCACTTTGGATCTGATAAAGGCAGGTTGTGATGGAGTTAAGGTAGGTGTGGGCCCAGGGTCTATATGTACGACAAGGGTAATCGCTGGAGTTGGTGTTCCCCAAATAACAGCCATAGTGGATTGCGCAAAAATAGCGAAGAAATTTGATGTTCCTCTTATTGCAGATGGCGGGATAAAATACTCGGGTGATATAACCAAAGCCCTGGTTGCCGGGGCTAACAGTGTTATGATAGGAAACCTGATTGCAGGGACAGACGAAAGTCCTGGAGAAACTGTAATCTTTCAGGGGAGAAGCTACAAGGTGTATAGAGGAATGGGTTCTATCGAGGCAATGAAGAAGGGTAGCAAGGATCGGTACTATCAGGATGACATAATAAGTGATGCCAAACTTGTTCCAGAGGGTATTGAAGGAAGGATCCCTTATAGGGGTTCGTTGTCCTCTAATATATACCAATTATTGGGAGGGCTAAAAGCTGGGATGGGCTATGTTGGAGCCAAAAATCTCCAAGAGTTACGGAAAAAAGGCAGATTTATAAAGGTTACGACTGCAGGTCTAAGAGAAAGCCATGTCCATGACGTTATCATTACCAAGGAAGCCCCAAATTACCGACTTGAATAGGACGAGATTATATCCCCGAAATTATTCGTGGACAAAGGTAACTGAAGGTAGATAGACTGAAGGCTGTAAGCTGTTTAGTCTCCTACAGGCTAATAGTCTATACCCTAAATAACCTTTAACAGCCTTCAGCCTGAACACCTGAGTAGTTACAAAAAGAGATATAAATGTGTTTGCTGACATTCACCAAGAAAAGATACTGATACTTGACTTTGGTTCCCAATATACCCAATTGATTGCAAGAAGGGTAAGAGAATGCAGGGTATACTGTGAAATTCAGCCTTTCAATATCAATCTAGAGAATATCCATAAGTTCAATCCCAAAGGAATTATCCTTTCCGGAGGCCCTTCCAGTGTCTACGATGAAGCAGCCCCTTACTGTTCCCCGGAAATTTTCAAACTCAACATCCCAATTCTTGGTATATGTTATGGGATGCAGTTTATGGCCCACATTATGGGTGGAGAAGTTAAAGATTCAGCCAGGCGTGAATATGGGCAGACGAGGCTTTATATAGATGATTTCACAGATCTTTTCGTTGGTTTCGAGGATACTACCCCCTTTATTAATGTATGGATGAGCCATGCTGATAGGATACAGATACTCCCACCTGGTTTTACTTCCATTGCCCATAGTAAAAACTCTCCTATCGCTGCTATAAAGAATAATAAATCAAGAATCTTTGGAGTTCAGTTTCATCCGGAAGTTGCTCATACCCCCAGAGGGATGGAGATTCTAAAGAATTTCCTTTACAGAATCTGTGGATGCCTTCCAAATTGGACTATGGAGTCTTTTATTAAGGACTCTATCTTGCAAATCAAGAGAACAGTGGGAGGCAAAACGGTTATCTGCGCATTGAGCGGAGGGGTTGATTCATCTGTAGTAGCATCCTTGCTTAATCGAGCTGTTGGAGATCAACTGGTATGTGTCTTTGTTAACAATGGGTTGCTCAGAAAGAACGAAGCCCAAGAGGTCATAACCGTGTTTGGTGAACACTATAAAATGAATCTTCATTATATCGATGCAGAAGAAGTATTTTTAGAGAAATTAAAAGGGGTAACTGACCCTGAGATAAAGAGGAAGATTATAGGTAACGAATTCATCTGCCTTTTTGAGAAGGAAGCCAAAAATATTGGAGATGTAGAGTATCTTGCTCAGGGGACCCTGTATCCGGATGTTATTGAGAGTGTTTCTTTTAAAGGACCATCGGCTACTATAAAAAGTCACCATAATGTGGGCGGGCTGCCGGAAAAGATGGATTTAAAATTGATAGAACCATTGAGGGAACTGTTTAAAGATGAGGTTAGGTTGCTGGGTAGAGAGCTGGGATTGCCTGTGAAGATAATAAACAGGCAGCCCTTTCCGGGGCCAGGGCTTGCTATTCGGATTCTAGGAGAGGTAACCAAAGAGAGCCTATCAACTCTTCGAGATGCCGATAGTATAGTCGCTGAAGAGATTGAAAAAACCGATTTTAAAGATCAGATCTGGCAGTCCTTTGCCGTGCTTCTTCCTATAAAGACCGTAGGTGTTATGGGAGACGAGAGGACATATGAAAATGTCATTGCCCTGCGAATAGTGCGAAGTACAGATGGCATGACTGCTGATTGGGTAAGGCTTCCCTATGAAGTTCTTGCCAGGATGGCAAATAGAATTATCAATGAAGTTAAGGGTGTAAATAGAGTGGTTTACGATATATCTTCTAAGCCTCCTAGCACTATTGAATGGGAATAAATGTGCAATTCAGACATTAAGACTATAGACCTCAGACATTAGGCTGAAGGGGAGAAAGTGGCCAGAGATTACACAAAGATAAAGGGTATCCGTTCGCAGTTTACGGTTTGCAGTTAACAGTTGGCAAAAATGCTTCAAGCTTTATATAACAGCAAGCTTAAGCTTGCTGTTGTAATGCCTGCTGTTGTAATTAAACCGTAAACCGAGAACCGTGAACGGTTACAGAAGAGTCTGGTGTCTGGTGTCTGACGTCTGGAGTCCAGTGTCTGAATTAGAGGGAATAAATATGCAACACTCAGGTTTCGTCCATCTTCACTTACATACAAAGTATAGTCTGCTTGATGGGGCGATAAGGATGAATGAACTATTTGCTTTGGCCAGAGAGTACAAAATGCCGGCTCTGGCCATGACTGATCATGGTAATATGTTTGGTACTATAGAGTTCTACACCAAGGCATATCAAAATGGAATTAAGCCGATTATTGGTTGTGAAGTCTATGTTGCTCCTGGGAGTAGGTTTAATAAGGAGTCTCGAAGCATCTCTGATGCATCCTATCATTTAACCCTATTGGCGAAGAATACAGCGGGATATAAAAACTTACTTAAATTGGTAACGGCCGCATATTTTGAGGGGTTTTACTACCGTCCCAGAGTAGATAAAGATTTGTTAAAGGATCATAATGAAGGGCTGATTGCCCTTAGTGGATGTTTGCACGGCGAGCTTTCCCGTCTAATAGAGCGAGGAGACAAAGAAAATGCTCTAAAAGTAGCCGGCGAGTATAAAGAGATATTCAACAATCGCAGGTTCTATCTGGAGATACAGGATAATAAGATTGAACTCCAAAAGTCTGTCAATGAAGGGCTTATAGAAATAAGCAAAACACTTGATCTGCCTTTAGTTGCAACCAATGACTGCCATTATTTAAAACGTGAGGATTCAAAGGCCCATGAGGTGCTTCTGTGCATCCAGACAGGAAAGATCCTCAGTGATCAGGATAGGATGAGGTTTGCTACTGATGAGTTTTATTTCAAGTCTCCAAAGGAGATGGAAGCCCTTTTTTCATCCTACCCTGATGCCTTGAAGAATACCCTTGAGATTGCCGAGCGATGTAACCTTGAACTGAGATTTGATGAACTCCATCTACCCGATTTTAAGGTTCCGCAAGGAGATTCCCTGGATAGCTACCTTGAAAAAACAGCTAGAGAGGGACTGAACGAAAGGTTAAAACTTATAGAAGGCAGGGTAGGGGATGTGTCTGCAATTTCTGAGAAGTACTATAAAAGACTTGAGGAAGAGTTGAAGACTATCAAAGCCATGGGATTTTCCGGCTACTTTTTGATTGTTTCAGACTTTGTAAATTATGCAAAAAAGAGAAACATTCCTGTGGGGCCGGGTCGTGGCTCAGCTGCAGGGAGCCTGGTGGCATATTCTCTAAAAATTACTGATATTGATCCCCTTCTTTATGATCTTATCTTTGAAAGATTCCTCAATCCTGGGCGGATAAGCATGCCCGATATAGATATAGATTTCTGTGTTGACGGCAGGGATGAGACAATAGAATACGTTGCCAATAAATATGGCAAGGAGAATGTTGCCCAGATTATAACATTCGGTAAGATGCAGGCAAAAGGTGTAGTTAGAGACGTGGGCAGGGTCTTGAATATGCCGTATAAAGAGGTGGACAGGATAGCCAAGTTAATCCCCAATACCCCGAATACCTCTCTTGAAGACGCCCTGCGACAAGAACCTAAACTAAAAGAGCTTGAGCAAAATGATGAGAATATAAGGCTTTTAATTTCCCTTGCCAAATCCTTAGAAGGGCTACCAAGACATGCATCTACCCATGCAGCCGGGGTTGTAATTGCCAACAAACCCCTTGTTGAGTATCTGCCTCTTTATAAAGGGCAGAACGGTGAAGTTGTTACTCAATTTGCCATGAACGATGTGGGAAAAATAGGGTTGATTAAATTCGATTTTCTGGGGTTAAAGACCCTGACCCTAATTGATAATACATTGAAACTCATAAATGAAGGAAAAGAGGAGAAGCTTGATTTAAATCGTATACCCCTGGATGATGAATTAACCTACAAGTTACTTGGGGCAGGAGATACCTCCGGTGTCTTCCAACTGGAAAGCTCCGGCATGAAGGAACTATTGATTAAACTCAAACCGGGGAATATAGAGGATGTAATTGCTCTGCTTGCCCTATATCGCCCCGGTCCTCTGGGAAGCGGTATGGTGGACGATTTTATAAAGAGGAAGCACGGTATTGTTCCTGTAAAATATGAGGTTCCGCAGTTAGAGGATGTCTTAAAAGATACATACGGAGTAATAGTCTATCAAGAACAAGTAATGAAGATAGCAAGTACGCTGGCTAATTTTAGCCTGGGGGATGCCGATCTTCTTCGTCGGGCAATGGGCAAAAAGAAGCCCGAAGAGATGGCTAAACAAAAGGAAAAATTCCTGTTTGGTGCAAAGAAGAATAAAATAAAGAAAGAAAAGGCAGAGAAGATTTTCGACTTAATGGCCATGTTTGCTGAATATGGGTTCAACAAATCCCATAGTGCTGCGTACGCTATGATAGCATACCAAACAGCATACCTCAAAGCCCACTGTCCTATAGAGTTTATAGCTGCCCTGCTGACCAGTGAAAAGGAGAACACTGACAAACTGATCAGGTACATAAGTGAGTGTAATGACAAGGGGATTGAGGTTTTGCCTTCTGATATCAATGAGAGTTTCAGGGATTTTACTGTTATAGATGGTAAAATTCGTTTTGGACTGGCAGGGGTCAAGAATGTAGGAAATCAAGCTATCGAATCTATGATCTCCACCAGGGAAAGTGATGGAAGGTTTAGCTCTATCTTTGATTTTTGTGAAAGGGTTGATCTCAGGAAGGTAAACAGAAGGGTGGTAGAGAGTCTAATTAAGTGTGGGGCATTTGACTATACCGGTGTCTTTCGTTCTAAACTAATGGGGGCATTGGATGGTGCCATAGAGGCAGCAGGGGCTATTCAGAGGGATAGAGCCAATGGTCAAATCAATATGTTTGATGTTTTTAAGGGCACTGGTGGGGTTGATCTAAATGCAAAGTTTCCGAACATTGAAGAATGGCCTGAAAATCAACTTTTGACTTATGAGAAGGAGGTTCTGGGCTTCTATATTACAGGTCATCCCCTGACCCGTTATGAAGAGGACATTAAAAGGTATGCTAATACAAATACCCTCGATATCGTCGAATTTAATGATGGGGCAGAAATAAAAATCGGGGGCATGGTCAGTTCTATTAAGGAAATTAATACACGCAAGGGAGATCGGATGGCCCGTGTTACCCTGGAAGATTTGAAGGGTTTTATTGAAATAGTGGTATTCCCTGATATCTACAAGGAAACCTCTTTCTTTTTAAAAGGAGATGAGCCTATTCTGATCTTGGGAACCCTGGCAATGGAAGAAGAGAATCCAAAGGTAATAGCTAAAAAAATAATACCCCTTTCAGAGGCAAAGGAAAAACTCAGTGCCGATGTTCATTTTACTGTTAAAACCTCTTCTGTAACTAGAGAGCAATTGGAAAAACTAAGAGATATTCTGTTGAATCACCATGGAAACAGTGAGGCATTTCTCCACATGGTTGTACCCAATTGTAGTGAAACGGTTATATCCCTGGGTGAAAACTTTCGCTTAACTCCATCGGAAGTACTATTTAAAAAGGTGGAGGAACTGTTTGGATGTCAGGTAGCTTCGTGAGTCGTGAGTCGTAAATCGTAAATCGTGAATATGTATCAAAAAAGAACCTATAGAGATATTATCCACAACAATAGGTTTACCTACTTTCAAGTAGCGGTTAAAGAAACTGACCTATATATCGGGGCTAATAAAGACCTAAGTAAAGAAGCCAGAGAGGCTGTATTAAAATATAGGCACCAAATTGAGGAATACATCAGGAGAGTTCCGGAATTCCAGAAGAGTCTGATACCACTACCATTAGATACCTTTGCCCCTAGAATTATAAATGCCATGATGGAGGCTTCAAGCTTAACAGGAACCGGGCCTATGGCAGCGGTAGCAGGGGGTATTTCCGAATTTATTGGCAAAGAATTACTAAAGCAATCGGAGGAGATAATTGTAGAAAACGGGGGAGATATATTTCTTAAAACTTCTTCAAAAACAAGCATTGGAATATATGCAGGTATGTCTCCGCTAAGCAATAGGATAGGGATTAAGATCAATCCTGATGATACCCCTCTTGGGGTTTGTACCTCTTCGGGTACAGTGGGGCATTCCATTAGTTTTGGCAGGGCAGATGCCGTTACTGTTGTGTCAAAATCGGCCCTTCTGGCAGATGCTGCGGCTACAGCTATCGGGAACTTAGTGAAGGATAAAGGAGATTTTAATAGGGCATTAGAATTTGCTGGTAAGATTGGCGGTATCATGGGTGTTTTGATCATACGGGGCAAAGAAATGGCTGTTTGTGGAAAGGTGGAGTTAATTGAGATATAATGGGACGACAGAAGTCAGAAGACAGAAGTCAGAATCCAGAAGAAAATTATTTCCATTCTGACTACTGACTTCTGAATTCTGTCTCCTCAAGTTTATCGCGAAGCGATAAACTTGATTGTGTGGAGGTGCAATGAAAAGTATTTGGGCTCCATGGAGAATGGATTATATATTAGGGGATAAATCAGAAACCTGTATTTTTTGTTCTAAACCTGGCGAAAAAAACAATAAGACAAATTTAGTGTTATACCGTGGCAAGCTTTCTATGGTAATGATAAATAAATACCCCTATTCCTATGGCCACCTGTTGATAACTCCCAATAAACACGTTAGGGGTTTAGAGGATTTAGAGGTTTCAGAAGTCAATAATCTCTCTCTTGTTTTACAGAAATCCATTATTATACTTAAAGAAGCATTTCAACCACATGGTTTCAACATTGGATTGAATCAGGGAAAGGTTGCCGGGGCGGGGCTAGAGGAACATTTGCATTTTCATGTCGTGCCAAGGTGGATTGGGGACATAAACTTTATGCCGCTTTTGGCTGAAACCAGAGTAATACCTGAACACCTGGACGAAACCTATGACAGGCTGTCCCCTTTTTTCAAGCAATTAGATATATAGGGGCGGTCCTTACCGAAATACAAGGAGGAAATTTGATGAGATTGTTAAAAACGGTTTTTGTAACACTCTTTTTTATTGCTGCCATAACCTTTGCTATTAAGAATCAAGAGTCTGTTTCCCTTCAATATTATTTTGTTAACGAGGTATGGGCTATGCCTCTTTTTTTATTAGTCTTCATTTCTATCCTTGTAGGCATTCTCGTTGCGGGATTCGGCGGTGTTTTTGCCGGCTTCAAACTGAAGCAGGAGATAAAAAGGCAGCAGAAAACTATTTTGGAATTGGAGGACGAATTGAATTCCTTGAGAAATCTGCCAATTATGGAGTCAAAAAACCCGTATGAATAAGAATTAAACTGGAAAAGATTTCATGGAACTACATGTTTCAAATCCGTACTATTTCTCGGTAATTCTGGTTTTGATCGGTCTTTTTCTGGGTCTGATCATTGGGGGTTGGTTTTCGTCAAAATTGACAGATGTAGAACCTAAGGTCAAAAAAGAAGGCAAAGAGAGTACTGCCTTTCTGATGGGTATAAATTATTTGCTCTCAAATGATCATGACCATGCCATAGAGGAATTTACCAAAGCTGTTCAGATAAACTCCAACACAGTTGAAACCTATATAGCATTGGGGAACCTGTTTAGGAGCAAGGGAGAGGTTGGACGGGCTATTCGTATACATAACAGTATAATACTCCGTCCCACAATTGACAGAGAAACCAAGATACAGGCTTTGTACAATCTGGGTTTAGACTTTAAAAAAGCTGGTTTTGTCAAGAGGGCCATTTCATCCTTTGAAGAGGTAATTGACAATGACTCATTCAGGCTGGATGCCTATATACAGCTTGAGGAGCTTTATGAAGAGATTAACGAATGGGAAAGGGCTTATACAATTCAGCAGAGAGTATCAGCACTGAGAAAGACAAACGACAACAACGTCCTGGCACATATTCAAACAGAGCTTGGAAAATCTCGCTTTGCTGATAATGACATAAAGTCGGCAAAGGATACTTTCAAAAAAGCTATATCTTTAGACCCTAATTGTATAGATGCCCTTATTCATTTGGGAGATATATATCTTTTCCAAAATGATTATAGTGGAGCTATCTCTACATGGAAGAGAGTAACTAAAATCAGTCCACCTTTAACCCATCTGGTATATGGTAGACTGGAAAAAGCATATTCTATGCAAGACAAGTCTAATGATTTTGAGGAGTTTTTAAAGAAGAGTTCAAAGGAAGATAAAGACAACTACCACCTTCACTTTATCCTAGCAGAATATCTATACAAGAGGGGGGATACTAAAGGAGCAATAGAAGAGCTCCGGTCTGTGATAAGGATAAATCCAACCTCCATAGATGCAAGAAAAGAGTTGGGAAGAATCCTTATAGCATCTGGAAAGAGAGATGAACTGATATCTGAATATCAAGACCTGTTGAATATACTCGATATGCCTGAGAAAAGATTTAGATGCCAAAGGTGTGGTTTTGAATTAGAAAATATAGAGTGGAAATGTCCCCAATGTCTGAAATGGGATACAATAATACCTAAAGAACTGGAAGACAGATAATGGGTAGCTAAATTCCATGATATTGGGTAATGTGAAAGAGCTGCCTTTTTACCGGTTTTAATACGTGATGGAAAACCTGTCAAATTCTCCTTTATAGTCCTGCCAATCTATAGAAATATCTGTCACCATTGCTCCTGCAGGCCCGTGATTGCACCATTTAATCATACTCTTAACCCCGTCTTCTTCTCCTTCAAAAACAGCTTCAACACTTCTATCCCGCAGGTTCCTCACCCATCCGTTTACGCCTAATCGGCTTGCTTCGTATTGGGTTTCAGCGCGGAAATAGACTCCCTGAACCCTTCCTTTTACTACAACATGGGCTCTAGTTTTTGGCATTACCTCTCCTTTTCTTAGTCTTTACCAAAAAATTCCATAGCAGCCTTTACCAACCCGAAACACCCTGTTAACATCATATCACCGTAGGGAACAGCAAAGTAATATCCTAACCCCTCTGCGAGTCCTCTTTTAGGGCCTGTTACAGATATTAAGTCAAACCCGTTCCCCGGATAGAAACCAGGTTGGATAAAACACCCATGACCACCGTCTTCAAATACTTCCTCGTTAGTTAGAGTTCCCTCTAAGAGACGATGGATATAGTTTCCCAATTTCTTTGGAGTCATCGATCCATTGTGGTGTTCAAATAACCCAAACATTTTGCCGTCTTTAACCAGGGCAGCAACAGTATGTTGATTTCCAATATTAACAATGACCACCCCTTTTGTATTTTCTTCTTCTATTAAGGGGTCACAAAGGGCTCCCATGATACCCGCTGCACATGTATCCATGACTATAGCATCCGGAATGTCCCGTTTAACAGCTATCATTCTGGTGAGGTGATGGGGAGGGGTTTGGTATGCTAAATGAGATATCTGTCCGTCATTCTGTAGAAATTCTCGCCAATGTTGAAATCGAAACTTCCGATTGCTCCCATCTGCACATTCACCATGATCCTGAACCGCAACTGCAAAATTCCTTGGAAGTTCTATGTCAAAATAGGATAATGCCTTCTTAAGAGCAATTAAATCAATATCTCCCAGGACAACTGATATTGCCTCTTTCGGTGGCTCAATAACGATTTTTATTCCCATTTCCTTCACTCTGATTAGATTATCGTGGATGGTTTTTGCTGCCAACTCTGTAGCAAATACTTCGAGGCCGGCATTGATATGGTTTCTTATTGCCATTACACAGGGGCCACCTCCCATAAGGTTCCCTTTTAGAAATATGGGCATTCTAGCTTGTGTTATTCCGGCAATACGATTTGCTATAATCCTTGTCTGAGAGGGCAAGATCAGCTTAACGGAATTCTCCACGGGGCTACTCTCTTCATATAGCAGGATATCCTGTGTTCCCCCTCCAACGTCAATGGCAAGAATCTTAATATTGGACAATGTCTTTTCTCCTTATACCTTCTTTTTTGGGCCGCAAGGGTTCAAGGGGTCCAGGATTCAAGGGTTCAAGGACAAGAATGGATAGCTGTTTTCGCTTGACCCCTTGACCCCTCGAATCCTTGCCCCTCAAGCCATCCTGACAAGTCGGGATGGTAGTTGACTTTCGAAACGCTCTGCTAAACCATAAATGTGGGGTTGAAGAATAGACTTTCACAGGCTGCTTTCATTGCTGAAAAATATTTGTCCCCTCCAAATCCAGATTTCCATTTTAGGGTAAACAGCTCATCAGAAACTACCAAAAACCCTCCTACATCAATTCCCCTAAATCTACCTACTGTGAAGAGAGCTGACATCTCCATTTCAACCCCTAAAACATTCTGATTTTGGTAATTGGTAATTTTTCGGATTGTCTCCCGAAAGGGTGCATCTGTTGTCCATACTTTGCCCATAGTGAAGTTTAAATTATTTGACAGACAGCAGTCCTTCAGATATTTCAAAATCCTTTCACTGGCCTTTGGAATTGGTTCATCCAGTAGATAATGCTGGGATGTTCCTTCCTCTATCACTGCCTTGTCAGGGATTATATACTCTCCTACACGGATATCTTTTTGTAGAGAGCCACATGAGCCTATACCAACTATATTCCTGGCTCCCATGGCAATCAATCTCTCCATGAGTATCACGGCAATTGGAGCCCCCATTGCAGGGCCGGCGATGGAGAATCGATTACCATTGAGATTTAGGTCGTATAATTTGGCGAAATTCAATCTTCTTTTTCGCGATTCATCCAGATTTAATACATTGGAGGCGATCTTAAAATCTGTGGGTGAGAAGAACAAGAATACTGTTTCTTCTACATTTGACTTTGTTCTACCCTTTCTTGGCTCTATAATAACCGATTCTTCAGGTGGTAATTTCATCTCACAAGAATAACACATCTTTCTTCTTTGTTTAAAGCCCCATAAGCCTTCCAATGACAATTTTCATAACCTCTGTGGTGCCGCCAACAATTGTACTGGCCCTGGCATCACGGTATCTTCTGGCGATGGGGTATTCTTCCATAAACCCGTAACCTCCGTAGAGCTGTAAGCAATGGTATGCCACCCTGTTGGCCATTTCTGTAATCCACCACTTGGCCATAGATACCTTTTTTACAATATCTTTTCCAGCTATATGGTCGGCTATCAGGGTATCAAGGAAGGTTCTGCCTAACTCTACTTCAGTTGCTAACTCCACAATCTTAAATGTGTTATGCTGGAATCTACTTATGGGTTTACCAAAAACGATTCTGCTTTTGCAGTATTCAATGGTTTGCCTGAGTGTCTCTTCTGCGTCTGCCTGGGCACCAATTGTTATTATAAGCCGCTCTTGCTGGAGATTCTTCATCATATAGGCAAAAGCCATACCTTCTTCACCCAGCAGGTTTGATATAGGCACACGGCAGTCTTCAAAGACCAACTCGGCGGTATCCTGGCCTCGTAAGCCAAGCTTGTGGAGTTTCCTATCGTGATTAAAACCAGGTGTCCCGTCTTCTATCAGGAGCATACTAATTCCATTATGGGGAGGATTCGCCTTTGGGTCTGTTTTACAGGCTACTATTGCCAGGTCACAGCTCACGCCGTTGGATATAAAAATCTTTTGACCGTTAACAACATAGAAATCACCATCTTTTATTGCCGTAGTGCGCATGGCCTGAAGGTCTGAGCCTGCATCCGGTTCTGACATAGCAATAGCGGTAATACAATGACCTGATGTACATCCAGGCATCCATTTGGCTTTTTGTTCCTCGTTTCCATAGTCGCCAAGATAGGGAGCCACGATATCGTTGTGTAGTCCAACTCCTAAGCAGCCTGCTCCTGCCCTTCCTATCTCTTCAGTAATAATAGCCGAATATTCAAACCCTGCGTTAAAACCACCGTGTTTCTCATCGGCCCACGGACAAAGAAAACCCTGTTCACCGCATTTGTACCAGATCTCTCGAGGAACTATACCCGCTTCTTCCCATTCTTCAAGATGTGGGACCACTTCCTTTTGTAAGAATTTACTGAATGTGTCGCGAAATATTCTGTGTTCTTCCTGATAGAAATCATTTGCCATATTCACCTTCTCCTTTATTTCTTGAATTTTTGATAGACTTTAAGGTATCCCCTTCTGCTTCAACATTGACAACCTCGTAAAAAGTCGTCATTCCGGCGGAAGCCGGAATCCAGAGAGGATGTAACTTTCATTCAATTCCCTCAAAGACGCTGAGTTCTTCTATATTGAGGAGTTCGAATGTTTCTGTATCCTCGATATTTATAAAGGCCTTTTCAAGCTCGTTTCTTTTTTTTGTCCATTTTGGACGACACTTATCACATACACGATGGGAAGCATCTAAGGATTTAAAATATTTTCCACAAACAATGCACCTCCTTTCCTTGGAAATTAACTCAGACAATCCTACTCTTCTTCTAGCCTGATTGATATAAATCAGCTCAAATTCGCCTTCGGTAAGCTCAGATAATCCCTTCCTTTTGCGGATTTGGTTTATATGAGTAACGTAAGAGGACATTTTCCAGCCTTGGTTCTTCTATATAGGTGGGTGATTTTTGTTATTTAAATATCACACAGTTTTCTGTTAAAGTAAATAAAAAACCTCTGTTCTTGTATGCTGTCTTTATGGATACAATTTTAGGCATACTTTCACGGGCACGGCGCCCAAACCTAAAATTCCCTGTGTTTAAAAACCTTTGTAGGAAGAGCAAAAAAGGCTGGATTTTGCCTGATAGTTAAGGTATAGGTAAGTGTATGGCTAAATGACAGATATAAGTTTGTAAACCCTAACCAGTTGGGAAGTAATTATGAAGGCGTCTTTCTTTAGTTCCTGAGATTACAGAGAGCAAAGAGGGGGACGCCTTTTTTGTTTAAGACTGGGAGTATTAGGGTGTGATTTTTGGATAACATTACAAAATTAATGATATCCAGATCCGGATAATCACTTGTTCCCCCTTCGCTTCGCTCAGGGGGAACGCGGCGCTGAGCGGTTGTGCCTGCTCTCCGCTTCGCTCCGGGAGAACCAGGCACAGGAGACGGATGTCCCTTCGGGACACCGCTCAGCGCCGCGTTATGCCCGTAACATAAGTACATTAATTTAGGGAAGCACTTCCCTTTCCGCTTTCCCAAGTGTTGCACTTCATTATTGAACTGAGGTACGATGAATACTATCCCAAATTATCCAAATCCATCATCGACTAGATTGACTGCCTTCTCGCCCAGCATTATGGTTTCACTAACGAAGAGCTGGATTTCATTATCAACTACGATATCAAATACCGCATGGGGAAGGAACTGGATATAAGGGAGGAGGAAAGCAATGACTGACAATAGTTTAGCCGTTTTTGAAAATTATAAAATCCGTCGTCATTATGATGAGCAGACAGAAACTTGGTATTTCTCAGTGGTTGATATTATGGCGGTATTGTTACAGCAATCGGATTATCAAACAGCCAGAAAATACTGGAATAAGCTCAAAGAACGGTTAAAAAAGGAAGGTAGTGAGTCGGTGACAAATTGTCACCAACTGAAAATGGAAGCCGGAGACGGGAAAAAATACCTGACCGATGCTGCTGATCCGAAAACATTGTTACGGCTTATTCAATCTGTGCCCAGTCCCAAAGCAGAACCGATAAAACTATGGCTGGCAAAGGTGGGATACGAACGATTGCAGAATATGCGCGACCACATGAACGAAGCGGAACTGATTTTTACGGCACTTGCCGAATTGTCCACTCGGCAGATTGCCGAAAGTGTGGATGCTACCGGAATGGTTGAAAATGCAGATGCAGGAAAAAAGGGCGGTAAAATTGCGAAGAAAGCCCGATTGGAATTGGAATCAAAAACAGGCAAAAGCGTCATCACATCCGAGAACTATCTCCCGCCAGCGAAGAAACAAAGGTAAATTTACAACTGCATACAGATGGCATAAGGAACTAAAGGAAATAATGGATAAACCAAGACTTCTCAACCTATTAATATTATTTGCCCAATACTTTCAACTCTCAATTCATCTGTTCCTGATGGAGTGGAAGAGAAGGGTTGTTTGTCGGCGGCAAAGTAGGTGTCAGTGGTGCGGGCGAAAGATTAAATCCTCCGTGTTTCTGGCAGTAAACTGTCGGCTCGGTCCCCTTTATATAAAATTCTTCCTGTTTTTTTGGACAGTCTGGAGCAGCCAGATCGCCCGTCATTGGATCGATCTGTACGGATATGACCGAATCGGGCATCGGAAAATCGACTGCCGGCTTGTCGGCCAGGGCCGAGCGTGTGAACTTTTCCCAGATGGGTGCGCATATCACTCCGCCGGTGAAACCTTTCCCCATGGGTGTGGGTTTGTCGTATCCGGCCCAGATACCGGTAATCAGTTGGGGTGTGTAGCCGATGAACCAGGCATCGCAGTAATTATCGGTGGTCCCAGTTTTCCCGGCAGACGGGCGTCCCCGGCTAAAACCGTGAAGCGGTTTGGCGGTGCCATAGATAAGGACGTCCTTGAGCATCGAGGTCGTGATATAGGCGATGGCCGGGGAAAGAACATGGTTGACCGTGGCGGGATTCCCCGTCCAGTTATTTCGATACCGGTCATGAATACGAATAATGGTCCTAGGTTCGGGTAGCATGCCGCCGTTGGCAAGAGGAGTGTACGCTAGCATCAGGTCGCTCAGTGTGACCTCATCGGTTCCCAAAGCCAGGGATAGGTCATTCGGTGAGCGCAGGGAAAGCCCCAAAGTTCGGGCAAAATCAACGAAATAGGGAACCCCTATAGTTTCCAGCACTTTGACCGTGATGATATTGTCTGAGTGAGCCAGGGCCTGCCGGAGAGGCAGATTCCCGTAATGGATATTACCATAGTTCCGCGGTTTCCATGTCTCATGCTCGCTTCGGAGGTAGGCGACCGGGTCGTCATTCCAGATGCTGCCGGCAGTAATTCCTTTTTCCAGTGCTGCGGCATAAATTAGAGGTTTGATGGTTGAGCCGGGCTGTCGCTTGGCAAAAAAGGCGCGGTTATAGGTACTCCGCTTGAAATCGGTCCCACCTGCCACTGCCAAAATATCTCCGGTAAGAGGGTCTAAGGATAACAGTGCGCCCTGAAGTTGGGGGGAAATCCTTCCAATGCTATCATGCAGGACCCTCTCGGCGAGCCTCTGTAGGTTCAAATCCATTGCCGTTATAACGTCTAGCCCCCCCTGTTCAATGATTTCCGCTCCATACCGTTCGATCAATTTACTGCGGATATGGGATATGTAATATGGGGCTCCCCCGGGTTGAATAACTGCTACGGGATGGAGCCGCATCTTTTTTTCCTGGCTACGGGTGATCATCTTGAGTTTCAGCATTCGCTTGAGGACAAGGTTCTTCCTATTGCGGGTGACTTCAGGTTTTCCTAGTGGGTTATAACGAGTCGGAGCTTTGGGAACCCCGGCCAGCAGGGCACACTCGTTTTCCGTCAATTCTCGAGGGTTCTTGTCGAAATAAAGACGGGATGCCTGTACGATGCCCCAGGCTCCGTTCCCGAAGTAGACTTCGTTGAAATACATCTCCAGAATCTGCTTTTTAGTGTATTTGCTTTCATATTCGAGGGCTAGAAGGCCTTCCTTGACCTTTCGTTGAAAGGTTTTTTTACCGGAAAAATATTTGTTCTTGATCAATTGCTGGGTGATGGTCGATCCCCCCTCGGCCATCTTCAATTTGATCACGTCCTTGACTAGGGCACGGGTTACGCCGCGCAGGTCGATTCCACTGTGTTCATAAAAACGGGAGTCTTCTATGGCTACTAGGGCATTTTGAAGAAAGATGGGAATTTGTTTGATGGAGGCCCAATATCTTTTTTCGGGCAGAATCCTGCCCACGAAACGCGACTGGTTGTCAAAAACCCTAATGGAAATATAGCTGGGCGTAAAGATAGGATACGTAACCATTTTTTCCTGGGCATGAACCGTCGTGCAGGGGAGTAAGATAAGGAGAAGTCCTAGGGTGGTAAAGACCCGTATTATAGCACTCATAGATTCTCCATTATTACCCTCGTATGTTCCATCAAATCCTTCCCTGACGGAACCATGATCCAGAATTTTATAGTTTATTAGAAAAATGTTAGAAAAAGCAATAGAGGGTAGAGAGTTAGATGGGCTAACTTATTGATTCTATTTGGCGGGCGATGTGGGATTCGAACCCACGGCCTTTGGTTCCGGAGACCAACGCTCTATCCCCTGAGCTAATCGCCCTGTGCTTCATTATCAAGATAGGTCCAAGCTGCCCTTTACTCTCAAAGCAATCTGTCTCACTCTTTCCATCACTTCATCTTCATCAATAGTCAAAAGCCTTCGGTCTTTCATAACCAACTTTCCATTTATTATGGCAGTTGTAACATCTGCCCCGTTAACCGCGTATACCAGGTGGGAATATATATTGTAAAGTGGTGTAAGATGGGGCTTGTCCATATTGATTATTATCAAGTCAGCCTTTTTCCCAACTTCCAGAGTCCCAACCTTATCGTTGAGACCCAATACCCTGGCGCTGCCAATAGTAGCCATTTCTACGACTTCTCTGGCATTCATCACTGTTGGGTCTCGTCTATAGACCTTGTGTATCTTAGCAGCGGTGTCCATCTCCTGGAACATATCCAGGTTGTTATTGCTGGCACATCCATCGGTACCCAGACCGACGGCAATTCCTCTGGACATGAGTTCAGGAATAGGGGCTACCCCTGACGCCAATTTCATATTGCTTTCAGGGTTGTGAGCAACCTTTACCCCATGTTCTTTCAGAATATCCATCTCATCCTCTGTCAAGCAGACACAATGATCGGCTATAAGGTTTTTACCCAGAAAACCAATACTATCTAAAAGGTAAACCGGGCTTTTCCCGTATTTCTTTTTGACCTCTGTTACCTCACTCTCGGATTCTGAAAGATGGATAATAAGTGGAACGCCATACTTGTCTGAGAGCTTCTTTGTGTCCATCAAAAATTCCGGAGAACAGGTGTAAACAGCATGGGGCTCAACTGCAGGGGTAATCAGGGGGTCTCCTATCCATTTATTGATTAACCATTCAGTATATTCTAATCCCTCTTTGTGACTCTTCACATTTGGAGATGGAAAATCAAATAAAACCTCACCGACCACAGCTCTAACCCCAGCCACCTTTGCAGCCTCAGCGACCTTGTCTTCGAAAAGATACATATCACAGAATGTGGTCGTGCCGGAGAGTATCATCTCGGCACATGCCAGTAATGATCCATAATAGACCAGTTCTCCGTCAGCTTTGCTTTCTACTGGAAATATGTATTCGTTTAGCCATTCCATCAAAGGCAGATCATCGGCCATACCTCTAAAGCAGGTCATCGCAGCATGGGTATGGGAATTTATCAGACCGGGCATAACAAGGCTTTTGTCGGCGGTTATAGTCTCTTCAGCATTAAAAGGTTTTTCTAGATGCCCCTCTTTGCCAATGAACACTATCGAATCATCTTTTATAGCTATAACACCGTTATTGATAATCTCCCTGCCCGGAACCATTGTAAGTATAGTTTCGCCATGGATTAGAAGGTCAACATCTCTATCGGATACTCTATTATTCATATCTCAGTTTTTCCCTTTCCCTAATCAATTTCTACCTCTTGAATCACCCTTTCTATCAACTTTATCAGCCTGGGAGCTGCATTATTGGCTACAACAATTATCTCTTCTAAGGAATGAGGTTTTAAGTTGTCCGGCAAGTTCAGATTGGAAATTACCGAGAGCCCAAGTACTTTCATGCCGGAATGGACAGCAACTATAACCTCTGGGACAGTGGACATACCAACAGCATCGGCCCCTATCATCCTTAGGAAACGAGTTTCAGCGGCAGTTTCCAAACTTGGCCCCATAATACCGACATAGACACCTTTCTGAAGATGAATCTTTTCATCTGAGGCTACCTTTTCTGTGAGACTAACCATGTTTTTAGTGTATGGCTGTGACATATCGGGAAATCGAGGGCCTAAAGTGTCTATATTGGGGCCAATTAATGGATTATCCCCTGTCAGATTTATATGATCGGTTATTATCATTATATCTCCAGGGTTAAACTGGGGATTCAATCCGCCGGCTGCATTTGATATTATCAGTACTCTAACACCAAGGGCATTCATTACACGGATAGGGAAGGTCACCTGCTGCATGGAGTAGCCCTCATAATAGTGAAACCTCCCCTGCATTACAACCACTTCCCTTTCAGCCAAAGAACCAATGACCAGATTTCCCATATGACCTTCCACTGTTGACCTTGGGAAATTCGGTATGCCCTCATAAGGAATAGAAGCTTTTATATTTATCCTGTCAACCAGCCCCCCAAGCCCGGTCCCAAGCAAAATTCCAATTTTGGGCGTTGTCTTTGCCTTCCCGATAATATAGTGTGTTGCTTCCTCAATTTTCTCTAACAATTGATATTCCCTTACCGTAATAAAAATTTTCCCTTGGAACAAACATAAACAGATTTAATACATTTTTTCTGGTGGTCTTCTCTCGGGGACATATATGTGAGGGATTTTAGCCTCGTTCCAGTCCTTTGAAACATAGAGATTGCAATAGCAGCTTCCGTATTTATCTACGTCTGGTGCGCGATATATACAGGGGCAGATAATGTCTTTATCCTTTTCATTATCACCTGATGCCAGCCGACAAGGGCAAGACATATAGCCATAACGGTCTTTGTTAATGAGGAGTCCATTGAGGAGGTCAAATACCCAGTCCTTGTCCGCATTAAAAAAATAGCCTTTAGGTTCTTGTACATTCCGTAGCATTTCGTAAAGCTGTTCCATGTCCATTATAGTCCTAAGGCCTCCTTTATCTCCTTTTCTTTGAAGCCCACAATTACTTTATCGCCAATAATAATTGTGGGAAACGAGCATTCTGGGTTGAATTTCTTAACTTCCTCAAGAATAGCAGCCTTTTCATTGCCGGAGAGCATATCCAGATCTGTAGATTCATATTTTACAGCGCAGTCGTTCAGCAACTTCTTGGTGGCATTACAATGACTGCAGGTACTAAGTGTATAGAGTTTAACAGGTTGCATATATTATCCCCTTTCCCTTTATCTCCTTTAGACCTTTATCCACCTGTCATTAAAGACTGAGAGATTTGGAAAGCTATGTTTCTCTCAAGCCCAGATTCATAATCTGAAGTAAAAAAACAATATCGAGAAATCAAGACCATTTCCGACCCTTTTTAGCTTTTGTAATAAAGGGCTCCGACCCTCTTTTTCTTTTTTTAAAGTAGGCTAATACTGCTGCCGCTTCATTAAAAGGGAGAGTTATAAAAGAGAATCTATCTAGAATTTGGATATCTCCTATTTTCTCACTCTTGATACTGCATTTATCTTTGACAAAATCCGCCAGTTTCTTGCGTGTCAACCCGTCCTGTTTGCCCTGGGTAACAAAGAGTCGTGTTTTCCCTTTAGTATCAACAGCCGTATCTTCTATTTCAGCATAGCTTTTCTCATCCAGTTCATCCTGAAAAGAATATTGCAGAAGGGCAGCTAGTATATCTTCTGGCTTATCAATTTCCAGAAGCTCCCTGGACATTTCAAGGTATTCACTCCGAGGGCGTGCTTTTACAATATCTTCAAGATCGGTTTTAATCCTGAGTTTTTTTGTTTTAATAATATCTTTAACCTTAGGCAGTTTTGCTTTACGAATGTCTGTTTTTGCTCCTCTCTGTATAAATTGCAGTTTCCTGTACTCTTGCGGTGTAATAAAGGTTATGGCATTCCCCTCTTTACCTGCCCGGCCGGTGCGACCGATCCTGTGAACATATGATTCCGGGTCCTGTGGAAGAGCATAATTGATAACATGTGTGAGGTTTAGGACATCTATCCCCCTGGCTGCTACATCGGTTGCCACAAGAATATTGAGTAGATTCTTTTTAAATTTGTTCAGTATTTTTTCTCTCATTTTTTGTGATAAATCACCATGTAAAGCATCTGCATCATAGCCGCGTTCAATCAAGCGGTTGGCAACGGTATCAACATCAATCTTAGTCCTGCAAAAGACAAGTCCGTAAAACTCTTCTTCAATATCTATGATTCTGCAAAGGACCTCGAATTTATCTGCCTCGGACACCTCAAAATAGATCTGGTCTGTCTGGCTGACCGTAAGCTGTCCTTTAGTTACCTTCAGTAGAGTATATTCGCCCATATACTTTTTGGCGATCTGAATTATTTCATGCGGCATTGTGGCAGAGAACAACATAGTTCGCTTATCATGCCCGGTGCTTTCGATAATTTCCGTAACATCTTCAAGAAAGCCCATGTTAAGCATTTCATCAGCCTCATCCAGAACAAGACAAGATATTTTGTCCAGCTTTAATGTGCGACGTTTAAGATGATCAAGTATCCTGCCGGGTGTGCCCACAACAACGTCAATTCCTTTCTTCAGACTTCTGAATTGCAGGTCTATCGACTGTCCGCCGTAGATAGGAATAATGCTCAACCGTTTATCTCCTTTTAATGAATTAATCTCCTCAGCCACCTGGATAGCCAGTTCTCTCGTCGGAGTGAGAACCAGAGCCTGAACTGTTTTTGAATTTTCATGCAGGAGTTCAATGATAGGGAGGCCAAAAGCCGCAGTTTTACCCGTTCCAGTCTGGGCCTGCCCGACAATATCCTTTTTCTCTGCAAGTACTGCCGGTATGGTCTTTACCTGAATTGGTGTGGGCTCTTCATATCCCTTTAGCTTTAAAGCTTTCAGTGTTCTTTCAGACAAGCCTAAATTTTCAAAAGATTCCATTGGTTAATCTGGTCCTTCCTTCAGTTTTATGTAACCACGGCCATTTTCTTCAATAAAATCAATCTCAACGTCAGGGGTTATCCCTAATTTTTCAAGACTGTGTTGAGGAATTGTTAGTTGACCTTTTGTTGTGACTCGGATGATTATGCCTTCGGTATGGTGTAATACCTCTAATAGTATTACTCTAACGTGGCTATGTCAATCATTATTGTCTCATTCCCTGAATGAGAGAAAAACCCCTCGTAATTTTATTATATTGAAAAACAATGTAATATGAGTATAATATGGATTTTTTTGACAGTCTGATAAATAAAGAGGGAGGAGCTACAAATGGGTATAAGTAAAGAATTATTGGATATTTTGGCCTGTCCTAAATGTAAAGGTGATATCTATCTGAATGAAAAAGGAGATGGTCTGATCTGTGACGCATGTAAACTGAGGTATGAAATTAAGGATGATATCCCGATTATGTTGATAGACGAAGCTATAAAATTGGGAGATTGAATTTTTAGGTGAATGACAATATTTATTATTACAACCTTACTGATTATAACTTTATTTATTGCCTTTTCCGTACGGTTTACATTTTGGCGACGTAGTATCGATGGCATTCCCGTCTTGATGTATCACAGAATAACGGACGAGAAACCCCAATCAAAACTGAAGAAGCTTCTTGTTACTACAGATAGATTTGCTGCGCAGATGAGCTATCTCCATACTCATGGATATTCTACTATCACAATCGATGAGTTCATATCAATATTGAATGGTAAATGGGCTCCCTCTTTTAAACCTGTTATTATTACTTTTGACGACGGATATAAAGACAATTATACCTATGCATTCACAATTTTAAAAGAGTATGGTTTTAATGCTATAATATTTTTAGTAACGAAGTATATAGGAGATTCAAACCTCTGGGATGAAGCAAAAGGGGAACCCATAACACCCCTTTTATCCTGGTCTGAGATTTTAGAGATGAAGGAACACGGCATCGAATTTGGCTCTCATGGCCATACCCATTCTAACCTTACAGAGATTTCAGAAAGGGAGCAGGCTTTTGAACTTGAGGAATCTAAGAGGGTTTTGGAAAAGGAGCTGAATCAGAAGATCAAGGCATTTTCATATCCCTTTGGCATCTTCAATGAGAGTACATTGGGGATTATAGGCAGAAGTGGATATTGTGCAGCATTTACTACCAAGCCTGGGAAGAACAATTTAGGAGATGATCTCTTTAGAGTTAAGCGCATAATGGTCAAGAGAAGCGACAATATGTTAGATTTTGTCCTCAAATTGAAAAAAGGAAAGAGCCGGCTATAAATGATAAGATTATCGGCATTTATTATTACTCATAACGAGGAGAAGAATATCAGGGCTTGCCTGGAAAGTATTAAGTGGGTTAGTGAAATAGTGGTGGTGGATGATAACAGCAATGATGACACCATCAATATCTGTAATGAATATACTGACAGAATTTTTAAAGAGGAATGGAAGGGGTATTCGAGGCAAAAGCAGAGTGCCCTTGATAAAACCACAGGGGAGTGGGTTTTAAATTTGGATGCAGATGAGCGCCTTACCCCTGAACTTCGCCTAGAGATTGAGGATATCCTTGCTTATAAGGAAAGGCTTAAAGATGGATATCTCATCCCCTTTAAATCCTATTTTGGGGGGAAATGGATAAAACACGGGGGTTGGTACCCGGATTACCATCTCAGATTATTCAGGAGAGAAAAAGGCAGATTCGGAAATGAAGAAGTCCATGAAGGTGTAAAGATAGAAGGTTCAATTGGTTATCTTAAAAACCCTATAAACCACTATACCTATAATTCTATTTCTGATTTTATAAAAAGGATGGATTTATATACCTCTCTATTTGCAGAAGACCGTTATAAAAAAGGCAAAAAGGCTAAGTGGGAACAATTGATTTTCAGACCGCCCTTTACCTTTTTTAAGATGTTCTTTCTTCAAAGAGGTATGTTGGATGGCTATTATGGTTTCCTTCTGGCAATACTATACTCTTACTATACCTTTCTGAAATATGCCAAACTGGGAGAAATGGGGAGGACTTGAGGGAGACTATGGAACAACCTGCCTTCCTAACCGGTGGTATTGCATTAACTGAATGATTTGGTGGAAAATCTTAGAGCGAAAGAGAGAAGGGGAAAAAATTATAGCAGATTTTTCATAGTAAGTTTTTGAGAATGAAGAAAAGGTACAGGATAAATGCAGAAAGAACGGGTGTGCAAAATATGTGAATCCCAGTCATTTCACCCCTCATGGATGGCCAAAGATATGATGTATTGCTTGCCGGAAAAATTCACATATTTTCAGTGCATTAATTGTGGTTGTCTTCAAACTGAAGACATTCCTAATGATGTTGTTGATTATTATCCAAGAAGTTACTACTCTTTCGAAAGGGTTACAGACAGAAAACTGTTCGATTCTCCCTTAAAAGGATTTTTTCGACATAAGATTACGGTTCTAGGAATTTCGGATAGGCGAAGTGTAAAAATATTTCATAAGATTCTCCATTTTCCAACACACCATGAGTGGTTTCGCTACGGTAAAGTCTCATTTGACTCTACGATCCTGGATGTCGGTTGTGGATCAGGTCCTTTGCTTGTAAGAATTTGGAAAGAAGGTTTTGCAGATGCTTCTGGGATTGATGCTTTCATTGAAACAGATATATACTATAGGAATGGATTAAGAATTAAGAAGGCATTTATGAATGAAATTGAAGAAGATGGTTATTATGACTTCATAATGCTCAACCATTCTTTGGAACATATTCCCAACCAGTTTGATGCTTTTCAGAATCTTAATAGGCTTTTAAAAGTGGGTGGCACAGCACTGATTAGGGTACCTATATCTACCTCATATGCTTGGGAAAAGTATGGAATAGATTGGGTCAATCTTGATGCTCCAAGACATCTTTTTTTGCATTCCGAAAAGAGTATCCAGCTTCTTGCTGACTATGCTGGTTTATATATTGAGAAAGTAGTTTATGATTCACTTGAATTTCAATTCTACGGAAGCGAATTATGTAAACGGGGGATTCCTTTACCTTATCATAAGGACTATATGAAAAAGAACAGCAGGAATCTTTTTAATAAAACTCAGATGTCTAAATGGAAAAGAATGTGCAAGGAATTAAACAAGAATAAAAAAGGTGATATGGCTTGCTTTTATTTATCTAAACTTGATGGACTTTTTGCGAAGCCATCAAACTTTAAAAGAAGTTACTGCCACTTATATCAATGAATATAGCAATTGTTTTAATGAAATATAACCCATTTGGGGGGTATGAACGTCAGGCAGCTATACTTGCAGAAACCTTGGCTAAACGAGGTGATAGTGTTACCATTTTCACCAATAAGTGGATAGATGAAAATTTACCAGGCATTAAATTCAAGAAGGTGAAAATGATTAAACTGTCATCATGGCTTAAGGTTCTTTCCTTTGCATTGCTTTCAAGGTTTCATCTAAATCGAGAAAAGGAGCAGTTTGATGTTGTAATAGCGTTTGACAGGACTCTGGTAATGGATATTTACCGTGCCGGGAATGCCTGTCACAAGGAATGGTTGAATTTCAGAAAAAAGACAGGCAGCATCTCAGATTTCATTTCTATAGCTATAAACCCAACTCATACTATAATAAACAGGATCGAAAAGCGCATCTTTTCTGAAAACCCTAAGAAGACCGGTGACATTGTCGTCCTTTCAGGTTTGAGTATTCAGCAGATTCAGAGATACTACTCTGTAGGAGATGAAAGGTTCGTTGTCATTCCTCCAGCATTAGATTTAAATCGCTTTAAACACAACAGACTTCTGGAGCACAGAATGCAGCAAAGAACCAGCCTCCGAATTGATGACGATACATTGACGCTTTTACATGTCGGGTCCGGGTTTCGTATTAAAGGGCTCAAAAATACTATTGAGGCACTCGCTATTCTGCTAAAAAGTTGGCATAATGCTAAGTTGCTTGTTGTTGGAACTGACAGAGATGGCACCAGGCAGTGCAAGAAGCTGAGCAAACAACTTGGTGTAGAAAATTATGTGGAATTTATCGGAGGAGTAACAGACATAGGACGGTTTTATGCAACTGCCGACATATTTGTTGTCCCTTCACTCTTTGAGACCTTCTGTATTTCTGCAGTTGAGGCATTGGCATTTGGCTTGCCGGTTATAATAGGCAAAGGTGCTGGTGTCTCATTTATGATCCAGGGGGAGAATATAGGCATTGTGATTGATGTTCCGGCAGATCCATTTCGTTTGGCAGAGTTGATAGAGGATATTGCTTTAAATGAGCAAGTGTATAAATCTGAAGGAACTATCGATCAAGTGAGACATCAAAGGAGGACAGTTGCATTTCAGTGCGACAAAGAGATAATATTAGGAAAGTTTTTATCTGTTATTGATGAAATAGCGGAGAAAAAAACCAATGCAAATCGGAATTAATGATGCCTGCAATCAGCGTTATTATAGCAACATTCAATAAATTGCCTCTGTTGAAGCTCTGCCTGTCGTCTTTAGAGAGGCAGGCTTTTAAAGACTTCGAGGTAATAATTGCGGATGACGGATCTGGACCAGAGGTAGAGGACTGGATTGGAACCTATAATGCCCCTTTTCCTGTTACTCATCTGTGGCAAGAAAATAAAGGTTTTCGTAAGTGTAAGCTCTTAAATCATTCTCTTGTCCACTCTAAAGGAGAGTATATAGTTTTTATTGATGCAGATTGTATTGTTGCCAAGGATTTCCTGATGATTCACTGGCAGCATAGGAAAGCCGGTGTATTCTTGGGCGGTAGAAGAGTAATGATTAAAAAGGAATTTACGGCTAATGTAACTAGGGAGATGATAGATAAAGGTTATTTTGATAGTTTTAATCTTTGGGGGTTGTATCACAGCCTGGTAAAGGATTTTAAATACTATGAAGAGACGGCAAAGCCCTTATTCTTCTTTAAAAAGAGGCGCTATTTAGATTTTGTGGGTAGCAACTTTTCAGCCTTCAAATCGGATCTATTTAAGGTTAACGGGTTCGACGAAGAATATGAACACCGGGGAGGTGGAGAAGATACGGATATTGCCTGGAGATTACATAGCATAGGCTGCAGATTTGAGTCCGTTAGGTGCCTTGCAATTCAATTCCACCTGGGGCATGAAATTCCAGAGGACAAGTCCATATCAGCTAATATGTTCTTTGATAAAAAAAGAAGGATTAAAGACCCAGAAGATGCAAAAAAAATTAAGAGCTCCTTAATTGCAATTAATGAGGAAAACTACAGGGTTATAAGAAAAGGTTAATGAAAAATTTAAGAATTGTTTTTTTACACTCCATTATCTCTTATACTGCCTCTTATTATTATTTTAAGGCAATAAAGTCCCTGGATGTAGGGCTGATCGATATTCCTTTTGACCCCCATAAGCCACAGCCCAATGACCCTCTGCCTGAAGGCGATTTATTATTATTGGTAGATTGCGGTTTGCCGGTATCCTTTGCTTCATTGAAGGAATATGGTTGCCCTAAGGGCTTTGTGAGCATAGATTCCTGCCATAAATTCAAAATTCATAAGGATTATTGTGATGAATATAAATTCGATCATATATGATGGACTCGTAAAAAGTCAGGCATCCCTTATGCAGTCATTATGAGCGGATGCCCATAACGACGGTCAAATAGGGTGAAAATTTTTCTCAGTTGGCCCCAAGCCTTCGAAAAACGTTCTTTGACAACATAAATAGCA
>JACQWO010000026.1 GCA_016209225.1 Desulfobacterales bacterium
TAAAAAAGGTCACTTAGGAGGTTATATGGAAGGTACCATTGTAAGTATTGCAGAAGGGAAAAAAGGTTTTAGTCGATTAATCCATAATGCTGTTGAAAAGAAAGAGGAAGTCATTGTCACGAAAAGGGGGAAACCTGTAGCAGTCATTGTCCCTTATGAAGGATACCGGCATTCTAAGCGAGTAGAGGGTTATAGAAAAATTATGGAGGCAAGAGCAGCCTTTTTAAAAGTGGGTGTCTCGGCAGAGGAGATTTATAAAGACTCTAAAAGACAACTGGAGGAGAGAGATTGAAACGGGCTGTCATAGACGCAAGTGTGGTTTTGAAATGGTATCTTGCAGATGAACAATACAGTGAAGAGGCATTGGGTTTGCTGGAGAAATATGTTTCAGATAGACTGGATATTCTTGCCCCATCATTGTTAGACTATGAGGTTGTTAATGGATTGGTAGTTGCGAGTCGAAGGGGAAGAATTGAAGAGGGACAACTCTTAACTGCTGTCGATGGATTTGTGAGCTTAGGGATTAAACTAAAGAACCTATCCATGTTTTCCCCCCGGGTGTTACATTATTGCAAGGTTTATAATCGATCTGTATATGATGCCAGTTACTTAGCTCTTGCCGAGGATGAAGGTATTCCTTTCATTACGTTGGACCAGGGGATATATAATGCTGTGCGAAAGAATCTTCAATGGGTTAAGTGGTTGGGTGATATATAGGATAGAAAAGTATGTGTGGGATTTGTGGTTTTGTTAATCTGAAAAAACGGAAAGAAGCTTTTGATGAAGGGCTTCTGAAAAAGATGACATCGGTTTTGAAGCATCGGGGACCGGACGATAGTGGAATGGTTTTCCTGTCATCAAATGGAGATCGTAAACCGTTAGTCGTGAATAGTACAATTAATGATAACGAATTTCGAGTATCGCATAACGATTACCATATAGGTTTGGGGCATCAAAGGTTGAGTATAATCGATCTTTCTCCTTCCGGCCATCAACCCATGTCTAATGAGGATGGGAAGGTATGGATTATCTACAATGGAGAGATATATAACTTTAAAGTTCTAAAGTCTGAACTCGAGGCTCGAGGACATAGGTTTAAGTCGAATTCAGATACAGAGGTTATCATACACCTTTATGAAGAAGAGGGAATAAATGGTATCCATAAGTTAAATGGTATGTTTGCCTTTGGTCTCTGGGACGGAAACAATGAAAGACTGTTTTTGGTTCGGGATAGGCTGGGAATAAAACCCCTTGTTTATTATATAGATAATAAGAAAATACTATTTGCCTCAGAGATAAAAAGTCTTCTGGAGGATCCTTCTATACCC
Organism: Desulfobacterales bacterium; assembly: GCA_016209225.1. Taxonomy (GTDB): domain Bacteria; phylum Desulfobacterota; class UBA8473; order UBA8473; family UBA8473; genus UBA8473. The sequence continues at coordinate 1,329 of JACQWO010000026.1, forward strand.
AAAGAAATTGATTGGGAGGCCCTGAATCTATATCTAACATTTAATTATATCCCTGCTCCCTGGACTATATTCAAAGGCATCAAAAAGCTAGAACCAGGGCATTATCTGGTAATGGAAGGTGATAAATTAAGGGTTGAGCAGTATTGGGATATTCCTCACAGCTTCACTGAAAAGGATAACGAGGAAAATGCCATTGAAAAGGATACGGACTATTACAAAAAGATACTCTTTGATTTAATAGAAGATTCAGTGAAAATGAGGATGATCTCTGATGTCCCCCTTGGCGCTTTTTTAAGCGGAGGTATTGATTCCAGCATAATCGTAGGGTTAATGGCTAGAAATTCCACCAGACCTATAAAAACCTTCTCCATAGGCTATAAAGACCTTGAACTTTTTGATGAGACTAAATATGCCCGTGAGGTGGCTCAACTTAACCACACGGAGCATTACGAATTTAAACTTACCTACAAAGACATTCTGGATGTCTTTCCCACGGTTCTTTCTTCCTTTGATGAACCCTTTGCTGACTCCTCGGCTGTGCCTACTTTTCTAGTTTCCAGGGAAACCAGAAAGCTTGTTACTGTGGCTCTTGCAGGAGACGGTTCCGATGAGCTATTTGCTGGATACAGGATGTATCTGGGAGAATACTTTAGAAAATATTATCTTCTTCTCCCTCCTTTTTTTAGACATAAAATAATTGAACCTCTTTTGAAGGCATTACCAGACTCTCGTGATATTGAATTTCTTGAATATATCCGACGGGGTAAAAAGTTTCTGGAAGGTGCCGATAAAGATCTTTCCCAGAGGTTCCTCTCCTGGACGGAGATATTTCCTCAAGAGGAGAGGGTAAGGCTGTTAGAGAAGGTTATGGAAAGAGAAAGACTTAGTCTAAATAGAGGGGAGAGACTAATTGAAGAAGGACTCCACCATTTTCAGGGAGATGACCTAAACAGGATGCTTTATGTGGATGTTAAACATTCCCTTCCGGGAGATATGCTTACCAAAGTAGACTGGATGAGCATGAGAAATTCGCTGGAGGTTAGGGTTCCTTTTCTAGATTACCGGGTAGTAGAGGCTTCCTTTAGGATGGAAAGCAAACTGAAACTTAGGGGAAGAAGAAGAAAATACATCCTTCTGGAAACCTTCAGGGATATCCTTCCTAAAAGCCTTCATAATCGTCCTAAGCAGGGTTTTGAGGTGCCTATAGGTAAATGGCTTAAAGGGGAACTAAGATTCCTGATTGATGAGTACCTTTCCAGAGAAAAGATCAATCGACAGGGTATCTTTAACCCAATAGAAGTCGAAAGATTGAAACAGGATCTATTTCACAGACGATCTGATACATCCTGGAAACTCTGGAATCTTATCGTCTTCCAATACTGGTATGAAAGGCATTTCCCTCATAATTGAATGTCTAGTAATTTCTATAACTGCTTGAAATTCCAAGAGAAGTCAGGAGTCATGAGTCAGAATCCAGAAGAAAATTATTTCCATTCTGACTACTGACTTCTGAATTCTGACTTCTCAAGTTTGTTGCGAAGCAACTAACTTGTATGCAGGGTTTCTTAGATGAATATTCTCATGGTTGCTGATGTTTCCATAAAGAATGTGATTGGGGGGGCTCCCAGGGTCCTCCATGAAGAAAGTAAGAGACTGAAGCAAAGAGGACACAATGTATGGGTCTTAACCAGACAGGTTCCAAACTCAGATTTGACCGAAAACATTATAGAAGGGGTTAAGGAATTACGATATAGAATTGTCGGAAGTAATCCACTTGTATATATTCTATCCTCCTTTTTTAATTCCAGGAGATTATTTGAGGAAATAGTTAGAGGCAAATGTTTTGATGTGATGAATTTTCACCAGCCTTTTTCGGCATTGGGAGTAAATTTATCAAGAAAGAGCAAAGGCATAAAAAAGGTATATACCTTCCATTCTCCTGCCTTTAAAGAGTATGAAACTCGCAATAAACCGACATCTACCACCTTGGGAAGGTGGTATTATAAGTTGAATTCCTATTTCAGGAAAAGAATAGAAAGACATAGTTTAAAGAAATGTGTGAAGATCAGGACACTAAGTGAGTATATGAAAAGAGAGCTTTTAAGTTGCCATGGTGTTGCTGATGAAAAGGTTATTGTAATCCCCGGTGGTGTGGACACTGATCGTTTCACACCTTCATCCGATAGATTAAAACTGAAAAAGGAGCTAAGGGTGCCCATTGAAAAAACTTTGCTTTTATCTGTTCGCAATCTTGTTCCAAGGATGGGGCTTGAAAATCTTATTTATGCTATGGCGGATGTTGTTAAGAAAACAAGAAATGTTTATCTGATTTTTGGAGGGGAAGGGGCTTTAGAAGAAAGACTAAAGGGATTGGTTGAACAATTAGGGCTAGGTTTATTTGTTCGATTTGAGGGCTTTATCCCAGAAAATAAGTTACCATTCTATTATCAAGCAGCAGACCTCTTTGTTTTACCTACCAAGATGCTGGAAGGTTTTGGTTTAGTAACTGTTGAGTCTCTTTCTTGTGGCACACCGGTACTGGGAACGCCTATAGGAGGAACAAAGGAAATTCTAGCGGGGTTAGATACCAGGCTTTTATTTGAAGGGACAGAACCCAGAGATATTTCTGAAAGGATTCTTTATTTCTTGAATCGGCAATCTGAACTCGAGGATTTGAGAGATAAATGCAGACAGTTTGCTGTAGACAACTATTCCTGGGATGATGTAGTTCAAAGACTTGAGAAGGTCTTTGAAAAGATTGCTCAGCAAAAAACTTAGATTTTCAAAAATCCACATGATCTACTAACTATAGACAGGAAAAAGATTGGAGAAGGTTAAAGTCTTACATGTCATTACCAGATTGGATAAAGGAGGGTCTGCCGAGAATACTCTACTCACCACCTTGGGACTGAATAATAATAAGTATGATGTGGTATTGATAAAAGGCCTTTCCATTGAATCGGATATGAGTGTTGAGGAAAGGACATATGTAGATGAAGGATTAAAGCAAGCTGAGCTTAAGGGTGTGAAGCTGATTACAGTTCCCTCTCTAATCCGACGGATGAATCCTATTTTAGATATACAAGCCCTTTTTCGCCTGTACAGGCTTTTCCTGCAGGAAAAGCCTGCTATTATACACACTCACACATCAAAGGCGGGGATACTTGGTCGCTGGGCTTCCTTCTTTGCAAGGGTTGCCATAGTTGTACATACCCCTCATGGTCACATCTTTTATGGCTACTACGGAAAGATTAAAACAAAGTTATTCATACTTCTTGAGAAATTGACGGCTTCGCTAACGGACAAGATTATAACTTTAACAAGGAAGGAGAGGGAGGAACATATTCAATTCAATATATCAAAGCCTCACAAATTTGTAGTAATACATAGTGGAGTACCTCTGGAAAATTTCTCTAAAAATTTAGACAATGCTGATGAATTAAAGAAAAGCTTAGGGATACCTATAACAGATTTAATAGTTGGTACGGTAGGGAGGCTGGTTGAGATAAAAGGGCACAGATATCTTCTAGATGCCGCACGTTTGGTCTTGAATAAGGTACCGAACGTGACTTTTTTATTAATCGGAGATGGCCATCTTATGACCGAATTAATCAGTCATGCCTCTGCCCTGGGAATCAAAAATAAAGTTATTTTTGCTGGATGGAGAGGTGATGTCCCTCAACTAATAGATATGTTCGATATATTTGTATTGCCTTCTCTAAACGAGGGGATGGGAAGGGTTCTTGTAGAGGCTATGGCTATGGGGAAACCCATTGTGGCTTCAGATATTGGTGGTATTCCGGACATTGTAAAAGATAGGTCTAATGGCATATTATTTCCCCCAAGAGATGTGGATGCTATGGCAGAGGCGATCATAAAGCTGCTTTTGGATAGAGAGTTGGCAAGGAAGATGGGAAAAGAAGGAAAAAAACTGGCTTATCCTGCTTATGATGCCAGTGTTATGCTAAGGAAGATTGAAGGATTGTATGAAGAGTTATTGCAGAAGAAAAAAGTATAACATATTGGTTTATGGGAAGGATGATTTACTTATGAGATTGAAACTGTATTTGATGTTATATCTAATTTTCTGCATTTTATCTTCTCCCATTGCTTATGCAAATGACTATATTCAAATCCCTGGATTAATAGATCTGCGTTCAACATTCAGCGATGGTAGTTATTCCATTGAAGAACTGGTTAATATGGCAAAAAATAGAGGTCTTGGGGTTGTAATATTTACTGATCATGACCGTGTGGAAATGGAGTACGGTTTATTTCCATTTCGACATATTATAAAAAAGAGGGTTGAAAGACCCTCTGCATTGAAGATAGGGGCGGAAAATTATCTCAACACAATTAAGAATGTGGGATATAAATATCCAAAAATGATCTTGATTCCCGGAGTAGAGTCAGCCCCCTTTTATTATTGGACAGGGAGCATAATTAAAGGTAATCTAACTGCCCATAATTGGGAGAAGCATATACTGATTATAGGATTGGAAAAACCTGAAGATTATAAAAATTTACCCATCCTAAGTGGTGGGTTTTCAACTAAATACGTAAGTCAGTTCCTACCTGCCACTCTGCTATTTATCGTTTCTGTACTTTTTAGCATATTTTTGATACGTAAGCGAGGAATCTACAGGAAGATTGGAATTATAGTATTCATTTTAAGCCTTCTATTGATTATAAACTATCATCCTTTTAAAAGCTCTATGTTTGATCAGTACCATGGAGATCAAGGAATCTTGCCCTATCAAGAGCTTATAGACTATGTTAATGAAAAGGGAGGCATGACCTTTTGGTCTCATCCTGAAAGCAAATCCGGCATAGATAAAAAAGGACGGATATATGTTAATACTCCACCCCATCCTGATGATCTGGTCAAAGCAATGGGATATACTGGTTTTGCAGCACTATATGGCGACAACATAACAGTAACAGAACCATACGGGCAGTGGGATACAGTTTTACAGGAATACTGCTTAGGAAAAAGGGCTAAACCTGTTTGGGGAATCTCTGCAGCAGATTATCACTCTGAGGCAGGGGGTAAATTGGGTGAATTCCCAACGATCTTTATGGTTAAAGAAAAAACTAAAGAGGAAGTCCTTTACGCCTTAAAAAACGGAAGGATGTATGCCTATCAAGGGAGCATTGATTATAGGTTATCCCTTGATGAATTTACCGTATCTGATCCCTCAACCCATTCCCATGCTACAGTGGGAGAGGAAATCTCCGCAAAAGGCACTCCAATATTAGAAATAAAACTCTCATCTTCAGATAAAAAAAATTACAGGATACAAGGCAGGATCATCCGCTCCGGCAAATTGATTGATACGTTTTCAGGGACAACACCGCTGGAATATACCTATAGAGACAACTATTTTAATCCCAACGAGAAAATATATTACAGAATAGATGTAAAAGGGCCGGGTATGTTGGTGTCCAATCCGATTTTCGTCAGGTTTATTGGGGAAGGGAAGGAGGGTAGTCTGTGATTGTAGCCATCCATCAACCCCAATACTTGCCATGGCTAGGATATTTTGATAAAATGGAACAAACGGACATTTTTGTTGTTCTGGACAATGTGCAATATAAAAAGAACGAGTGGCAAAACCGGAATCGCATAAAGACAGCTAATGGATGGCAATGGCTAACGGTGCCTGTACAGTACAAATTTCCAGAAAGGATTGACCAGGTAAAGATAAACAATAGAATAGACTGGAACAGAAAACATCTAAATGCTATCGTCATTAATTATGGAAGATCTTTGTACTTTAACAAGTATCGATCTTTCTTTGAGGGTGTTTATTCACAGGAGTGGGAATACCTGGTTGATATAAATGTTTGTTTAATCAACTTTCTCATAAAAGCCCTTGGTATCAATACAGAAACATTAATGGCTTCAAAACTCCGATTAAGAGAAGATCCAACGGATAGACTAATTGATATATGTAAGGAAGTAGGAGCAGATACTTATCTTGCAGGTAAAGATGGAAGGAACTACATGGATATTGAAAAATTTGAAAAAGAGAATATTAAGGTTATCTTTCAAGATTTTCAACACCCTATTTACAATCAACTCTTCGGGGAGTTTGAATCTTACATGTCTGTTATAGATATCCTTTTTAATTGTGGAGAGGATAGTCTCAGGATTCTGAGAGGTGATCAATGAACATATTGGCCATAGGCGCCCATCCAGATGATATTGAATTCGGCTGTGGTGGGTCTTTAATAAAGTACAAAGAGAAGGGAGAAAATGTCTTCCTTATGGTTCTGACAGATGGTGAATTGGGTGGAGACAGAGAAGTGAGACGGCATGAACAGAAGGAATCTTTGAAGATTCTACAGGCAAAAGAGCTTTTCTGGGGTGGATATAGTGATACCAGGCTACTGTTAGATCAAAAACTAATCTTTAATATTGAAAATGTGTTGCATAAGGTAAAACCTGATTTCATCTTTGTTAATTACTTTGATGATACCCATCAAGATCACCGTAATTTAGCAAAAGCTACTATCTCAGCTACCAGATATGTCAAAAATGTACTCTTTTATGAGGGTCCCACTACTCAAAATTTTTCTCCAAATGTATTTATTGATATCAATGAGGTCTTAAACGATAAGATTGCTTTGCTGAAAGCCCATGGATCACAAGTAATGAAAACAAATATAGAAGACTTATCCATCCTTGAAATCGCAAAATCTTCTGCAAATTTTAGAGGCATTCAGGGACGAGTAAAGTATGCAGAGGGGTTTGTATCCTTACGTTTGTTTATAAATGTTTAAATGAGAGGAAAATATAAAGTGGGGAAAAAATTGAAATACGAAAGAATTAACAACAAACGTAAGTGTGCAAGAATGAATACTGCCCTAGACACAAGATTTGTAATAATTAGCCAAGATATTGATGGAGATATTTTTTCAAGAACGATGCAGGCTAAAACAAAGAGCATTTCAATCAGTGGAGTCTCTTTAGGAACCAATACAGTGCAGGTTGAGGGACTTCACATATGTTCCTCTATATCAGGTATGGCCAAAAACAAACTAAAGTTAGAGATTGATTTACCGTCCAACTACAAAACCATAACCCCTATAGGAGAAGTTTGTTGGTATGATCTTACACCTGAAAGTGAGGAATACCTCTATAATGTAGGTGTATATTTTATAGAACTAACTGAAGAGGATAGCGAGGTTTTGAAGAAATTTATAACTACAGAAAGAAAAAAGACTAAAACATCCATTAGTTCTCTTCGTAAGCGGTTTAAACGAGACTAACTTGTTCTTATCTTACTCTCATAAAGCAATCAAAACACAGTGTAGGTAATGCGATGGAGTATACAAAAGATAAACTTCCAGATCCCAGGGAGCTCGAAAAAGAGCTTAATGAGTATCTTCAAAGAAAATATGGTGGTCACATCAAACTGGCATTACCAACTTTGTTCCCCAAGTTTGACTCTGACTATATTGATTCTGAAAAAGGAGACAAAAAAGAGAAACCCGTAAAGATCAAGTTTGACATGAAGCCTGAAGAACTTGAGTCGTATCTCGATGAGTATGTTGTTAAACAGAAAGAGGCAAAAGAGATACTTGCGACTAAAATATGTACCCATTTTAATAGAATACGGTTATTAGAAGACAATAATAAAGCCGAGACATATGGAATTATTGGTAATATAAAGAACAATATAATAATGATTGGTCCTACAGGTGTGGGGAAGACATATCTTATCAAACTGATAGCCAAAAAGATTGGAGTGCCCTTTGTAAAAGGCGATGCAACAAAATTCAGTGAAACAGGATATGTAGGAGGCGATGTTGAGGATCTCGTAAGAGACCTGGTAAATGAAGCTGATAGCAATATCGAATTGGCTCAATACGGGATAATCTACATAGATGAAATAGATAAAATAGCATCTAGTGGGAGTATAGTAGGCCCTGATGTGTCCAGGACCGGTGTTCAGAGAGCTCTTCTAAAACCATTGGAAGAAACTGAGGTAGACTTAAAGGTTCCCCATGATCCGATGTCTCAATTGGAGGCAATTGAAGAGTACAGAAGGACTGGGAAAAGAAAGAAAAAAACTATCAATACGAAGAATATTCTCTTTATAGTAAGTGGGGCATTCGACGGACTGGAAAATATTGTCAAGAAAAAACTAAACGAGCAAAGAATTGGTTTTGGTGCTGGCATAAAATCGAAAGGCAAGAAAACTGAATTTCTAAAGCATGTTACTGCTGAAGATTTTATAAATTACGGCTTCGAATCTGAATTTATTGGAAGGTTACCGGTAATAGCTGTATACGAAAAATTAGGGATCGATGATTTATATCAAATTCTGAAGAACCCTAATGGTTCAGTAATCATCAGCAAAATAAAGGACTTTAAGGCATATCGGATAGATGTACAATTTGAGGATGATGCTTTATATATGTTAGCCGAAAAGGCTTATCAAGAAGGGACTGGCGCCCGTGGTCTCGTAAGTTCAATTGAAAAGGCTCTGTTAAAGTTTGAAAAGAAACTGCCATCTACTGATATAAGAAGGTTTGTAGTAACAAAACAGACTGTAGAAAACCCCGAGAGAGAACTGGATAAATTAATAACAGACCCCAATGATGAAAAGATGCTGGCAAGATATGAGGAACTACTGTTACGAGAAAAATCGGATAAAAAGAAATCTTTAAAGAAACGGGAGAAAGAATTCCTCAGCAAATACGGGGTTAATCTTACAAATAACAGGATAGATTTAATAGTCGACAGGGCAATAGATAAAAGGATGGATATTAATGCAATTCTTGAAAAAGTTTTATTAACTATTGGAAAAATAAAAGAATTTGAAGAAGAGTTTTTAAATAAGCATTCGTTCAAAATAACTTTTTCTGATGAAGCTTCAGACAAGATAGCTAAAAATTCCATAGAAAGTAGCAGGGAGGTCTTTGATGCCTGCACTGAAATCTTGAAGAACTATGAACACGGAATTAAACTGATCAAAGAAAAGACAGGTGCAAATGAATTCTTGATAACCGAAGAAGCAGTGAATGACCCTGAGGGCTATCTTAACAGACTAATAAGAGATTCCTATATTAACTAGGGCGCGGTTTTTATCCCGAAACAATGTCTGATAAGGTATATTATGTAAACTTTGATATGCGGCAACCATCAAAACCCCATTTGAATTGCTTGCCCTTCCCCCAATACCAGTTCCTCGGTTCAAAGTTCAAGGTTAGAAAGCGATCAAGATTGAACGGTTTGAAGATACGCCAGGCGTTTTGCACGGAAGTCCAGATATGGCAGCCGTGAACCGTGAACCTGACAACCTGAGTAGTTACGACACAGTTAACTAATAAGACACAGATGTGCAAATATATCAAACAAATCATATAACTCTCTTATCAATTATCCTTTTGTACTTGTTTAAATCCCTTTCTATAGATTGGGGTTCCACAAGTTTAACGTCAACGTTAACCCCTAATACGCTGGAAAGCCTCTCCTTAATATTCTCCAAAAGTCTTCTCTGTTTTTTCATCTCATCAAAGAATATCCTCTCCGATACCTCCACTAACACCTCCAATACATCCATCCTGTCTTTTCGGTCAACAACCAATTGAAAATGAGGTTCACATCCTTCAAACTCATATAAAACCAGCTCGATCTGGGAGGGAAATACGCTAACACCTTTGATTATCAACATATTATCTGTTCTTTCCATGATCTTTTCTATTCTGACACAGGTTCTACCACAATCACATTGCCGCCAATTCAGTTTTGTTATGTCTCCTGTTCGAAAACGAATCATGGGGAATGCCTCTTTGGTAAGGGTGGTAATGACCAGTTCCCCTTTTTCTCCAGGTGGCAAAAGGTTACCTGTTGAGGGATCAATTATCTCTGGAATAAAATGGTCTTCGAAGAGATGAAGTCCATCTTTATATTGGCATTCAGCAGCAACCCCAGGACCTATTACCTCGCTCAGCCCATAGTTATCTAACGCATCGATATACAATCTTCCTTCTATCTCTTTTCTCATATTTTCTGACCATGGTTCTCCACCGAATAGACCGAGTCTTAAATTCAATGTCTTCGGATCAATCTCCATATTTACCATAGTATCCGCTATCCTTAGGGCATAGGATGGGGTACATACCAGCGTGGTAGTCTTATAATCCTTCATTATTATTATTTGTTTTTCGGTATGCCCGGAAGATGTAGGGATTACCGAAGCTCCTATCTTTTCTGCACCGTAATGGATGCCAAAAGCACCTGTAAGCAACCCATATGCGAAAGCTATCTGCACCATATCATCTTTTGTAACCCCACCGGCGGTTAATATACGGGCAGCTAAATTGCTCCAGTTTTTTAAATCGTTTTTTGTATAACCAACAACAATAGGTTTTCCTGTCATTCCCGATGTAGAATGTAATCTTACAACCTCCCTCAGAGAGACTGCAAACATATCATAGGGATAACTGTCTCTGAGATCATCCTTTGTGGTGAAAGGAAGGTTGGACAAATCCTGAATCGATTGGATATCTTCAGGTAAAACATTAAGTTTATCAAATATCTTTCTGTAAAACTGCACATTTTTATACACCCTGTTTAGGGTAGACTGTAGTCTTTCCAATTGCAATTGTTCTATGTCTTCCCTTGGCATACATTCATAATCTTTATCCCAAATATTCATTTTAAATCTCCCAAAAAGGGGGTTACTCCCATATTTCCTTCTTTTCTTTCCCTAGATATGCCCTTTGAACCTCCTTATTGTTAAGAAGACCTTTACTACTTTCTTCCATTATAATCTTTCCTGTCTCTATTACATATCCTCGATCAGCAAGTTGAAGAGCGGCTTTGGCATTTTGTTCTACTATCAGTATAGTGGTTTTGAGTTCATCCTTGAGCCTGGATATCATTCTAAATATATCTTTGCTGATCATAGGGGCCAGCCCCATAGAAGGCTCGTCCAGTAGAAGCAGAGAGGGTTTTGACATTAATGCCCTGCCAATGGCTAGCATCTGCTGCTCCCCCCCGCTCAGGGTACCTGCTATTTGATTCCTTCTTTCTCTCAATATTGGGAAAAAGGAAAAAACGTCTTCTATGTCCTTTTTTAAGGAAGATTTGTTTTTCCTGCTATACCTATGATATGCCCCCAGTTCCAAATTGGTTGATACGGTTAAAGGGGCAAATATCTGCCTTCCCTCCGGGATCTGAGATATTCCCATCTTGACTATTTGATCAGTAGGAAGACCTAGAATATTGACCCCCTTGAAGATGGCCTCCCCTTCCCTGGGAGGAGTAATCCCAGATATGGAGTTTAAAACAGTTGTTTTACCGGCACCGTTGGCACCTATTAATGCTACGATCTCTCCGACATTGACATGTATCGAGACGTTCTTCAGTGCGTGAACCTTTCCGTAATATGTATTTATATTTTTTATCCTGAGCATTTTTTATGCTTCTCCCAGATATGCCTTTATCACTTCATCATTCTCCTGAATCTCCCTGGGAAGTCCTTCTGCAATCTTTTGACCAGAGTTGAGCACCATAATTTCATCTGATATACCCATTACTAACTCCATATCATGTTCTACCAGGAGAATCGTAATACCCCTACCCCGTATCTCTGTAATCAAACGAGCCAGGTTTTGGGTCTCTTTCGTATTTAGGCCCGATGCCGGCTCGTCAAGCAATAGCAATCTGGGTTCGGTAGCCATAGCCCTTGCGATTTCTAACAGTCTTTGTTTCCCAAAGGGAAGATTTTCCGGGGACTCGTCAAACCTATCTCCTAAACCAACAAATTCGAGATACTCCATAGCCCTTTTCCTGACCTCTTTTTCTTCTTTCCTTTTTTTGGGCAAAGAGAGGATCGAACTCATTATACCAGAACTGGTCCTTGGGTGTCTTCCTATCATAACATTCTCTATGACCGACATATTACTAAACAATTGAACATTTTGGAAGGTGCGAGATATACCCAGGGAAGAAATCCTGTAAGATTTAAGTCGAGTGATGGAGTTCCCCTGAAATTGAATCTCCCCACCGGTCGGCTGTAAAATCCCTGTGATCAAATTGAAAACTGTGGTTTTACCGGCTCCATTCGGGCCAATGATGGCCTTTATCCGGCCTTCCCTTACCGTAAAATCTAGATCAGAAACAGCTACTAATCCTCCGAAGGTCTTTTTAATTTTAGAAGCATGGAGTATGACGTTATCCATTGTCCGTTTTTATATTGGTGGTCTTCGTTTAAAGTTTACGGTTTGCAGTTAACAGTTGGCAAAAATGCTTCAAGCTTTATATAACAGCGGGCTTAAGCCTGCTGTTGTAGAACCGTGAACGGTTACTATTGGCGAAAGATTACACCTTTTTGATTAACCTGTTAAATAGATATTCTAACCCACCGATTAATCCCCTGGGCAAAAAAATCATTATCAAAAGAAGAACAGCCCCATAAACAAATATCTCAAAGTCTTTTAAAGCCCTTAAGAATTCTGGCAGTATGGTTAAAAGAGCAGCGCCAATCAAGGCGCCCCAGACGCTATGCATCCCTCCTATTACCACCATCATCACCAAAAGGATTGAGAAAAAAAGGCCAAAAGAACTTGGACTGACAAAAGTTACGTAATGGGTATATAGACTGCCTGCAACAGAGCCAAAAACAGCGCTAATCATAAAGACCTGTATTTTGAGTTTGCTGGTGTTAACCCCCATGGCATTTGCTGCGACTTCACTATCATGAATCGATCTGAGCGCCCTGCCTATCCTGGAATGAATCAAATTGAGTGAAAGGGTAAGGATCAGCAACAGGAAAGCCCACACAAAAAAGTAGTATTTTATATCTGTGTTCATTGCATATCCGGCAAGATAAATTTTTGGTATACCTCCAATTCCAGATGGACCACCGGTAATATCTGTCAGCTCATTAAATACTATATAAGTAATTTCTCCAAAACCCAATGTGGCCATGGCGAGATAATGACCCTTCAGTTTCAAAGACGGAATACCTATTATCAAAGCTATACAGGAAGACAAAAGGATACCTAGAAAAAAAGCGCACCAGGGGTGAAAACCTAATTTGGCAGTGAGGACTGCAGAAGTATAAGCACCAAGTCCGAAGAAGGCAGCGTGACCGATAGAGATCTGTCCTGCACATCCCATAAGCAGGCTGAGTCCGATGGCAATGATTCCATTGATGCCTACGAATACCATAGTACTTATGTAGTAGGTGTTGGTAACAATGAAAGGGAAAACAACCAGGCAGACAGTGAGAATTAGGAGTGTAAGAGAGTTTTTTTTATCCATAAGAACTCAAGAACCTAAAATTTTTTAAATCCACTTACCTCAGTAACCCCGAAGATTCCACTTGGCTTAATAAAGAGAACGAGTAGAAGAACTAAAAGGGCAATGGCATCCTTGTACCCAGAGTGAATAAGACCTGCCCCCAATGACTCCATAACTCCCAGGAGAAGCCCTGCAAATATCGCCCCATAAAAATTCCCCAGGCCACCCAGGACAGCCGCCCCAAAACCCTTTAAACCTAACATAGCACCATTGTCATAAGCCATTAGGGTAATAGGCGCTATAATGATGCCTGCAATCCCCCCTATTGCGGCTGATAGGGCAAAGGATAAGAGAACCATCCGTTTGACGTTGATTCCCATTAGGCTTGCTGCTGTTCGATTAACAGCACAGGCAGTCATTGCCTTTCCAATAATGGTGTATTTGAAAAAAATGGACAACAATACCACAACGACAACTGTTATTCCAACCACCCAGATGTACTGGGGATTAAGAGATGCCCCCATGAAAGCGATACCCTTTTCTCCTGAGAACGGGGGTAGAAAGTGGGTATCCTTCCCCCATACTAACATGGCGACACCTTTAAACAGAATGGAAACTGCTATGGTCACAATAATCAGAGTGACTACCGTAGGCTTTTTTATAGGAGAAATGGTAAATCTCTCCATGATAATGCCTATTAAAGTGAGAACAAGAACTGTGAGAGGGAAACCTATAACCAGGGGAAATTTCAGCATCACAGTAAAGAAGATCATGGTGAGACCACCAAGCATTACAAACTCGCCTTGGGCAAAATTTATAATGGAGGTTGAATTATAGATAATATTGAACCCAAGGGCTATTATTGCATAAACGCTTCCTATAGTGATCCCACTGAGGACATACTGTATAATCTGGCTGTATAGGGGCAACGTTACCTCCAGTAAGAAAAAAACTGAGACCAGCTTTCGAAAAGAAAAATGGTCTCAGTTTCAGGTTTGATTGAACATCATAACTGCTCAGTTAGATAGGCTGTAGGTGTTTAGACTGTAAGGTAAAGAAGCAGAGACAGGGACTTACTGACGCAGTCCACTAACGGCCTTCAGCCTACAGTCTAAATAACCTTAGTAGTAACTTATTTTTTATATAAATCGAATTTTCCTTTTTTTACAGTGAGCATTTCCAGAGAATCCAAGCCAAGCCCTGTGTGATCGGTTGGAGAGAAGTTAAAGATACCACCTGTTCCAACAAAACCCTTCTTATTCTCTATGAATGACCTCATCTTATTCTTATCGGGGCCAGAAGCCTTTAAAGCAGCCACAACGAGATTTAGGGCATCCAATGCATGTCCCCCAAAGGTACTCACATCTTCTTTATGCTGAGATTCATATGCCTTCTTGTATTCAACAAGGAGTTTCTTCTGAGGATGTTTCTTGTCTAAGAATTCTGCTACCAGAACTCTGCCGCAGGGGAATATAACACCTTCAGCAGCCTCCCCAGCCGCTGCAGCATATTTTGTATTACCAAACCCATGACTTTGATAAAGTGGTATGGTGATTCCAAGCTGTATCCTATTTTTCATGACTGTTGTCTGTGCGGGAAGGATGGACCAATTCACTATTGCCTGGGCTTCAGTCCCTTTGATCTTGGTCAATTGGGGTGTCAAATCTGTGTCTTTGGGACCGTATGTCTCATCTAAAATAACGGTAATCCCAAACTCAGGGGCATACTTTTTCAGTTGTTCCCGCCCCTGGGCACCAAAACCCGTTGTATCTGTAATGATGGCAACCTTGGTAATACCGCTTTTCTTCATATGTCCATAAATCCTTTGAACCACATGACTGTCCTTTTGGGGCGTTTTGAATATCCACTTTCTTTCCGTATCGGTCTTTGGATCATGAACTATGGCCTCTGCTGCTGCACACGACACGAGTATCTGTTCTGCCTCTTCCATTATTGGAACAACAGCCATGCTCTCACCGCTTGTCGATGGTCCCACTATAGCTACCACCCCTTCTTTTAAGAGTTTCTTGGCAGCCAAAACGGCTGCAGTAGGATCTCCTTTGGTGTCTTCAATCAGGAGTTTCAGGGGGTGACCATTAATTCCCCCAGCCTTATTAATCTTATCTTCAATCCATACAGCCGTTCTTCTTTCAGGTTCACCCAACCAGCTTGCCGGACCTGTAAATGCAAAGAGACAGCCAATCTTATATGGCTCCTTTACCTCTGCCTTCTTTGCGAAACCATTAACTGATAAGGCTAGACCCAATAACAGTACTACTCCTAAAATTAGCAGCTTTCTTTTAACCATATTTTTGTCCCCTCTCCTTCTATTACTTAGTTTATAGTTATTTGCTTGTAGTAAATTGCGTTTAGTTATACAGTTAATTATTCACCTCCTCTCCTTATCTGCCATCAGGATTTAGAACTGATACAACTTCTCTCCTTTTAAAATGGCTATGTTATTCTTTTGTAATACATCAATGGCTTTATCAGTTTCATCAAACCTGCAAATAATTATAGCATTTTCTCCGCTTCGTTCGACGAAAGCATACATATATTCAACATTAATGTCATGATCTGATAAAACCCCCAGGATACTCGCCAGCCCCCCTGGTTTATCTTCGACTTCCACCGCAACCACCTCGGTTTTTCCCACTGTAAACCCGTTCTCCTTAAGTACCTCCCTGG
This sequence comes from Desulfobacterales bacterium, assembly GCA_016209225.1. Classification (GTDB taxonomy): domain Bacteria; phylum Desulfobacterota; class UBA8473; order UBA8473; family UBA8473; genus UBA8473. The sequence goes on from JACQWO010000026.1 coordinate 17,281, forward strand.
CTTTTTGTGAGTCATTTACAATCAATCTTAAAATCCCAAAGTCGGTGGTATCGGCAAGGGAAAGTGCCCTGATATTTATTCCTGCTTCACCCAATACTCTGGTAACCTTGGCCAGCCTTCCGGATTTGTTCTCTAAAAAAACCGATATTTGATCTATCTTCACCCTGTAACTCCTTTTTTTAATCTATATCTTTCTTTTGTCTATTACCCGTTGGGCCTTGCCTTCACTCCTCTGAATGGTTTTGGGCTCAACGAGTCTAACTATAGTAGAGACACCTAAAAAGTCTTTAATGTCCTTCTCAATTCTTTTGCCCAATATCTGCAAGTTTTTTATCTCATCAGAGAATACCCTTTCATTGACTTCAACCTGTATTTCAAGGGTATCCATATTGCCTTTTCTATCTACAATCAACAGATAATGGGGTTCAATGCCTTCTATGTTCATCAAGATACTCTCTATTTGAGATGGAAAGACATTTACCCCTCTGATGATCAGCATATCATCCGATCTCCCGCTTACCCTTTCCATCCTGACAAACGTCCTTCCACATATACAGGGCTCTGGATTCAGTACTGAAATATCCCGGGTTCGATATCTTATCAAAGGAAATGCCTCTTTTGTCAAGGTAGTGAAGACAAGCTCCCCCCTTTCACCATAAGGCAGGGGTTCGCATGTTTTTGGGTTTATAACCTCCACAATAAAGTGATCTTCAAATACATGCAGTCCTCTTTTAGCTTCCATACACTCTACTGCCACTCCAGGGCCTATTATTTCGCTTAGTCCGTATAGATCAATGGCATGTAGGTTGAGTTTCCTCTCTATCTCTTCTCGTATTCCTTCTGACCATGGTTCTGCACCAAAAAGACCTGCTTTAAGTTTAAGATTTTTAAAATCTATTCCCATCTCCTCAGCTGTTTCAGCCAGAGAAAGGGCATACGATGGTGTGCATGTGAGTATCGTTGAACCGAAGTCCTCCATTATCATAATCTGCTTTTTTGAATTACCACCAGACATGGGGATTACCGATGCACCCAATCTTTCAGCCCCATAATGTAATCCAAGCCCCCCTGTAAACAAACCATAACCGTAAGAATTATGAACAATATCACCCTTTGTTGCTCCTGCAGCGCTCAATGCCCTGGCCATAAGTTCCGCCCATGTTTCTATATCCTTTTTGGTATATCCAACCACCGTAGGTTTCCCTGTTGTTCCAGAAGAGGCATGGATTCTTACTACACTCTCAAGGGGCACTGCAAATAAACCATAAGGATAATTGTCACGAAGATTTTGCTTAGTCGTAAAAGGCAATCTCTTTAAATCATCCATAGACTTGACACCCTCAGGTTTAAAGCCCTTTTCGTCAAAAGCGTTTTTATAAAAAGAAACATTAGAGTACACCCTTTTAAGAACATTCTGCAGTCTCTTTAGTTTTAGGGCTTCCAGTGCCTCCCTGGGCAATGTCTCAAATTCTTTATCCCAGATCATAACCGCCTCCTTTATTCCTCCCCCCCTATTTCTCGCTCAACCAGAAATCATTGTTTTCTGCCGGATCGTAGTATCTCCGTATACCATTGACTATCACTGTGGAAGCGTATGTCATTTCATCTCTCTCATGTATCAACCTATCCGCAATCATAACAAAACCCAAGAAAAGCCCGTGTTTTCTTAGAGCCTGGATACCGTATAGTACTCTGAGCAGCTAGGATACATAGGGCAACGGTCACCGTCCACAGGAGATATTATCATTATGAAAAAACTTAACCTCTTATGCTCTGTAATTACCCTGAATTAATCCCCTTCAACAAAGAGCTCCCCGGCAAGTTTAAACTGAGAGGCTTCATCTATATTAAGCTTTTATTCAGGGTTTTTGGTTTTAATTCTTCTGCTAAAACAGAGCAACTAAAAAAAGTGAGGAGATTATGAAGAAAAGTATAGTATAAAATAGGCAAAAGACCCTCGCACCTCTAACCTTCTTCTCTACCCAATCGAAATGCCTCAATATTAATATTAATCAGTTTTTCAGGGAACACCTTTGATATGGCATCTATCCAGGAATTCTCCTCAACTTTGATATACTTTGATAATACTCCCAGTAGTACGATATTTGCTGTTCTGGAATTGCCTATCTTTAGTGCCAGATCCAATCCGTTAACCAGATGAAAATTTGGGAATCTCTTTTTAATGGTTTGCGGCACATCTCCGGGGTATTCATCAATGCCTAAAGATACCGATGGGGGATTAACAGTATGGTTGTTCAGGATAACCATTGCACCTGGTTTCAAGAATCCAAAGTATCTAAGGGCTTCTAACTGCTCAAAGGCAAACAGGATATCTACCTCCCTCTCTTTAATAACAGGAGAATAAACCTTTTTGCCAAACCTTATATGAGTATTAACACTCCCCCCCCGTTGAGACATTCCATGAACTTCGCTCTTTTTTGCATCGTATCCAGCATTCATAAGGGCGTAGGTTAAAATTTCACTGGCTAGAATAATCCCCTGCCCCCCTACCCCCACAGCTAAAATATTTGTGTTACTATCAGGCATTTATCTCTCCAATCGCTTCAAATTTACATAGCTGCTGACAAAGTCCACAACCATTACAAAGCATACTGTCGATAATTGCAATTCCTTTTCTCTTTTTATTATCCGAAGTTAGCCTATCTGTCTTAGAAACATCTTTAATGTTTTTCCATTCTATTGCAGGACAACCCAATTTGATACAGGCTTTACACCCATTGCATTTCTCGTTAAAAACCATGAAAGGTTTTGAAGGCTTTACACGCCGGCTCTTCAACAAGACACAGGGTGCCTGCGAGATAATTACCGATGGTTCTTTTCGAAATATCTCCTCTTTTACCGTCTCTTCTACACTCGTAAGGTCAAAAGGATCAACGGTTCGGACATGTTCAACCCCTAATCCCTTGCAGAGTTCGATCAAATCTACCTTTTTAGCTGTCTCCCCTTTAAGGGTCAGGCCGGTACCCGGATGCTCCTGTCTCCCTGTCATTGCAGTAGTCTGGTTGTCAAGGATAACTACTGTAGAGGAACCCCTATTGTATACTATGTCCAATAGGCTCGTTATTCCTGAATGCAAGAATGTAGAATCTCCTATTACAGCGATAACCTTGCCTATTGCTTCATCTCCCAATGCCTTATCTAACCCCATGGCATGTCCAATACTCCCACCCATGGATACGCATGTGTCAATAGCAGATAACGGAGGCAAGAATCCAAGGGTATAGCATCCAATATCCCCAGCAACAAAGAGTTTTAATTTGTTAAATACATAAAAGATCCCCCTGTAACCACATCCAGGACACATATTGGGAGGTCTTGGCGGAAGCTTTAGCGAGGTATCTTCCTTCATCTGCTGCTTAGAAGAAGGAGAGATGGCATTTTCCACAATTGAGGGATTAAACTCTCCGCATATGGGAAATATATCCTTGCCTGTAATGTTTATCCCCATCGCCTTTATTTGTTCTTCTATGTATGGATCTAGTTCCTCAACGACATAGAGTTTCTCTACCTTGCCGGCGAATTCTTTGATTAGCTTCTCTGGCAATGGGTATATGAGCCCCAGTTTCAGATAAGAATAATCAGGAAATACCTCTTTGGCATACTGATACGATACTCCACTTGTAATAATTCCCAAATTAGCATTATTGATCTCAACCTTGTTCTCTGAAAATTCATCAGCGAAGGTCTTCAGTTGCCCCAGCCGTTCTTCAACAATAGGATGTCTTTTTCGTGCATTTGCAGGCAGCATTACTAACTTTGAAGGATTTTTTACTAGCTCTAGTGGTATAGGTGATCTTTTGGGTTCATGAAGCTCAACAATTGATTTTGAGTGGGAGATTCGGGTAGTTGTCCTGACAAATACCGGGGTATCATACTTCTCACTTATCTCAAATGCTATCTTTACGAATTCTTTGGCTTCCTGGCTGTCACTGGGCTCAAGCATCGGGATTTTCGCAAATTTGGCGTAATTCCTGTTGTCCTGTTCATTCTGAGAGCTATGCAGTTCCGGGTCATCGGCAGTGATAATCACCAGTCCGCCCTTAACGCCTGTATAGGAAAGGGTAAAAAGGGGGTCGGCAGCTACATTTATGCCTACGTGCTTCATTGCTACAAGCACCCTGACACCTCCAAAACTGGCTCCAGCTGCAACATCCAAAGCCACCTTTTCATTGGGTGACCATTCGGCATAAACACCTTCATATTTTGCTATATTTTCCAGAATTTCAGTGCTTGGAGTTCCAGGATAACCGGTAGCCACGGTAACCCCGCATTCATAAGCACCTCTGGCTATTGCCTCATTACCGGACAACAACTCTTTCATAATTCACCTTTTTAGTTCTTCTCCCATTTAGTCGCAAAAAAGGATTCAAGGGGTCAAGGGGCGACTCCTTGACCCCTTGAATCCTCAAGATTCTAGCAACTTTTTCGGAGATGATCATCTCTTTAAAATGTTGTTTTTTTCTTTTGCCAAGGCAGCATAACCTGAATTTGGATAAGTGGCGACTAATCTTTGATAAGTTTCAATAGCTTTATCTTTTTCTCCTAATTCCTCATAACACCTGCCCACATTAAAATATCCTAGTTTACTGAGAGGCTTTTCTTTTCCATCGATAAGTTTCCTAAAGTATATTAAGGCATTTTTATAATCTCCTTTGGCTTCATATCCATAACCTAACCCATCATAAGCAAATACGTTTAAGGGATTATCAGATGGAATTTTTTTTAGAAAGTTTTGATAGGATTTAATAGAATTATCAAATTCATCCAGTTTGTAATAGATATGTCCGGAATAAAGGAATGACATAGAGGCAACACTGGTACGGGGATATCTCTCAATTACATCTTTGAATTTCTTAAGTGCTAGATTATACCTCTCCTTATCATCTTTAGCCGATTTTTCACTCTTATTGTCACTATGGTAGTATTGAATCGCCTTATAGTATAGGATGGAAGCCTCTTTTTCCGTCTTTTTAACATAGAACCGCCATCCCACAAAAAGAAGGGCAAAAACTAATACAGCTACAGTTACTATCAGAAACTTCTTTTTATTTTCAAAAGCATAGTTTAATACCTTGCTTGTTGTTGAAACGAACTCATCCGATTCTTTCGATATTTTCCTTTTAGGTATCTTTACCTTTTTAGCCAAAAATGCCTCCCCTCCCCTTTCTCTAAAACAGAGGGAGTATACAAATCTTGTTAATGTTTTGTCAAGGAATTTTGATGGCTTCGTAAAAATTCCATCTGCGGCGTTGCACTGCATCCTTCGTCGTTGCAGCGTACCTATGGAAATAGTTCACGGTTCACTGTTTACCGTTCACTGTAAGTACATGGTTTGTTGACGGACAACGGTCAACGGATAACAGTCAACAGATAATAGGATTTGCGCGCCTTGCATCTGGAGCTTTTTACTTTGCCATCTCAATTTTGACTTTTTACGAGTCCATCAATTTTGGGCTTTAAATCTTAAGTCTCTCCAAGATTTCCATTGAGTTTTTGCGTAGTTTATTAAATTCCTCCTCTGATAAACCTGCTCCCATAGCAACGGTTCTTGCCTTTTCCAAACTGATTAGATCGCCAGGGCAGTGGGAATCGGTGTTTAAAACCAGTCTGGCGCCTATTCTGGTTGCAAGCTTAGCCACATGGCCATTGGTTAAAGAATGCCCTGCCCTAGTGGTAATCTCCAGGTATATGCCTCTCTCCTTTGCTATCTCTGCTTCTTCTTCAGTTATTAAACCCGGATGAGCCAGAATATCTATGTCAGACAACAATGCCTCTCGATTGGTCCCGGGCGGTACAGGTTCTACCGTTGTTTCTCCATGAACAACCACTATCTTCGCGCCCATATTTCGGGCCCTTTTCTCCAGCTGAGAGATTATGGAAGGGGGAACATGGGTAATCTCTATGCCCGGTATTGCCCTTATCCTCCATTTTGAAGAAAGGTCATCACAGACACTTACAATCCTGGGAACAATGAAGTCAAGGTTTGATATATCGGCATGGTCTGTGATAGCGATTGCCTGATAACCAATAACTTCTGCCCTTCTTACCAGTTCCGAAGGTATTAATTCGCCGTCGCTAAATATAGAATGGGTATGAAGATCTATCATCTAACCCTCTCTTTCTTAAAGTCTTTTTGAATCCATAGTTAACAGTATCTTTAAAGCTTCCTTTTTAGCTGCATCTTCAAAAGCATTTATCCCATCGTTAATGCTATACATTCCTGAGACAAGGGGTGTTACATCTATCAATCCTCTTTCTAACGCCCTTATAGCCGATGGGAAATGTCCGCATCTGGAGCCAATAAGGGTTATTTACAATGCCTTCATTTATTAAACAAGCCGTAACCTTTTCCCCACAGGACATCAAAAATCCAGAGGGCTTTTGGCATCTTTAATCGTGACACTCTTCACTGTATGAGTGTAAATCATGGTAGTTTTTATATTGGATCGGACTTTTAGAAACTTCCCTGATATAAAGAGGCTTTTTGTCGTTAAAAGGCAGGGATCTCGGAGGAATGTCAGAGTGGGAAAGAGATATCTTTTTAAGGGGGACATTTTTTATAACCACTTCATAATACAATTTTATCGCCAATACGGCCTGCCCTTGTTGGTTTTTCGATTGCTTCTTTTCCTGCAGTTTACGGACAAAGTGGGACAGGCTTTCTTTATGGGTAGGAGAGAATTTATATTTTTGGCAAAAGTCCAGATAATAGCGAAGCCATTTTTTATAGTCCCCTTGCAGTCTGTTTGAAGTTGCCTTATTTCGCAAATATTCTTCAAATTGGGTTTGTAAGGTAGAAGGGATAGCCAACATGAAGAATCCTCCTATTCCTGTAATTCTTCTGTAAAATTGCATGATATACAGAGGGTAAAAATAGATGGTTAAAAATAAATTGTCAAGATAATAGTTATTGCAGGCTTTCGCGGTAGGTCAATTGTGCAAAAGCTATTACGCGAAAGTGTTCAGCCCAGGTGAATGTTTTGACTTTGTAATCATCAAGTCGATGCATGTCCTTTTTCTTTACAACTCATTGATAAATTATAAGACTTTATCCCTAACACATTGTATATGCTTATATTTCTTCCAATTCCTTTCATACTCACAGCATCCAGTTTCTCTGCTTCTATTTCATGGCAAACCTCTTGGAAGGTATCTTCGGTAATTAAAATCTGTCCTCCCTTGGCAACCTTTTCTAACCTGGCTGCAACGTTAACCGCCGATCCTATAACAGTGTATTCCTTCTTCCTGGTAGATCCAAATATCCCTACCACTACCTCACCTGTATTGATGCCAATACCTATGGGTATTGACACCGGATCGGAAGACCCCAATTTTACACTTACCTGGGCTGCCCTTTTTTGCATTTCTATGGCTGTCAGGACTGCACGAAGAGGGTCGTCATTGTAGGAAATAGGTGCCCCGTAAATAACCATTATGCTATCCCCTATGTGCTTATCAAGGGTCCCGTTATGCTTAAACACAATATCACTTAATGGTGTGAAATAATAACGGCTTAAAAATGCTGCCAATTCTTCTGGGTCTACCCCTTCTGAGATTGAAGAAAAACCTCTTATATCTGCAAACAAGATGGTTGTCTTTTGTTTTCTGGGCCTAATCGTACTTGGGTCTTTCTGTAATTCCTGCAGTATCTGGTCGGATACGAATTGTTTCAAGTGTTTCTTTATGAAATACTCTCTTACCTTGGCTCTTATCTCAATGTTATCAAAGGGTTTTGTCAAAAATCCATCGATACCTTCATTGGTAGCCTGAACAGCACTTTCCATTGTGCCATATCCTGTTAAAACAATGCGGGTTATCTCGGGATTAATATTGCCAATAGCCGACAAAGTCTCAATACCATCCAGCCCGGGCATTTTAAGGTCTGATATAATGATGCCAATCTTATCCATGTTTTCATCCACTGTCTTTATAGCTTCATTTCCATCTTTTGCCAGAAAGATAGAATAGCCCTCGTGTTGAAATGCCTTATTGAGAGACCTTCTAACACCATCTTCATCGTCAACTATTAATAATCCATTCATGATATAATACCCTTAAAAAGTTCCTATTTTGGTAACTACTCAGCCACCGATCTACGCTGATCATCACTGATATTTTTTCTTAACTGCTTAGGTTCAAAGTTCCGGGGTTCACGGTTCAAGGTTAATGAAGTCGTAAAATAAGCTTCATAAAAACTTTTAAGAATACTATCTGCGTTCATCTGTGTGAATCTGTGGCTGAATAGTTACTGATTATTCAACAGGCAACTCAACCCGAAAGGTAGTCCCATTACCTGGGGTGCTAAAAACGAAAATGTCCCCCTTGTGCCTTTTTACAATCTCGTAAGAGATATAGAGACCAAGTCCCGTACCTGTCCCCACCTCTTTTGTAGTAAAGAAGGGTTTAAATATGTCTTTGATTATCGAGGGGGACATCCCTTTACCTGTATCGATACATTCAAAGATTACCCTACTGATCTTTTTATCAAACCCTGTTTTTAAAGTTATCTTACCATTACTCCCTTTAACTTCCTGGATAGAGTTCTTTATAATATTCAGGCATACTTGTCCCAGATTGGCAAAGTTACCTTTAATCTCTGGGATGTCTTCATGGAACTCTTCCTCTATTTCTACCTCATATCTTTTATATTGATTATAAAGGACCCGCAATGCATCCTTAACAACCGTATTTATATTGACTGGCTCTGTATACCCCTGGGTCTGGCGTGAGATATCCAGGAGACTGGCGACGATCTCCTTGGCACGCCTCAACTCCTTTAATGTAAATCGAAGATCATCTATAATCTCATCTTCATATTCTCCTTTGACATCTCTCTCTTCTAAAGATTCTACAGTGGATTGAATAAGGCTTGATACACTTGAGAGGGGATTATTCAGTTCATGGGCCACCCCCGCTACCAATTGTCCAACAGCCGCCAGACTCTCTGATCGGATAAGTTGTTCTTGTGTCCTGTCCTTCTCCAATAAAGCCCTTTCCAGCTCTTTTGTACGAGCCTGTACTTTCATCTCAAGGTTTTTGTTTAAGTCCTCGATTATCTTGTACGACCTGGCATTCTCTATAGAAATACTGCTTTGATTTGCTAAGGTTTGCAGCAACTCCAGGTCTTCCGAAGTATAGAGATCACCCGATTTTTTGTAACCGAGGCTGATAAAACCTTTTACAGAATTATTGAAGATCATAGGAACTATTAAACTTGCGTGCAGATAACCCAATTGTCTGAGGCACTCTCTTTTGTTACTTATCCACTCATTCCATTCCTCAATATCGTGCTTAAATAGTTCTCTTTTTTGCCTCACCAGCAAAGCGATTAATGGACTTTCCAGCCTTAACTCTATCTCTTTTACATTTTTTTCGTGTTCCCCCTTTACACTATGGACTCGAAAGGCTTTCTCTTCCTCGCTCCACAGAACCACTGATACGCTAGTTACATGCATTGAATTTATAACTGTATCAATAATGCGATTAACTATCTCATCCATATCCAGGATAGACCTCATAGCCTGACTAACACCCCTTAATGTTTTCTGATAATCGTATTTACCCTTAAAGAAGATTCTGTCTATAACACTTTGAACCGTTTCTTTTACAGGGATAAAAATAAACAGAATGATGAGGAAGAGAAAGACAGGAAAAAGAAAGGAATCCGAAATTTTGAAGCCCTTAAAAATCATATCAAATACTACTATTAAAAAGGCATAAAACGCCATTAAGAAGGCAGTAATTGATGAGTAAACCATGCCTTTTCTTATGAGAAATCTCATATCCAGAAGGTCGTGCTTTAAAACTCCAAAAGCGAGGATTATCATAGGTATGAAACCAAAGTTACCAAAGGGGTATATCTCTAATCCGCTCATTGGAAGAACATTCAGCAGTGCCAATATGACATATATTCCGAATCCCAAAAAGACGTACTTGATCTGATTACGCTTTATAGGGTTTGTCTCTTCTTTTATCTGTCTGTAGGAGAGGTGCGAACAGTACAAAAGCGCTAAAGAATTCATGGAGAAAAACAGATAAAAAAGTGGTCCACCTTTGGCAAAAAAGCCGAAGTAATACTCATAACTGTCAATAAGATAGAGTTGGGATTGGGTGAAAAACATCAATGAAAAACTGAACAAGTAGGCTGCAGGGACTAGCCATTTTTTCTTGTTTATAGAAAAAAAGGCATGAACAAAGTGGAGGTATATGGGAATATTATAGACCAATAACAGGTGGTCATACCTGCTGATTTTAAGGGCTATATCTCCTTTTGTTACAATAGTCATCAGGGCCACATCTATATTCAAAAAGACCCCAATAGTGCACAGACAGGCAAAAAGGAGATTTGCCTTCCTGCCTTTTCCCTTTATAAAGGCTAGCAAAGCCAACCCCAGCGTTGTTAGGAGACCCAAAAAAGGGGGGATAATATAAGGGAAAAACTCTTGATGGAGGTTAAAAAGGCTATGCAACATCAAACCCTTTCTTTAAAATACTCTAGTGTCATCTTTAACCCTTCGTCAAGGGATATTTTAGGCTCCCAGTTAAGCAGCTTTTTAGCCTTGCTAATCTCAGGTTGTCTTACTTTAGGATCATCTTCAGGCAGGGGTTTAAAGGTTATTTTGCTTTTACTGCCCGTTAATTCCAGTATCTTTTCTGCAAAGTCCAGGATAGTTATTTCACTCGGATTGCCCAAGTTTACAGGGAGGATTTCATCAGACATCAGCAGTCTGTAAATACCCTCAATCAGATCAGAAACGTAGCAGAAGCTTCGGGTCTGTAGTCCGTCTCCAAATACAGTGAGTTCCTCTTCACGCAATGCCTGGCATATAAAGGCAGGCAAGGCTCTTCCGTCATCCAGCCTCATTTTAGAACCATAGGTATTAAATATCCTGGCAATCCTGGTTTCAATACCATGGTATCTGTGATATGCCATGGTTATGGCTTCAGCAAATCTCTTGGCTTCGTCATAAACCCCACGGGGGCCAACTGGGTTAACATTGCCCCAATAATCCTCCGACTGGGGGTGAATCAGGGGGTCGCCGTAACACTCTGAAGTTGAGGCTAATAAAAAAGTTGACTTCTTTGCTTTAGCCAGCCCTAAAGCCTTATGAGTCCCCAGAGAACCTACCTTTAAGGTCTGGATCGGCAACTTCAGATAATCTATAGGGCTGGCAGGGGAAGCGAAATGTAGAATAAAATCTATTTCTCCTTCTACATATATGTACTCGGTCACATCATGTTTTATAAACCTAAAATGGTTATTACCAAAGAGATGGGCAATATTGTCCATGTTCCCAGTAGTAAGATTGTCCATGCAGATAACAAAGTGACCCTCTGCAATCAAACGATCGCATATATGGGAACCGAGAAATCCAGCTCCTCCGGTAATTAAAGTTCGCTTTACCATACGTACGCACCTCGTATTTACCTTTTGTCATCGTAACTATTTAGGCACAAAGAGACAAAGGCACATAGGCACAAAGAATAAGAAAAAAGCAAAAAACAACACCTGCCTGCCGGTAGGTAGGGAAACAACCGTATCGCTCGACAGAAATTTATGCTCACAATAATAGCAAACCAAATAAACTTTGTGCCTTTGGTGCTCTGTGCCTTTGAACCTGAGTAGTTACTCCAACTTTACGTTAAGGTTGACCATTTCTTTATCCCTAATTGTAATATCCTTGTCAAATCCATTATATCCATCTGCTTCAAAAGCAATCTTGTAATTCCCCCCCTTGAGTCCGATTATCGAGTATCTTCCTTGTTCAAATGGAAAAACACGACCTTTAGACCCCTTCCATAAGGTGACTTTCCCTTTAGGAATTATCTTTTCATTACTGTCGATTACAGAACCATAAATAGTCCCAAACTGTTGAGTTACCCTTTGCCTGCCCAGGATTGCCTTTCCAGGAGATGGAAGCTGATCTATCGGTAAAGTAGTATTCTCCTCTCTGAATATCGTATAAGTCGTCGCATTTTCTACATCCATCTCTCCACCTTTATAGTAACGAGGGGTATGTTCAACCCCATCAATGTACCTCAGGATATGGAAGGGGTCAACAAAATCCTTAGAGTGTTCCAGGTCAGAAAACGTCCAGCCAATATCCGGGTAGAATACCTCTATCCAGGCATGGAATCCACCGCCGTTAATCTTAATCCCCCAGTATTTCTTTGAAATTCCCCAATCATAACCTGGCGGCAAGTAACCATGGGCATACCTGGCTGGGATTCCGACACTCCTCAACATAGCGATAGAAAGACAAGTAATACCTACACAGGACCCTCTTTTTGTTGTCATTACTGATCTGGCATCCTGGCGCACGCCTGGACCTGCATCATAAACAACAGTATCGATTAACCAATCAGCAATAGCAGCAAACGCTTCATGTACGTATTTAGCCTCTTTAACCAGTTCTCTTGCCTTTTCTGAAATCATCGAATCGTTTGTTTGAATATTTTCCTCGGCGGTTAAAAATTTTTGCATCTTGTTGGGGATTTCCTTTAAGTATATGGGAAACCTGGCCGATGAGTTCAGGGGGCTAAGATCAATCTCTACTATTAGCCTCTTACTGAACTCATCCGAGGTTAATACTTCCTGCTTATAGAATTTATTCGAATAATTTGGCAGATATTCCACACCGACAGGGTTTACAATATCGTAGATAACTATATGTTTCCCCGTGAGCACCTTTGTTTCTGCCTTTAAGGGATGCTGAGGGATAAAAACTGAAATTAAGAGAAAAAAAAGGAAAAAAAAGGAAAACCGTTTCAATTAGAATTACCTCCCTTTGAAAAGTTTATCGTAACTACTCAGGTAGATAGGCTGTAGACTGTTAGCCTAACAGCCTTCAGCCTACAGTCTAAACAACCTGAGTAGTTACAGTTTATCAATCATAGACTATAAGCACTCTTCCATTCTTCAAATAGCTTGTGTATTTATCTGATCCTTGAACAATATTCGCATCTCGATTATTGATCACCACATCTGTCCTTTTCTGGCCTGTAGCCTGAATTCCTTTGATGACAAAGGGATTTTCAGTAACCCGCTGGTTTTTTTTAGCCGCATCAACATCTTTGGCATACCCTACTACCCCCATCTTTACAGCGTCTTTTTGCAGCAGATTTACAGCACTGTACACAACTTCCCCTTTTTGGTCTATAATCTTTGGAATCAGAGCAGGACGTATTTGAAGCTTTCTGGCATCAATTACCAATCCTGAATAGTTGAGCTTGGTCAGATCTATATCTTCCGAAACTTCTTCCTTCCTGTCCTCCTTTTTAGACTCCTTTACTTTTGCTTCTAACGCGGGTTCGGGAGGTGGCGGCGGCGGTACAGGCTTTGTTTGTGGAGTTTCAAGAGATGGTGGTTTAGGTGGTTCTTGTATTTTTGGTTCCAACAGTGGTTTGGGATGCACTGGAGGCGTTGGAGGCTTTGCTTGTGGAATTTCAACAGACTGGGATTTAATGGCCGGGGGGGCATCCTTTCTTGGGATTACCGCAGGGGTGAGAGCTTTTTTTTGATCCCCAGTCTCTTCCAGCATCAACTTTAATAAGTCCCCTCTCAAATCCATTTCTACAGTAACTTCTACTGCACCGTCACTCATATACCTGGTATTTATAACCCTTGACAATTTTACTACACCGCTTACCTTAGTTACCACAACGTCACTGGTCGTCATAAAATTCTGCACTGTTGTCTGCGCATCCACTGTAACCCCTTTAACTGTTTCCAGTAAGTTACGGCGGGCATCTAAAATTGCTGCGCGTTTAGCCATTAATCGGGCCTGAGCCGGATTATCTACAGAAGAAGGAGGGGGGGCACCGCTTCCGGTAGCAGTTATAAGTCCTATACTCCAGTTGATTGTCCCACTGGGAAGCCTCTCTATCAAATCATTGCCATTAGCGGCAAAAAGGAGACATGGGGAAAGTGAGAGCAGCACCATGACAAATAAAGAAAAGGATTTCATATAAAATTTTAAAGTTGTCATCTTTAACCTCCATTGGCGAATTTAGTAAACGAATAAACCCTTTTATGTTTTTATTATAGAAGCATTGGAGCAAACTTCAGGAAATAAAGATCAAGATCATTAAATTTCTTCACTTTGTATCTCCTTAAGAGAGATATTGTCCTTCCACAGGTAAAATAGTCCTAAGGAGGTTACGGGAACGTATTGGCTTGCATGATAAACCAATGAGAATCCCAGAGCATCGCTCTCTTTGATACCCCAAAATGCCAGTCCAGTTACACAGAAAAATTGGTATGTACCAATAAAGCCGGGGGAAGAAGGGATCATTACACCAAAGGTCAGGATCACAATGAGAAGAAAAGGGGCATAAATCGGGAGATTAAAATTAAAAGATACGAAAACCAGTAGTGTTAAAACAGCATATATTGTCCATATGGAAAAGGAATAAAACAGGATTAATGCTATCTGCTTTTTACCCTTCAAGACATCAAAACCGGCTATAAAGGATATTAAGAGTTCATCAGTTTTATGGGACAGACGTTTGGAAAAAGGTGATAATAGACATCTAAAGAACTTCAGCATATTTTCTTTGTATTTCTTCAAGAGTACAAAAAAGGCAATGATCAATAGATAGAAGACAAATGCTGAGATTCCTGCCTTTTTTAACCAACCAGGTAAGGGAAAAAATATCACTATCACCAATAAAAATGTTAACAGAGTAAAACCATCCAATATCCTTTCAACAACAATAGTTGCAAAAGATAGGCTCTTGCTCAGATTCTCTTTTCTGCCAATAGCATACGCCCTGACAAACTCGCCTATCCTGGCAGGCAATACATTATTGGCCATAAATCCTATCATTACTGCGGAGAACAGACTATGATTCTTAACCCTTTTTATCGGCTCCAGTAAATAACGCCACCTTATAGCTCGAAGCCACATAGTAAGCAATCCTAGAAGAATGGCGGGGATTAAATAGAGGTAATTCGCTTTTTGCAGTGAAATCACCAGGTTTCCATAACTCACATTGCGAAGGGCAAGATACAGAAAAACAAGGCTTATTGCTATACCCAAAAAGAATTTTATTTTCATAATTGATGGACTCGTAAAAAGTCAAAATTGGGATGGCAAAGTAAAAAGTTCCAGATGCAAGGAGCGCAAATCATTCAAATCCAAGGATTTTTTAGTCTGCCAAACATTCCTTAACAGCATTGAAAACTGTGGTTACTTCAATACTTTCCATGCATTCGCTTTTTTTGCTACCTCCGCATCCATCTTGACCACAGGGCCTACATGGATGAGAAGCCGATCTCAAAATCCTGTGTCCCTGTCCCGGATGCCCCCAATCTAGCTCACTTGTGGGACCGAAAAGTGCTATAATAGGAGTATTAACTGCAGCCGATATATGCATTGGAGCTGAATCAACTCCAACAAACAATCTGGCTTTGCTAATCAGTGCTCCAAGTTCTCTCAAATTTAATATGCCTGAAAAATCTATCGCATCATGTAGTGTCTTGCTTAAAATATTTTTTATATGTGCCATTTCTGAACTGTCTGGCCCTGATGTTATAACTACAGGGATTTTAAGCTCTCCCTGAATTAAATTTATCAAATCGGCAACTTTTTCATCAGGCCAACATTTAAACAACCATCTAGATGTTGGATGAACAACAGCATAAGAAATGTTATCTGAAATACCTGCTTTTGTCAGTAACTTACTGATACGAAACTTTGCCTGTTCCCCTTCAAAAAATGTTGGAGATTTTAAATTACCATAAGGAAATATACCAATCCGCCTTAAACAATCGAGATTTCTTTCAATATAATGTCGATTCGATGGAGCAAGTCTTACTGGGATTGTTAAAAATTTCCATCTTCCAGGTAACGGTTTGCTCTTTGAATCAACGCCAACCCTTATTTTAGCTCTAGAAATAAGTCCCAAATATCTACCTCTATCACCCGTCGTTAGGTTAATTGTCATGTCATATCTTTTAGCACTAATTGCTCGAACCAGTCTAATTTCCTCTCTCAAACGAGAAATCTTTCCTGCTTCCAGTGCTTTCCTACTAAGGACATGAATGAAATTGATATCAGGATTTCCCATTAAAACTTCTTCAGTTCCACTATTTACTGATGCGTCTAACAAAACTCCAGGGATTGATTTTTTTAAAACACTAAAAACCGGAGATGATAAAATCACATCACCTATATTTTTAAAATTTATAACCAAAATTTTCTTTACCTTGGAAAGATCAGGATAACCACCATAATTCAATTCTTTTAAAGCCTGCTCAATTGAATGATTATTCAATTCATTTTGTCCCATAACAATATCGTCTACACCTTACTTACTTCTCTCAAAAACAGAAAGAATTTCTTTGCATCTATGTATATATGTATGGTTGGCAAGAAGGTGCCGCTGTCCTTCTCTGGCTATCTTAGCTGCCTCCAGTGGATTATTGGCAAAATATTTTGCTTTTTCAATCGCTTCACCTTCTGTCTTATATGTAACATAGTGGCGGTCTTCCACAAATAAATCCTCATAACCAATATTCTCATAAGTATTTGTCAACAGCATAGCCTGACCATTAGCCATTGTCTCGAACACCCTCATATTTATATCCTTTCCCCTCTCTTCGGTAAACCCTGCACCAACATTGAATCCTATAGTACAGCGCCCTATTTCTCTGGTGGCACTCCTGCCAAATTTCTTTCTGAAATAGAAATTTGTGGAGAGTCCATTTTTTCGGAAAAGTTTTTCAAATCGCCTTCTATGCTTATACGGAGCAGCACACATCCCTACATCATAATGGTTTTTTCTCAACCCACGCTTCCAAAAACCCTCCCCCTTTGCCAATTCTGGTCTGTATACGTGTTCTTCCTCATCTGCTGCAAGGGGAAGCCAGGATGCCCTGGAGCCGAATTTTTCAACTATATGTTTTTGGGCTACCCATATATGATGAACTCGTAAAAAGTCATGTCTTTTAAGTAGTTGAAATAATTACAAAAAGGTGTATTTTTTGTTTGCTTTTCTCTTTACATTTTGGTATAAAAAAGCCAGATAATCAACCAAATTGTAGGTGAAAAGCATGATACA
>JACQWO010000022.1 GCA_016209225.1 Desulfobacterales bacterium
GTTCCTCTGAACTGGCAGCATTCTTCTGAGTCACCGTACTCATCTGAGCCACGGCCTTATTGATCTGATCTATCCCCTGGGCTTGTTCCTGAGAGGCTGCTGCAACCTCACCCATTAATTCCACAACCTTCGTGGAGCTGGTCGTTACCTGACTGAAGGCATCGTTGGTGAGGGAAACCAGACCTTCCCCGTTCTTGACCTTTTTGACGATATCTTCGATTAAACCGGAGGTGCCTTTGGCGGCCTCCGTTGCCCGTAGCGCCAGATTCCTCACCTCGTCAGCGACTACGGCAAAACCCGCGCCTGCTTCACCCGCACGGGCTGCCTCGACCGCCGCATTCAGAGCAAGAAGATTGGTTTGAAAGGCAATTTCATCAATACTCTTAACGATTTTCTGTGCCTGTTCGCTGGCGCCGGCAATTTCCTTCATAGATCTGGTTAAATCAGCCATGGAAATATTGGCCTTTTCCGTGGTCTCCATTGCCACCGCCATCAGGTTATTGGCCTCGTTTGTATTGCCGGCGTTTTGCTTGGTCATAGAGGCTGTTTCATCCAGAGAGGCGGATGTCTCTTCCAGCGAAGCAGCCTGCTCGGATGCCGATTCGGATAAGGTGTGGGAAATCGCTACCGATTGACCAACTGCCTCTCCCATTTTTACGCGCATCGCGTTGACAGCCTCTGCGAGTTCACCGATCTCATCTCGGGAGTCCACTTCAATATCCTGAGTTAAGTCACCATCGGCAACATTTTTGATGACATCCATTGTTTGTTTAACTTGTTGGGTGATAAGCCTGGACATAAAGAGGCTGCTCAATACCGATATTACAATGGCGGTTACCAGCACTATGACAAAGGCGGTTAATACAGCGTTGAAGCTTTTAAGAGAAAAATTGTACCTCTCTTCACTGAGCATCTCTTCGAGTACAAGGAGTTCCCTCAGGGTTTGGCTGAGGGTGTGATATTTTTCGTCGGCAGTACCCATAAACATAGTTGCCATGCTGACATCGGTCTTTACCACATCACATACCGCTAATGCCTGTTTCTGATACTCTATCAACTGCTCCAGAGAGGCTTGAAGAAGCTTCTTTTCCTTCACTGTGGACATATTAAATTTTAAGATATTTTGCAGCGGCTCAATATTCCCTTTAATCTGGGTTTTCTGTTCATCGGAGAGAGCCTGGATTATATCCGCATCACGATTTGCACCTGTCCAACTGATGATTTTGTAGAGATTTGCATGCACATTGGCAATACTTTTGGCAATCTCAGAACTTCTCTGGTAGGCCTTAAATCGTTTGTTAACGATGTCCTCTATTGCCATTTTCTGATTTGAAAGTCCGGTATAGGACACATAGGAGAGAGCAATGAGGAAGATAAATACGACTGTTGGAGCTAACATTAATTTCTTTGACATACTCATATTTTTAAAAATTTTCTTCATATCAATTTACCCCCTGTTCCATGAAAACAGCCAAAAACATGCCGGCCATCTGACAACTCATTTTGTAACCGTTCACGGTTGTCGGTAATTACAACAGCAGGCTTAAGCCCGCTGTTATATAAAACTTGAAGCATTTTGGATATTGATTTCAACTCTCCTCTACCTTCTGTTTTTTTCAACCGTGAACCGTAAACTGTGAACCGTAAACTGTTGCCTCATTTTAGTGTTGAAGATATGACAATAACATCATTAACCTTTTTAAAATAAGCTGATCTGAGTACGGCTTTGTTGCTTATGGGAAGATTTGGCCATTTATAATCAACCCATCCAAAACCTTCCGTCATCGCATTATTAATAATTTCTTTCATAAAAGGTTTCATGTCCGAGTCCTTCAATTCGGATAAATTTTTACCAATCATACCGCTATTGCCCCCATGGGCCAACGTATTCCCTTTAGAGTCTATGACATAAACATACCGACTGCCGTCTGAAAATTTTCCGTTACTTTTGTTAAACTCTGCAAAAGAAGTATCTTTCCCATTTGCTTTTAAGAAAGCGGCGGCCTTCTCCACTAAGAGAGCGGTGGCCCTCTCCCCCGTTTCCTGTGAGGCGGTACCCATGCTCGGTGCATAAACAACTGCCAGTGATAAAGTACAGACTAAAATCAGCATAAATACTTTTTTCATCGTTACTACCCCCTTATATTATTTTTTTGTTAGAAGTTTTTAAAATCTCCCTCTTCAAGAGGAATCACCTCATTAGGCAGTACCAACCCTGTCCTGTGAGGGGCAAGGCCTTCTTCCCTTGCTATCTTCCCCTGTCTTGGCAACACCTTATGAACCGGGCCAAATGTTTCCCTCTTCCTCCCGCTGTTGCTTATTTGCCTTTGAAGGTCAGCCATATTTCCATTTCCATTTATGCCGAGTGTATCGGTTAAGTCTGAGATATGGCATTTCAACTCTTCAGCCTGACCGATCAGTTCTCCTGCAGCACTGACCGATTCCTCGGCATTGGCGGCCGTCTGCTGGGTGATCTTGTCCATCTCAGTAATGGCATTGTTAATCTGTCCAATACCGTGGGCCTGCTCCTGAGAAGCAGCAGCAATCTCACCCACCAATTCGCCAATCTTTGCGGTGCTTTTGGTAACCTCAGAAAACTCATGATTCGTTTTGATAACCAGTTCCGACCCTTCCTTGATCTTTTTGACCGTACCTTCAATCAAACCGGAGGTGTTTTTAGCTGCATCTGCAGACCTCATAGCCAGATTTCTCACCTCCTCGGCTACCACGGCAAACCCCGCGCCTGCTTCACCTGCACGGGCTGCCTCCACTGCCGCATTCAAGGCGAGAAGATTCGTCTGGAAGGCTATCTCATCAATAGTCTTGATAATCTTGGACGTTTCTTCACTGGCAGTGGAGATATCCTCCATGGACCTGGTGAGGTTCTTCATGGAATCGTTGGCGCGGGAGACGATCTGTTTCGTTTCATTCATAAGGGCGTTTGCATGATTTGCATTGTCCGCATTCTGCCTTGTCATGGAAGAGAGTTCCTCCACAGAGGCTGAAGTCTCCTCGAGAGAAGATGCCTGCCCGGATGCTCCCTCTGCTAAATGCTGGCTGGCGCCTGAAATCTGGCTGGAACTGGTAACCAACTGACCCGACATATTGATAAGACCTTCGACAACGTTATTTACCGGCATAAACATACTTCTCGCAACAAAAATCAAGTTCGCCACCACAGCAGAAACCCCTACAATAAGTGTAATAGCAGAAACCAGAATATTATATACCCCCACTTTTCCTAAGATGAAGACGGCTAAACAAAGCACAACTATACTGGGCATCAATCTGATCCAGAGCTTGAAGGTAAGATTCTTTTTGAAAACCATGTACAGGATTGCTGTACATGCGCCTGCCCCGATAGTAAGGATACCGGCAAATATTAAGATTTCATTAAACATGATATTTACCCCCTATTGTTTGTCAGTTCTGAATGGTTATCAGCGCTGTCCCAAGCGGCAGCTTCCTCAGCCTCCAATACCTCGTCAATATCGAGCAGAATCTTGATTCCCCCTTTGACCTTAGCCATACCCAGTATATAATCCGTGTTCAACCTGACACCAAAGGTTGGTGTATCCTCGATTTCTTCAGCCTTGATATTCAAGACCTCGGAAACGGAATCCACCACAATGCCCACCATGACCTTGTTTCCCGACTTATCTGCGATGTCAACGACGACGATACATGTTCGTTCATTGTATTCGAGTGAGTCCATGCCGAACTTCAGTCGTAGATCAATGACAGGAATAACCTTTCCTCTGAGATTGATCACCCCCTTCACATACATCGGTGTATGAGGAACAAAAGTAATATTCATAATACCGATAATTTCTTTAACCTTAAGGATTTCTAAACCGTACTCCTCACCCCTGAGACCAAACGTAAGGTATTTCCCCTCTTTATTTGCCAATTCTCCCAATGTTTTAGATGCTGAGTTTTCTCTTACTTCATTCAAAGCGGATTGCATAATTCAAGACCTCCTTTTTCCTATTTCAAAAACGTCTTTTTACCAACTAACGACCCTCTACCTGTTTTTCCTCAATTCATTCTTTCTGTTTAAGTTCAAGGCATCCGGGAAAGATCATTTCCGGGAAACCGAATTCCCTTCCTAATCTCTCCACCTCGGGAACAGGTATTTTAATATGTTTACCGATCCTATACGCTTTTACTCTCCCCCCTTTTACCCACCTATAAATTGTAACCCTATTGACTCCGAATAAATCAGCCACCTCAGAGGTAGAGTAAAACAACTCGGACATATTTTATCCCTTTACCGCATGTAACCAATGAACCAATGGCAACAAATTTAACCGATGCAACAACCTGATATTAATATCGGCAGAATGGTGAAAAACTTTAGACCGATTACCCGGAATTTATCCACAAAGTTGTTGACTAATACCAATACTTGATGGTTCTTCTCCCAATTAGTTGGGAGAAAGTGGTCCAGGATTCAAGTGAACTGGGGTTCAAGTGAACGGAACTTAACCACTTGAATCCTTGAATCCTTGACCCCTCAAACCCTTATCATCGATCAACTAATTTGGAGATGATCCTTATATACTTTCAACATTGAGAAGTTTCACAAGATTACTCTCAATTAAGGTTAAGCCCAAAATATATTCTCCCCCCAACAGATCCCGATTTTTTACTTCTTCTATCTGCGATCTCGATACCTTATGCAATTCCATCACCTCATCAATGATGAATCCAACTGCCTCATTATTTACCCTGGCCATCAAAATCAATGAAAGCCCATTGGAAGCCGCCACCTTTTCCGAACCATTCCCGTCCCTGTGACCTCCTGTCTCCCATAAACCTAATCTCTTCTTAAGGTCTACGACAGGAACAATATTGTTACGCAGGTTGATAACACCCTTTATCCATTCCGACTCACCAGGTATCCGAATGATATCTATATCGTATCGAATAATCTCCAGGGTTTTTTTAAGATCAATGCCATAGAGGTCATCGTTCAATTTAAAGATAAGAAAATCAAAAGAATCCCCATTTAAAGGCGGAGAAACAGCTATATTCTCTTTGGTCATTTCCCTCTGCTCCATGCGTTCAGGATCTGAACCCATAATCGAATGGATGTCTAAGATTGGAACGATACTGTCCTCCACAATAGTGATCCCGGAAATATATCTTGAATTCTTAAAGTATTTATTCAACGGCCTTACCAAAATCTCCCTTTTCTCATTCACTTTGTCCACAGCAAGTCCCGAGTTCTTCCCGTTAACGCTTATCACCACGACAGGAGGTTGGGAAGAGGAGTTAGAAGATAGAGGAAGCTCTGAGAGCATATTCTTTAACCTTATTAATGGAAGTACCGAATCTCTAAACTCCATTACCTCCATGTTATTTACCCTGTGTACGTCTTTTTCGTTTATATTGGTTACCCCTTTAATGATGGATAAAGGAACGGCATATGCCTCACCATTACTTTCTACGATCAAAGCGCTCGAGATAGCCAGGGTGGATGGCACCTTGATGGTTAAAGTTGTTCCGGCTCCAACTTTTGTATCGATATAGGTCTGTCCCCTGAGCTTGTTAACGCTCTCCCTTACTACATCCATGCCTACACCCCTGCCTGAAATATCACTGATGCTCTTTGCAGTGCTAAACCCGGGTGCAAAGACAAGATCAATGATTTCCTGGTTCGTCATATTCGCCGCTTCATCTTTGCTCAGGATCCCCTTTTCCATGGCCTTCGCCTTTATCTTGTGGAGATTTAGGCCGGCCCCATCATCCCCGATGGTGATGATCACCTCGCCTCTCTCTTGATGGGCATTCAGTACAATCGTAGCCGTCGCCGGCTTGCCGGCCCTTTTTCTATCTTCAACACTTTCGATGCCATGATCTACTGCATTCCTGATAATATGTACCAGGGGGCCCGAAAGTTCCTCTATTACTGCTTTATCTACTTCCGTATCCTCTCCATATATCTTCAGGGTTACTTCTTTATTCAATTCCCTCGCTAATGTTCTCACCATTTTTGGAAATCGGCTAAATAGCTCTTTGATGGGGATATTGCTAAGATTCATAAGTTGAAGCTGGGTATCACAGTACATCTTTTCCAACTGGGGCAGCAATAAGTTTAACTCCTGCACCTCTTTTTTCAGATCCCCTTCCTGTATCCCTCTTAAAAATTTCTTTTTTATCCTTGCAAGATAACTGATGGACACATTGTTCATCCGCTGGATCAAATCCGTGAATCGATTCAACTTGTAGATCGGGATTCTGATGGTCTGGTCAAAAATCTTCGTTTCGCTTCTCGCCCGTCCCAAATCCGGCTCCGGCTCTTTCCCTCCCTTTCCGGAATCCCAGACCCAGGGATGGTCTACGGAAATGTCTTTTAATTCCTTTAGGCTCGATACCAGGGATAAGTAATCATGGCCTGTATCTTTCTTCGTTTCCGCAATATCAGCAAGGACCCTTTTAATGATTTCAACACCGTTTAACAAAAGGTCGATGACTCTTTCTTTGAAAGGAATCTTTTTGTCCCGCAACAAACTAAACACATCTTCTATCGCATGGGCAATTTTACTGAGCTGTTGATATTGAAAAAATTTTGCCGTACCCTTGATGGTATGCATATTTCTGAGGAGCCCGTCAATCAAATGTTTGTTATCCAAATGGTTATCCAGTTCCAGGATATGGCTGTCCATTTCTTTAATGAGGTCTTTGCAGTCTTCAACAAACCCCTGGATCATTTCATCATCGAAATCAAATTTTTCGGACAGCCTTTCCAGATCATCGGAAAATAATTGTTCCTTTTCAATGATCTTCTCTTGCACCTTCAATTCATGGAATATGACATTCTCCATGAATAGTCCGGCTTGAATCGATATGGCGGAGGCTAACTTCAGATCGTTTGCGGTAAAGATGTCGCCCCGTTTCTTATCGCTCAACTTTAATATCCCGATCACCCTGTTTTTGGTCTTTAGGGGGGTGCAAAGGAGGGATTGATCGGTCTGGAAATCATCGATATAACGAGGGTCCTCTGCAATATTATTTACAATAATGCCTTTCGCCGACTCCGCAACCCTTCCTGCAATCCCCTCCCCGACCTTCAAGGTGAAGTCGTCCTTGACGGCTCTGCCCTGGTTCCTTTTAAGGTACAAGTATCCTCTATGCTCATCCAACAACATGACAGACCCGTTCTGGGCATCTATCACCTCCATAGACTTTTCTATAACCAACTCGACAATAATATCAATATCAAGTGTAGAGCTGAACGTCTCACTCAGGTCATACAGAAGGGATAACTCCTCATAGTTTCTGACTATTTCTTCTGTAAGGACCTGGACCTTTTCTTCGAGGCTCTCTAACCCTTTGGATCTATTGATTTCACCCATTTTTCCCTGTTCTCATCCTTTTGCGGCTTGCCCTAACCGCTTCTGAATCGATTTCATGGAGAAATTGAAAAACAGTTTTCCGGCGCGGGAAAACCCCTTTACTTTATAATGGTCAACGTGATCTCATTTCCTTTCTCATTGAAGCTAACTTCATCCACGTAACCCTTAATGATAAATATCCCTCTCCCGCGGGGTTTGGTAATATTGTCAGGGGAACAGGAATCGGAGACAGAGGAGATGTCAAATCCCTCTCCTTCATCGGCTACCTTAACCTGGAATTTATCCTTATCATCAAAATAGGTTACAAATACCCTTTTTCCCTCATCTATCTTATTCCCATGTATTATGGCATTAGCCACGGCTTCATACAGGGCTCCCATCAAACGTATATATTTCTTCCCCTCATACTCTTCTTTTTCTATATAGGCCTTGACTTCGGTAATGACCCTCCCAATCTCCTCTATTTTGGAGGGAATTACTACCGTCTTATTCAGTTCTTCGTATTCAACCATGTGGGGGTCTCCATTTTGTAAACCGTTTGATTCATACGTTGTAACTATTCAGGCACAAAGAGACAAAGGCACATAGGCACAAAGTTTCTCTTCAGATCTCTCGACTTTGTGCCTCTGGCGCTCTGTGCCTTTGTGCCTACCTGAGTAGTTACTAATTTTACTTAATCCCGTAGCTTCTAAGAGCATCCTCTTCGCTCTCATAGATATCAAACTCCCTTATTAACTTGGTGATTTTGAACTTCTCCATTACTCCCTCTTGTAAGTGAAGGAGTTTAAGCGTCCCATTGTGCTTTTTTAGATATTGAAGGGTAGAAATCAGAGCTCCCAGTGCGAAGCTACATACAAACTCAACCTTTCCCAAATCAACTAGAATATTGTAGTCTCCCTCCTCTTCCAGTTTCATCAACTCCTTCAAAAGCTTATCAGAACCTTGGAGGTCAAGATCTCCCTGCACTCGAATAATCGCAATACACTTATCCCCTTGTTCCCTCTTGGTGATTTCCAGTTTTTCCATTTCATCCTCCTTTGCACGGCTTTCGTATTGTCAAAAAAAACCACAGAGTTCACAGAGTTTTTAAACTTAAAAATCTTTTTCTGTGTGTGCTCTGTGGTGAAATTCATTTTCTGTGGTTCCATTTTTTAGCCATTCACCTTTAAAACAACAAGCATCAAATCATCATCCATCAACCTTGAACCAGAAAAGGCCGCCACTTCACTATATATCTTATCTATCAAACCCCTGGCGCCTAAATCCCGATTTTCCTGAACCAAACGCCAGAGCCTTTCTCTGCCAAACTGTTCTTTCGAATCTCCTGTAACCTCCACCGCTCCATCCGTATAAAAGAAGGCCACATCGCCTGGTTCCAGTTGGAACTCCGATTGATTATAAGAATAATTATCAAACATACCTATCACAGTGCCGGTGCTCTCGAGAAACTCAAAAGTTGTAGATGATGATCGAAGAACAAAAGGGTAATCATGCCCTGCATTGGAAAATGTAAGTCTTCTGTTCTTCAGATCCAGTATTCCATAGAATAATGTCATCAGGTATCTGCTCTCTTTTGTATCATTGATTAACATATTATTTATACGGTAGAGGACATCTCTTATCTCAAGGGTTCCCTCACTCAGAGCGCGCAAGGCAGATCTCACCGTAGCCATTAAGAGGGCTGCTCCTACTCCATGCCCCATAACATCCCCTATAGCAATACCCAATCTACCATCAGCCATTGGAATAAAATCGTAGTAATCCCCCCCTACCTGGATACAGGGAATGCTGAGAGCTGCAATGTCGTATCCCTCCAGATATGGTGGAGCTAAAGGCAACAACTTCCTCTGGATATCCTGGGCTATCTCCAGTTCCTTCTCTAACCTCTGTTTCTCAAGATAATGTTGAAGCAATCGGGCATTCTCTATAACGAATGCAACAAGGCTTGCTAGAACAGCAGAGCGTTTTAGGTCTTTAGATGTAAATTCCATGCCCTTTCTTCTATCCCCTAGAGTTAGCGCCCCAATGATCCTGTTCTTTGCATTTAAAGGAGTACAAAGCAATGACTTTGTCGCTATAAGATTGCTTATCCCATCCTGTAATCTTGTTATATCATTAACAATAAACCCTCTCTTACCCTGTATCGCCCTCTTAAGACCCCCCCCTTCTACATTGATCTTATAAGAAGGGTCTATGTCCACCCGATTACCATTGCCAAAGCTCAATCCTTTAATTACTCTAAGTTCATTCTCAGATTCATTAAGTATCATTATGGCCCCTTTATCCGCTTCAATAATATCCAGGGCATCATTCAGGATAAGATCAATTGTCTCGTCTAAGCTAAAGGAAGAACTCATTGATTCGCTTATATCATAAAAGAGGTTCAGTTCTTCATAAACCATTACCAGTTCTTCTGCTATGCTGTCTATCTTCGTCTCCAGCGCCACTATCCTTTTCTCTTTATTCATCCCTGTCTCTCTCGCCTATCCAGGTAACTGCTCAACTCCTCTACTCTTCCACTCATCCACTCTTCTGAACAATTGCCTATCCAAGTATTTCACGAAGCCTGGCTCTTAACTTTCTGGGGCTAAATGGTTTGGTAATGTATTCATTTACACCCACTTCCTTCCCTCTTGCCTCATCGGATTCTTCTCCTTTAGCGGTGAGCATAATGATATAAACGCCTTCTGTCGCTGAATCCTTTCTCAATTCCTCACATACCTCAAATCCTGTCTTATAGGGCATCATTACGTCCAGGAAGATCAGATCGGGTCTGGTCTTCTTTGCTTTTTTTAGCGCATCCTCACCATCCTCTGCCGTAATAACCTCATACCCCTCCTTTTTGACTACATAGCTTAAGGATTCAATTATACAGGCATCATCATCACAGATTAAAACCTTTTTTGCCATTTTTCCCCTCCCCGTTTGCGCTATACGCTATTCTTCACTTCAAGTAACTACTCAGCCACCGATCTACGCTGATCATCACTGATATTTTTTCTTTTATTGTAATTACTCAGGTTATTTAGACTGTAGGCTGAAGACTTTTAGCTTATGCACATGGACCGTATCCGTTCACCCGGAACCTTTTTTGCCTCCGCCAGTTCAAAAGCCCGGAATTTCGCGTGAGCACACTCGACTACCTCCTACAGCCTAAATGTCTACAGCCTACCCACCTGGGCAGTTACAAAACTTCTAAGAATAATATCTGTTATTTCTTTGTATTTAAATCTATCTGCGTTCATCTGTGTGAATCTGTGGCTGAATAGTTCCCTCAACCAACTCATCGATAGCACACCCATCATCTGAATAGGTAGCCACGCCAACTTTTATGGATGACCCCACTGCTTCTCTTTCAGAGATATACCTGGGATCAAAAATAGCTTTCTCAGTTGCAACCCTTGGTATAATAAAACTAAACTTACTGCCTTTACCAATCTCACTATTGACCCAAATTCCTCCACCATGGCAGTCTATTATCTCCTTGCATATTGCCAGTCCAAGCCCTGTCCCTTCTGTTTTCCTGGTGTTTGAACTATCAACCTGGTAGAATCGCTCAAAGATCATATCCAATTTCTCCTCTGGAATCCCAATCCCTGTATCGGAAACGGTAATCATTACACCCCTGTGGTCATTTCTGGCTTCAACCTTTACCTTTTCCTTCTTTTTCCCCCTCTTTTCATTGAACTTCAAGGCATTTGAAATTAAATTGTATAATACCTGCTGCAGCTTATCCCTATCTCCATAAACCAAAGGTAACTGGTCATCACATTCATAATTCAAATCTATGTTCTTCTTATTTCCCAGGCTTGAAAATGTTTCGACACAACTCTTCACAACTTGGGATAGCTGTATATTTTCCATATTCCATTTCATCTTATTGGATGTCATTTTTTGTAAGTCTAAAAGACCGGATATCAACCTTGTCAGTCTATCGCTTTCATTATTAATGATGCCTAAAAATTTCTTCTGGGTTTCAATATCCAGGGTATCGAGATCATCCAACAATAACTCGGCAAAAGATTTAATAGAACTCAACGGGGTCCTGAGCTCATGGGATACGGTGGAGACAAATTCAGACTTCATTTTATCAATCTCATTTTCCTTTGTAATATCCTGGAGCACCATCACATTGCCAAGGAAGCTGTCTCCGCTGTCGAACATAGGGGTTTTAAATACCCTGATATCCCTCCTGGGTATATCAATAGCGACTTCTCTTGACTCCGTTTCCTTTGCCGGGTTGTATTCTTCTTTGATTCTAGTTAACAGTTCACAGTTTGAGCACCTCTCTGCCTTAGTTTCAAAGTTTTCCAGAATACCATCAGGGGCATGGCAATGGGTGTCAGGCATTAACCAGCAGCGCCATTCTTCCGATTTATAGGCAGGGCATCCCTCCTTTTCACACTTAAAGTGCTCCCAACATTTCAGGTATTCTTCCTCAAATTTAACTCCACCGATTATTTGAAGATTCTTTATGCCGGGGGACACATCCCCTTCAGATTCCTCTTGTTTCATCAGTATCTGATGACCGGTTAAGACAGACTTCTTCTCTCCTATTAACCTCTCTGCCGCCGGGTTCAAGTCTATAACCCTGGAAAATTTGTCTATGACAACCACGCCATCGGCCATACTATGAAACACAGCCTCTAACTTCTCTTTCTCGGCAACCAATTCTCCGGAGGTTCTCATTACCCTTTCCTTTAATTCCCTGTTCCACCCCTTAATCTCTTCCTGGGATGTCTTGAGCTTCTTCGTCATCTCATTGAAAGATATGGCCAACTCCCCGACCTCATCCCTTGATCTGACATGAACCTGGTGGTCAAACTTTCCATTGGAAACAATCTTGGTAAAATCAGCCAGTTTTTTAATAGGATTAGATATACCACTGGCAATCACCAAGACCCCAAAGATAGATATCAATAGAGCAAATAAGGTCAAGAGAGTTGAATAGATCTTGATCCGGTTGATCCCGCCCATAAAATCTGAGAAAGGGGCAATAATAGCTACAGACCACCCCGAAGCCCCAACAGGAACAGAAGCAACTAATCGGTCTCCACCCTCAGTGGAATACCCTCTCCATCCTTCTTTGCCGGCCACCATCACCTCAGTAATCTTGTTTAGTTCTGCAATAGACTCTGATATCATTATGCTTTCTGATCCAGGGGGGGTAAGGACAATCCCCTCACTATCCAGGAGATAAGCACGACTACTCTTCCCAATCTTTATCCCTTTTATGGAATCCTGTATTCTATTAAAATCGAGATTTAACGTAACTATCCCCTTAAACTCTCCTGAGTCATTGAAGATAGGAGTTGCGTGTCGGACTATCAGGGCCTCGCCATCCTCCCCCATACCTACATTAGAAACGTAGATATCTCCCTTTTTTAACCCCCTGGTCTCCTTAAAGTATAATCCTTTACTCCTGTCCTTGTATCTCGGAGCAATCCGGTTATTTATGACCTTCGCAATTTCTATTCCCTTTTCATCTATATACGAGACCCCTACATACACCTTTGATCTGTCTGAAAAACGCAACATAAATCTCTCAACGGCCTTCCTGCAGATCTCGGCTTCATTATAAAGCTCGTATTCCCTGTTGCTGTAGTAATCAGCAATAGAGGTAAGCTCCGAGATGGTAATGAGATCAATCCTTGCCTGATTATTCAGTCTGGCTATCTTAGCAGCCACATCCTCTGCCTGTCTCTGTATCTGGCTCTTAATCTGTTTAACCGTCTCCCCTCTGGCAATAAGATAGCTATAGTACCCCACCCCCAATATCGAAAGACAGACAATGGGCAATATGAAAATGAGAAGTTTTCGGTAGATGGTTAGTCTCATTTTGGCAAACCCGCCCTAAAATCTCCCTTATCTACCCGGTATCGGGCGTTCAGGTGGACCTTGATAGTCAATATCATCACAGGCCATGGGTATGAATTCCGCCGGTTCCCTCTCAAGCCCTTCAGTTGCACATGCTAATAGTGCTGGGATAAAAAATACAGTGCTAACACTTTCTATTTGAATTGGTGTAAACCCCAGATCGGACAGGATTGCGGAATGAAGCGTTGCATAATTCATAATAATACCTTTCCGCTCATTCAATATCTTCTCCATTTCTAAAGCGAGTTCGAGGTGTTCCCCCTTTGGGAACCCAAGTTCCTCATGTATCTTCAAAATTATCGGCACCCGCTCATCTACATTAACCACTGGCCTGCCAAAGCCATAAATCATTTTTTTATCCCTTAAATATTCATCTATAATTTCTTCCGCTGTTTTGTCGGATTCTTTCATCTGGCGAAGACTATTCTGGAGGAATTCGGCCGCCAAAAATGTAGGGTGTGCACCAAATACCTTTGCTTGAGCAACGGCCAGCCCGGCTATTAAAGCTGTCCCTATTCTTACCCTCATCGAGCCTGCAAACCGTGCTACCCTATTGTACCAGAGACTTGGAGTTCCATAATCATTAACCACTATCATTGCATTTAACAGTCTAGATTCCTCGTTGGTGGGCAATCTCCCAATTACAGCTAGAATCACTGATTCCATTAACGTGGCCTTTCCTGTCAACTCCTCGATCTGCTTATACCCCATAAATAAGAAATCCTCGCGTTTTCCCCGGACAAATTCCTCACCTACTGGCCAGGCGGTCTTCATCCTCATATACCTTCTCCGCTCCTCCCATACCTCTTTATCACGGGCAACATTCTTCATCCCCCTATCCCTCCTCCCTGACAGTCCCCTCATAAATATGCCATTCTGGATTCCAGTACATTGGATATTCATTCCAATCTTTAGGGAGCTGTTCAAGACTGTGGGCAAGTATCCCTGCGCTTCCTGATAGGAGAAAGATCCCTGCCCCCTGTTCGGGTGTGAATCCCAGGTCCAACAAGATAACTCCTGCAGTGCCCCCTAATGTCAACCAGATCTGCTCTTTTTCCACAACGATCTTCTCTATCTCTATGGCTAAACGTAGATAATCCTCTTTAAAACCCTCTTCCTTAACTAACTCGATCAGTCTGACAGCCCTCATATCCCGCTCTGAATACAAGAGCCCATATCCTGGGATCTCGGGGTACTCTTTCAACAACTCCAGGACTGCTTCTTCAACCCCTTCCTCTTTTAATAAAGAGAGCCCCTTCTGGAACATCCTCATTGCGTCCTCCATGTCCATGGCGCCGCAATAACTCCCCTGTAAGACTGCCAACCCTGCTATTAAACAATTGCCAATGGTTGTCTTTCCAATGGCTGCATTCATCCCTGCCCGAACGCTCCAATCCCTGGGGCCATGATTCATTACACTGCACATCACATAGTTTAATATTCTATTTTCTTTTTCGTCCGGCAATTCTCCCCTCAACAGTAGAAAAAGCAGCTCTGTCCACGAGTATCTCCCTAATAAATCACCGTAGAAATCGTATCCCCAACATATACTCTTTTCTGGATAAAACCTGTTATCCTTTTTACCTTTTTCATACCAGATCCTGGTGGTAATCTTTTCAGCAACTTCCCGTTTAGACTTAATAGACTCTCCTGATCTTTCCTCATTCATACTTGTTCCCCCTCTCAAATAGATGACCTTACCATTATCATAGCTGCTTCCTTTGCCTGCATCCCAATCCTAATACCAACCTTCTCAGCTTTGTTATTTACAGCAGAGATAATGCCCGACTCATAGGTATCTGAACCATCCCCAATCCTGGCGGACATTGTGTCTACTGTGGCACCCATGATGCCATTTTCATCCAGGAGCGTTAACCCGCCTATTCCCGCATTCTCCTTGCCTTTGCCGGCATCGTTGAAGATTATCCCTCTGGGTCTAAACTTAATGGCATGTTCGGCTGCTGACCTTCCCCCGTGAGAACCACAAACGATAACGTCACCCTCATTCTCTTTAGTGAGATAAGCAACCGAATCCATTATCACAATCCTGCCTTCTTTTGATTCGTACCCAATGGATTGATCCATGCCGTACCCTTACTCCATCTTCCTACCTTATCGTGGTCTTAAATAAATAATGCATCCCACTAACATAGGGCACAAAGTCGATATTCCGCCTTAGACCATAGGTCCTGACCTTTTGATAGATGAAGAGGCAAAGGGCTTCATGATAAAGGAACTCATCTAACTGATAGGCCAGTTCTCTCTGCTTGTTTAAATCCAAAGTTGAGGCCATTCCTTCTAACAACTTATCGTATTCATTGTTTTTAACAAGATGAAAAGGAGATTTTGAATATCCGACGATAGCATGAACAAAATACGAATGACACATCGGATCAGGGGTCGCTCCGATGAAAATATCCCAGTCCTTTCGTGCAAGGTCATTAACCACCAGCTTGTGGGTTGTAAACTCGAGATTTAATTTGACGTCGACCCTCCTCAACTGGGAAGCGATTACTGAAGCAGCCCTCCTGGCTGGGGACAGCACCAGAACATCCAGCTTGAATCCATTTGGATACCCTGCCTCGGCCAAGAGCTTTTTTGCCTTTTGGATATCATAGGGATAAGGCTTGAGATGAGGATTATGTCCAAACTCGCCGGGCATAGTGATTGTGGCTATCTCTCTGCCGTTCCCTTTGGCCTCGTATTTAATCAACTTCTCCCTGTCGAGGGCATAATTTAGCGCCTGTCTTACTCTCTTATCTATAAGAGGTTTTTTAGTGTTGTTAAACAATCCAACTATTATATATAGGGTCTCCTTTTTAACAATTTTTGTCCCCTTATCTCTCATCAATTTCAGTGTATAGGTGCCTGGCACCTCTGTAACTATATCCAGATCCCCTTTGAGCAACATCTCTACCTGTTTCTCAGCAGGCACAAATTTAAAGATGAGCCTCTTAACCTTAGGATACCCCTTCATCCAATAATCATCATTGGCCTCCATCACAATCCTGTCACCCTTATCCCAACTGACAAACCTAAAGGCGCCGGTGCCGATAGGATGCTTTTCAAAGCCCCTTTCTCCCACCTCTTCGTAATACCTCTTGGACACTATTGTAACCAGCCCTGCTAATCTATGTAAGAGAATGCCATCTGGAATCTTCGTGACAACGTTGACAGTGTAATCGTCAATCACGTCGACACGGTCAATAGTACTTACCAAAGGCCAACCTGGAAATCTGGTTTTGGGATCAATAAACTTATCAATACTATACTTTACACTCTCTGCTTTAAAAGACTCTCCATTATGGAACTTAACCCCCTTTTGCAATCTGAATTGCACTGTTAAATCATCCAATCTTTTCCAATCAACAGCCAGGGCAGGTTCCAGTTCCCCTTCAGGGGTAAACCTAAGCAGGCCATCAAACATCTGTTGGATGATAGTATGTGCCTTCTCGGTAAATTCTTTAAACGGATCAATCGTTATTGGATCCTGAACATCATCACAAATAACGAGTGTCCCCTTTGAGGAACCAAGAGACACTCCTCCCAAAAAAACCAATAGGGTGGCAAACATTAAAATACTAAATAACCTTTTCATAGCAATTCTCCCCCCTTTACTTAGAGAACAATCGTATCTAATTGTTAACCAGCTTAAAAATCCTGGCCTTTTGGGATTTAATCTTCCTTCGACACATTATACAACCTCAGCATCGCATCAGCATAAGGCTCAAAACCCTTCACATTAGCCCTTACCCCATATAGAGTTATGTTCTGATATAGAAACACCAACGGGGCCTCTTCATAAACAATCTCCTGTATCTTCTGTAAGATGGCTAAACGTCTTTGGGTATCCATAGTTTCATAGGACTTGTACAGCAATTCACTAATCTGATCATTGTGGAATTTAGAAATAGGGTGCTTAGGGTCAAGATGGAGAGTCATTTGCAGACTGGCATCGAGAAGGGGAGCTATGGGATCGCCGATAAATATATCAAAGGGTATCCCCTTCTTGATCAGGGCCTTTGATATGGCGTCTGCCCTTGAAATACAGCTCAGCTCCACCTTAACCCCTATCTTTGCCCACTGTTTTTTCAATGCGGGAGCCAATGCTGAAATAGACTCCATTGCAAGCATTTTAATCTTGAACCCGTCTGGATACCCTGCCTCTTTTAAGAGCTTCTTAGCCTTATCTATATCAAAGGGATATGGCCTTAGATCTGGATTGTATCCAAACTCCTCCGGCATGGTGAAGGTGGCCAACCTTCTCCCCATCCCTTTTCGGACATACCTGATGAGTTTATCCACATCGGTGGCATAATTAAGGGCCTGCCTCACCCTTCTATCGGTAAATACATTTTCTCCCAGAGTATTAAACATAACGGAAACAAACTGGATATTTGCTTTTTGAAGCAATTTTATCCTTTTATCTTCTTTCAATTTGGCTCTATAGTGAGGCATTATATTGGTCAGAATATCTACCTCTCCCTCTAAGAGCATCTTGACCCGCTCTTTTTGGTCAGCAATAAACTTAAAGATTAATTTTCTGATCTTAGGGGGCCCATTAAAATATGAATCATTTGCTATGAGAACGATGGCCTTGCCTTTCTCCCATTTAAAAAACTTAAAGGGTCCTGTTCCTATGGGACGCTTCGCAAATTCACTCTCACCAACTTCCTTTAAATACCCCATTGGAACAATATTTGCGAAGAGACTGAGCCTGCCAGGCAGCAAGACATCTATCTCCTTTGTAACAATGTTCACGGTATAGTCGTCGATTATGTCCACATGTTCGATAGATTCATACAACCTCCTTTGAGGAGACTCTCCTTTTGGATCGATTATCCGCTCAATAGAGAACTTGACTGCTTTGGCATCAAAATTCTCGCCATTATGGAACCTTACACCTCTTCTCAATTTGAATTGCCATGTGGTCTTATCTATCAGGTTCCAGCCTGTTGCCAGCGCTGGTATCAACCTTCCATTGGCGTCTCTGTCCACCAGATGTTCACAGAGCTGCCTGATGATATCTTCGGTTTCAACATCATGATGCATATGTGGGTCAAGGGTTAAAGGTTCGGCGGTGCCCTGACAGATATTTAATGTCCCCTCAGGACCTGCATGAACTACCCCGGCCCAAAGTACAAACAAACCTGCCAGTATAGGAAAGACTATTTTTTTCACCGGATTAATAGCCCCTTTGTGTCAAGCCTAAATGTCAAAACCAAAGACCGAGGAGAAAGTTCAAATGTCAAAATCCAAATGTCAAATAGTCGGTGAAAAGGATTCAAGGGGTCAAGGATTCAAGGATTCAAGTGTTTGTCTTCTAACGACTTTATAAGTGCCTTGAGCATCCTCTCAACCTCCTCTATTTCATTCTGAAGTTTATCCAATCTCCCGGACTCAATGTAACCTAAGTCTCCAGATAATAATACCTGAGTCTCTAACTCACAACTTGAGCCATAGGCTATATATAAAAACCTAATATATTCTGGAGTTGTCTTTCTTCCATATCCTTCTGCTATATTACATGGGACAGACACTGCAGCCCTTCTTATCTGTGACGTCAGACCGTATCTTTCTTCTTTAGGAAATCCTTTTGTTATTTTGTAAATCTCTAAACATAGTTGATAAGACTTTTTTTTTTTTTTTTATAGCCCCTTTGTGTCAAGCCTA
>JACQWO010000010.1 GCA_016209225.1 Desulfobacterales bacterium
ATGGCCATTCCCAAGAAAGAGAAAACGCCGCACCCGAGAAGCAAGGAATCCTGGTTTAAGAAAGCCTTGAAGCAACGGGTCAAGATCGAGCCGATTATCGGTCATCTCAAGTGCGATCACCGGCTGAATCGGTGCCGATACAAGGGGGCTGTTGGGGATACCGTCAACGTTGTCTGGGCCACCTTGGCCTGGAACACGAAAAAGATCGTCCATCTCCACACGCAAAAGGAAGAAAAGCAAGCCTTAAGGGAGATAAAACGGGCGGCATAGGGGAAATCGCCCCGGAAATCCTTTCTCATCCACAATTATCTTCAGTTGTCAAAGAACAGAACAACAAAATACTTTTAAAAACCCTATTTTTCAGGACGAACTCATTACAATAAATACGCCCCCCAAAGGTTCCTCGATCACGAATTTTTTATCAACACTGAAAAAAAGGAGAACATCATGGAGTGTGTGAACGTCTTTCTTGACGTTGAGGCTGATGGCGAATCATTAGGGCGAGTAGTGATTGAATTACGCACAGATATTGTCCCTAAAACAAGCGAGAACTTTCGTGC
The DNA here is from genome assembly GCA_016209225.1 of Desulfobacterales bacterium. Classification (GTDB taxonomy): domain Bacteria; phylum Desulfobacterota; class UBA8473; order UBA8473; family UBA8473; genus UBA8473. Next base: position 561 of record JACQWO010000010.1, read on the forward strand.
CTTGTGTACAGGTGAAAAGGGTTTTGGGTTCAAGGGCAGTAAGTTTCACAGGATCATCCCGGACTTTATGCTTCAGGGTGGTGATTTTACTAATCATAATGGGACAGGTGGTAAGTCAATCTACGGCAACAAATTTAACGATGAGAATTTCAAGCTCAGTCACACAAAACCTGGGATTGTGTCAATGGCAAATGCGGGTCCTAACACGAATGGCTCGCAATTCTTTATTACCACTACCGAAACTGCCTGGCTTGACGGCAAGCACGTAGTCTTTGGAATGGTGACCGACGGCATGGATGTGGTCAAACGCATAGAGGCATTGGGATCACCAAGTGGACAACCCTCGAAACACGTTCGCATCCTAGATTGTGGTGAACTGTCAACGGAATAACATGATGGCAAAGACAAATCGTCATTTGATGAAAGTACCTAAAGAGAAATGGGATGCGCTCTTACGGTACGGAGCAAGTAGTTTGCCAGGGTATTTATCAGTGGGGAAAAGAGCCGATTTTGTAAACTATGCGACTGTGCTGGATTATGTTGAGGGAAAAATTCGACAAATTAAGCAACCAACTAGTAAAATTATCTAGATGAAAGATTTAACCCCTGGGAGGTAAAAATGGATATTATAGTTGAAAACCCGGATCATGTTGAGAGCGTGGACATTATTGTAGGTATACCTTCTTACAATGAGGCTGATTCTATTGCATATCCCACTGATGTGGCCAGTCGGGGGCTGATAGAGTATTTTCCCGATAAAAAGTCGGTGATTATCAATGTGGACAATAATTCACCAGATGGGACGATGGATGCCTTTATGAATACCCCGACAAAGGTTCCTAAAATATATATCTCTACTCCAACAGGGGTAAAGGGGAAAGGGAATAATTTCAAGAATATATTTGAGGCAGCTGTTGAACTCCAGGCCAAGGCGGTAGTGGTAGTGGATGCCGATTTAAAAAGCATTACCCCCCAGTGGATCCAATACCTTGGAGAACCCCTTTTTGCAGGCTTTAATTACGTTACCCCGATTTACGTTCGCCATAAATATGATGGTTCTATTACCAATCATATTGCCTATCCAATGCTAAGAACCCTTTTCGGGTTGAGGGTCAGGCAGCCTATTGGGGGAGATTTTGGATTTTGTGGAAGAATGGCCAGGGCATTTTTGTCAGAGAAACTCTGGAATGAAAAGGTTGCCAATTTTGGGATCGACATCTGGATGACTACCATTGCTATTGCCCGTCGCTTTAAGGTATGCCAGACCTTTTTAGGTTCTCCTAAGAGTCATAGGGCCAAGGATCCTGCTAAGGATCTGGGGCCCATGTTTAAACAGGTGGTTATGACCTTTTTCGATTTGATGATCGATTTTGAGTATCTCTGGAAAGATACTTCAGCGAGTTTGCCAAGCAGTATCTTCGGATTTGGTCTTGGAGTTGATGAGAAACCTCCTGTGGTAAACGTCAACAAAGATGCTCTATATAATAGTTTTATCTCCGGTTTTGAAAAATATGGAAAGGCTTGGAAAAAGATTGTTCCCCAACCAGAGTTGATTGAAGTTAGTAAGACTAAGAAGATGTCCCAAGAGGGATTTTATTATCCCAGTGATCTCTGGGCCAGGATCCTGTTTAATTTTGCTATTGCTTATCGAAATAATGAGATCCCTCACGAGCAGGTTATTGAAGCAATGGTTCCTTTTTATCATTCCCGGATTTTATCGTTTGTTAACAAAACAGGGCATATGGGCATAAAGGGGTGTGAAGAGTATTTTGAGAGTATCGTTCGTGTATTTGAGGGTGAAAAGTACTATTTGATAAAGCGATGGGATCAAGATAGAATGAAGCTGGGTAATAAACTTTTCAGTTGTACTCCTTCTCCTTCCCCTCTTTTACAAAGATGATAAGTACCACACTTTAAACATCTGATGCTGACAGTTCAATCCACGGTACGGGCAATAGCGCCAAAGGTTTTGATAAAGATCGTGCTTTTTGGTTATTCTCGAGGGATGATTTCATCTCGGTCCTTGGAGCGGGCATACTTTGAAAATATAACATTCATGGCACTGGCGTGTTGGCAAAAGCCGGATCAACAGACTGAAACAGAAAGTGGATCGCATTGAGAAATTTCTTTCAGAGAACGATCCGAAGATAGGATCCAGTGGCAAAGAGATCCAGAGTAACGTCACGGACAATGAATCAGCCAAGCTGACCAGTTCACATGGTATATTGAGGATAGCTTCAATATCTGTTTTCTGTCGAAATCCTGTATTTTTTGACAGAGTTAACTTTGCCGGCAAGAGAACCATCTCGCAAAGTGGTTTTTCGACAGTCTCGTTCTGTGTGGGAAGACAAACGAGATTCAGGAGGAATAACAAATGGCAAAAGTCTACACGGGAAAAGTTATGATCCCGGGAGACAAGATTGAGGAATATTTCAAGATCATGGCCGAAGCGGTAAGCCGCGCGCCTGACTCCCAACGTTAGCTCTCCGCATAAAAAATCCCAAAAAAAATATTGAATAGCGTTTGACACAATGGCTTATGTGGGGTATTATAGTCATCTTGATCCACATCAAATGGAGGTGTGTCTATGCGAACTATACAAATGACTTTGGATGACGAGTTGGTTCAATCGGTCGACAAGGTGGTCAAAGAACTCAAAACGACCAGATCTGCTTTCACTCGTGATGCTTTGCGAGATGCGATCAATTCTCTCAACATTCGTCTCCTCGAAGAGAAACACCGTAAGGGCTATAAGTTACACCCTGTGAATAGCTCGGAATTCAGTGTTTGGGAAGAGGGGCAGAATTGGGGGGATGAATGAAGAGGGGGGAAATCAGGTGGTATAAATTCAAAGCTCCTGACAAGAAACGTCCTGTGTTAATTCTAACCCGCAACTCCGTTTTGGAATACCTTGGAGAAGTCACTGTTGCACCGATCACATCAACAATCAGAGACGTACCAAGTGAAGTATTCTTATCGAAACTTGATGGTATGCCGAGAAATTGCGCCATCAATTTTGATCATATCCAGACAGTCTCAAAAGGGAAAGTAGGCTCACTCATTACAACACTTTCCCCGCAAAAAAAAGAACAAGTACGCCGAGCAGTACTATTTGCATTAGATTTATAGGTACGAACCAAGATAGTGAAGCAGATAACAACGGCATAAACTCGGTGGGGAAACTGAGGAAAGTTTACGCCTCCATTTACCCATTCCTATAAAAGGAGACAACCCATGGAATTTGTAACGGTAAAATATCCCGAATCAAAAAAAGTTTTCATTGACGGTGAGGAGGCGGGCTTCACGAACACAACGCTGAGAGTGGGTGGAGGAACTCACACTTTCAGCCTTGGGGAGCCGAAGAACTACAAACCGGACTCGATTACGCTTCAAGTTACAGGAACCACATCTGTAAAGCCGATGGAGGTAACCTTTGAAAAGATATAAAAGCCTGGTTTTTTTGGTCTTGCTAGTATTTTGCTTCGGATGTGCCCGTTACCCTGTCAATGCAAGACTGGATAACTACGACAAGGACAAGGGATACCGCTTTAATAATCTCTCGTCACCGGGCAATTCGGATAGCCTCTTTGTCATCCTGGCGTTTTCCGGAGGTGGGACCCGGGCAGCTGCCCTCTCATACGGGGTTCTGGAACAACTCAAGAATTCCGAGATCAGATGGGAGGGAAAGAGCTTACGTCTGCTCGATGAAGTTGATGTCATATCCTCGGTTTCGGGAGGCAGCTTTACCTCAGCCTACTACGGGCTTTACGGCGACAGGGTATTCACCGAATTCGAAACGCGGTTTCTTAAAAAAGATATTCAGGGGGAACTTACGAAACAATTGTTTTATCCGATCAACTGGTTTCGTCTTGCCTCACCCACCTTCGACCGGATAGACATGGCTGCGAAGTACTACGACGACCATGTTTTCGACCATCATACCTTCAAAGAACTGCTCAAGAACGGCAGACGACCTTTCATCATTATCAACGCAACCGACATGTCACTGGGGGCACGTTTCGAATTCTCCCAGGACCAGTTCGACCTTCTCTGCTCCAACCTGACTGACTTCCCTGTTTCTCGCGCGGTGGCAGCTTCGTCCGCATTCCCCGTTCTGTTGAGCCCGATCACACTGAAAAACTACGCTGGAGGGTGCAGCTTCAAGGAACCCGAGTGGGTATCCAACGCGCTTAATGACCGGGCCATTGCAACGAGGCGCTATGCTAGGGCAACCCAGGCACGCTCGTATCATGATTCAACGGCAAGACCATTTATCCATCTTCTCGACGGCGGCATTGCCGACAATATCGGCCTGCGCGGCCCCTATTATGCAGCTACTTCAACCGATGGTGGCTGGAGCCTTCTCCGCATGATCAACATGGACAAAATCCGCAAGGTTGTAGTCATCGTCGTCAACGCCGGAACTGACCCTGATACTAAATATGATAAGCAAGAAAGTGCGCCAGGAGTGAAAGACGTTCTTTCAACCGTCCTCAACGTGCCAATGGATAATTACTCCTTTGAAACCATTGAGCTTCTCAAGGAAAGCTTTGATCAGTGGTTAAAGGATGCACAGGCGAGAAAGGACTGTGAGGATATTCTGAAAGCGAATTGTCCGCAGGCAAAGCTCCCTGGAGGACCGCTGGCCAAAGTTGATTTTTATCCGGTCTTGATTGCCTTCGACTCGTTGGAGGATCCACAGGAGCGCGCTTTTTTCAAAAATCTGCCGACCACCTTCACTCTGCCATCCAAGACCGTCGACCGGCTGCGCACTGTTGGAGCTAAGCTTCTTAATGGTTCTAAGGAGTTCAAGAAGCTATTGGAGGATTTACGGTGAATGTGCATATATCTTCTCAAAAGCTGAGTTGACGAATTAATTTCCTGACAAGAGGTAAAAAATGGGTGATTCAAAAAATCCAAAAGCGGGTGGGTTGTTGACGGAGCAGTCAAATAGTGATGGTCAGGCTTCGAAAGAATTCCTTGGACTAAAGGAATTTTTTTCAGTACTTGTCAAGATCATCAGCGCCCTTATCGGGTTTGCCTCGCTGTTTGTTCTCCTTGGTTACACGATAATTCTCAGCTTCATAAATAATATAAAACTTTACGGGCTGACCAGCTTTCCGCAGGAATTTTATAAGGAAGCCACCTTTAAGTTCATGGGGGACATGTTCGGGACCTACGGAAGTCACCCCTTTTGCCTTGCCGTCATGATCGGTGTCATCACCATAACAGGGGTAACAATACATCTTCTGCACAGATACACACGTTTTTTTTCCATCCCGGCGCTTGTCAAAATAGAGAAAATCTCCATCATAATATTTATTCTGATGGTAATACTGATAACCCTGAGACTCGACAAGATACCTGACAGTTTTTATTCTATAAAAGAGACTAAAAAAGTCATCATTTTTATACTTTCGATACCTATATTAACAGCAATATTTGTCTACCTTGCTGTCAAATTTAAAGACTGTGTAAAAAAGTCATACGGCTCCTACTATTTAATGCTGCTATTCTTCATAAGCCTTTTTATCTCTATACCTGTAGGTTATGGGAACCATATATTCGACATTGATATATTCCCGGTGGTAAGCTTCGACTGTTCAGATTCTACAAAGATAGAATCACTCCTCAAATTAAAAAGAGATATTGATACGCAAGGCGAAGGTGCTTTCTTCTTTCTCATGGGGCATACAACAGACAGAGAGATTTTTTTTGACAATCAATCCCTGTCACCTCCAGTGAAAATAATCCTTATCGAAAGGGATCTCATCAAGTTTCTGAAGATTTCAAGAGGCAATAAAATCTCTCTGCGCAACATACTCGGCAACTCACAGGAAACAGACCCGTTTCGTTTCCGGAAAGCAGAAACGAAGATCAGCAATTTGCCGGACGATATCAAAAAGATTATCAGCAATACTTTAAGAAAGGAGTAACAGAGATGAGACTATTGGGAATAATCTCGGTTGCGGTAATACTCTCATTTTTTGCGATTACATGGTGCCATGGAGCGGAACCTTTGGAGAACAAGTCGATCGCCGTTATCAAACCTGGGGTCGGGCTCGGGAACATAAAGTTAGGGGATACCCTAACGGATGTTATAAAAAAGATGGGGCGAAAGCCATCTGATGGAAAGACCGTTCAAACTGGAAGCCAAACAGAATACTGGTTGAATTATGCCGATCTGGGGGTTACTTTTATATTCAACGAGAAACAGGTATTGAGCAGGATTGTGGTAACAAATCCCGGCATTACTGTGCAGCAAAAAGGCATCAGGATAAACAGTTCAACAGAAGATATCAATAAAATCTACGGACAGGGTACCTTTAAGAGTTTGAGTAACAAGTATGAACAGAGAATATACGAAAAGGAAGGATTAAATTTCACTATAAACAAAGACCTAAATAAAATTGAAACAATCACTATAGAGCAGAAAAGGTAAGGGTGGTAGGTGATGATTGATAGAGAAGGCGCCCTTTCCCTTATGGGCACATACCTGAAGAAGGACAACCTACAAAAACACTCATTGGCCACAGAAGCTATTATGAGGGCATTAGCGGAAAAACTAGGTTATAATGCGGATGCTTGGGGTATTGCAGGGCTCTTGCATGATTTAGACTACGAAGAGACCAAAGACACACCTTCCAGGCATGCATTGGAAACAGCCAGGATACTTGAGGAAAAAGGTATTGCCCACGAAATAATCCGGGCTATCAAGGCCCACAATGGGGATGCATTGGGGATACAACGAGAGACCGACTTTGATTTCGCCCTAACCTGTGCCGAGTGCATAACCGGTTTGATCGTTGCTACAACCCTGGTTTATCCTGATAAGAAGATCACCAGCGTTAAAACCAAATCCATACTCAAAAGGATGAAGCAAAAGGAATTTGCCAGGGGTGTTGATAGGGAGCTTATCAGAGAGTGTGAGAAGCTCAATATCCCATTGGAGGAGTTTGCAGAGCTGAGCCTCAAAGCCATGCAGGGGATTGATAAGGAGTTAGGACTGTAAATTCCATCAATCCTGAAGATGGGTTATAAGCATTCTATGGATTAAGACATGATAGAAGAGAAAGAACTAAGAATAAAAGGCCTGCATTGTGCTGATTGTGTAAAAAAGATTGAAAGAACAATGTCATCACTCCATGGCATACACGGGATAAAACTGGGTTTTAGCACAGGCAAAATGGGGGTCAGATACGACTCAGACAAGATATCATCAGAAGAGATCCAATCAAAGATAAAAAGCCTGGGATATGATATCCTTGAGAAGGAGTTCAAAGAGGAGAATATATTTTCATTGAAAAATCATGAATTTCTCTTTGCGCTTGTGTCAGGGATTGCCTTATTTTCCGGCCTTTTTGTCTCTTTCTTAACTCCAGATCCTGTCGTTTTTACTATCTACCACCATATACTCCTCTCAGGGCCTTTCTATGCTGTAGCCATAATTTTCGGAGGTTACTATGTAGCCCAAAGAGCAATAAAGGCGCTCTATAGCAGAACCTTTGTAATAGATTCCCTTATGATTATTGGCGCACTGGGGGCCATATTCATTGACGCTTTTGCCGAAGGTGCCGCAGTTTTATTCTTATTTTCGATAGCAGAGTTATTAGAAGACTATTCAGTGGAGCGATCCCGCCGGTCATTGAGGGAGCTTGTCAACCTCACACCCAAAGTCGCCTCAGTCAAAAAGGGAGATAGATTTACTGAAACCCCCATAGAGGAAATAAGAGCTGGAGATATTATCCTTGTAAAATCAGGAGAAAGGATAGGTGTCGATGGAGTAATTGTTAAAGGGGAGTCCTCGGTAAATCAGGCATCCATAACCGGAGAATCTATGCCTCTCAACAAAGGCATAGGAGATATTGTATTTGCAGGCACAATAAACCAGGAAGGACGCATAGAAGTAAAGGCAGCAAAGGAGGCAAAGGACAGCACCCTGGCAAAGATCATTGAACTGGTGGAATCGGCAGAAGAACAAAAATCCCCTACAGAACGGTTTGTAGACCGATTTGCTAAATACTACACACCTTTTGTTGTTGGAATGGCGGTATGCATTGCTGCTATCCCGATACTGATTTTTCACAAGTCTTTTGATGTCTGGTTTTACAAAGCGATCCTCTTGCTCCTTATCTCCTGTCCATGTGCCCTCGCTCTGTCTACCCCCATCTCCATAGCCTCCGGCATAACAAGTGGCGCAAAAAATGGGGTCTTATTCAAGGGGGGTGTCTTCATTGAAAAATTGGCAAAGGTCGACACCTTTGCATTTGACAAGACCGGCACCCTCACCGAAGGCAAACCACTGGTAACGGATATTATCCCGTTTAATAGCTATTCCCGAGAAGAGATCCTCTCTATCGCATCATCCCTCGAATGCCTCTCAGCCCATCCACTTGGCAAAGCAATAGTCGAACGGGCAGAACAAGAGGGGGTTTCTGTGGAATGCGTTGATGACTTTATCGTAACATCCGGTAAGGGAATCCAGGGAAGGATAAATAATGAAATCTATATGGTGGGGAGCAAAGAGCTGTTCGATACAAAAGCATTATCAGGTTTGGATGAAACCCTTTCAAAACTCGAAGATGAGGCAAAAACCATAGTTGTCGTTGGGAGAGAAAACAAGGTAGCTGGGGTTATTGGGATAACGGATAAAATTCGGGATAACAGCAGGTACATGATTGAATGCCTTCGCCAGATGGGCGTTAGACGAATAGTCATGATAACCGGGGACAATGAAAGGGTAGCTAAAGCCGTTGCGGCAAAAATCGGTATAGATGAATACTATGCAGAACTTCTTCCAGATAAAAAGGTTTCCATAATCAAAGAAATCGGTGGGAAAGATGGAAGGGTCGCAATGGTAGGCGATGGTGTGAATGATGCCCCTGCATTAGCTACAGCGCATGTAGGTATTGCAATGGGAGCTGCCGGTTCTGATATTGCCCTAGAAGTTGCAAACATTGCATTGATGAACGACGACCTCTCAAAAATTCCTTATCTCTTGTCTTTAGGTAAAAAAACAATGGGCATAGTTAAACAAAATATAGTTCTCTCTATCGGAATCAAGCTCTTATTTGCCATTCTTGTATTCCCCGGTTTTGTAACACTCTGGATGGCCGTTGCCATCGGGGATATGGGCGTAAGTCTATTAGTAATCCTTAATGCCTTAAGGTTATCAAATGTCAGATAGCATCGAATGCTAATTTCAGATAACCGGCGTTAAAATCAAATCCATACTCAAAAGGATGAAGCAAAAAGAATTTGCCATGAGTGTTGACAGGGAGCTTATCAGAGAGTGTGAGAAGCTCAATATCCCATTGGAGGAGTTTGCAGATATGAGTTTAAAGGCCATGCAGGAGATTGATAAAGAGTTAGGATTGTAAATAAGGAACATAAAATCCGCGGTGCCGTGTAAGTCAAAATATTAAGAGGCTCTCTTTTCATTACCTGCAATTAGTTTACGGGTTTGAGATAATTATTTGTTAGCCCTAATGAAGTTTTAACTTATCACCAACACCGCAGATTTATAATACGAGACTTTTAAAACTATGTTTCTTTTGAAAAAGTATCCCTTTCTCAAAGCATTCAATATACCTATCGACAAGGATAACTAGAAACTTTAACTCAAACTCAAATATTATTTCAACCCACTCAGCCATCTTTGAAAATAAAAGCCACCGAAGCCAGGATATTCCATGATAGTGCCAACAGGGAAAAGAGGTAAAATCAACACCAATGGAAGATGCTGATGATAAAACCAATTAACTACTTTCGCAAGTATCGTAAATCATTGCTGCTCACATTTGGGTTTGCTCTTTCTATACTAATTGGAGCTATACGCTATCTAACCGGCCCGGAATTGGCATTATCACTAGTTTATTTAATCCCCATTTTTATAGTTACTCTGTATGTTGGAAGATGGGCCGGAATAATTATATCTATTACCAGCGCTTCATCATGGCTCACTGCAGATTTGATGATGCTGCATACTTTTTCAAACCCACTAATCCCCTATCTTAATGAGATATTCAGGTTGATTGTCTTTTTGGTTATTACTTTTATCCTGTCAGAATTAAGTAATGCAATTGAGAGACAAAAAGAGCTGGCTATGATTGACCCCCTGACTCAGATAGCCAACAGGCGAGCTTTTATAAAATTATCCCGTATTGAAATAAAAAGGGCCCGCAGATTTAAACACCCCCTGTCAATTGCATATGTAGATATTGATAATTTTAAATATATAAATGATCATTTTGGTCACAGCGTAGGAGATACTCTGTTACGTTTTGTAGCTGAAACTATTAAGGATACCACCCGTGAAACAGATCTAACCGCCAGATTAGGAGGAGATGAATTTGTTATCCTGATGTCAGATACAGAAGCCGAATCGGCATATTTAGTTACGAATAAAATACAAAAAAAAATTTTGCATCTTATGCAGGAGAATGAATGGCCTGTGACATGCAGTATCGGTCTCGTTACATTCAATTGTTCACCCGATAGCATCGATGATTTAATCAAAGAGGCGGATAATACAATGTATTCTGCCAAGCAAAACGGAAAGAACATGATCAAGCATAAGATAGTAAAAGGGTAGTATCCCGAAAAACTCCTCTCCAGAAAGGAATCTGATGAATTTGATCCATGATAAAAAATTTGCCTCTATCGAAAATGTTCAACTAGGCCTTAAAAATGCAGAGTACATTTGCAGCAAAAAGATTGCCACCACCGTATATCTTGCGTACCACTTAGAGAAACCTATCCTTGTGGAGGGGCCGGCCGGCGTCGGCAAAACCGAACTGGCTAAAACTGCGGCAGCCTTTCTCGGCGTATCTTTAATCCGTATGCAATGCTATGAAGGGCTTGACGAATCGAAGGCGCTCTACGAATGGAAATATGGAAAGCAGTTACTTTACACCCAGATGCTGAAGGATAAACTGAATGATGTCTTAAAGGGGGCAAAGGGGCTTTCAGCATCCATTGACAAGCTCCATCAATACAATGACATCTTCTTTTCCCTTTCCTTCCTGGAGCCAAGACCGCTATTAAAGGCACTCCAACAAAAAGACGGGGCAGTGCTGTTGATAGATGAAATTGATAAATCAGACCACGAGTTCGAGGCCTTTTTGCTGGAAATTCTTTCAGACTTTCAGGTGTCTATTCCGGAGATTGACACCATTCACGCAGAAACCAAACCGTTCGTGTTCCTGACAAGCAATAATACCAGAGAATTGAGCGAGGCTCTGAAACGGCGCTGTCTACACCTCTATATCCCCCTCCCTGACCCTAAGCTTGAAAGGGAGATCATCCGTATTCGGGTCCCCGGCATTTCAGAAAAGCTCAGAATCCAGTTAGTTTCCTTTATCCAACAGCTTAGGGAACTGGATATAAAGAAAATTCCTTCTATAAGCGAGACTATTGACTGGGCCAGAGTACTGCTCCTTCTGCATGCAGATAAACTGAGTGCGGATTTGATTAGCGAAACCCTCCATATCATCCTGAAATTTGAAGGGGATATTAAGATAGCCGAAGAACATCTCTATGAGATGACCAGAAAGGCTATAAAAGAGGCTGCAATCTAAGAAAATGGAACAAATTCTAAAAGATTTTATCTCGGCACTTCGCAGTTCCGGGGCCAGAATATCCATACCAGAGACTATTGATGCCATGAATACCGTGAAGCTGACAGGTTATCATGACAGGGAAGTTTTTAAAGATTCTCTATCTGCTGTCCTGGCAAAATCCTTTCACGAAAAGGAAATCTTTGAGGAGTGCTTTTATAGATTTTTTTCCTTTGACACCTTCTCGGAAAACATAGGTGATTCCCCAGAGAGCCTTGCCCCAGAGGTCATGGAAGAGATTTCTCCCCTTTCTCAGATGATCCTCTCCGGCAATCTTGGAGGGCTTGCTGCTTCAATAAGAGAGGCGGCACGAGAAGTCCGTATCACAGGGATACAGTTTTTTACACAGAAAGGGCTCTACATCCATAGAATTCTACGTCATATAGGATTGAATGGACTGAATCAAGACATCAAACGTCTTTTTCAGAAGGATACTCTTTCTTCCAAACAAATGGCTGAGAAACTGGAGAAGGGCAAAGACTACCTCTTTGAAAACGTAAAAGACTTTGTAGAGCAGCAATTTGCCTTGTTCTCCCCTTCAGTGACAGAGAACTTACTTGAAGATTACCTGAAAAGTATCAAGCTATCCAATTTAGAGCAGCGAGATTTTCACCGTATGCATTCCATTATCCAGAAGATGGTGAAACGTCTTAACGATCTGCATTCAAGAAGAAGGAAAACCTCGAAAAGAGGCCAGCTTGATTTCAGGAAAACCCTAAGGAACAACATCAGTTATCAAGGCCTTCTTTTTGATATCCAGTGGAAAAAGAAGAAGGTTGACCGCCCGGATATTGTAGCCTTATGTGATGTCAGCCGTTCGGTTGAAACCGTGGCAAGGTTTCTATTATTGTTTCTATACAGCCTGAATAAATCACTCGCCAGGATACGGACATTTATTTTCTGCTCTAATCTTATAGAGGTAAGTCATATTTTTGATGAATACCCTGTCGAAGATGCCTTAGTAAAGTTACAAAGCGGCATAGGACTGGGTATCGTGCTGGGTAGAACAGATTATGGGCAGGCATTTCGTGATTTCGAGGAAAGCTGGTCTCACCTCATAACCAAGAAGACAACGGTACTGATCCTAGGGGATGCACGGAATAATTACGGCGACCCTCAAACCGGTATCCTGAAATCGATGCAGGAAAGGGGCAAGAGGCTTATCTGGCTAAACTCCGAGCCGCGATCGTTCTGGGGCATAGGCGATTCAGAGATGAAGAAATACCTCCCCTACTGCCATCTTGCCAGAGAATGCAATACAGTACATCACCTGGAAAGGGTGGTGGATTCCCTTTTGTCACTGGCATTGTAAACGCAGATTGAAAGGGAGAAGATGAAATCGTAAAAGAAAGGGGTTATTAGATGACCAAAGAGGTAACAGTTGAAACGGACTTGAAAGGTCTCAAACTTTTGGGAAGGGGGAAGGTCAGAGACATATATGATCTGGGGGAGCATCTATTGATAGTGGCAACGGACAGGATTTCTGCCTTTGATGTAATTATGCAGAACGGCATACCCGATAAAGGGAGAACACTAACCCAGATTTCGGAATACTGGTTCGAAGTTATGAAGGATATAGTGCCTAACCATTTGGTATCTGTCAATGTTAGAGATTTCCCTCAAGAATGTGGACAATATAAAGATATTTTAGTAGGCAGAAGTATGCTCGTGAAAAAGGCTAAGCCTTTGCCTGTGGAGTGCGTGGTACGTGGGTATCTGGCAGGTTCTGCATGGGAGGAGTATAAGCAGGGAGGTACTGTATGTGGTATGCAGCTTCCTCACGGTCTTCTGGAATCCTCCAAACTGGACGAACCCATATTTACCCCATCCACCAAGGCAGAGAAGGGACACCATGACGAGAATATAACCATTCAAGAGATGAAGGAAATTATAGGGGATAAGCTTGCAGATGAGGTAACGGGGATAAGCCTGGAGATATATAAAAAAGGTTGTATGGTAGCGGAAGAGAAAGGAATAATCATTGCAGACACCAAGTTTGAATTTGGAATCTACAATGACGGATTGATGTTAATAGACGAACTCCTCACCCCGGATTCTTCCCGTTTCTGGCCTAAGGACGAGTATGAACCAGGCAGGGCTCAGAAGAGTTTTGATAAACAGTTCCTGAGAGACTACCTGCTGTCTCTAAATTGGGATAAGACCCCCCCTCCCCCTGAATTGCCGGAAGATATAATAGAAAAGACCAGGGAGAAGTACCTGGAAGCGTTAAAAAGACTGGTTGTATAACTTGTAATCCTTCTGTGTATCACTACGGATTTGGGGATATACAGAACTATATAATGCGGCAGTTGAGCAGTGCCCTTCGGGCACTGCTCAACTGCCGCATTATCTGAATAAATTCTTGACAAAGAGCATATAATATGTGCATACTAATACATATCAATTTGAGGTGATTTTTTATGCGGACAACATTAAATATTGAAGCCACGTTAATCGACACAGCGTCAAAGCTAACAGGGATTAAAGAAAAAACAACTTTGGTTAAACTTGGCCTGGAGGCATTAATCGCGAGAGAGAGTAGCAAGAGGCTTGCGCAACTTGGTGGTACTGAAAAGGAATTGACGATGATACCTCGCAGAAGGATGGCGGAGAAATAGAAGTGGTTCTTGTAGATACTTCCGTGTGGGTTTCCCATCTTCGGGAAGGAAGCAAAGAGCTTGAACGATTATTGAATGATGGTGACGTGATGCTCCATCCATTCATTATCGGTGAACTTGCCTGTGGCAATATTAAGAACAGGCATAAAGTTCTTGCGCTTCTTCAATTGCTTCCTATGGTAATTCAAGCAGAGCATGAAGAAGTCCTTCAATTTATAGAGAAGAATAATCTCATGGGGAAGGGACTTGGTTTTATAGATGCCCATTTGTCAGCATCAGCCATCTTGACAAAAGTTCCGATGTGGACGTTGGATAAAAAGCTTGATGAGATAAATAAGAAATTAAACATTAAATATTTATGATCATCATCAGGTAACAAACCAAATCAGCCGACAGCTTACAGCGTCGGCTGATTTGCAGCGTTCGGCTAACTGAGGAAGAAATGGGGATATTTGATAAGTTGTTTGGGGAGATAAATAGGTGGTAATTGGGGGGATATCTATGCCATCGCCTTCTGATACTCAGCAAATAGGTGTTCTTTTTTCATCCCATGGTCTATAAAATCCCATGGAAAGATTTCCTCAAAATATCTCTGCCTATACACATAAAAGTCGGGGTTTATGTCTGTCTCTCGAAACGCCTTTTTCCAATCTCCGCCGAACCTATATGCAGCAAGGATGATTCTTCCTACCCTTCTATCCCCTCTGCTCAGCAAAGACTGGACATAACCCCATTTTGGCAGGTCAGAAATAACATTAATATTGCTTTCTTTCTTTAACGCGTTCCTTATAACCTTCAGCTTGTTATTCAGGAATTTTATATCATCGAAAGGATGCCACTGAAAAGGCGTGGCCGGTTTTGGAACAAAAGAGTTGATGCTGAGTGTTACCCTTCCCAGTCGTTTCTTACCCTTGCTTGCCTCTAATATACGATGTTTTACCTTTTTTACGAGATGAACAATCTCTTCAATATCTTCTAAGGTTTCTGCAGGCAATCCTATCAGGAAATAGAGCTTAAGATTCAATATATCATTACTTATTATCATCTCAGCTCCACCCAGGATGTCTTCTTCAGTAATCTTCTTGCCTATAACCCCACATAACCTTTCCGAACCAACTTCCGGTGCAAGGGAGATGGTTTTATGACCACTTGCCTTTAAACATTTGACAACTCTATCGTCAAGGGAGTCCGCTCTTAAGGAAGCCAATGAGACTTTTCCACCCCTTGCCAGAATCAACTCACACAGCTCAGGGAGCATAGGATAATCTGAAACAGCTGCTCCTACAAGTCCAATTTTATCCTTATCCTTTAAACCCTTGGTAACTGTCTCCCTAAGGTTTTCCAGCCCCCTCTTCCTGTAAGGACGATATATGAAACCGGCAGCGCAAAACCGGCAGCCCCACTTGCATCCACGGCTTATCTCTATCAAAAACATATTACTAAATTCCGTGTTCGGGGTCAGAACAATAGAATGGGTTTTAAACTTATCAACATCTTTGACCCATCTTCTCTTGACCTTTCGGGAAACCCTGCCCTTTGGTTCAAAGTCCCTGACCGTACCGTCGCTCTTGTAATCCACCGTGTAATATCCAGGCACATAAACCCCCACTATATCAGCCACGTTCCCTAAGATTTCATCCTTCTTATACCCGTTTTCCATCCCTTTTTTGTATGAGACAAAGAGTTCCGGAATGACCTCTTCACCTTCACCAATCACAAATAGATCTATGAAGTCCGAAACAGGTTCCGGATTCATGCTGGATGCAACACCACCTGCAATAATTAATGGATGACTATTGTTCCTCTCTCCTCTTTTCAGAGGTATCTTAGCCATATCCAGTATTTTTAGGATATTTATATAATCATTCTCAAAGGAAACGGAAAAAGCAATGATGTCAAACTCGTAGAGAGGCTTTTGTGATTCCAGTGTAAAGAGAGCGGTATTCGTACTGGTATATGCCTGACATTCATCTTTGTTAGGAAGGAATACCCTTTCACAGAGTACGTCTGGTAAACTGTTCAGGAGATAATAGATGGTATGAAAACCCAGATTTGACATCCCTATATAGTAGAGGTTGGGATAGGCTATTGCAACTCTTATCCTACCTCCCCGGGCTTTCTTAATAGTTCCCCTTTCCTGAATAAGAGTCTTTTTGGCATTATTAATCAAGCTCCACGACATAACCATACCTATTTTTTGGACCTATCTTCTCAAGAAGGCCGGAACATCGTATCCGTCGTCATCCTCTGGAAGTATTTTATCCAATCGTATCACTTCCCCATCTGCACAATCTTTCCTTATATAGGCAGGCATATCATAGTCTTCTTTTCTTATCTTTTTTAAAGGTGTTGTCAGAGATGAAACATCCATTGGGCCATATTTAACATCTTCTGCGCCATTGTTAAATCCAGTAGCAATAACAGTAACACGAAGCTCACCGTTCATAGCATCATTTATTACTGCTCCAAAGATTATATCCGCATCTTCATGAGACTGTTCCTGGACTAATGTGGCTGCTTCATTGACCTCGTACAGGGTTAAGTTGGATCCTCCAGTGATATTAATCAATAACCCCTTAGCCCCTTTTATACTTACATCCTGCAAAAGCGGACTGGATATGGCATGCTGGGCAGCCTCTACGGCTCTATTTTCGCTATTAGAGGTTCCTGTTCCCATAAGCGCCATACCCTTCTCAGACATTATTGTTCTTACATCAGCAAAGTCCAGATTGATTAAACCATTGACCATAATTAAATCAGAGATCCCTCTAACCGCGTGGAGCAAAACCTCGTCAGCCATCTTGAATGTCTCAAGCAGAGGGGTATTTTTGCCGGTAACTGACAAGAGTCTTTGGTTAGGGATAATTATTAAGGTATCCACTGCCTTTTTCAATTCCATTATTCCTTCTTCCGCTGCCTTCTGTCGCTTTCTGCCTTCAAAAAGAAAGGGCCTGGTGACTATAGCTACTGTAAGCGCTCCCAATTCTTTGGAAATTTCAGCCACCACAGGAGCTCCACCGGTTCCAGTGCCACCTCCCATGCCGGCAGTAATAAAGACCATATCCGAGTTTGTCAGTGCCTCCCTTATCCGATTTCTATCTTCCTCAGCCGCATTCTTACCAATCCCAGGATCTGCTCCAGCCCCTAAACCTTTGGTTAACTTCTGCCCCAATTGTAATTTCAATGGGGCTTTGGAAGCCCTTAAAGCCTGGGCATCCGTATTGGCACTAATAAAATCTACTCCATCCAGTTCTGAAAGGATCATAGTGTTTACGGCATTACATCCGCCGCCTCCAATCCCAAAAACTTTAATATTAGCCGGCTGTTTACTGTTTTCACTAATTTCAAACACCATGGTTAATACCTCCTTATCTAGTAAGCGTTCACGGTTCACGGTTCACGGTTTGTATTCTACTAACTGTTAACTGCAAACCGTAAACTGTGAACAGATACACAAATATCTAAAATGCCTCTTCAAACCATTTTTTCATCCGGTTGGTTAGTCTGCTGAACATATTCCCATTTTTATCCTGAGATTCTCCTCTGTAATGGTTTTTGCTGCCATATAGAACCAACCCGACACCGGTACTGTAAATCGGGTTATTGACCACGTCACTTAACCCGCCTATCCCCGTTGGGTAACCTACCCTGACTGCAAGGTTAAACACCTTTTCTGCAAGCTCCGGCAGACCTTCCAGCAGTGCGGTACCGCCAGTAATGACTATACCTGAAGCCACTGATTCCTCACAATTAGATTTAACCAGCTCTCTTTTAACCAATGACAAAATCTCTTCTGCCCGAGGTTCAATAATCTCACATAACTGTCTCCGTGGAAGGACTCTCGGTTCCCTCCCTCCCACACTGGGAACTTCAATAGCCTCACTCCGATCAACTATTGAGGGGAACGCACATCCATATCTCTTTTTTATCTTTTCTGCCTCAATTATAGGAGTCCTTAACCCTACTGCTATATCGCCGGTAATATGATTCCCCCCCAATGGCAACACTGATGTATGCTTAATGCTGCCTTTGGAGAAAATTGCAATATTCGTAGTACCTCCGCCAATATCCATCAATAAAACACCTAATTCTTTTTCGTCAGGACTTAAGAGCGCCTCGCTTGATGCCAATTGCTCCAAGATGATATTAGAGACACTTAACCCTGTCCTGTTGGCACATTTTATAATATTCTGCGCATAAGTTGCAGCCACGCTTACAATATGAACCTTGGTTTCCAATCTTACACCAATCATACCAATAGGTTCCTGTATCCCATCCTGATCATCGACAATAAACTCCTGGGGCAAAACATGAATGACTTCCCTGTCTGAAGGAATAGCCACAGCTTTAGCTGCATCTATAACCCTTCTTACATCGCCTTCACTAACCTCTCGATCTTTAATTGGGATGATCCCCTGGCTATTAAATCCCTTTACATGAGCGCCTGAAATCCCTGTGTAGACAGAACTAATCTCAAAACCTGCCGTTAACTCCGCCTCTTCCACTGCCTTCTTTAAGGAGTTCACCGTACTTTCAATATTTACAACCACCCCTTTTCGAAGCCCTTCTGAGGGACAAGAACCAATCCCAACAATGTCAACGCTTCCGTCGTTTACTTCCCCCACAATAGCACAAATCTTTGTAGTACCTATATCCAAACCAACTATTATGTTATTACGTTTCTTAACCACATTTTTCACCTCCTTGCCGTATCGTGTAAAGCCACTAAGGTTTTTGGCAAATCTGTTTTATCCAGCTTTACATAAACCTTTTCACCATAGTTTAGGTTAATATATTCTGCCTTTTCAGATCTCTCCTGTAGATCAGACACAACCTTCTTAAGATGATTTAGCTTTTGTTCATAACCACCAAACCCTAATTTTACCTGAGTCCCATCTTCCAATGTGAATATGGTTAACCCGGCATATGGGTCCATATTGATCTCTGATATTTGATCCACACCCAAAGTCCCTTTTTTGTTCAATTCATCTATGATAGTCAGGGCCTTCTCTATGAGATTCCTTGAAATACTCTTATTGGAGGCTAAATATTCCGACTCTAACCCTGTTAAAACAGGAACATCGAAAGTATCTTCAGGACCTACTTCCTTAAAGATAACACCCTTTTTATCCACCAGGTATAATCGGTCCAGGTTAATCATGGCAACAGGGACCCTTTCCATGACATCAATTATTATCCTTTGAGGCAATTCCCGCTTTACAAAAGCCTTTTGTATCCACGGGTGTTGTTCTATTCTATCGCTCACTCTCTTAAGATCTATCTCAAGTATATTACTCCCCTTGTCGATTCTTGCCAGGTTCAAAACCTCTATTTCAGAAAGTCTATTCTCTCCACTTACAACAATTCGTTCAACTCGAAAATAAGGGGATGTATAGAGATAACCAAAGAAAACGTACACCAGCACCCCTAATACACCTATTGACAACAGAAAACTGCCCCCTTTAAACAAATTGAAAAGCACCCTGGTGTAATTAAGCTTAATCTTCCTTTTTCCTCGGACACTACGTTTACCATTTTTGAGCTTTCCGGTTTTGTAATCTTTCATCTTATCCTCCCCATTTTTCGTGAATCGTGATTCGTGAATGGTTTACGACTTACGACTTGCGATTTACGATTTACGACTCATGACTCACAAATGCAGTTTGGCACTTTTTAGTATCTCTTCCACCAGAATATTAAAGCTTAACCCGGCATAATCGGCAGCCTTCGGCAGCAAGCTGGTATGGGTCATGCCAGGGATGGTATTAATTTCAAGGATGTAGGGATTCCCCTTTAAATCGAGGACCATATCTACCCTGGCAACTCCATGACAGCCTATAGCCTGATAAGCCTTCAATGCAATATCCTGCACTTTAAATAACTGCTCTCCGGTCAACCTGGCAGGTAAGATATAGTCCGTCATCCCTTTCGTGTACTTTGATTTGTAATCATATAATCCACCTTTGGGAACAATCTCAATAACTGGAAGGGGGCATCCATTTAAAATCCCTACCGTAATCTCTGAACCATGGATAAACTCTTCGATCATTATCTGGTCTGTACATTTGCCGGCTTCCTCGATGGCATCTGCCAATCCTTCTTCATTTTCAACAATACTTACCCCAACACTCGAACCCTCTGATACAGGTTTAACAACCAATGAGAACTTTAACTCTATTCTTTTCTTCAATTTGCCTTCTGTCATATCCCCTTTATTTAAAACCTGAAACTCGGGAGTCGGCAGTTTATGGAAATTCAGAACTTTTTTGGTCATAGGTTTACTCATAGCCAAAGCACTGGCCAGCACAGGAGACCCAGTGTAAGGAATTCCCATAATCTCCAGCATTCCCTGGATAGTTCCATCCTCTCCCCATCGACCATGGAGTGCGATAAAGGCTACATCAATCCCCTGTTCAATTATCCTTTGAGGAACATCCCTGTCCACATATATAGAACATGCATTATAGCCTTTTTCTCTTAAGGCAGAAAGTATAGCATTACCACTCAAAAGCGAGATATCCCGTTCTGCTGATAATCCACCCATCAAGACACCGATCTTTTTTTCATTCTTCATAGACTAGTTCTCGCCAACAATTCTAATCTCCGGTTCTAACATGAACCCTGTTTTTTGATATACCTTTTGTTGGATTTTTTCTATTAAACTCAGTATGTCCTGAGCAGCAGCATTTCCCGGGTTCAAGATGAAATTTGCATTGAGTTCCGAAACCCTGTCACCTCCTATTCGGATTCCTTTAAGTCCGGCCTCATCAATCAGCTTGCCGGCTGAGACACCCTCAGGATTTTTGAATATCGAGCCTGCATTCGGCAAGTCCATGGGTTGTGTTTCTTTCCTTTTAACCAATATCTTTTGTACCCTTTCTCTAATGTGTAACTGATTATCGATTTTTAATCTAAAGACCGCACTTAGGATGATACTATTCCTGGGAAGTTGTAAGTTTCTGTATGAAAATCTCAAATCCTCCTGTTTTTTTGTAGTGATCTCTCCTCTGGGGTTCAATATGGTGACAGATTGGGTTATGTCCTTTAACTCTCCCAGACTGCCCCCTGCGTTCATAACAAGACCACCGCCTACTGTTCCGGGTATCCCAGCCGCAAATTCGAGGCCGGAAAGGCTATGGTCTATAGCAAACTTGATCAAACTGACCAATGGCACTCCGGCTTCAGCAAAGATTAAGGAGGAATTGTCTTCTTTTAGTAATTCAACCCTTTTAAAGCCATGGGATAGATCTATTACTACACCCCTGATCCCTCCATCCCTAACTAAGAGGTTTGTTCCATTGCCCAGGATAAAATACGGTATACGCTCTCTGCTCAGGTATTTAATCGTACCTATTAGATATTCTATATACTCAGGAAAGACAATCACATCCGCCAATCCACCCACTCTAAAAGATGTGTATTCCTTCATCGGCTGATTTATAAGTAAGTCTCCCTTTACTATATTCCTTAGCTCCTCTTCTACTCTTCTACTCATCCAATATGTCAATGTCTTACGTTCACCGTTCACTGTTCACCGTTATCCGTTAACCGACAACAGCTTCTCTGTCAATTCATGTCCAACTCTATATACATCCCCTGCCCCAAGAGTGATCAGGATGTCGCCCTCTTTCAGTACATCCATCAGGTGAGCAGCAATCCTGTTCTTATCGGCAATGAACGATACATTCTTGTGCCCATGCTCCCTAATTCCCTCGAATAGAGCCTTTGCATCAACCCCGGGTATGGGGTCTTCACCGGCAGGATATATATCAGTAATTATCAATACATCCGCCTGATAAAAGGCGACTAGAAAATCTTTATAGAGGTCCTGGGTCCGAGTGAATCTATGGGGCTGGAAGACAGCAACTATCCGCCTCCCCCATCCGGTCTTTGCTGCACTCAGGGCAGCCTTAATCTCCACAGGATGGTGGGCATAGTCGTCTACAATCAGGATACCGTTCTGCTCTCCCTTTATCTGGAATCTCCGCTGTATACCGGTAAATTCATTAATGCCTTCCTGTATACTCTTAAAATCAAGGTCTAATTCAAGGGCAGCAGCAATAGTAGCCAGGCAATTATAGACATTGTGAACACCCGGCATTTGAAGTGTAATCTTGCCTAGTTTATCTCTGCCTTGTAAAACCTCAAAGGTTGTCTTGGTTCCCGTAAATACCAAGTCTACTGCCTGAATATCTGCCTGGCTCGAAAGACCATAGGTTACATATCTCTTTTTTATCTTCGGGATTAAACTCTGAATATTTTCATGATCAAGGCATACAATGGCCAAACCATAAAAAGGTATCTTATTTATAAAGTCCAGGTAGGCATTCTTTACCTCTTCCATATCCGTGTAATGATCCATGTGCTCCCGGTCAATGTTTGTAACTACTGCAATAGTCGGAGAAAGTTTTAGAAAGGAACCATCACTCTCATCTGCCTCAGCCACAAGAAACTCCCCTTGCCCAAGTTTCGCATTGGTACCTATGCTATTTAGCCTGCCTCCAATTATCACTGTAGGATCCATACCTCCATGGGCCAGGACCGTTGCTATCATTGAGGTAGTAGTGGTTTTCCCATGAGTGCCCGATACAGCTATGCCATATTTCATTCTCATTAGTTCTGCAAGCATCTCTGCCCTGGGTATAACAGGAATGAGGCGCTCATTGGCCTCGATTACTTCAGGGTTATCGGGTCTTATAGCTGAAGATATTACTACTACATCCACATCCTTTAAGTTGTCTTTGCTGTGTCCACAACTAATATTACCACCCAGACGAGTCAGTCGTCTGGTAATCTCGGTCTCCTGAGCATCTGATCCACTGACCTTATACCCCAAATTCAATAAGACCTCGGCAATACCGCTCATTCCGATACCACCGATTCCAACAAAGTGAATGTGTTTTATCTTTTTGTACATGTAAGTCCCTGAATTTCTAGTGGAATGTCCCTTTAAACAGCGCACTTAAGTGCGCTGTTGTCGCTATGAACCCAAAAGCTCATAACAACTGTCAACTATATCCTCGGCAGCACCGGGTTTACCCAGTTTGCGGGCATTCTCTCCCATCATGGAAACAGCTATAGGATCAGCAGTCAAATCAATTATCATCTCCGCCAGATTTTCCCCGGTCAAATCTCCGTTTAAGACCATTTTAGCAGCCCCCTTATCCAGTAATACCCTTGCATTTATCTCTTGATGATTGTCGGCTGCAAAAGGATAAGGGATTAATACCGATGATTTACCATAGAGTGTCAACTCCGAAATAGTAGTAGCTCCCGCCCTGCATATAACAAGGTCGGCATCTCTATATACTGCTGCCATATCATCGATGAATCCCATTACCTCTGAAGTAAACCCTTTTTCTTTATATACCTGACAAACCCATTGATAGTCTACTTCTCCCGTCTGGTGTATAATATTTAAAGATTCCCTCACAGGTATAAGATAGTCCAGAGCATCCAGTATCTTTTCATTCAGCGAATGTGCTCCCTGGCTTCCACCCAAAATAAGCAGGGTAAACTTTCCTTTATGTTCTTTACCCTTTAAGGAACCATCTATTAATTTCTTCCTTATGGGGTTACCGGTGAATCGGGCTTTCTTCATCGATGAAAAATACCTGGTCTCTGAAAATGAAATGAATATACTGTTTACAAACCTGGCCAAAATCCTATTGGTAATTCCAGGGATGGTGTTCTGTTCACAGATTACTCTTTTAATTCCTCTTAATAAGGCTGCAAAGACCACTGGAGCCGAGGCATATCCCCCCATACCAATAACCAATTCCGGATTATACTCTTTTATCAGAGCTATAGATTGATATATACTTTGGGGGATAAGAAACAGATTGCACACCTTTTCTTTGAAGGACTTTCCCTTTAGCCCTTTAATATCTATACTCCTGAGTCCAAAACCCTCCCTTGGGATAATCTTTGATTCTATGCCCCCTCTTGCCCCAACAAAGACGCAGATACTTTCGGGGTCTCTTCTCTTAAATTCCTCTGCTAAGGCTATACCAGGGAAAAGATGACCGCCCGTACCTCCTCCAGCAACTAAAACCCTCATCGAATTATCCTTTGTAACCACTCAGCCACCGATCTACGCTGATCATCACTGATATTTTTTCTTTTATTATCATATAACAGCGGGCTTAAGCCTGCTGTTGTAATTCTATCTGCGTTTACCTTGTTGAATAGGGTTCCCTACGGGAAATTCAACAGGGTGAATCTGTGTGAATCTGTGGCTGAATAGTTACTATCCTTTTTTAATCTGTGAGGATATGTTTAATAAGATTCCCAAACCTATCAGATTAAGTACCAAGGACGATCCACCATAGCTAATGAAGGGAAGAGGAATTCCCTTTGTTGGCAGAAGTCCTACAGTAACCCCCATGTGTATGGTTGCCTGTAACCCTATTAATACAGTTATGCCAAGAGCCAGATAAGTGCTGAACATATCTGAAGAGCGAATGGCTGTACTGATACCTCGATAGACAAATATGAAAAAAGCAGCCAGGATCAGAAGTATCCCTACTAATCCCAACTCTTCACCAATGACGGAGAAGATAAAATCTGTATGAGGCTCCGGAAGGTAGAATAGCTTCTGTTTTCCCTCCCCCAAACCCCGTCCAAATACCCCCCCTGAACCAAAGGCATAAAAAGACTGGATAATCTGGAACCCTGAATCAGAGGGATCCCCCCATGGATTTAGAAATGACAGGATTCTTTCACGACGATACGCTATATTTGCTATTAGAAAGTAAACGATAGGGGCAGCCGACAATAATATCAGGGAAAGATGAGACAATCGTACACCTGCGGCAAACAACAATGTAAACATAATAGCAGCGATACATATTGATGTCCCCATGTCGGGCTGTTTAATGATTAAACAGAGCATAATACCGGTAACAATAAGGTGGGGAAGAATCCCTACGGAAAATTTTTTGATATTCTTCTCCTTATTTGCCAGAGAGGATGCCAGGTAGATTATCAGGGCAAGTTTGGCAAATTCAGAGGGCTGGATAGAAAAAGGGCCCATCTTCAACCACCTTGTTGATCCCCCAACTTTAACTCCGATTCCTGGTATTAATACCGCAATCAAAGAGAGTAAACTCATCCCCAGAATTAGATATGCTATCTTCCTGTAAAGTTGATGATCTATTCTTGCCACACCAATCATCATTAAAATACCAACTACTGCAAATAGAATCTGTTTTTTTAAAAAAAAGTATCCGTCATTAAACTTTCCTGATGCCATTATGGCACTAGAGCTATACACCATAACAATACCAGTCCCGACCAGCAATAAAGTGAAAAGGAGCAATATGTAGTCAAACCCTGACTTTCCTCTCATCTATTTCCTACCCCATTTTACGGCTTCGCAAAAAGTCTTAATTCCGTCACTCCGGCGAAAGCCGGAGTCTAGAAGTGCTTGAAATTACTGGATTCCGGCTTCAGCCGGAATGACAAGAAAGAGGGTTTTTGACTTTTTACGGCTTCATCCCATTTGATCTGTCTTAGATTTTAGCTTCCTGACAATTGCTTTAAACGATTCCCCTCTTTCTTCATAGTTATTAAACATGTCATAGCTTGAACAGGCAGGAGACAATAAGACAACATCTCCATGGGAAGACTGCGACCATGCCAATTCCACAGCTTCTTCCAGTGTGTCTGCTTTAAGGGATTGGGTCAGAGAGCCTAAGGATTTCAGGATTATCTCCTTTGCTTCGCCTATCAGTATTAGTTTCTTAACCCTTTCCTTGACCAACTCATTCAAGCTTTCATATCCTGTCCCTTTGTCTCTTCCCCCTGCGATAAGAATTATGGGTTGCTCAAAACTCTCTAAAGATTTCTCCACTGCACCAATATTGGTTGCCTTGGAATCATTATAGTATTTCACTCCGGAGATCTCTTCTACAAATTCCAGGCGGTGTTCAAGCCCCTTAAAACTATTTACAGCATCCTGGATATCCCCAGGGTTGCATCCACATATTTCTGCAGCAGCTATGGATGCCATAATGTTGTCAATATTATGCACCCCTCTTATCTTGAAGAACTCTGTACTGTAACAATGTTTTTGCCCGCCGATTTCTGAGACAATGGAATTTCCATCCAGGTAGATTCCCTTATTGATCTTCTTTTTTTGGCTAAAATATACCTTTCTTACATCTTTGAATGAATTCGTCATCTCTGAAACCAAAGAATCATCGGCATTTAAAACAGCGAAATCCCCTTCCCTTTGGTTGAGGAATATCCTTGCCTTAGCTGCAATGTAATCCTGATATGAAAGGTACCGATCTAAATGGTCAGGAGAAATATTCAGCATTATAACAACCCTTGGTCTGAAACTCCTGATACCTTCCAGCTGAAAACTGCTAATCTCCGCAATTACGTACTCTGCTTCCCTCCCAAGTTCTATGTACTCTATTAGTGGATTGCCGATGTTGCCTCCAACAAAGACCTCTTTGTGTGCCCTTTTAAGTATCTGACCTACCAGGGTTGTAGTAGTGGTCTTCCCATTGCTTCCAGTAATCGCGACAATTGGAGTTTTAATAAAATTATATGCCAGCTCTATTTCAGATATAACCTCTATCCCTCTTTTTTTTGCCTCCTTGATCGGCTCGATAGACATCGGAACTCCGGGGCTTAAAACGATGAGGTCACAGTCTAAAAAGGTCTCTATATTGTGTCCTCCTGCCTCTATCTTAATACCTAAATCCTTGAGTTTTTGAACATCTTCACCTAAATCATCGATTGACTTCCCGTCCGTAGCTGTTACCACCCCTCCCCTATCCTTCAAAAAACGGGCGCAGGCTACACCACTCTTCCCTAAACCAACTACCAGAAATTTCTTCTCTTTTATTGTAATCACCTTTTTCCTCTTAAACCTTTGTCGTAAGTGTTCAGCTATCAGCCGTTCAGGGTTCAGGGTTCACGGGGTTCAGGGTTGCTTTTCTTCGGGCTGTTGCCCAAACCTTTGAACCCTGAACCTTTGAACCTGTGAACGGTTACGATTATCTTAACTTCAACGTACTTATTGCAACAAGGGCAAGTATGATTGCTATAATCCAAAACCTTACGATAACCTTTGGTTCTGCCCAACCTTTCAGCTCAAAATGATGATGGAGAGGGGCCATGCGAAATATACGTTTCCCTCTCAACTTGTACGATCCAACCTGAAATATTACAGAAAGGGCCTCGATTACAAATAGCCCACCCACAATAATCAGAAGCATCTCCTGCTTAGTAATTACTGCCACTGTCCCCAATGCCCCACCTAACGAAAGAGAGCCAACGTCTCCCATAAATATCTGCGCCGGATAGGTGTTATACCAGAGGAACCCCATGCCGGCACCTAGTATTGCGCCACAAAAGACTGACAACTCCCCGGTGCCGGCTATATAGGGTATCTGTAAATAATTGGCGATCTTAATGTGACCTGCAAAGTAAGAAAAGAAAAGGTAAGTAGCACTTGCAATCATCACAGGGCCTATGGCTAAGCCATCCAATCCATCTGTCAGGTTAACTGCATTCGAAGTGCCAACCACAACAAAAATTACGAAGGGAATATAAAACATACCTAAATCGGGATGTATACCTTTGAAAAAAGGAACACTAATAGAGGTATTGAAGTTAGGATACAAGTAAAGGGACAACCCTATAAGCAAACCAATGAATATCTGTCCTCCCATCTTATACTTGGCCATCAGCCCGGTGGAGTTCCTCTTTGCCAGTTTCTTATAATCATCGATTACCCCAACAATCCCAAATCCCAGAGTGCTCAGTATGGCTATCCAGAGATAGGAATTTGTCAGGTTCCCCCATAGTAAAATAGATACGGTCAGGGAAAAAAGGATCAGCGCCCCCCCCATAGTGGGAGTACCATGTTTCTGAATATGGGAGGCAGGGCCATCCTCACGAATCTGCTGGCCAATATTAAGTGATCTGACTTTCTTAATAAACCAGGGCCCCAAAAAGAAACTGATTATCAGGGCTGTCAAAGCTGCATAGATAGTTCTGAAGGTAATGTATTTGAAGACATTCAGGAAGGCATACGTAGTATGAAGTGGATACAGAAAGTGAAAAAGCATGGTCTATGGCCCTTTAAACCGTAACCGTTCACGGTTCTCAGTTTACCGTTCACGGTAATTACAACAGCAGGCTTAAGCCCGCTGTTATTATATAAAGCTTGAAGCATTTTTGCCAACTGTTAACTGCAAACCGTAAACTGTGAACGGATACCCTTTATCTCTGTGTAGTCTCTAGCCACTTTCTCCCCTCCGGTCTGAAGTCTGATGTCTGATGTCTGATGTCTGATTGGTAAGCTCTTTTATAATCAATTCCATCTTCATACTTCTAGAACCTTTCACTAAAATGCAATCTCCTTTAGTGATGATGGCTCTTAGCTTTGCGGTAACATCTTGATGCTCCTTTTCCATATAAATGTTTTCTTCATTCATCCCCCCCTCAGAGGCAGCCAGGGCAATATTTACGGAATCCTTTCCCAATGTAAACAGATAATCGATCCCCAACCCCGAAACCATGCTGCCGATTTGAATATGAGCGGATTTACTAAATTCGCCTAACTCTAACATGTCTCCTAAAACTGCTATTGTTCTTCCCGTCCCTTTGAACCCTGTCAGGGTTTTGAGGGCTTGCCCCATAGAGTTTGGGTTTACATTGTAAGTATCGTTTATTATCGTATAACCATCTAATTCCATAATCTCCATCCGACCAGGCAGAGGTTTAAATCTTTCCAATCCTTCTTTAATAATCTCCAATCCCACACCCAGAGATTGGGCAACCCCGGCTGCTGCCAATGCATTATAGACATTGAAAACCCCATAGAGCGGCAGATTGATAATAGCATCTTTATCCTCAGCAGCGAGACTAAAGCTAACTTTACCCGAATCGGATATTGACACATCCTTTGCCATAAGCTCGGCCTCTTCGCGCATACTGAAACCAATCTTTCTACACCTACATTCAGCAGCCAGTTTAAGAACCATGGGATCATCCTGATTGATTATGGCAAAGCTGTCCTCTCTCAAAATTTTAAAGAGCTCTCCTTTTTCTTCTCTTACCTCTTCCACACTCAAAAGCCCCTGAAGATGCGCCTGCCCGATATTGGTTATAACAGCTACATCCGGCACAGAAATCTCAGACAACCTCTTTATCTCTCCCCTGGCGTTTGTACCCATCTCCAGAACCGCTATCTCATCTTTCTTACTGAGTCTCAACAGGGTCAGGGGAAGACCTATTAGATTGTTGAAGTTCCCCTCTGTTTTCAATATGTTGAAGGTGAT
This sequence comes from Desulfobacterales bacterium, assembly GCA_016209225.1. Taxonomy (GTDB): domain Bacteria; phylum Desulfobacterota; class UBA8473; order UBA8473; family UBA8473; genus UBA8473. The sequence continues at coordinate 30,099 of JACQWO010000010.1, forward strand.
TTCCAGTATACTGCCGATCATCTCTTTGGTGGTAGTCTTTCCGTTGCTGCCGGTAATACCCACAATCGGAATAGGGTGTTTCATCCTCCAAAAATGGGCAATATCACCCAGGGCTCTTAATGTGTCGTCAACTTCTATAACAGCCCATTCACCGTCCCATCCCTTCTCTTCTAAAGAGTTTCTCTTTACTATTACACCATTGGCACCCTTCTTATAGACCTGGGGGATAAAACTGTGTCCATCAAAGTGCTCACCCTTTAGGGGTATAAAGAGATCTTCCGGTTTGATGGTTCGAGAATCGGTAGAGATATTTTTGAAGGGGACAAAAAGAGAACCGTGAAGAAGTCTCCCCCCAGTGATTTTCAAAACATCGGAAGCTGAGAATTTATAATTAAGTTCAGACATTTAGAAGGCCTCTCCTCTTTTCCCTCTCAGCTATTGCCTTTCTTGCTTCCTGCCGATCATCAAAAGGTATCTTCTCGTTTCCCACAATCTGATAATCTTCATGCCCTTTACCTGCAATTAAAACCGTATCTTGATTTTTTGCCATATCAATAGCGAGCCTTATTGCCCGAAGACGGTCAACAACGATCACATACCCTTTTTTACAGGAATTTACGGTCAAATCATCCACATAATACTTTCTTATGCCCAATCTTTTGATTCCTTCTTCGATTCCCTCGATTATAGTATTGGGATCTTCTGTTCTAGGGTTATCCGATGTTATTATGGACAAATCGCTGTATTTGCCGGACACTGCCCCCATAAGGGGCCTCTTTAGCCTATCACGATCTCCTCCGCACCCAAACACCGTGATTATCTTTCCTTTGGAAAGGCTTTTTATAGTTGACAGAGTCCTTTCCAATGCGTCACTGGTGTGGGCATAATCAACTATGATGTTGATACCTTCTCCGTTTTCTATGCGCTCGAATCTGCCCGGGACTCTATCCAGACTTTCTATGCCCTTCTCTATATTCGGGAATGAAATACCCTGGCTTATCGCCACACTTGCAGCAGCCAGGATGTTGTAGAGATTGAATTCTCCGATGAGGGGAGACTTGATATTTAAACTGCCCTTGGGGGTGTTTATCCTGGCAGTTGTCCCGTCTAAAGCAAGCTTAATATGCTCTGGGAAAACCTGAAATTTGTTTTTAACTCCGTATCTGATGATATTTGGTATGGTGTTTAAAGCAAGATTTTCACCAAAGGGATCATCCGCATTTATTACAGCACAAGAACCCTTTTTTTTGCTGCTTTCAACCAGAAGATGGTTGAATAGCTTAGCCTTGCTGCTAAAGTAATGCTCCATGGTTTGGTGATAATCCAAATGGTCTTGAGTAAAGTTGGTAAACACACCTGCATCAAACTGGATGGATTCTACCCGACCTAAATCCAATGCGTGGGAAGATACCTCCATAACAACATGGGTAACCCCATCTTCCACCATTTCAGCCAACATCCTTTGGAGATCAAGGGATTCTGGTGTAGTCATAGATGCTGGAATTGACTTACCCCCGTAACAGTAATTTATTGTCCCCGTGATCCCTGTTTTAAAACCTGCCTCTTTGAATATGGATCCAACAAGATAGGAAGTAGTGGTCTTCCCGTTGGTGCCGGTAATGCCAATCAGGGTGAGTTTCGAAGATGGATATCCATAAAACCGAGCGGCAATCTGTGCCAGCGCCACTCGAGAATCAGGGACCAAAATAATTGTGGCATCTTTTATATCCTCTTGTATCTGCTCAACCACAACCGCACTGGCACCTTTATCAATAGCCTCCTTAACAAAGTTATGACCGTCAAACTTGGCTCCCTTTATCGCTACAAATAAAAAATTTTTGTCTATCTTTTTAGAATTATAGGAGATACCAGCCACCTCCAATGATCTCTCTCCTATGACCTCTTTATCCTCTATAATCCCTATCAAATCATTCAGTCTCATCTGTCTGCCTCGTGAATCGTGAATCGTGAATGGTTTACGACTTGCGATTTACGATTTACGATTTACGATTTACGATTTACGATACTATGATGGCTGCTGGAATTTAACCCAACACTTTTCCCCATCATTTACTATGCTTCCTGGCCTTAAACTCTGTTCGACTGCCCTGCCGCTTCCTATGATCCTGATATCTATTTTAGAATCGTGTATCATTCTAAGTATCTGCCTAATACTCATCCCGGTAAAATCAGGCATAACAAACTTTTCAGATTTAACCGTTCCTTCCTCTTTAATGTCTGCATCCTTTCTTAACCCATCAGATCCCTTGGGTTTACTCAATGCTTTAGGAGGAGTAGGACTATCCTGGGCAACAATCTTGGTAGGAAGTATCCCCATGTAATGCAGAGTTTCTTCCGCAACTTTCTTAAACACCGGCGCAGCAACATCACCTCCATAAAAAAGCCCTTTGGGCTCATCAATTAACACTACTATTGCCACATTAGGATCATCAGCAGGGGTGAACCCCATAAACAATGCTATATACTTATCTTTAAAATAACCACCTGAAGATGGATTGGGCTTCTGTGCTGTGCCAGTCTTGCCGGCGACCTCATACCCATCTGTAGAGGCCTTGGTGCCTGTTCCACCCTGGAGTACTGTAGTTTTCATGATAGATGTAACATCTCTGGCTGTTTTTTCGGAAATGACCCTCCTTACTACCTGAGGGCTAAACTCTTTAATAATTTTACCTTCGGGAGAAACAATCTGTTTTACTATGTATGGTTTCATTAAATCCCCCTTATTAGCAATCGCAGACAACCCACTAATTAATTGAATGGCAGAAACTGAAACGCCATGCCCGAAAGAAATTGTATTAACGGCAATCTGTGACCACTCATTGGGCGGACGAACTTGTCCCGGAGTTTCCCCTGGTAAGTCGATACCTGTTCTTTCTCCAAAACCAAATTTCCTTACGTATTCATATAATCTTTCCTTACCAAGTTTTTCCCCTATCTTGCCTGCACCTATGTTACTGGAAAATTTTATTATGTCCTGCAAACTCAACCAACCATAGGAATGAGTATCATGAATAGTTCTTTTAGCCACATTATATGAACCGTTTTCACAAAAGAAGGTGTCTTTTTGGGACACAATGCCTTTTTCTAATGCTGCTGCTGCTAAAAAAACCTTAAAGGTTGATCCAGGTTCAAAGCAGTCAGTAACCGCTCTATTTCTCCAAGAAGAAGAGGGATACTTCCAGAAGATGTTTGGATTAAACTGAGGTTCAGTGGCAATAGCCAGTATCTCGCCAGTTTTAGGGTTCATAGCGACAATAACACCGCTTTTAGCCTTGGCTTTGTCAACTGCCTCTTTTAGTTCTTTTTCGGCTATATACTGAATAGTTTTGTCTATAGTAAGCACTAAATCATTGCCCGTTTGTTCCTCCCTTTGCCTTAGACCATGACTCATTATCCTTCCCAAGGCATCCCTTTCTACAATTGAGTACGTGGTCTCTCCTTTAAGATAATCGTTATACTGAAGTTCCAGACCTTCCAATCCCTTGGAATCCAATCCGGCAAATCCGATAATATTTCCGGCTGTTTCACGATTCGGATAAAATCTTCTGCCTTCTTTAATGAAATCGACACCACTAAGCTTCAGGTTCCTCACCTTTATTGATTGGTCTGGAGACACTCTTCTACTGACCCAGGTAAAGGGTCTTTTAACAGCCAACTTCTCTGCCAGCTCTTTTTCGCTCATTTTGAGAATTGGTGACAATTCTTTTGCAGTTTTATATGCATCGCTTATCTTTATAGGTTCAGCGTATATAGAATCTACGTCGATACTTATTGCCATTTCTTCTCTATTGCGATCATATATGACCCCTCTTTTGGGGACTACAGATATAACTCTCCGATACTGTCTTTCAGCCAGCTGACTAAGCCTTTGATTTTTCAGTATCTGGAGTTGATAAGCCCTGGCTGAGATTGCAACAGTCATCATAATAAAAACTACGAAAACAATAAATATCCTAAATTTCAACCATTTCCTTGACTTATCAATCATTTTAGGTTCTTCTCCGAATTAGTTGGGAGAAAGTGGTACAGGATTTGAGGATTCAAGTGGTCAAGTGAATATTATTAACCATTAAATACTCGAGTCCTTGACTCCTTGACTCCTTGAACCCTTATCCTTAAGACTTTTGCCAAACCTTTAATTCTTTGTAGTTTTTAAGCATTTCGCTCGAATCCTCGAACCCTTGACCCCTTGAATCCTTCTCATCGACCAACTCTTTGGGAGATGAACCTCATTTTAATACAACCAATTGGTTTATTTTAGGAGATGTCAGTCTTAGCTCTCTCTTTGCTATATCTTCAACATGGTATGGCGAGGTGAGAGTAGCTATCTCTAATTTCAATTTCTTATTCAATTGGAGCAGTTCGTTTTTCTCTATGTTTGCTTGACTGATTTCATAGCCCAGGTTGACAATCTGGACATGGGGCCATACATAAAATAGAGAAGAAAAAATTAATACTACTGCGACAACAAGAGATATTCCAATCATACTTGAATCTTTTGTATTTATGCGCCCATCTGGAGACAACCTCTTTGAAATACTCTTGTCGAATTTATTGAAGATAAGTCTCTCTGCAATTGTGCCCTGCATAAAACCTCCTTAAAATAAAAAGTTATATCCTTTCAGCAACCCTTAACTTTGCGCTTCTCGACCTGGGGTTTTCCCTTACCTCATCCTCCGATGGAAGGGTTGGCTTCTTTGTCAACACCTTGATCTTACTCTCCTTTTGACAATTACATTCCGGCATATCAGGGGGGCAGATGCATCTTCTCTCGAGTGATCTAAAGGAGTGTTTAACAATCCTATCTTCAAGGGAGTGAAAGGATATGACACAAAACCTACCCCCTTTTTTTAGAAGATCAATGCCTACCTGAATAGCAGTTTCAAGGTTTCTAAATTCATCATTGACAGCAATCCTAATAGCCTGGAAGGTCTTAGTTGCCGGATGAATTCTTTTAGGACGAAATCTGGATGGAATTGCAGCGCTAACAATATCTGCCAATTCTACGGTTGTAGATATCGGCTTGCGTTTTCTGTAATCTGCAATAGATATTACAATCCTTTTTGTAAAACGTTCTTCACCATAGTTCCACAATATCTGTTCAAGTTCAGGTATGGAAAGGGAATTGACCAAATCAAATGCCTTAATTATGGAGCTTTTGTCCATGCGCATATCGATTGGCCCTTCAAGTTTAAAGCTAAAACCCCTATCTTCATTCTCTAGTTGAATTGAAGATATCCCTAGATCAAGTAATATTCCATCAACCTCATGTACTTTCAGCTTTCTTACAATGTTTCCAAGGTTTTTAAAATTATCATAGATTATCGTTACCCGATCTTGAAAATGATTTAATCTATTTTTGGCAACTGTAATTGCATCTTCATCCCAATCTATTCCAATCAATCTACCATTTGGTGAACTACACTTTAATATCTCTAATGAATGTCCTCCACTGCCCAATGTCCCATCTATATAAATCCCGTCCTGATGGCAGTTCAGGTATTCCACTGCTTCTTTTACCATCACTGGAAGATGTTCAATATTACTCCTCTTTACCAAAGCTCTTTACCGCATTCTCTACGGAATCATAACTATTAAATTCGTTATCAGCACCTGCCACCTTGAAAATATTCCTCAAATAATCACTTACTCCAACTAATTTTAAATCACCGTGATACTGTCTTAATCTTTGCAGTCTTTCCACAAGGATGTCAATAGTCAAATAATTGATATGTTTAGTATTTTTTAAATCAAGTACTACCTTGTGCCTATCCTTATCCATAAGGGATGAAATAATATTCTTTATTTCTTCCATCTTTTCAATGTCAACATCTCCATTAACATCGATGATTAAAATGTCATTGATATATCTTTGGGTTAACACAAGTCATTCTCCTGCCGGCAGACTATAAACCCAATTCCCCCAAGGCATCACTGATCTCGTCAAAGTTTTCTTTAGCCTTAGCAATCTCCTGTTCCCATTTTTCCTTACTCCAGATCTCGATCTTCTTTGTCATCCCTGCAAAAACAATATCTTTCTCCAATTTGGCATACACCCTCAAAGTGGGGGGCAGGAGTATCCTCCCCTGTTTATCTATGGTACATTCTGTTGCTCCAGAGATAAAGAAGCGTTGAAAGGACTTAACATCCTTTTTTACTATTGACATAGAACTAACCTTCTCTTCTAAGAGTCGCCATTCATCGAAGGGATAGGCTACCAGACAGCCGTCGAAGTTCGTAATCACCAACCTATCATCGTATCTCTCGTTTAGGACTTCCCTAAATTTTACCGGAAGGCTCACCCTGCCTTTTGAATCTATAGTATGTTCGTATCTACCACGAAACATGACGATCCATCCCCCCTGTGCCCATACTTACCATACAATACCACTTTATACCACTTTGTGGGATGAATATATATCCTTGCATTCTTAATGTCAAGAAAAAATTAAAATATTTTTTTATTTTTTATCAGGATAACAATCATTATTGGCTTAACTCAATATCTTGTATTAAATTGGAATTTATGTCTAGATGTGGTACTTAAAATGTACAAAAACCTTGAAAAATATAAGCGTAAAAAAGATTCCCCTCACTTTACTGCTTTAGTCTGTCCTAAAAAATGAAAAACTCCCTCTATTCTCCTTAGTTCATCGTGGGGCAGAGAGGGATATATATGAGAAAATCCTTGACACCACTAGGGTTTTCATCAATAATCAAGCCATACAAACCTCATCTAATTTACATCTTATCCTCCTCGAGTAGAGAGGTTCACCCTGTAAAACTGAGAAACATATTCCACAGGATAAAGGGAAAGGCGGATGGTTATAGGGTAGTGACGGTCGGTAGGGATGTTTCAGGTATGATAACAGTTTCTTTCAAATTTATACTCATGTAAACACGAAAAGTTTATGGAAGATAGTTAGCCCGATTGAAACATTAAATCTGAATAAACGGGGTGAGAGATGATATTTTTTGTCTGGTTAAGGACTCTTCTAGCGATTCTGCCAGAATGAAAATATCCGCACCAGGTGCTGATACAACCCCAAATTTAGGAGGATATCCGCACTTAGAGTGCTGATACAAACAAGATACCCAAAATGTCGCTCCGCTTGAACGCCTACAGGTATTGAAAGAGGCAATAGATAAAGGGATTGGATACATTAATAAGCCTTAGGAATGTGTAAATAGGAAGACGGCGTTCACATTTTGGGTATCGGGCTGCAATGGGCATAAAAACTCAGCAGCTATTAGCCGCTTCTCAAGGAGGAAACAACTATGACACCTGAAACGGTTGAGTTAGTAGCTGCACTCTTGGGAGTAGCGGCAGTTCTTGCAGCAACAGGAAAGTGGGCTCATAACAGATGGTCAGCGAGACTCCACCACAGAAGGATTACAGACCCTTACGACCGTGATCTTGAAGACGCATTCAAGTTGTATGAGCGGCGCATTGATGATGAAAACGTGCGTGATTCCCGCGATGACATAAGGAGGTGGCTCCGGGAAGTTCAAGATGAAAAACAGGAAGGGAGCGCACAACTCTCAATCTATCTTTACATAGCAAAATATCAGGGTAAAGTGTGTGCGTTCTTCTGTAGTGACTACTATCCGTCTGCATCCCTCCTGCTCATTTCCTATATGGTGGCAGAGGAATCTAGTGCTGGAAGCAAAGGCGTAAGAAAGATCGTACAAGCCCTTAATCGTGAGTTGCTTCGCCGTGGATGCACGGGGCTCGTATTTGAAATGGAACAACCCATGAATGGAAAGAGAGATAGAAGGCTAGGAAAGTGGTGCGACTTTCAAAGAATAGTAAAAGAGTATAAGATCAACATTGTTAGACTCAACATACCTTGTGTCCAGCCGCGAATTTCGCTGTGGGATGAAGGCTCTCGCGAACAACCACAGTTCATTTTCTATGCGAGAATCTTTCCTCCACTAGTTGTGGAAAAGTTGTCTAAAGATACTGTCAAAGGTATTCTCGATATTCTCTACAATGAGTGGTATGCCTGGACGATCCTGAACATGATGCGCAATATCGATGCTATGTACGCGAAGTTTATGACCGAATTGTCTCGAATCTTTCTGACCCAATCCATGTCGTGACATATTCTTACGCTAAAAAGAATGCCCACAGCAGCTATAATGTGATTGAAAAGTATAATGGGAGAACATAAGTGCCTCGGCGGGTAATCGATAAGATACGGGATGCAATCAGAACCGGCAACTATGACATTACGTATCATGCTGTTGAAGAAATGGCAGAGGATGAACTTGGAATTTTTGACATAGAAAGTGCTCTTCTAAACGGCAGGATTACAAGAAGACAAAAAGATGATCTTCGTGGCATCAAGTATGTTATAGAAGGAGTGGGCAGAAATAACTCTGCTCCCATAGGGGTAGTAGGTCGATTTAAGGAAATGGGGATTTTTTTGATCATAACGGTTTACACTATCACGTAGCAGGAGGATAGAAGAAATGTATGGATATAGTTGCGAATATTGTGCGGGTACAGTTAAAGAGCGACTGGTAAAAAAAGAAGTCTTCAAACATAAAAACGGCTTCGTTATGCTTGAAAATGTGCCCATCGGCATATGCGATAGATGTGGTTACCGATATTATCATTCTACAATATTGAAAAGAGTTGACGAAATTGCCGAGGGGAAACGGGCTCCTGTGAGAACAGAACCTATACCAGTAGCTCAGTTGGGATAACTATAAGAAGCCCGACGTCGTATAACACGGTGCATGCGGACATGCTTCGCACGTCGCATTGCACCGAAAACGTTATTTGCTCACGTACTTCTTTTAGCCTGCAACCATTATCTGAAAGCCACCTTTTGATATTAACATTTTAAAAATCTGGTAAAAGCTATGCATAAAAACCTGGGGGAAAAGAAAATCTATGATATCCTATCAGAGATCAAGGTGTCTCACGGCAGACTGATGACAGCAGGCGATATCTGTTGTGAAATATTCTTTGAAGAAATGGATGGTTGAAAGGGAGTATCTATGTTATGGCGATAATATTTATGTGGATTATTCTGGTTAGCGCTTTAACCTTGATGGGTTCCTGGTATGCGAAAAGGTACAATCAGCCGGATTTCTTAATAGTGCTGTTTGCTGTTTTTACAATATTCAGCAATTTAGCTGCTTCAAAGATTGCGACATTTCATTTAGGCTCTACAGATTTCTTTGCGCCTGCAGTAGTGCTTATCTTTTCAGTAACCTTCCTTCTGACTGACATTGTTAACGAAAAATTTGGGAGAAGGGAGACGCATCGAATGATATTTATCACGTTCTTTGCCCACGTTGCTGTCGCTATCTTTTCATGGTTAATACTTTCCCTGCCTGCAGCACCTTTCTGGACCGATCAAAAGGCATTGTCTTCGGTCATTGGTGTGGTTCCAAGAATAATTTTAGCCTCCTGGATCGCCTTTTTGGTTAGTGAAAACCTTGATGCTTATATTTATGATTGGTTTAAGCGATTTACAAGGGGGAAACATCTGTGGATGAGAAATGCATTCAGTTCATTGCCATCAATGATCGTTGACTCTATACTGTTTGTGACCATTGCTTTCTGGGGGATTCAACCGGTCAAACCAATAATCATAGGGCTTATTGTAATAAAATGGCTTGTAGGGATTATTGATATTCCCTTCATGTATCTGAACAGGTTCATTCTATATAAAAAGTAAGCGGTCAGCATTCAGGGATCAACTCAAAAATTCAACTACTCCCTTTTCCTTATCCACTGATACAAGGAGAGATGTATGCTTAACATAAATCAAGGAATCTTCAAGGCCTACGACATTCGAGGAATCTATCCCGAAGAGATCAATGAGGAGACAGTCTACAGAATCGCTCAGGCATATGTAGAGTTCGTAAAACCAAAAGAGGTTGTACTGGGAAAGGATGTCCGGCTTTCATCTCCATCGCTATGGCGAGCTGCAGCCCAGGGAATAAACGATGCCACGGTTGACGTGATTGATATCGGCACCATCTCCACTGACATGCTTTACTTCTCTGTAGCAAAATATGGATTTGATGGTGGGATTACCATTTCGGCTTCTCATAACCCGGTGCAGTACAATGGAATGAAGGTGGTAAGAGAAAAGGCAATCCCTATCTCTTCTGATACAGGTCTTAAGGATATCCTGGAGATCGTCCTTAAATCTAAAAAGACTATAGCGAAAAAAACCGGCAAGATAATCACAAAAGATATAATGGAAGACTATTCAAATCATGTCCTATCCTTTATTGATATTCGTAAGATCAAACCATTAAAGATTGTAGCCAATGCCAACTTTGGTCTAGCTGGAGAGGTCGCTAAGAAATTAACCAGTGATATGCCACTGGATATAATCGGGATCAATTTTACTCCTGATGGAAGCTTCCCCAAAGGGCGTCCTGATCCTCTCATACCGGAGAATCGTCAAGAAACTATCAGCAGAATAAAAGAAACAGGCGCTGATTTTGGTGTTGCCTGGGATGCGGATGCTGACCGTTGTTTTTTCTTTGACGAGACAGGGGAGTTTATTCAGGGATATTTTATTACTGCCCTTTTGGCCAAAATCTTCTTAAAGAGATACCCGAGAGGCAAGATAATCTTCGATCCAAGGCTTACCTGGGCCAATATTGATACAGTCAGAGAAAATGGTGGCATCCCAATAATCAACAAGTGCGGTCATGCTTTTTTTAAGGACAGAATGAGACGTGAGGATGCAGTATTCGCTGGGGAGATGAGCGGCCATTATTACTTTCGGGACAACTTCTATGCCGACAACGGGATGATACCTTTTATGGTCATGTTAGAAATTCTGTCTGCCTCTGCAAAGACACTATCAGAACTCCTAGCTCCTTTGAAAAACAAGTACTTTGTCTCCGGGGAGATAAATAGAGAGGCTAGAAATACACAAAGGATACTGGAAATTATGGAGGAAGAATATAGAGGAGCTACAATAGAGCATATAGATGGACTCTCCATTGAATATACTGATTGGAGGTTCAACTTGAGGTCTTCTAATACCGAACCTTTATTACGCCTCAACCTGGAAGCCAAATCTAAAGAGCTTATGGAAGAAAAACGAGATGAAGTAATCAAACTAATAGACCAAATAGGATGAAGTCGTAAAAAGTCAACAATCAGACGGCACAGTAAAAAGCTCCAGATGCAAGGCTCGCAAATCCGAAGGAATGAGGCGTACTTACCTGTACGCCGCAATGACTGAGGATGCAGCGGAACGCCGCAGATGGACTTTTGACTGAGGATGCAGCGGAACGCCGCAGATGGACTTTTTACGAAGCCGTCAAATAGAAAACGATTTTAATTGAAAAGGAAGGTAGAAGATGGGAACAAATTTAAAGAGTAAGGTAGCTTTGATTACAGGTTCTAGTAAAGGGATAGGGAAAGCCATCGCTTTAAAATTTGCAGAGAATGGTTCCGATGTTGTCATTAATGGCAGGTCCCCAGATGCTGGCATGGAGACAGTAAATAAGATAAAGGATATGGGAAGGCATGCAATCTTTGAAAAAGCCGATATAACTGTCTATAATGAAGTTAAAGAGATGGTAGATCGTGTCTTGAAAAAGATGCAAAAGATAGATATACTGGTCGTTAGCGGGGGGGTTATCAGCCATGGAAATGTCATCACAGCCCCTAATTTCTTCAGGGAGGTTGACCCTGACACCTATATAGACTTTATTAACAGTCAATATTTCAGCAGGTTGTACTGTGTCAGAGCTGTCCTGGATCACATGATTGAAAGGAAATCAGGGAAAATCGTACTTATAGGAACCGATGCAGGACGTTGGCCTACCCCAGGAGAATCTCTGCCTGGTGGAGCAGGAGCTGCCCTGGTTTTGACTACAAAAGTTCTGGCAAGTGAGTTTGCCAGGTGGGGAATAAGGATTAATACCATTTCAACTACAGTAACAAAGGACACACCAGGCATAGAACTTGTGCTTTCCTGTGGACCTGCAGCAAAGATATTTCAAAGGGCTATGGAAAGACAGCCATTCCCCATAAATGCAAATGATATTGCAGAAGCTGCTCTATTTTTGGCATCAGAGGCTTCTGACCAGATTACCGGCCAGACTCTTAGTGTTAATGGGGGGTTATGCTTTCCTGGTTAACCAGGACCAGTTCTTGCTATTCCATGCTTTATCCAAAATACCTCACCCCCATGCACTCGTAAATCGGAAATGGGAATCGAAAATCGGGAAAGGGGCAGTTTGTTCACCCCAGCAACATCTTTGCCACCACAAGCCTCTGTATCTGGTTGGTACCCTCATATATCTGGAGCAGTTTTGCCTCTCTCATCTTACGTTCCAGAGGGTAGTCTTTCATATACCCATATCCACCCAGAATCTGCACAGCATCCGTGGTAACCTTCATCCCCACATCTGTAGCAAAGTACTTTGCCATAGAGGCAAATTTAGTCCTTTCTTTATCCCTTTCCTCTATCATAATAGCGGCTTTATAGACCAGTTGTCTGGCCGCCTCAATCTCTGTGGCCATATCCGCCAGCATAAACTGGATTGCCTGAAATTCAGCGATGGGTCTCCCAAATTGAATTCTTTGCTTTGCATAATCCAACGCGAAATCCAGAGCCCCCTGAGCGATACCTACGCCCTGTGACCCTACCAGAGGCCTGGCCCTGTCCAAGCACTCCACGGCAATAAGAAAACCATCCCCTTCTTTTCCAAGAAGGTTTTCTTTAGGGATACTACATCCATCAATAAGTAATTCTCCCACATTTATCGCATTATTACCCATCTTTCTTTCGAACTTTCCTAAAGAAAATCCCTTTGTATCTTTCTCTATGATAAAAAAACTGAGCCCCTTATTTCCCACCTCAGGATCGGTCATTGCGCATACCAAAAACAAACCGGCTATATCAATAAGGGATATCAGGGACTTTGAACCGTTTATTATGTATGTATCCCCTTTTAACTCCGCTTTTGTCCTGATAGAACCCAAGTCTGACCCGGCGCCTGGTTCCGTCAACGCAAAGGCAGTAATCAGTTCTCCTTTAACTATTCTGGGGAGGTAATTCTTCTTCTGTTCCAGTGTCCCGGCAATTATAAGGGGGTCTACATTCAAGTCATTGAAGAGGCACGATACAGTCAAATTGGTCTTTGCCAATTCCTCTGCCGCAAGACAGCATGTCAAAAGGTCTGCCCCTCCGCCTCCATACTCCTCTGGAACACCAAACCCCAACAGATGGTAGTCTCTCAGCACCCCGTAGATGTCCCAGGGAAATTCGCCTTGTTCCTCAAACTCCTCTACCCTGGGAGCTACTTTGTCCTTTGCTATTTTCCGTAAGGTTTCAAGCAGCATCTTCTGTTCATCCGTAATCTCAAATCGCATCGTTTCGCTCCTCTAGATTTAAGTGAACTGGTTACAACCCTTTGAACATCGGTTCTCTCTTTTCCAAAAAGGCTCTTACTCCTTCTCTATGATCCTCTGTTTTGAGACAGATACTCTGGGCATTTGCCTCTAAATCTAACTCGCTCACCAGATCCATGTTGAGCCCTTTGTAGAGTATCTCCTTTATCATGCCCAGGGCTATGGGGGCTTTTTTCGCTATCTTCCCTGCCAGGTCATAGGTGGCCTTTTCCAGTTCTTCAGGGGATACAGTCTTATTCACTATCCCTATCCTTTCCGCCTCTTTCGCGTCAATCAGATCTCCGGTAAAATAGAGTTCCAGTGCCTTTGCTGCACCTACCAGTTTCGGAAGGAAATACAGGCCACCGTAGTCAGAAACCAATCCCATATTAATAAAACCTACTCCCATCTTAGCCTTCTCAGATGCAATCCTCATATCACAAGCAAGGGCGATATTGCACCCTGCCCCAATAGCGTGACCATTTATAGAAGCAATAACAGGCTTTTCCAGATTTCTAATCTCGGTTATTATCCTGTGGGAGACGCCACGAACAAATGCCCTTCTCTCTACGAGAGGTATCTCCACACTCATCTTCTCCATCTCTTTAATATTTCCGCCGGCACAAAATGCCCTTCCTGCACCGGTTATAACCAACACCCCTATGTTCTTATCGCCTTTTACGTCTTGAATGGCATCGATTATATCCTCTCGCATACTTCCACCCAGGGCATTGAGACTGTCGGGTCTGTTGAGCACTATGGTAGCCACTCTGTTCTCTTTCCTGAATATTATATCTTCGTACCCCATAGCCATTCTCCTTTCTTACCTTCCTTTGAATTCCGGCTTTATCTTTTCCAGAGCTGCTTTAAAGCCTTCCCTAGCATCATCTGTTTTGATACAGACACTCTGGGCAAAAGATGCGAATTCGAGTTCAGAGGAAAGGTTAGACCCAATGCCCCTTCTGATCCCCATCTTTATCATGCCTATGGCCTTAGTTGCCCCCCTGGCCAGCTTGTTAGCAAATTCTCCAGTCGCCTTTTCCAACTGATCCGACGGGACTACCTTGTTTACCAAACCTATGCGTTCTGCTTCTACACCGTCTATTATATCGCCGGTAAAGGCCAGCTCATTGGCTTTCCCTATGCCTACCAGTTGAGGAAGAAAAAACATCCCTCCCATCCCCGGCAATGTCCCTATCCTGACGAAAAACTCACTGAACTTTGCGTCTTCCGCCGCTATCCTGATATCACATGCCAGACACAGATCAAACCCTGCCCCTATGGCCGGTCCATTCACCGATGCTATAACTGGCTTCGGCAATTCAACGATCGCTCTGATCACTCCCTGAAAAACCGCATATATCTCTTCTCTAATCTCTACAGGGGTCAGATCCACTATCTTTTCTCCCTGGGGAAGGTCTATGCCGGAACAGAATGCAGAGCCAGCACCGGTGATAACAACCGCCCTTACTTCATTGTCTTGAGAGGCTTTTTCAAGGGCGCTCTTTATCTCCTTACCCATATCTATGCTCAATGCGTTTCTTCGGTCGGGTCTGTTCATTGTTATCCTAACCACACTGTCTTCCTTCTTATAGACAATATCCTGAAATTGCATCTTCACCTCCTATTGCAACAGCTCATTGGCTATTATGACACTCTGTATGTCAGCATTTCCTCCTGCAACTTCGTTGAGTTTAGCGTCCCTGTACAGGCGTTCTATCTTAAATTCCTTTGTATATCCGTAACACCCATGAACCTGCAAAGAGATACTGGTTACCTCTCTGGCTGTGGTGGAGCAGAAGAGCTTTGCTATGGCCGAGTCCTTCCTTATGCTTTTACCCTGGTCTCTCTGGTATGCACACCTGTAAACCAGATACCTGGCCGCCTCTACCTTCATTGCCATCTCTGCCAGCTGCCATTTTATGGAGAGAAAATCAGAGATAGGATGACCTCTTTGGTATCTCTGTTTTGAATAGGCAACCGCCTCATCCAGGGCTGCTTGAGCCATCCCTACACTCAATGCCGCACTTCTGATCCTGCTCTCAGCCTCTATCTCCAAGAGAACCTTAAATCCCTCGTCATCCTTCCCTAAAACATTTTTCTTGGGCACACGGAAATTTTCCAATATGAGGTCACCTGTTGCCAACCCCCTCATTCCCATAAGCCTGACCCTCTTACCAGGGATAAACCCTTCCCCGCCGGCTTCAGCTATGAAGGCGCCTATCTTGTCTCCTTTGGTTTTTGCAAAGATAGTCGCAAAATCGGCTGTAAAAACCCCTGACGCAAACCTTTTAGTCCCGTTTAATACGTATTCATCCCCATCCAATACCGCCCTGGTTTCAAAAGCTCTGGGGTCAGACCCTGTAGCTGGTTCTGTAAATGCCCAGCATGCCTTCTTTTCTCCCTTTACCAAAGGTATCATATACTTCTTTTTCTGCTCCTCTGTCCCGAAACGCCGCAAGGCAAGAGAGGTCATAACACCCTCCATTGGAAGATTAGCTATAGAAGGACATACCTGGCCCAGTTCTTCCACTGCCACGATAAAGCTGGTAAAGGTAGAGCCAACCCCCCCATACTTTTCCTCAAAGGGCAAACCGGTTATCCGAAGCTCTTTCAGCTTCTCAGAAACGATGGGCGGTATTTCGTCCTCTTCTTCTATTTGGGCCACGAAAGGGGCAAGCTCCTTTCTGGCAAATTCTCTAACAGTCTTTTGGATTGCCTTTTCTTCTTCCGAAAGTTCAAACGGCATTCTTCTCTCCTCCTTTCAAATAGGTTATCGCCTCAACTCTTTAGGGTTTAGGGCGGCAATTAGTTAAACCTCCACTTCCATCCACAAAAGCGCCTGTCCCATAGACTTCCCTGTCTGATCCAGGCGAAGGGTCCGGGTTGCACCTCCACCCAGGGCGTTGTAAAGAACTATCTCCAGGGAATCGAGGTTGGGCATCTCATAAATCTTCACATCACCCTTCACCATCCCCTTAAAGTGTTCTTTTACTTTTTCAGGTGTTACCTCTCGTTTAATTATTTCATAATTCTCCTTATTGAATGCCATCAACCCGATGTTACTTACATCACCCTTGTCGCCGGATCTGGCGTAGGCTAAATCCTTTAATCTGACCTTTTTCATTCTTACCTGACCTCCTTTATAATAGCCCTGGTGGGAACCTCTTCTCTTGGTACCAGGGTAGGCCAGAGGGAAACCACCGGCCTAATAGGGAGGGGAACCCCAAAGCTTGACCCTACTGAACCTATTGTCCAGAGATGTGTTACCTCCCTTCTTACTTTTTCTGCTTCCTCCTTCGTCTTCGTCTTGGCAACGACCCTCAACCCCACCTCGTTTAGTTCCGATGTAGGTTCCGGGGCTACCTCTCCGTGGAGCGTATTGACGCCGATATAGTCTATTCGAAGTTCCTCGGCATCAAGGTTCACCTTTTTGAGCCTTTCCCTCACTGTCTCGGCGCCCTTCTTTGCCTTTTCATAGGCATCAGGCCACGGGAAAAACACCTGCCCTTCCCCGATAAAACCATCTCTGTAACCAATGCACACCTTAAGTTCGGAAGGTCTCTGTTTGCCCTTCATGTTAGTTACTCTGACCTGATCTTTCCCTATCTCTTCCAGCTTTAATGCAGTAAAATCGGCTATCCCATCGGGCATAAGATAATTGGACGGGTCGTGTACCTCGTAGATCAGGTGCTCCTTAATGGTCCATTGATTGACCAATCCACCGGAGTCCGGGGTCTTGGTTATAATCGCATCACCGTTTTCGTATACCTCTGCTATAGGAAAGCCAATATCCCAAAGCCTCGGGGCAACCTTCCACATATTGGACATACCACCTGTACAGCACTCTGCGCACTCAATTATATGGCCTACAGTTATCGCAGCCCCGATCAAATCCCAATCCGGATTATTAAAACTCCAGCCAAACTCATACATCAACGGACCTACATAGAGGGCATTGTCAGAGACCCGACCGGCGACTATGACTTTAGCCCCTTCCTGAAGAGCCTCTATGATGGAATCAGCGCCAATATAAGCGTTAGCAGCCACGATTTTGTCCCGAATCCTGTTAATGTCCTCTTCCCCTGTATCCATGTTCTTAAACTTTATACCTTTGGCCCTCATCTCATCCAGTTTGCCGAATATATCATCCCCAACTACTACCCCTACCTTTAACCCTGTTAAATTCAACTCTTTTGCAAGCTTTACAACCTCATCTCCTCCCGCTTCGGGGTTGGCGCCACCACCGTTGGAAATCACCGTTATACCCTTCTCGGCACAGGTAGGCAGTATCGCCTTCATCCATGGGATTATATCGGGAATATATCCTGTTGCAGGATCCTTGGTCTTTGCCCTCTGCAATAAAGCCATTGTCAGTTCTGCAAGGTGATCAAATCCAATGTAGCCTATATCCCCATTTTTTACCAACTCAACAGCAGGGTCCAGCATGTCACCCCAATACGCCGAACCGGACCCGATCCTCACCTTTTTCATTTTACATCCCCCCTTATATATAGACTGCTAGAAAACTAAAGAAGTATCTGCCTATCTCTCCCCCTTTTACTTTTTTCTCTTAACCAACAACTTCCAAAACATAATTGCTACCGTCTCATCCCTTTGATTGTGGATGGTCTGTTTTATTGTTACAACCCCACGGTCCTCCCCTTTCACCTCTTTATCAACTACCTCTGCCTCTGCACGCAGGGTATCCCCAATCCTTACAGGTGCTGGAAACCTCATCTTATCAAGACCGTAAAACGCCATAACCACATCATGTCTAACCATCTGCAATCCGGCAGCAATAGCAAAGGTCAGAGAACCCTGCACCAGTCTCTCTCCAAATTGAGTCTTTTTGGCATATTCCACATTGGAGTGGAGTTCATACCAGTTCCCTGTGAAGTAGCAAAAAAATACCACATCTGTTTCCGTAACAGTCCTGGCCCTCTCTGATACCGTCTTCTCCCCTATTTCCAACTCATCGAAGTACTTATAGATCATGCTTTCTCCTTTCTTTAAAAAACATACATATCTTCAGGCAGGATAAACTTTTTCACTACAACCCCAATTCTCTAGCGATAATACCTCTCTGTATCTCTGATGTTCCGCCACCGATGGTTGCCTGTTTACCTTCCCTAAAGTACCTCTCCATATCGTATTCCGGCATGGTACCATAGCCTCCCATAATCTGCATACCCTGGGTTGCTACCTTGAAAAGGGTCTCCGATGCAAAAAGCTTTGCCATAGACACCTCTTTCCTGCAAGGGATTCCCATGTCCGTCATCGCCGCAGCCCGGTATGTCAAAAGCCTTGCCGCATCCACCTCTAACTGCATCTGGGCAAGCATGTGCTTTATGACCTGAAATTGACCTATCGGTCTACCAAATTGCTCCCTCTCTTTCGCATACCGTATGGCATCGTCAACCGCTGTCTGCGCATTCCCAACGTTCATCCCTGCAACAGCCGCCCTCTCTATCTCCAAATGGCCGGTAAGTATCTTCCACCCACCGTTGAGCTCACCGAGCAAATTCTCTTTCGGGACCATTACGTTATCGAGAAAGACCTCATTGGTTCCGGTCGCCCGCCTGGCAAGTGTGTCAAGACGCCTCATCTCAAGACCCGGAAGGTCATTCGGCACCAGTAAAACGGATATCCCTTTGTGTTTCGGCAGGGATGTGTCTGTCCTTACCCCCATGCACATAATGTTGTTTTTGGCATGGGCAGCGGAAGCAAAGACCTTCTGACCGTTGACAATGAAATGATCTCCATCAAGCCTTGCCGATGTGGCAAGAGATGCTGCATCAGAACCGGCATTCGGTTCGGTGATCGAGATTGAGAACCTTATTTCACCCTTTACTACCCGGGAGAGATATCGATCCTTCTGCTCTTCTGTGCCATGATGGACAATGTTCATCGCTGAAAAAGCACTTACACTTACAGAGGTGGCGATATCTACCCCAAACTTGGCCAGGGCTTCATTCATTATGGTATACATGACCACATCGGATTCCACTCCTCCATACTTTTCAGGGATCATCAACCCTAGCCAACCCTGTTTTACAACCTTATCATAGAATTCATACGGATACTGTCTCTCTTGATAAACCTTCCGACAGTATTCCCTGCCTACCTCCTTGTCCATAAAATCGTTAACTGTCTTCCTCCACATCTCCTGCTCTTCAGTAAACCCACAATACATATCTATCTACCTCCTTCAATATAGTTTTAGGACTTTGAAAAAGTATACCTTTTCGCTTCAGCATCCATTTCCCGTTTTTCAACGGGATAAACTTTGATCCATCTAAGCTCACTCCAATAAAAATTTCTGCTGTCTTACAATGCAACTTATTGTATCTGTTCTTATTTAATTCAATTTGTCAATAAAAAAATGATTAAACTGATCGCTACCGTATATAAAAAGTAACTATTCAGGTAGGCACAAAGGCACAGAGCACCAAAGGCACAAAGTAGGAAAAAACAACGAAACGACCCTGCTTCGCTCTGCTTTGTGCCTATATGCCTTTGCCGCTTTGTGCCTGATTTGTTACTACAAAAGAAGATATATAGACAATTCTACCCTCCCCTCCTATCGAAAGCAATGTGGGGTTTTAGGGTATTCAAAGTTCTTGACCCTAAACCATATATGGAATAGAATTGTAACTGCTCGGGTGGATAGGCTGTAGGCAGTTAACCTATAGGAGAAAATTATGCGCGACCAACAGCCTTTAGCCTAAACAACCTGAGTAGTTACATTAGATATAAGAGGTCTCATGAACAAATCAAATATTAAAGCTGCCGCTATAGGCGTGGATCTGGGGGGCACTAATCTTAGGTTAGGGATAGTGGACCAAAAGGGTAGGATTCTTAAGAGTCTGAAGAGGCCAACCCTGGCTAAGGAGGGAAAAGATAGGGTAATTAATCGCATAATAGACCTATTAAGAGAGGCCATTGAAATATCAACTCAACTTTCCGTAGAGGTCAAAGGGATATGTATAGGAGCCCCAGGATTTCTCGATATTAAGAGGGGAATAATCATAGAATCTCCAAACTTGCCTGGTTGGAAAGATGTGGCATTGAAGAAGGAAATCGAGAAAAGAGCTCATTTCCCTTCAATCTTAATCCAAAATGATGCCAATGGTTTTACGTATGGTGAGTGGTGGAAAGGAGCCGGAAAGGGTTACAACAGTATGGTAGGTATTACATTAGGTACTGGAGTAGGTGGAGGGCTGATATTGGATAAAAAGATATGGTTAGGAGAAGATGGTGCGGCAGGAGAGATAGGCCATATGATAGTGGAACCCTCTGGACTTAAATGTCAATGTGGCAGATACGGTTGTTTAGAGAGCTATTCCTCTGGAACAGGGATAGTCAACAGGGCTATTATGGCATTAAAAAAGGGAATAAACTCCTCTTTAATAAACAGGGCAGAAGGAAATTTCAGCCTCATCACATCCAAGATGGTCTTTGAAGAAGCCGTAGCAGGAGATGGACTATCCCTTAACATAATGGAGGAGGCAGGGAGATATTTAGGTATAGCTGTTTCAAGTCTCATAAATATATTGAACGTTTATAGGTTCGTTATTGGAGGAAGAATTGCCGGTGCTGGAGATCTCATATTAAAACCTGCCAGGGAAGAGATTTTTAAAAGGGCGCTAAATCTTTCTGCAAAGGGGGAAGTTATTATTCAGGCCAGTCTTGAAGATGATGCAGGAATTATAGGGACAGCCGGAATGGTCTTTGAGAGTGTGAATCGAAAGACTCTCTCTTCCGCAACCTGATTCAGGATTTTTTCTTTACATGAGAATAACAACTGTGATATACAGTATAACTTCATTTTTTGTAACTATTTAGCCACAGATTCACACAGATGAACGCAGATATGATAATAAAAGAAAAAATATCAGTGATGATCAGAGTAGATCGGTGGCTGAGTAGTTACCATTTTTTTCGTCCAACAAGGTGGCTTAATGGGTCAACAAGAGCTAATCGTTTGATATCCAGTCCTCTAATTTTAGGGCAAAGTACAAAAAGGTGGTGGGTCTTATGTTATGGATAATGTTGTGCCCCATTAAGGGGTCAGACAGGTATTATCCCCACCACAAACAAAAAGGGGGTTATCCTAAATTTGGAGGTAATTTATGACAAGGACAATTTCTGAGATCAATGAAAAAATCAAGGAAGGTAAGGCGGTTGTTGTTACTGCTGAAGAGATAATCGATATCGTAAAAGAAAAAGGGACAAAAAAGGCTGCTTGCGAGATAGATGTAGTTACTACCGGCACCTTCGGTCCTATGTGCAGTTCCAGTGCATATTTTAATCTAGGACATTCTAAACCAAGGATAAAGATAGGTGGGGGCAAGGCCTATTTGAATAATGTGCCGGTTTATACCGGTATAGCAGCCGTAGATGTCTATCTTGGAGCTACAGCCATACCAGATGATGACCCAAGAAACACCGTGTTTCCTGGAGAGTTCAAATACGGTGGTGGACATGTAATAGAGGAATTGGTGGCAGGTAAGGATATCAAACTTATAGCTACCGCTTACGGCACAGACTGTTATCCCAGAAAGAGTATCGAAACCACCATTAATATTAAGGAGATAAATGAAGCGGTTCTGTTCAACCCAAGAAATTCCTATCAGAACTACAACGTTGCCGTGAACCTTTCAGATAGGGTAATATATACCTATATGGGAACGTTACAGCCAAAATTGGGAAATGCTAATTATTGCAGTGCAGGACAACTCAGTCCTCTTTTAAATGACCCTTACTATAAAACCATCGGCATTGGAACCAGGATATTCATGGGAGGAGGGATAGGCTACATAGTCTGGAATGGTACCCAGCACAATCCGTCTGTGGCAAGAAGTGAGAATGGAGTTCCAAGGGCCCCTGCAGGCACCATTGCTGTAATTGGCGACCTCAAACAAATGAGTCCTAATTGGCTTAGAGGAACTACTTTTACAGGCTATGGAGTCACCTTGACGGTAGGAATAGGTATACCAATTCCTATCCTCAACGAAGAGATACTCAAATACACTACTGTCAGAGATGAGGATATCTTTACGCAGATTATAGACTACAGTGATGCATACCCTCAGAGAAAGCCGGACACCCTTGGGGAGGTTAATTATGCCGAGCTAAAGAGTGGGAAGATAAATGTTAAGGGGAAAGAGGTAAAGACCGCTGGACTATCCAGTTATGCAAAGGCTAGAGAGATAGCTGAAACACTTAAGGGTTTAATAAAAAGGGGCGATTTTCTATTGACTGAGCCTGTTGCAGCCTTACCATCTGTTGAATCCGGGATAGCCTTCAAGCCCATGCCATCAAAACCGGTTAAAAAGAAGTAGATTCTTCAGAAAGGATTAGATAGTAAAGGGTAAATTGGAGGTGTGGTATGTCAAAAAAGAGAATAGTTTTAACCTTTCCAGGCAGGTTAGTTGATCAACCAATTACATACCATCTGATTAAGGATCACAATTTAATGGTAAATATATTGCGGGCAAACGTGACTCCAAAAGAAGAAGGCAGATTAGTAATAGAGATTGGTGGCAATAAAAAGGATATGGAATCAGGCATGAATTACTTAAAAGAAATAGGGGTAGACACTCAGCCCTTAACTCAGGATATAAGGTGGCATAAAGACCGCTGTACGGAGTGCACTGCCTGCATATCTATATGTCCTTCAGAAGCATTCGTAGTGAACAGAAAGGATATGTCAGTATCTTTCAGAAAGGAAAAATGTATAGCCTGTGAGTTATGTATTCCTATCTGTCCCTATCGTGCTGTTGAAGTTAATTTCTAAGTATGTATTCATAATTCGTTTACACTGAAGAAAGAATTTAGCGGAAGGTTTATCGAATATAATGACTAAGGCAATCGCCCTTCTCTCCGGTGGGTTGGATAGCACACTGGCACTTAAACTTGTTTTGGATCTGGGTATAGAGGTCGAGGCGGTAAATTTTATATCCCCTTTCTGCACCTGTACATCATCCAATAGCGGTTGTATGGAAGGGAAAAAGGCAGCAGTTAAGCTGGGGGTTAAACTCAAAGTCATTAATACCTCCAGGGAAATCTTAGAGTTGGTTAAACACCCCAAACACGGGTATGGCAGGAACATGAACCCATGTTTAGACTGTCGTATATTAACGTTTAAAAAGGCCGGGGAGTATATGAGAGAGCAAGGGGCGTCTTTTTTGATAACAGGTGAGGTATTGGGAGAAAGGCCAATGTCTCAGAGGAGAGATGCCATGAGGATCATCGAAAGGGATTCAGGACTGGATGGTTTGATTCTGAGACCCCTTTCCGCTAAGTTGCTTCCACCAACCATACCCGAAAAGGAGGGGTTGGTAGACAGAGAGAAGCTGCTGGATATTCAAGGACGATCTAGAAAGCCGCAGATTGCCCTGGCTAAGGAATTGGGAATAAATGATTACCCGTGCCCTGCCGGTGGGTGCTTACTTACCGACCCCGGATTTGCCAGGAGAATGCGCGATCTAATGGATCATAACCCAAACTTTACCCTGAACGACGTCCATCTTTTGAAAGTAGGAAGACACTTCCGCCTATCTCCCAAAGTAAAGACCATAGTAGGGAGGACCGAAAAGGAGAACAAAAAGGTCTTGAGTTTTGCTAAGAAAGGTGATCTTATTTACAAGGTTCTGGATTTTCCAGGGCCAATAACCATCGTTAGGGGAGATTTAGAAGATGATTTGAGTGAGCTGCCCGCATGTATAACAGCAGGATACAGTAAGGCAAAGAACGAAAAAAATATAAATGTCAGTTGTAAAGAATACCCATCCGGCAGGACAGGGGTCTTACAAGTATCGCCTCTTGAAAGAGGACAATTGGAAGAGTTGATGATTTAAACTCTCAGGTGACAGGCAACAAAGTGCCCTGCGGTTACCTCTTTAAAAACAGGATATTCCTCTCTACAGACCTCTGTCTTATAACGACATCTGGTATGAAAATGACAGCCAGAGGGCGGAGTTATCGGGCTTGGGGGATCGCCTTCCAAAATAATCCTCTTCTTCTTAAGGGTAGGATCAGGGACTGGCACAGCGGATAACAACGCCTCTGTATAGGGGTGCTGTGGATTTTTATAGAGTTCGCGGCTATCTGACAACTCCACTATCCTTCCCAAATACATAACTGCTACCCTATCGCTCACATATTCAACTACACTCAGGTCATGGGCAATAAACAGGTAAGTCAGATTAAAATCCTCTTGGAGCTTCTGCAATAGATTGATCACCTGCGCTTGAATAGAAACATCCAGAGCAGAGACCGGCTCATCGGCTATTATCAACTTTGGGTTTAAACTAAGGGCCCTGGCTATCCCAATGCGCTGTCTCTGCCCCCCGCTGAATTCATGGGGATACCTATCTGTATATTCCGGCCTCAGCCCTACCAATTCCAGCAGACACTTAACCCTTTCTTTTCTTTCCTTTCTATTTCCAATTTTGTGAATAATAAAGGGCTCCTCAATAATCTTACCCACTGTCTTACGAGGATTCAGAGAGGAGTAAGGGTCCTGAAAGATTATTTGCATCTCTCTTCGCAATTTCCTCATTCTCTCTCCATTACTGGCAGTGATATCTTCACCATCAAAGTAAATCTCTCCTCCTGAAGGCTCTTCTAATTTGATCAGCAACCTCCCCGCAGTTGATTTTCCACATCCACTCTCTCCCACTAATCCCAGGATTTCACCTCTCTTGATCTTAAGGTTCACACCATCAACGGCCTTGACTACAGTTTCTTTCCCAGAAAAAAACCCCTCTTTAATAAAGAAGTATTTCTTCAAATTATTCAGAACTACAAGGTTATCGTGCATATGATAGTTTTCCATCTCTGTAAGTATGTCTGCTTTCTTTCCTTGCGGGGGTTAGCTTTTTTATTCCTACAGAACATATTCATCTACGAATTTCCTAGGACTTACAACCTCTATATTATGGTAACCAGATGCCCTCAACAAATGTTTATCTCCACTAATAATCAGTTTGGTTTTACCAGCAATGGCACAAGCCAGAAACCTGTCATCGTCAGAATCCTCACAAATTTGTTCAGGCAAGCTTGACGCCATAACCAATTCTGCCTTAACGATGAGCAAATCAATGATTGGGTCCAGATCAACACCTGGAAATTTCTCTGACAAAACTTTGCCGACCCGTTGGTATTCCTCAAGGATTTCTAGAGAAACAACCAATTGAATCTTGTCATCACGCCAAGCCTTAAGAATCTGATACGGGGGTCCGCTGAAGAAAACTCCTGATATAAACACATTGGTGTCGAGTACGATATTCACTTATACCCTCGGACTCTGGCAATTGCCTCGGCAACGTCAGATCGTGTTATACCAATCTTTCTGGCTTGGCAGCGGGCTTGGGCAATTAGATCATCGAATTCTTCCATCGAAGGTGGTAGAATAGCCTTGAAAATTACCGTATCCTTCTCACCCACCACAACGAATTGAGAGCCTGCCTTTAAACCAAGTCGATTACGTATTTCCTCCGGTATAACTACCTGACCTTTGGAGGACATCTTCGTAGTTGCTGACACTGTCATTTTCAACTCCTAGAATTTAATTGATCTTACCAGTAAGATTATGCGGTAAAGGAGGGCTTTTTGCAAGGAAAATTTGACGTGTTATATCAAAAAAGATGACGTCCTGCATGAGGGACTGACAGTGCGACCCTAAGCGTCCTTAAAATATGTCGGCTTGACCCCCCGCACCATGATGTGATGCAGAGCAGCGAGAATATCCAATCCGCGGTATGATACAATTCTACAGAAAAACCGCCTGCCTGCCAAGTAATTTATTAATTAGAAACAATGTCCCTAAGTACTCTATCAAAACCTTTGGCGCTATTGTCTTGCGCCCCGTTTTGTCGTTGCAATACCGATCATCAAAAATGCTTAGGTCAAGGCGCTCTTCAATAACATGATGTATCGCGTATAGTTCGTAGCCATATCTTTCACGAAATCCGCACCACCATACACTAAGAATTCGTGGCCGGTTTTGAGCCGGAAAATGTTTTCAAATCTGTATCTTGGCTCCTACCATCAGATCATCTTCCTTCATCTCATACAGAGCGTCCAAGAGCGAAACCTGAAACGTCCCGGGACCAAAGGCCCTTTCGGCAGCCTTTTCTCCGGCCAGTCCAAAATAGGACAGACCTGTGGCAGCCGCTTCCATGGAGTCGGGTTCGACAGCGAGGAAGGCACCTATAATCGCCGTGGCGGTACAGCCTGTCCCCGTGACATGACTCATCATCTCATGTCCGTTCATAACGCGACAGATACGCTTACCATCGGTTATCAAATCCACAGCCCCCGTAATAGCAAGGGTTGTTCTAAGTTCTACGGCTAGGGCTATAGCCGTCTCGGCTGCCTGATCCACGGAGTGGACTGAATCAACACCCTTTATTCGAGCCTCCGATTTTTCTCCTCCCAGAGAGAGGATCTCCGAAGCGTTTCCCCGAATCACCTGGATCGAAAGCTCTTCAATCAGTCTTTTGGCAGAATCTGTGCGCAGGGATGTGGCCCCTGCGCCAACAGGATCAAGAATAACAGGGACATGCAGTGCGTTGGCCTTTTTCCCGGCCTTCAGCATTGCATGGACCCAGGGAGGGCTTAACGTACCGATATTGAGCACCAAAGCTCCTGCAAAGGAGACCATCTCCTCTACCTCTTCAGCCGCATGAGCCATCACCGGAGATGCACCACAGGCGAGCAGGGCATTTGCAGTATAGTTCATGACGACGTAGTTGGTGATGTTGTGAACGAGCGGTTTTCTTTCACGAATACTTCTAAGGTTTTCTGCAGCCTTCTTTGCCATGTTTCGGTTAAACATCCTAACCTCCTCGTTTGTTTTTTTGGATCAATAGCTTTTGTGCTCTCCGCTCAAGTCCTTACTCTGCCGGGTCATTTGCAGAACGAAAATGATCCCAACTGAGAGATTTAACAGGACGCCTCTCACCATCAGGGAGGAGTAATGTAATCCCGGGAGCGGAACCCGTGATCATCCCCACTTCCGTCAAGGGGGCAGCACAGCATTTTTCCGCAATAGAGCAGAGGAGGGCTACATGCTGTGGATGACAGGTAATGATCAACTCGTAATCATCGCTCTCCCCCAGAAAGAAGTCGTAGGGGTCACGGTGGAGTATGCGAGCAGCGTCATAGAGGCCCTCGCTGACGGGGATTTTGTCTTTGAATAATTCTGCTCCTACCCCGCTCTCTTCACAGATATGCCCCAAATCTCCCAGAAATCCATCGCTCGTATCTATCATGGCTATGGCAAAGCCGGTTTGTGCAATTGCCTTTCCCAAATGAGCCCTGTGAGATGGTCTGTTGTAGATAGTGACCAATGGATGCCTTGCCAACGAACCGTCATTCGGTGTTTGAAGTAGTAGCTGGAACCCGGCAGCGGCCTGGCCGGGGTAACCTGTAACCAGGATTGCGTCTCCCGGCTTTGCCCCGGAGCGGCGAACTGGTTTTCCCTGCTCTACTTCGCCTAATAGGGTAATATCGATGAACATCCCATTTCCCGACCTGGTAAGGTTTCCTCCGATAATGGAAGCGCCAAAGGGGTTTAACTCGGCAATAAACCCCCGGTACATCTCCTCCACGTCCAGGACAAACATCTCAGCCCGCAATCCAAGCGATATGAGAGCGTAAAGAGGAGTGCCACCCATGGCTCCGATATCGCTGATGTTTAAGGTCATGGCACGGCGACCTAAGTCCATGAAGCTGATATACTGCGGCAGATAATGACGGCCTTCTACCATACTATCACAGGTGACCAGGAGTTCATATCCCGGTCTGGGAAGGAAGGAAGCCGTATCATCTCCGATGCCAAGGCTTAGCCGCTCAGACCGGGGGCCATCCCGATTCACAAGATCATTGATTCTCCGAATAAGGCCGAATTCTCCGATGTCACTTACCTTCTCAAGCATATCAGTCAGACTCCATTAAACATTTGAGAGCTTTGGCTGCTGACTTTGGGTCATTTTGGCAACTTACTTCAGAGATCACGGCAATACCGTGTACCCGTGCATGAAGCACCATAGATACATTGCCCCTGGTGATCCCGCCGATAGCGATGATGGGAAGAGGAATCGTCTCCACAATTTGGCTCAGGAGGGCAAGGCCGCTCGCAGGGCCTGCATCGTCCTTGGAGGCCGTCGGATAGACAGGGCCGAACCCGACATAGTCCGCACCTTCTATAAAACATGCCCGAGCCTCTTCCAGGTTCCCTGCCGATCCGCCAATGATAGCATCCTCCCCTAGGAGCTTTCTGGCAAGGGGGATAGGAAAGTCGCCCTGCCCGAGGTGAACGCCGTCTGCATGGCAAGCTATCGCCACATCCACTCGATCATTAACAATAAAGGTCGCGCCAGTCTGCTTGCACATGGCCTGTATCTGCTCAGCTACACGAATCATCTGCTTCGTGGTCCCACCCTTCTGCCGAAACTGGATTGTATCAGCTCCTCCGGCAATGGCGAACTCGGCAAGCTCTACGTGCGAGTAACGGGTTTGGAGGGTGGTATCAGTAAGAACGTGAAATCTGCCAATTTTCTTCACTTTTTTCTCCATCCCCTTTGTCGCCCCATCCGCTTTATCTTTTCAGAAATATTATAATTCGTTCCTGACGGTTGTTTCCTCGTGTCAGTACATGACAGACATGTTCCTTAGGAGCTACTCTTGCAGTTCTCGGCATATTTTAAGGTACCCTCAGTTACCGCCTTCGTCAACTAAATAGAACCGTCCCCGTTATTCCGTTATTCGATCCCCGTTATTCGTCCCCGTTATTCACTCCAGAAACGTTCCCGAATGTAGTCCATCGGCCGCTCCACTTTCCCTTTAACCCATGGGCTATAGGGAGGAGCAGCCTTTGGTTGAAAGCCATAATGATGGGCAAAATGGAGAAACTCGATATTAAAAGAAGGTCTGCCGTTGTCCGCTCGGCCGATGACTACGTTTTTCATATTATCGTAGAGAATCTCAGCGGAGACGCCATGAAGATAACAAAATGCCCTGATGTGACAATCCATGAAGACATCCAGTGTGCAGCGCTCCACAAACTCGACGTACAGGGATCGGGAATATCCAAGAACCAGGGCAAAGGCATAAACTGTGGTCGTTCTTCCGTCTGGTTCCTGAACCTGAAAATCACCCCAGTCAACCTGGGCTTGTAATCCCGGCTCCGTCTCAAAACGGATATAAGCCAACCGGGTCTTATGCTCTTTGATATCGGCAACGTAATGCTTGAGAGTGTCGTAACTGCCGGTGTATCCGCTTCGCTTGAGGCGATCAAAAATCCATGTCCCCTGATAGTCATCCTCATCCAGATAGTCGTTGATGATCTGTTTGTAGGGATCGAGGATGCTTATGCCCCTCTTACGCTTGTGGTACTGAGGAAAAGCATCGGTCTCGATATGTTTCTTTACCGTTTTCCTGTGAATACCCAGAGCACGAGAAATGTTCCGTACGCTTAGACCTGAACGGTGCATGGCTATAATGTCCATAAATCCCTCCTTGGTAATCATCGGTAACACCCCCTTTCTGGCGGGGAAGTTACCGACCAAGCTCACCTGTCGCCAACAGTATGGGCACAGAACTTTGAAAAACCACACACCGTTGGCGGTCAGGTGCAGCGCCTTGTTAGCTTCTTTCTTTTAATTTTCTCCTGATCCAGGCAGGGTCTCGCCGCATAGGTAATACTGCGATAACGTAAGCAATTTCATCTTTGATTTCGTAGTAGATGGCATAGGGAAATCGCTTGGCAAGCATTCGATAAAAACCATGCCTTTTATTATGAATACCACCATAGATTATTAGGGATTCGATGTCGGCAACTAAACTGTCCCAAAAGTAATCACCAACACCCGTTTCTTTTTGATCATAAAAAGCTTTTCCGTCGTTCAAGTCATCGGCAACTTCTTTTAAGGTAAGGACATCCCTCATCTTCATGATTTGCGACTCGCCTTCAATTCTTCAAGAGAGATAAATTCAGCTTTACCGTTATCGATTTTTCTTTTTCTTTTTTCAAGGATGTCCTGATGCCATTCGGGAGACTCAATTTCGGGTTCTTCATCCATAAGCGAATTCCAAAGGGACTCCATGGCTTGAAGACGTTCTATTGTACTCATTTTCTTTATTTCAATTGTATTCATTTTGTCTCCTTTCTTTAAAGCTAACGCGGCGCTGAGCGGTGTCCCGAAGGGACATCCGTCTTCCTGTGCCTGGTTCTCCCGGTCGAGTAGCCCCAAGGAACCGCCCCTTAAGGCTCTCACAGAACCGGACGTGAAACTCTCGCTTCATCCGGCTCTTATCATTCAGCCCGATACACATACCCGATTGTATGCCTCATAAATAAGGCGTTTTGGTATGTTGT
>JACQWO010000011.1 GCA_016209225.1 Desulfobacterales bacterium
AAAGCTGTACTATGTGCCCCTATTTCTGATATTGAGGATAGCTTCAATATCTGTTTTCTGTCGAAATCCTGTATTTTTTGACAGAGTTAACTTTGCCGGCAAGAGAACCATCTCGCAAAGTGGTTTTTCGACAGTCTCGTTACCCCCAGAATGATATTGCAATTTTTAGTTGCATTATGCAATCTTTAGATATATAATGATAGCATGTTGCAACAAAAATATCCGGAGGAACAATTATGGCTACAGCAGTAAGAATATCCGAAGAACTTGTAGATGAGGCAAAAAAATATGGACGGATTGACCACAGGTCTTTGGCCGGTCAGATTGAACATTGGGCACGCATGGGCAAATGTGCCGAAGAGAATCCGGATTTACCATATTACCTCATTAAGGAAATCTTGATTGGGCTGGACGAGTTAGATCAGGGCGAGAAGACCGAATACACTTTTGGATAGAGCCTTATGAGAATTTACCAGTCAAGGTCGTTTGAGAAAAAAGTAAAGAAGATGTCGAAGCCGAAGAAGGACTCCTTGGATCGGGAAATAAGAAGCATTGCCGATGATCCGAGCGTTGGGGAGGAAAAGAAAGGCGACTTGCGAGGAGTATTTGTTTACAAGTTTAAGCTTAAAACAACGCAGTACCTGCTTGTATATCGAAAAGTTGGTGAGGATTTGGAATTTATTATGATCGGTCCCCATGAAAATTACTATCGGGACTTGAAACAGTATTTGAAAAACCGATAAGGCGGGTAACCATGCCATGCAGCGGATCGCGCAAACGGAGATCTCCAGTTGACGGCCATGTTACCAATTTACAAGGCAGGGTGGTGAAGTGAACATGACAAAAGGCCTTTTTATTATTTCGATTCTGGCGGTGGCTCTCCTGGCGGGAGCGCCGGCCTGGACGGGATGTATGGGGTCAAATATAATGCTTTTAGCTCCTGGGGTTCTGAACGAAGCAAAAATGAGAGGGATAGCACACATATCTGGAGGGAATTATGGGAAAATGTTTTTTTGAGAAATGTTCATATGCCATTCTCTGCATGTTTATTATTCTATTATCGGCATGTACCCATATGCCGGCACCGCCAAAATGGCTTGCCAAAATAGAGTTGAACGGCCCATACGATAACGAGCTGCCCCAAAAATACGTAGCTCAGTTAAGGGGAGCCAGTATAACCTCTGACTGGGGTATCCCTTACATATTTATGAGTGTTGGGCTTCACTACGAGTCAACTGGCGATGAAGTAAGGTCTATCCATTATTTTGATAGGGCCATAGAGGAGTTTCGGAAAAGAAATAATCTTTATGGTGAAGGAACAGCAACCTCCAGAAAGATATTCACGTTATATGAATTCGGCAGAATCCAGGATGCCTTTAACCTTATTAAGGAGAAAGATAAAGAGTGGAATACCCCGCCAATGAAGATATTTGTAAATCACAACTACGGACATTACTTCCTGATGAATGGTGATTATACCATGGCATTAGGTTACTTTAAACAGGCTATAGATGAAAACCATAATTACAAAGATGAGTTTAACCTACGGGTTATAAGGAGAGACTCAGAACTTGAGTACGGCATATCGCTTATACTGGCAGATTACGTAAGCAATATGGCTAAGAAATACAAATTGATGGAATTCGATCAGACCTTCTACAGCGCCATTAGGACAAAAAATATAGATGACGGGATAGCCCATTTAAACCAGGTCTTAGTGATGAACAGAGAGATAAGAAAAACTAAAATAGGAAGTTATACCCCTGAGAATGTGTTTCAGATGATGGAAGCGAATGCTTTTAACTTTCTTGGGTTAGCCGATGGCATCAAAGGAAACTGGAAGGATTCTCATAATTATTTAGAAAAGGCATCTGAACTTGCAGGAAAGGCAAGCTTCCGCATTGGAGAAATGGACACCCTGCTCTTTCTCAATCAGGTATATATCCTGGAGAAGAACATCAATGATGGGAAAAAAGCCGCCGAGAGATTGAATGAGATGGGGGATAAATACCACCTTCCCTTTTATCAAATATGGGCAAAGTACATCCTTTCCAGATATTTTCTAGGGTTTGGTAATTCACAAAAAGCCATTGAGGTGCTGAAAGAAGCAGCGGCAATCATCGAACAACAGCGTTCGACCTTAATTATTGACAAATTAAAGGAGACCTATCTGTTTAATCGACAGGTGATCTATGAGTCTTTGATTTATATACTATCTAGAGAAGGGGATTTCAAGGGAGCCATGGAGATGGCGGAAAGGGCCAAATCAAGGGTTATGGTAGACCTTCTGGCTGGAAAGGATATTAGCAGAAACAAGGCTGAGGAAGAACTTTTAAAAAATGAAGAAGAATACAGCAAAGACATCCTGAAGATTAAGAGGCAACTGGTCAAGACATACAACGAAGAAGAGATAAAGGAGATATCATCGAGGCTCATAAAGGCAGAAGGTGGCTATAGGGATCTGGTTATCAAGGTAAAAAATAAAAATGAAGAACTCTTTTCTATGATCTCTGTTCAATCTTTGGGTTCATCAGAGATACAAAATATGCTGGATGAAGACACTACACTTGTTGATTATTTTGTAACAGATGATCTGCTCTACATCTGGTCAGTTGATAAAGACAGGGTTCATCTAGAGCGGGTAAAGATCTCCAGCGATGAACTTAGAAACCTTGTATCCTCCTTCATTTCTTCCATCTCTTCAAAAAACAGGGAGAAAACAGAAGGCCTTTCTCAGAGGATATATGATATAATTTTAAAACCGATTATGCCTTTTGTGTCTAGAGGAAGGATAGGATTTATACCACATGACTTTCTATACTATCTGCCAATTGCAGCGCTGAGTAATAATGGAAAGTACCTTGTAGAGAACTACTCGATATTCTATATCCCCAGTGCAACGGTTTTTAAGTATACCATGGAGAAAAAAGGGGAAAATGGGCTAAAGCCCCTCCTTGCCTTTGGAAATCCCTTTCTGGGAGACGAGAGTTTAAGCCTGCCTTATGCTGAAATAGAAGTGGAAAGAATACAAAAAAGGGTAGAGAATGCCAGTGTATTTCTAAAACTGGATGCCACAGAGACAAAGGCAAGGGAATTGTTGAATTCCTATGATATTGTCCACTTTGCAACCCATGGTCATTTCACAGAAGAAAACCCTGTTAATTCCAGTCTTTTGTTAGCGCCAGGTAATGGAGATGATGGGAGGCTTTCAGCTTTAGAGATATTTAAACTCCATTTTAAAGGGAGGGCAGTTATTTTAAGCGCATGTAAGACTGCTTTGGGCAAATCTTCTACTGGAAGTGAGATAATAGGGCTAAACAGATCTTTCTTATACGCAGGCAGTCCCTCAGTTGTTTCTACTCTGTGGAGTATCGATGATAAAGTAACGGCCGATTTCATGGATGATTTCTATACTCAGATTGAAGGTGGCAAAGGGATAGCCCATTCTCTGAAACAGGCTCAGGTTGATATGATTAAAAGAAAGTACGAGCCGTATTATTGGGCTCCCTTTATTTTGACGGGACGATATTAATAACCTCGACAAGTAAAGGGGAGGGTCTGTTTTCTATTGACGGCATTATCGGATTCGTGTAGAAATCTCCCAGACAAATAAAGGGATTGTCTGGATGATGGTGCGATACGTTGTTCGATGCAGTTACGCGACTTCGAGACGCAGCTCCTTACCAAGTGCATTTGCGAATTTTTTCAAAGTAGAGAGTTTGATATCCTCTGCATGATTTTCGATTCTAGAGATGGCTGATTTTTTAGTATTCAATTTTGACGCAAGGTCCTCTTGGGTAAAACCAGCATCTTCACGTGCCTTTTTTAAGAGTGCACCAATTTTAAACTGCTCGTAACCTGTATCATAGTCCAAGGCAAACTTTGAATCACGAGACTTCCTGTTTTTTATATATTTTTGAAGATCGCTCATTATTATTTCCTCCTAAAATAGTCTTTTTTCCTTTCTTCAGCAATTTTAATGGCCTGCTTCGGCGTTTTTTGAGTCTTCTTCCGGAATGCATGGGCCAAAACAACAAGATTTGGGCCGTCAAAAAATCCGATTAAACGAAAGATATTTGAACCAACAGCAGCTCTAACCTCCCATAATTCCCCAGCATTAACCATTTTTTTGAAGTAGTTTGAAGGCACTCGGTCAAGTTCTTCAACAAGCTTCAAAACCCAGGTAACTTTTTGAGCCTGTTTAGAAGAAAGTTGGTCGAGAAAATCTTCAATCGGCTTTTGACCTGATGCTGTTTCGTAAAAAAGTATTTCTCGCATCTTGAATGGAAGTTAACATGTGTGTTAACATTTGTCAAGTTTAATATTGAATTGGCTTTTGGCAGAGAATTAGTTTTCCGATCAGCTTAGACTTTTTCAGGCTGTTAATTTGATTCAGGGAATACGAAAAGGTGACTGGGGAGGATTTGTCTCTCAAAAAAGATGGGGATGAGCTTTCCCTGGGAACAGGAGTAATCTTTATACCAGGCCACTGCAATCTCCTTGTGTAAAGGGTAAACGGTTTGACCTCATATTATTGCAGTGATAGTGCCATAAATCTGCCGTCTAATAAAGTAATTATTGGAGAAATCCAGGGTTTTTCTATAGGCTCAATGCTCCGCATAACCGACTGGCAATGGTCGAGTAGCCCCAAGGAACCGCCCCTTAAGGCTCTCACAGAACCGGACGTGAAACTCTCGCTTCATCCGGCTCTTATCATTCAGCCCGATACACATACCCGATTGTATGCCTCATAAATAAGGCGTTTTGGTATGTTGT
>JACQWO010000065.1 GCA_016209225.1 Desulfobacterales bacterium
AGGCGCATCAAACGGAATGTAGAGCCTTTGTGCGGCGTTATGGGCAAGGCTTTAAAATGCGCCTGATTTTCAAAAATTAGCCTAAAAACCGTGTCAAGAACTTTTTTCAAAGAACGTAAAATAATTTTACTGAATAGTTACAATAGTTTCAGAATAAGCCAAAAAGAAAATGAGGGTCACTGAATGAGTGGTTTTGGTGTGGTTTTCAACAATCAAGATCGAGTGGAACTGGACAAAATGATTCGTAAGATCAACCATCGCGGTCCGCATTTGTCAGGAAAGTATGAATACAAAAGAGTAATTATGGCGCAGAATTACCTCAGAGGCGACATCAACGGCGGCATTGATAACATTTCACAAGAGTGCCGGATTCAGGTGCCGGCCTTTTTATCGGCAAGCCCTGAGCTTAAAATCTGTTACGACGGCCAGATGGGAAACTGGAAAGAGCGGGCCGAACCCATGGATGTTTCCGACGGTCCTTTCAGGGAAGAACGTCTGCTTCTGCGCCTTTATCACGAATACGGCCCCCGGATGCTGGACTATCTTGACGATTCAATTTTTGCTTTTGTGATTTCCGATGGTGAGGATCTGTTTGCGGCCAGAGATCTTTTGGGCATCAAGACCCTATTTTACGGTTGGAAAAACGGTACGCTTTATCTTGCGTCCGAACTCAAAAGCCTGACAGCGGTCACGGATGACGTCTATGAATTTTCGCCCGGGCATTACATGGACAGTCAGGGCAGGTTCACCCGCTTTGCCGAACTGCCCAAGACCCCGCCGGAAGTGCTGCACACAAACCTTGATCAAATGTTGGAAGATATCCGGAGCATCATCAAACGAAGCTTGCGATCACGGGTGGACTTTAGCGTGCCGACGGCCGGCTTGCTCAGTGGAGGGATGGACAGCAGTGTCATCAACTTTTTGGCAAACGATTTTTATAAAGAAACATTCGGAAACAACGCCAGATTGAAAACCTTTGCCTTGGGCGTTGGCGAAAGTGAAGACATCAAAAACGCCCGGTTGCTGGCAGACCACATCAATTCAGATCACCATGAGCTTATCGTAGATCTCAACGAGATTCTAAGTGTCCTTTCTGAGGTCATCTACTACCTGGAGTCTTTTGATCCTTCTCTGGTCCGCAGTTCAGTCTCCAACTATCTTATTTCCAAATACGCAAGTAACCAAGGCATTGATCTTCTTCTTTCCGGGGAAGGTGGTGACGAGATCTTTTGCGGCTACATTTACCTTAAAGATTTTCCGGTTGAAGAATTGTTTAGTCGTCAAATGGAATGCATCGGTTTTTTACACAATAACGCTTCCCTGAGATTGGACCGGATGAACCATTGTAATTCTGTGCGTGTCGTCGCGCCCTTGATATCTGGGGAGCTCTTCCGTTACGTTTTGGCTGTTCCTTCGGAATACAAACAGAAACCGGAGGGAAATCAAAAAATGGATCTTCAGAAAGGCCTTTGAACAGTATCTGCCGGAGGCCATCACCAGGCGGGTGAAACAGGAATTTTCTCAAGGCTCCGGGTCCGCCGATGTGCTGCCGTCATACTTTGAAAAAGCCGTTGACACCAGGGAGTTTAAATCGGCCCGGGTCGATTATCCCATGATCCGGAGCAAGGAAGAGTTTTATTATTTTCAAATCTTTACCAAACATTTTGGCAGCGGCCGGGCCGTAGATACTGTCGGCCAATGGATCCGCTTATAATCATGTTTTTACGTTGCTACATTCAACCGTGAAGTGCAACGCAAGAAGCGGCGACTTCATTAGGTGTTTTAAATCCCGTTAAAAATATCATTTCTAACGGGATAACTCTTTGCGATTAGCAGTGTCTTCGGCATAGATATACTGATAGATTGCTTCATGGCTGACTTTTACTTGGTAAAATAAGATAAAAGTATATGCCAGACTTTATTCCAATTGTTTTATAGCCTCTTCAATCCTGTCCATGCCCATTAAAATATTTTTGAAAGAAGTGGCATAGGAGAGTCTGATATGATTATCGTCACCAAAGGCCAAACCTGGTACCACAGCGACCCTGGCAGCATCCAGGAGAAAATCAGCAAAACCTGTGGAGTTTTGTATTGTCTTCCCCTTAAACTTCTTTTCGTAAAGGGGCGAAACCCTGGGAAAGGCATAGAATGCCCCCATGGGGTTTAAACAGGAAATACCGTCTATGGAGTTAAGCCTTTCAGCCATATATTTTCGTCTTCTGTTAAACTCTTCCACCATTGTATTTACAGCATCATGAGAGTTAGTTAATGCCTCTACACTGGCCTTCTGGGCTATGGATGTGGGGTTAGAGGTGCTCTGACTCTGAATCTTACTCATTGCCGAGATTATTTCCTGTGGCCCGCCTGCGTACCCTATTCTCCATCCCGTCATAGAATAAGCCTTCGAGACTCCATTTACCACAATGGTTAAATCCTTTATCTCCTTTCCTAATGAGGCTATACTGGTAAAGGTTAAACCATCGTAAACGAATTCCTCGTATATCTCGTCCGATATTACGATCAGTTTCTTTTCTACAACAATTTCTGCTATCTTCCTAAGCTCCTCTGCCGTATACACAGTACCGGTAGGATTTGAAGGACTATTTAATATGATTGCCTTGGTTTTAGGAGTGACTGCTCCCCTTAATTCGTTAGGCAGTATCTTAAATTCATTCTTTTCCTGGGTTGTTACAATTACAGGAGTTGCATCGGCCAAAAGAACAATATCAGGAAACGATACCCAATAGGGAGATGGAATAATCACTTCATCACCGTTATTGAAAAGGGCCTGTGCGATATTATAGATAATGTGTTTCCCCCCACAGGAAACTATAATCTGTTTTCTTTCATAAGTTAGGCCATTTTGCCTTTGGAATTTATTGATTATAGCATCCTTCAATTCCTTAATTCCATCCACAGCGGTATACTTGGTAAAGCCCTCATTAAGGGCATTAATAGCTGCATCTTTAATGTTTTGAGGCGTGTCGAAGTCAGGCTCTCCTGCCCCAAAACTTATAATATCGATGCCATCTGCCTTCATTTTATCTGCTTTGGCAGATACTGCCAGTGTTGGCGACGGTTTTATCTTACTCACTCTTTCAGCCAGAACCATGATTTTTACCTTCCATTTAACTTTTCAGATGTGTTTTTACTGTTTAACTCTCTGTATCTTGGGAATTTCTCTTTTAACTTTCTGTTGACAACATCAGGCACAAGCTCTATCACAGAACCACCCATACTTGCCACTTCTTTGATTATTTTAGAACTGATATAGAACCACCTGTAGCTTGTCATAAGGAAGACCGACTCTATATTTCTGTCCAGTTTTCTGTTCATCAACGCCATTTGGTATTCATATTCAAAGTCAAGTACTGCCCGGAGTCCTCTAACTACTACATGCACATTCCGTCTATCCAAATATTCCACCAGGAGGCAGTCAAAGGAATCTATAATAACCCTGGGATTATCTTTGAATATCTCGCGGATTATCTCTACTCTCTCTTCCATAGTAAATAAGTGGGTTTTAAGTGGATTTAGTGCAACCGTTACAATAAGCTTATCAAAGAGAGTAAGAGCCCTGTTTATCAAATCTACGTGCCCGTTGGTAACCGGATCGAATGAGCCTGGGTATACAGCAAGCCTTTCCATAAGATTCCTTTTCTTAATAGAGACTGTTCCGAAAAAACTGAGAATTCCTTTAACTACTTGTAGTTAGATGTAATTTGTGATCATTCTAATAAAACTGCAATAAGCATTGTTTTTATGGTCTTTTGGTAAGGTGATTCTTGTAGAATCAAATAGTTACAGTTTTCATAATACTTTTTTTCG
>JACQWO010000066.1 GCA_016209225.1 Desulfobacterales bacterium
GATCGCCTCAGTATACTCTCTTTTGGACCGTGGACTCATTTTCAAACCTCCTTTTGGAGTCGGTGTTTGGTAACTCTGTATTATGAGTCAACGATACTTTTTTAATCACTCTTTGGGTAACATTTTATTAGAGGCAATTCGTGATTAAATATTTTCTTTACAAACAGCTGAAAGGAACCTATTATCAGGTTAGTAGCTTCACAACAAACCTGAGAGGTCAGAATGGGGAATTTGGGGTCTGCCCCCTAATCCCCTGGTATCTGACTTCTCTAAGAATCAGTCGGCTATAGAAATTACCTGACGTAACATATTGCTAAGTAAAGGTTCAAAAGTTGTTGAAAGAAGAATCAAAGAGATATGCAGTATTTATCCTCTTTTTACTCTTAATAGTATTGTCTTTTTTTGTCTTGAAAGATTACCTGGCTTCTCTCGTTGTTGGCGCTTTGATTGCTTATCTATTGTTCCCTCTACATGATAGATTGGCAAAAATACTAAAATCAAAAAACCTGGCAGGAATAATATTGAGCTTGAGTAGCGCTACGTTACTGCTCTTATTCCTTGCAATACTCATCCCCCCACTGGTCCTTCAGACAGGACAGTTGTACTCAAATACCGAACAAATAGTCAACAGCCAGATAGAAGAACTCAAGGAATGCTCTGATAAGGATTCAAATGACTTGAAATGCAGGCTTAGCAAAAAAATATCCGCATTGATTGATCAAGAAGGTGTAAAGGACAAGCTAGCGGATATTACCAAACAGGTTTCACTCTTTCTTGCCAGTAGTTTAACAGTAATTATTGGAAGCGTAGCTACTTTTATAATCTCTTTTGCGATAATACTCTTCTCGGTCTTTTACTTTCTCGACAATGGTGTGGAAATCAAGAATACCATCCTTGATCTTCTGCCTATTAAGACCTCATACAAGGACAAAGTTCTAAAAAAGATAGAAGATACAATTAAGGCGATTATAGTGGGAAATGTGACTACAACCTTTCTTCAAGGTCTTGCAGGCGGCGTTATATTCTACATTCTGGGAGTTCCTTCCTCTCTATTCTGGGGCTTTTTAATCTTTCTTTTTGCTTTTGTGCCTGCCATAGGATCTACTATTATCTGGATACCCGCTGCAGTAATTCTGATTCTTAAGGGCAGCCTGACAAAAGGCATCATTTTAATCGCCTATTCAATAATTGTGTTGGGATATATTGACAATATTCTAAAACCAAAGCTCATAGGCAACAGGATCAAACTTTCATCCTTTGTGATATTTTTAGCTGTCTTAGGCGGTCTCAGACTGTTCGGCATTTTGGGATTAATCTTTGGCCCATTAGTTCTGGCTTTACTGTCAACCTTTATCCAGATTTATAGAGAAGAGACTATTTCGTAGACAGAGCCTATATTTGATCCTTAGTCTGGAGAGAAGATTTGAAAAGAGGAAAAGTATATCTTATAGGTGCCGGACCTGGCGACCCTGCTCTGATTACCCTGAAGGGTATCGAATGTATCAGAAAGGCAGACGTAGTCGTCTATGACTACCTTGCCAATTCTAAATTACTTGAGTATGTCAAAAAAGATGCAGAACTTATCTATGCAGGGAAAAAGGGTGGGGACCACATTTATTCACAGTCTCAGATAAACAGTATTATCATCAAAAAGGCGAAGGAGGGTAAGGTTCTTGCCCGTCTTAAGGGGGGGGATCCCTTTCTGTTTGGGAGGGGTGGAGAAGAGGCAGAAGAGCTGGCTGCCAGTGGGATATGTTTTGAGATAGTGCCAGGCGTAACCTCCGCAATCTCGGTTCCAGCTTATGCCGGCATCCCACTTACCCACCGGGATTTTACCTCTAGTGTGGCATTTATTACCGGCCATGAGGATCCAACAAAAGATGAATCCAGTATCGCCTGGGATAAAATCTCCACAGGTATAGGGACACTGGTGTTTCTGATGGGGGTGAAAAACCTCTCCCAAATCGCAAAGAACCTGATAGAAAACGGCAGAGACCCCAAGACACCTATTGCTATTATAAGGTGGGGAACAATTGGAAAACAGGATACCCTGGTAGGCACTTTAGAGACGATTGTAGAACTCGCCAGAAAGAACAATTTCACTCCTCCTGCCATAACAGTAGTCGGAGAGGTCGTCAGGTTAAGGGATAAACTCAATTGGTTTGAAACGAAGCCACTGTTTGGCAGAAGGATCATAGTAACCAGGGCACGGAGTCAGGCAAGTGAATTCAGCAACCTTCTTAGAGAATATGGCGCTGAACCGATAGAATTCCCCACAATCGATGTAAGACCACCTGAAAGCTTCGATACCTTAGATGAAGCCATTGATAATTTAGAAAGATATGACTGGTTGATCTTAACCAGTGTGAATGGGGTAAGGTTCTTTTTTGAAAGACTGAAGGTGAAGGGTAGGGATAGTCGCGATTTAAAAGGCATCAGAATCTGCGCCATCGGGCCAAGGACAGCAGAAGAGATAGATAGGGTGGGGATTAAGATTGACTTTGTCCCGGAAGAATATAAGGCTGAGGCCATCGTTGAAGGTCTGAAAAAAAGAGGGATCGAGGGAAAGAATATCCTGCTACCCAGGGCTGAGGAGGCGAGAGAGGTACTTCCAGAGGAGATCCGTAATTCAGGGGGGAATATTGATGTAGTGCCTGCCTATAAGAATGTTAAGCCAATGGAAGACAAAGAAACCATCAAAGGACTCCTTAAAAAAGGAGCAATTGATGTTATAACCTTTACCAGCTCTTCAACCGTAAAGAACTTCGTTGAGATATTTGACAGGGATGAGCTTCCATCACTGACAAAAAGGATAACTATTGCGTCCATAGGCCCCATAACTGCCGAAACTGCCAAAAAACTTGGGATAGAAACGAATATTATACCTAAAAGCTATACCATACCTGCTCTGGCGGAGGCAATTGCAGATTATTTTTTGGAAATGCCCTTGCCATGATTTATGGAGTTTGAACTGAAAGATGATCGGGATATCAAAGCTATACTGCGGAACAGTGGAACCATCTGATCCCTTGAGATACGGCAGGGAATCAGGGAAACTTCCTTCTTACCTTTTACAATTCTCAAAGGATAAAAAGCCCGTAGTAGTCTGGAACGTAGGGCGGAGATGTAATCTGAGATGCATACACTGCTATTCCCATTCAAAGGATACAGAGTATGGAGGCGAGTTGAGCACAGAGGAGGGAATAGCACTGATTGATAACCTGGCAGATTTCGGCGCCCCTGTTATCCTTTTTTCCGGTGGCGAACCCCTTATGAGAAAGGACATCTTCCAATTGGCAAGGCATGCCACTGAAAAGGGAATGAGGGCTGTTATTTCAACCAACGGAACACTTATAACCAGAGAAGCTGCAAAGATATTGCAATCCATCGGTCTATCATATGTGGGGGTCAGCCTCGATGGCATGATGGAAACCAACGATAGGTTTCGTGGGGTAGAAGGTGCCTTTAACGCTGCTATCGCTGGTATTAGAAACTGCAAAGAGGCAGGTATCAAAGTAGGTCTCAGGTTTACTATTAATAAGCGAAATGTCCATGACGTCCCTTGGATATTCAAACTTTTGGAAGAAGAAAATATCCCAAGGGTCTGCTTCTATCATCTGGTATATGCCGGCAGAGGCAGCAAATTGGTAAAAGAAGACCTCTCCCATGAAGAAACCCGACGGGTAGTGGATCTTATAATAGATAAGACAAAAGAGCTTTTTGACCGGGGTATCTCAAAAGAGGTACTCACTGTTGATAACCATGCAGATGGTGTCTATCTCTATCTCAGAGTATTGAGGGAAGACCCAAGGCGTGCAGAGGAGGTCCTGGAACTCTTAAAGATGAATGAAGGGAATAGC
The DNA here is from genome assembly GCA_016209225.1 of Desulfobacterales bacterium. Classification (GTDB taxonomy): domain Bacteria; phylum Desulfobacterota; class UBA8473; order UBA8473; family UBA8473; genus UBA8473. The sequence goes on from JACQWO010000066.1 coordinate 3,861, forward strand.
TCAGGCAATGGTATAGGCTGTGTTAGCTGGGACGGCTCTATCCATGCCGACCAGTTCTGGAGGCACTATTCCTTTGGCAATGTTAAAGAAAGGCCATTCAGTGAGATATGGATGGATACCTCCAACGAGCTAATGGCAAAACTCAAAGACAAGAAGCCCCATGTTAAGGGAAGGTGCGCCAGGTGTAAATGGCTTGATATATGTGGAGGGAACTTCCGTGTCAGAGCAGAGGCGGTTACAGGAGATCTCTGGTTCCCTGATCCGGCATGTTATTTGACTGACGCGGAAATAGGTATCAAATAGGTAACTGCTCAGGTGGATAGGCTGTAGGCAGTTAGCCTGTAGGGGGAAAACATGCGCTACCTAAACGGATAGCCTGTAGCCTGTAGACTGTAGCCTAACAGCCTTCAGTCTACAGCCTAAACAACCTGAGTAGTAACTCAAATAGGAGTTTAATTATGCTATTTCCAGATTACCGTCCAAGAAGGTTGAGAAAGAATGAACGCTTGAGAAGTATGATAAGAGAAACCACCCTTTCCGTCGATGACTTCATATACCCACTATTTGTTACTCACGGAAAAGGTGTCAAAAAACCGATACAAGCCATGCCTGGTATATCCCAGTTATCAACAGACCTCCTCATAGGGGAGATAAAGGAGATCAACAATCTGGGAATACCGGCTGTACTGCTATTCGGAATACCTGAGAAGAAAGACGAAAGAGGTTCAGAAGCATATGCTAAAGAAGGTATCATCCAAAGAGCAATTAGAGAGATTAAGAATAATGTCCCTGAAATAATAGTTATTACCGATGTATGCCTCTGCGAATATACCAGCCACGGGCACTGCGGCATAATTAAGGATGGGGATGTGGATAACGATTCAACCCTGGAATTATTGGCCAGGATGGCTCTATCCCATGTGGAGGCAGGGGCGGACATGGTGGCCCCTTCCGACATGATGGATGGTAGGGTAGCAGAGATAAGGGAATACCTGGATGGAAATGGCTACGAAAACATCCCGATTATGTCCTATGCTGCAAAGTATGCCTCCAGCTTTTATGGCCCTTTCAGAGAGGCGGCAGGATCTTCACCCCAGTTTGGGGATCGGAAATCCTATCAGATGGACCCCGCTAACTCCAATGAGGCTATTCGTGAAGTAAGCCTTGATGTGGAAGAAGGGGCTGATATCATAATGGTGAAGCCTGCCATTGCCTATCTTGACATCATCAGCAGAATAAAAGAAGAGTTTGACCTGCCGGTAGCCGCCTACAATGTAAGCGGTGAATATGCCATGGTCAAGGCTGCCGATAAGCTGGGCTTCTTTGATGGTGAAAAGGTAATGATGGAATGCCTCTTAAGCATAAAAAGGGCTGGCGCAGACCTGATCGTCACCTATTTTGCAAAAGAGGCGGCAAGGATACTCGGTGGCAAGAGATAATATGAATAAAGCTTTTCAAGATACATCTCACAATTCTGAATTAAAGATGATTGCCTGGGAGGTTACGAGGAGTTGTAACCTGTCCTGCATACACTGCCGTGCCTCTGCTGAAAGGGGACCTTACCCCGGTGAATTTTCAACTGAACAGTGTCTCAGACTAATCGATGACATTGTGGGGTTCAGCAACCCTGTAATTATCCTTACCGGTGGGGAACCGATGATGAGGAAGGACATATTTGAGATCGCTGAATATGGAACTCAGAAAGGCCTTCGGATGGTTATGGCCCCCAACGGTACCCTCATCGATGAAGAAAATGTTCGAAAGATTGTTAACTCAGGGATCAAGAGGATCAGCATCAGCATAGATGGCGCAACGAGGGAAAGCCATGACAGTTTTCGTCAGGTGGAGGGGGCGTTTCAAGGCGCCCTGAGGGGCATAGAATACGCTAAGAAGGCAGGACTGGAATTTCAGATAAACACCACTGTTACCAGCAGCAATATAAGGGAACTTCCATATATCCTTGATTTAGCCGTTGAACTGGGAGCCGCTGCCCATCATATATTCCTTATAGTCCCAACAGGCAGAGCAAAAGAATTAAAGAATAATGAGATACCATCTGAAGAGTATGAAAAAACCCTCCATTGGTTTTATAACCAGAGAGAAAAGACATCTCTGCATCTAAAGGCTACATGCGCTCCTCATTACTACCGTATCCTTAGACAGAGGGCAAAAGAAGAAGGAAAGAAGATAACATTTGAAACCCATGGATTGGATGCCGTAACACGGGGGTGTCTCGGTGGGGTATCCTTCTGCTTTATATCCCACACAGGACAGGTTCAGCCATGTGGTTATCTGGAAGTCAACTGTGGGGATATTAAAGAGACCGGCATTGAGGAGATATGGAAAAATTCAAAGGTTTTTAAATCCCTGAGGGATTTTGACCGATACAATGGCAAATGCGGAATATGTGAATATCGACAGGTTTGCGGTGGATGCAGAGCCAGAGCCTATGAGTTTACCGGAAACTATCTAGGAGAGGAACCCTACTGTAGCTATCAACCGAGGAGGGTAAGTTGAAACACTCCCTTTTTAACTCTGCTTACGGCCTATCTGCTCGCTGTCCTGCGCTTAAAACCTGATGTTACCAATCAACCTCTGTGCTCCCTTGTCGGCAGCCAGTTCGTGCTTGTTGTATGAGGCCGCACTGCGTAAAGATTTAAGGATAGTTTCGAGGATAGTCATGTTGGGAACTCGCCTGGTTTCAGTTGCAGCAGAAACTCCTCGCAGGGCACGCACAGGATACCGTTACGCAAAAGTCGCTCCCTCCCGCGATACAGCAGCCAGCGGCGGCTTTCCGGAAAGTCTTCGCCGAAGTTTTTAAGTCCGCGCAGATCCTCCGGCCGCACCTGGGCTGCGTTCTTCACTTCCAGCGCGTGCAAGCCGCCCTCGCCATAGACCACGAAATCCACCTCCAATTTCGACCGTGTCTGCCAGTAATACAATTGGTGTTTGCCGCTCGAATAGTCACACCACGCCCGAAGGTGTTGGGCAACGAGACTCTCCAGCGCAGCGCCGGCGATCTCCGACGGAGAATCCAGGGGGCCGGAGGGCCGGTTGGAGCGGAAGACGCCGACATCAAAAAAGAAAAACTTCGGATGTGCCGCCAGTTCGCGTTGTGCCCGCCGGGTGAAAACCGGCACTCGGAAAGTCAGCAAAAGATCCTCCAATATTTCCAGATATCCCTCCACCGTTTTGCGGTTCACGTGGCACTCCCGGGCAACGTTGGCCAGGTTAAGCACGGCCGCCTGCGAAAAGCTGATGGCTTCGAGGAAGCGGGAAAAGTTACCGATATTGCGCACCAAGCCTTCCATCTGCACTTCTTCCCGTAAATAGAGGCCGTTGTATGCGCGCAGGATTTCCTCGGGTGCCTTGCCCCCTCGTACGATTGGCAGCATGCCGAGGCGCAATGCCTCCTCCAGATTGAATTGTGGGCCGAGTTCGGCTGCCATGAAGGGATGCAACGACTTGTGCGCCGCCCGTCCGCCTAAAAGATTCACACCGCCGCGCCGCAGCTTGCGGGCGCTTGAGCCGGTGAATATAAACTGCACACCCCGCTTATCCTCGATCAGCAGATGGACGACTTCCAGCAACACTGGCAGCTTTTGCACTTCGTCAATGACCACCTGCAGGACCTCAGGCCTGTCACCTATCAACTCCCGCAGACGCTCGGGTCGCGCAGATAGCGAACGTAAGGTTTCCGGCTCCAGCAGATCTACCCGGAGCGCCTGGGGAAAAAGCCTCTGGGTCAACCAGGTCTTGCCCGTACCGCGCGGACCAAGCAGGAAAAAGTGATCAGCAGGAGGTATGAAATATCGTGGTATTGATTCCATTCTGCGACCCATAATAGCATAAACGATGCTATTTTAGAAGATATATTTCCAAGGTTGACAATTAAAAATTATGGTTCTTCTCCCAATTAGTTGGGAGAAAGTGGTCCAGGATTTGAGGATTCAAGGATTCAAGTATTTGTTTTCTAATGATTTTATCAACGCTTTAAGCATTCTTCCGACTTCATTACATAGCTGATAGGACTTTTGCCAAACCTTTAATTCTTTGTAATTTTTAAGCATTTAGATCGAATCCTTGAATCCTAGACCCCTTGAATCCTTTTCATCGACCAACTCTTTGGGAGATGAACCATATCAATTAATCCTCCATCCTCATTGTAAAAGAGCCATTCAGAGGGTTCTCTCCATCCCCCCTCTTCTTTAGGGCTTCCTTTTTTCGTTCAATAAGGTAGTGTCCTAAAACCTTTGCTGACTTTTTAGACATATCTGCACATCTGGTTTTTCCGTAATTAAGTATTGTGGCCTAAGAATTTGCATTACTGTCTTCAGGAGCTTTTCTTAGCTGTGATTCCTCACTTCACGATATTCATAAGTTTTACATAGTCACTGACGACGTCATATTTGACCTGATCGGTGGTTATGCCGGAGAAGAACTTACGAGCGCAATCGATTTTGTATTTTTCAATCTTCCTTAGTTCCATTGATGACATGGAGCCTTTGGTCTCGGCAACAAAATAGATGTGCTTGACCGTTCCTTCCTTGAAGACGATGGCCCAATCCGGATTATAGTTACCAACAGGAGTCGGTATGAAGAACCCCTTGGGAAGCTTTGCATAGACCACCACTTCGACGCTCTTGTCCAATTCGGTCACAAATGCTTTTTCCGTCTTGGAATCGGTAAAAACATAGTCATAAACGTGGCGCTCTGTTTTTATGGCCCTGCTGAAATCCTGTTGCTTATTCACCGTAAATATTTCGTGGAGTTCATGTTTACCTTCCACCTGGCTGTAGGTCAGATGCTCCACCACCACTGTGGCCTTCTGTTCGTTGATAATGCTGGCGGCTTTTTGCATGAAATCTTCCGGATTCTGGCGGTATTGCGAGAAAACCACCCTGGTCACACCTTTCAAAATTTCAGCGACAGTTCTACGAGTCAGATGGGTGTCTTCGGCCAGCTTGCCAATCAGATCGTATTTTACGGCAGAATGTACTGAATGGGAAAAGTATCCTGTCTCATTTTCTTTTATATGAAAACCTTGACCATCTCGCAGGTCATCGTAAGTGACGGCTTCATCTTGCACACCCCGCTCAACGGTATAGTGCAGTTTGGTAACTCTTAATTCCTTATCAAGAGTAGCCACGCATTTTTTTATTAACTCAGCGGTGTCAAACTGAACCGTGTAGGCTGCCTTCCTGTTGATTTTTTCCCATAGTGCCTTGAATTCAGCTTTCTCAAGGTTTGCGTTCAGGGGGTTAGGTTTTGCCTTGCGTCCATCGCCAATTTCCGGTAGCGCGGCGTCACTGAAGACGCTATCGATCAACTGCGCTATCTGGGGAGCATAGGGCGCCAGCTCCGGGGGGAAGGCTGCCACTGTGTCGTTCTTTTTGGCTTCATGGTAGGTAGCGGTAATGGCGTCGTTATCGTCGGTGTAATCGTTTTTAACAAGGTAGCAATAAATCTGTTTGGCAATCTGCGGCGTGACGGCAACATCGCCGTTCGGCGTCCTGAGGATTTTGCCGGTGAAGTATTCTTCATCGGCCTTGCACGGTCTATCAGAGAGGGAATCTGATATTTCTTTTTGAAGGCCGGCTGTAAAATACTTGTAACTTTCACTGGCAACAACGGTCAGGAGGTTGATATCGTGAATATTGGCGCCGCTGTCCATGCGATCACCGCCTTGGTTTACACAGAGCCTTAAGCCCCGCCCCACTTCCTGGCGTTTGCGAATACTGCTGTCGCTGTGCTTAAGTGTACAGATCACAAAGACATTGGGATTATCCCAACCTTCGCTCAAGGCTGAATGAGAGAAGATAAAGCGTATTGGTTCATCCAGGGAGAGCAGCCGTTCTTTATCTTTCAGGATGAGGTCGTATGCATCCACATCATCCGCTTCCGTGCTCCGTACCCGCACCGCTGGGTCAACCAGATGTTTACTTTTCTTGTCGATTGAAAAGTATCCGTTGTGGGTTTTCTCGGCCTTTATGCCTTCAAGGTATTGACGATAAGGTTCATCCAGCAACAGCGGGATTTCATTTAAGGCATCCTTATACTCCTCTTCGAATATCTTCGCATATTCACCCGGTTGCTCAACCCCATCGTCGTAACGGCGGTATTTTGCTACCTCATCGATAAAGAAGAGTGAAAGTACCTTGATCCCCAGCGGAAAAAGAGCTTGCTCTTTTTCAAGATGTGCTTTGACCGCCTCGCGGATCTGAATACGACGCAGAGTAGCTTCATTGACATCGCCGGTGGCCTCTCCTGTTTCCAGAACCTCGCCATTGGTGAAGCTGACCGTATCTGTCACCGCATCGATATCGGCGATAATAAATCCCTTGTACTGAGACAGTCCCTCGGAAAGATCAAAGAGGTTGTCATTCCTAGCAAACTTACGCATTATGCGCTTGATGCCGTTCTGTTGCTTAACCTCAAACTCGATACGGGCAATGGGTGGGCTGGTAGCAGAAATCTGGATGGACTCAAGATAGAGATAGGCATTGGTGCCGGTCAATCCTCTGATGGTAATGCCGCGCACCGCAATCTTTTTGACCAGCTTCTGATTGTAGGCGTCCAGCGCATCCAGCCTATGGATTTTGTTGTGTTCAGTTCTGTGGGTGGCGGAATAACGCAGGATGGCGAGCGGTGCGAATTCCTTGAGCGACGCGAAGGTCTTGGCACCTTCCAGTTTCTGAGGCTCATCGAGAATCATGATCGGATGGTTGCTCTTGATGACGTCGATCGGTTTTCGCGACTGGAAATCATCCAGTTCTTCATAAATGCGGCGGGCATCCTGGCTCCGTGCATTAAATGCCTGGACGTTAATGATCATGACATTGATGCCGCCATCAGAAGAAAACTGTTCCAGGTGATGAAGCTGTTTTGAATTGTAGATAAAGAAACGGGCACGTTTGTTGTATTGTTCCATAAAATGTTCGGCGGTAATCTCAAAGGATTTATAAACACCTTCGCGAATCGCCACCGACGGCACCACGACAATAAACTTGGACCAGCCATAGCGGTGGTTCAGCTCGAACATGGTTTTGATATAGCAGTAGGTTTTACCTGTGCCAGTTTCCATCTCAATATCGAGGTTCACTGCGCAGACCTTGTCGCTGTACAGCGAGGTCGATTGAGGGAGATTCTGCCGCTGCTGTACGGTTTGGATGTTCACAAAAAGCTGATCCTTCGTAAGAACCAGTTCGCGGTTCTTAAAGCCGGACTGAGAAAAATCGAACCCCGGCAGGGCTTGAAGATTATTTTTCGAACTTTCGTGCTTGCCGGGATCTATTCGATAGGTAACACCATCGCTTTTCAACTGCCCGACGAAACAGTCCGCCACCGCATTAACGGCGTCGGTCTGGAATGCTTGTTTCTTGAATTTGAGCTTCATGGAGAATAATCCTTTACCGACCCAACTGTTGTTGGTACATCATGCCTTGGGTTTCTGTTCGTCCGGATGCTGGTTGCTGGTATAGGCCTGGCGCGGGTCATTCGGACGAGGGAAGGCACGTCTGAGAAGTTGCGTACTGACCATCTTGTTTAAGACCCGGTTGCGCAAATGTTCTTCGTTGCGTCCGAGCAATAGTGAAAGCAAGCGCAGCCCGACATAACAATCCTGGCACAATTGGCGGATAACGTCCTGCATGGTGTCTGTGGGGACTTTACCACGCTCTTTTACTGGCAAGGCAATGCTTTGTAATGATGTCCACTCGTCATCGGGAATTTGGTCGCGATCCGTCCAGATGGGTAAGCCGGACTCCTGACGTTTGGGCTCGAGCTCCTGACGTTTGGGGGTGAGCTCCTGACCTTGATCGTCAAGCTCCTGTCCTTTGCGGTCAAACTCTGATGGTTTGGCACTGGGTGAAACCGTCAACTCAGTGGAGAACGCTTCACGGGTTACCGGACGAGGCATCCAAGGCGCGAAATACACCATGCCTCTCCCGACACCATCGGGCACAAGGAGATCGTCCTTAACAAGGCGACCCAGCATTTTGGTAATATCCGCCGGGTGGTCCGTCGAGATCTCCCGCAAACGAGCATGGTTCACCATTCCCTCGCTAACTGCCGTCACCAAGGCCAGACGCCCCAGTTCGGGCAACTGCCTGAAGTCATCACCCAGATGAGATTCAAGCTCTGCGAGCGCTTCATCCGGAATCAGACTTGTCATGCGAAGCTCTATCAGCGTCTGTTCCGGGTCTGTCTGTTCGTACAGCAAAGGGCGGCGCCAGTGTTGACCCTGCCAGTTACGGTAAATCTTTGGCAAACCAGATCCGGCGTGATCACCGTAGCCTACCAACTGGAACAGCGTCTGTAAACGCCGGTTACGGCAATCGCTATTGCTTCCCAATATGGCGATTGCAGGTGGTATACGCATCCGCCCAGGGTTGCGGAAGCCGAACATATCGGGCCGCTTCACGACCAGTACGGATACCCGTCCGGAGTAGTCCGCATGAATCAGGGTATTGACCAAGGCTTCCCGTAGTGCCTCATGTACCGGTGTATCGTCGATCCGCTGCCCATCCTGCAATTGAAACGGCACCTTCAGGTCCGCCGTTAGTTTCTGATAAACCTTGCGGTAAAAGTCGTAGATATTGCCTGACCATGTACCATCGGGCACCAGGCGATCCACCCAGCGCTTTTCGGCTTTGGCTTCCGGTCGCTCCTGATAATCCACCATGTAATTAGGCACCGCATCATGGATCACTTCTGCCCGGCCAAACATCAGCAACCCCGCCAGTCGCAAGCCAGAATACCCATCATCGCGGTTGCGCCCCAAGGCGCCTACAGATTCGAGAAACTCCCTCAAAGGCAAATCCAGCCAAACATGGCCGGGCTTCACCGCCGAAAAGCGATTCCGATAGGCGGTGATGGAGTCCATATCCAAGTCCGTAAAATCAAATCCTTTTAAAACCAGATCATCGCGTGAGTCCTCCACCTGCTCCGCTATCAAACGTCGCACGGTTTCATCATCCGCCAGGTAATCGCTCTCATGTCGCCGCACATAGGTGCCGCTAAAGGGGTTGTCGCCCAGATACACCGGTCTCTGCTGTCGCCTGGCCCGTGGAACTTCGATGCGCAGCAGGGTCTTGCCGTTGACCACTATGGGTTGAACGTTGCTTTCCGAAAGCAGATTAAGGTTCACCACCTGGCGGTTATGCAGGTTGTCCCAGAGCGCCTTACGAACCCGCTCCACATTTGATATCCCCACAGCTTTGAAGACACCGGCCGGTTTTTCCTGCACTCCAAGCAAAATCGTGCCGCCATCGGTATTGGCCATAGCACAGTAGGATTTCCAAACATCATGAGGCAGTTCACCCCGGCCATCCCGCCCTTGTGCCGCCTTACATTCCAGATCGACTGACTCGGCCATAACGGCCAGGTCTTCCAGTGTCATCTCTTCGAGCATCGGGTCGCCTCCTGTTTTCATCACGGTCCCCATCGTTCAGATAGATTTGACTTCCGTTGCTGGGGACAGAAGCTTGAATATCTGTTCCACATTGATCTTGACGCTGTCACTACCAAAGGCGTCATCACGGAAAACCACACGCAATGGCTTATATTTTGCCAGCTTCTTAACCAGTTCCTCGGTAATGCCTGAATCAAAACAGGCGAGCAAGTCGTTGGTATCCACAATAAAGACTGTCTTGCCGTCGATGGTCTCCTTGGCAATAGGTTTAGTCAGGTCAAGGCCCCAATCGAGAAATACCTGGAACAAGAGGTCTTCCGGACGACGGTCGGGTTTTATGTGATCTTTGAACAGCTCCAGATTGTTCTGTTTCAGGTCGTCCGGTGCGTAATAAACATCCTTCATGTTGGATGTGTCCACCTTGAAGACGCGAAAGCCGATATCGAGGGTGTTGTCCGCTGACGGGGCATCTAAGAGCGTCGGTTGTTTTGCCTCCCACTCTTCCTTGATCTTTTTGCCCGCTCGGCGGATGCGTTCTTTCCCGATTTCGGCGATGGTTTTGTAACCCGCCTTGAAGGCTTCTGAGTTTTCATCGCAGGGTTCTGGAAGCTGTACCATGATGAATTTGCGGGTGCCGCCGTCTTCGGCGTTTAGCTGCATTGTTGCGTGGGCAGTGGTAGCTGAGCCGGAGAAGAAGTCGAGGACGATATAGCCATCGTTGAGATGTATCGCGCCCAGTAACGTCTTTATTAATGTTGTTGGTTTGGGGTAAGAAAAGTAGTTCTTTCCATCAAAGAGATTTTCTACTTCAATCCCACCATCGCTTTTGAATGAGAGTATTGAGCGCAATAAAAATGTATGGACTTCGTCAAGATAAGTTACTGAACTCGGTTGCAGGTTCTCGTTTGGCCCGAACCAAACTCGACCACACATCACACTGCCGTCATGTAACTTCTTGACGCTTTGATACCTTTCATCTTTGATTATTGCTGCATCCCAAAACGTATCTTGTTTCCACCGCCATCCTCTATCTGGGATGGCGACCGGATTGCCAGTTATCGGGTGCTTAACCTCATAACGCGGACCGAAGGTATTAGCATTGGGCCAGCTCATATTTATTTTCCCCCACAGACGATAATCATAGTTCAAGGAATTATAGAGTGTAATTCCTCTGTCATATCCGTGTTTTTTGTAGAGTTTTTTTATTTCGTTTTCAGCGTCTACCAAGGGCATCTTTGTTTTTTTTAATTTTTCTACTAATTCTTCAATATCCTCGAGTCCCTCCTTTCTCATCAAAAATTCGTGTTTGAGAGATGCATCCTTTGCGTAAATAAGAATGAACTCGTGGATATTACCAACGCCTTTGTCGTTTTTTGGGATTCGCTTATTCCAGGTGACACACTCAATGAAATTCTTCTCACCAAAAATTTCGTCACAAAGCCGCCGCATATTTGTTACCTCAGCGTTTCCTATTGAAGTAAAGAATATACCGTTATCACTAAGCAGATTGCGAGCAAGCTTTATGCGCGGATAGATCATCGTCAACCAGTCTGAATGGAACCGCCCATTGGCCTCAGTATTGGCAACCAAACGATTGCCCTCTTCATCCTTCTGGTTGGAACGCTTCAGGAAAGAGTCCGTATCTTCTGCAAAATCGTCCTTATAAATGAAATCATTCCCGGTATTGTAGGGCTGGTCGATGTACATCATATCGATCGTGTTCAGATAGGTTTCCTGGAGCAACTTGAGCACGTCCAGATTATCACCTTCGATGAAGAGATTCTTCGTATTCTCAAAATCGACGCTTTCCTCTTCGCAGGGGCGCAGGGTTTTAGCAATGGGAGCATTGGCAGCCAGAATTGCCTCGTTCTTGCCGGGCCAACTCAAGGTGTAACGCTCCTGTGGCCCTTCCACTAGACTGGCGGAGAGTTCCTGGCGTAACTGGTCGAAATCAACCGCACGGCGAATCTTGCCGCTTTCATCACGGTCTTCGGTGATGCAATTGGGGAATATTTCAGCGATTTTTACGATGTTGGCATCCACCAGATTAGGGCTTTGCATTTTTAGCTTATCCATATCAAATCCTTTTCTATTTTCAATTATGCGTCGGTCAATACGGCCAACTGGGCGTTAAGACCTCGCACCTGGGTGTTTAATTCCACCTTCCGGTTAAACTGTTTTTCACTGTTCATCCTTGCTTCCAGCACCCGTAGGTCACGTTGGCATTTTCGAATCATTCTGACCCGTTCCACCAATACATCCAAGCTTTCACCGGTTCGCGGCGGCAGATCAATATAGGTAAAAAGTACCTGCTCGTAAAGGGTTTTCATATCAAGCGCCACGGGCAGGGGTTTAACCGGGACAACATCATCCGTCCAATCGGTTTCAAAATAGGTTTCAGTCAACCATTTACCGGAACTGTCAGCCGCTGGACGCTTATAGGCCGCCACTCTTTTTATCCGCCCTTCATACAACAACCGGTAGAGGATGGGATAGGGAATCGCCTTATCAATCGCAATAAGAACCTCAGAGTCCAGCTCCGGCTCCTTGAGGGTGATCTCAAACACCTGAATCTCGGTGAATCCGTCTCGCGCTGCCAGGTTGGTGGTTTCAGGAGAGAGTTTATATTTCCAGACAATCTCACTGATCTGCGACACGAACCTGGCCTTAACCGACTTCGATGGTCTGGCGTTGGTATATATCTTTACCTTTGGCAGCGCTCGATTGAATTCAGCCTTTGCAGGATAGATAAACATGGTTAGGCTGCCTCTCGTACGACCAGGAAGGCGATAAGCTCAAAGTCATCCAGGCCGCTAATGGTATTCAGCAAGGCGGTAGTTCCGCCGCCAGTGAAAAGACTGTCTATGTCTTTTTCTTCCTTGAGATCGATCATGGAGTGAATGGACTGCTTCAGGAGATGGGAATAGGACGTCATTTTCCGGCCATCCTGGGTTTCCCTGTTGAACGGCTTATAAAGGGAAGGTATCGGCTCGGATCGGTCCTTACAAGCGGAACGGAGACGGTCGAGGATCTTTTTGACCTCCGTGTGGTTAATCAAGACCTCACCGTTGACGTTGATGTAAATCAGATAGTAGGGGTGCAGGCGGTTCTGCTGATTGATATTCACGCCATTGTCGGTGTTGCGCAATACGAAAATCACGCCGGGATGAATTCCTTTTTCCGGCTCGACGCCAATGATCGCATGCATTCCCTTGGGAGCACCGTCTAAACTGCCGTTGGCCTTTACATAATTGACCAAGTCCATGCGGAAGTCGTTCAAGCCGAGGTCGGTAATGGAGACTCCGGTCTTTACATCCTCCAGATCAATAACTTCATCCTGGAGCCGCTGAAGCTGTTCCTTGCGGAATGCCAGATCGTTGGCCTCGGCACTGAGAACATTGTCATCACCAGTAGCGGTAACGTCGGCAATTATCATGCGGTTTTCGACGCGGGCCTTCAGGTTGATATAGTCATCAAGGGAGATGTCAGGCCAGAAATTCACGAGTTGAATCTGGGTATTTTTCGAACCAATCCGGTCAATTCGCCCAAACCGCTGAATGATGCGGACCGGATTACAATGTATGTCGTAGTTCACCACAAAATCGCAATCCTGCAAGTTTTGCCCTTGAGAGATGCAATCTGTACCGATCAGTATATCAATCTCTGCCGGCTCTTGCGGCATGATCAAAGCCTTTTCCTTGGATATTGGAGAGAACAGTGTAAGTATCGATTGAAAATCATAGCTGTGTTTGAGTGTTGACTTGCAGCGGTCGCTGCCGGTGACTTTAGCGGTATGCAAGCCGAACTGTTTCTTGATGTAGAGTGCCAGGTTATCATAGAGATAACCGGCTGTGTCGGAAAAGGCGGTGAATATCAGTATCTTTTTGTTACCAAGATTGATGGGTTCTGTCTGTTTACGTGCAATCAGTTCTTTCAGGCATTGCAGCTTTGCATCGTCGGGAGGGGTAATTTTCTGCATTTCAGTGAGCAGTTCGGATAAGATTTCAAGGTCGTTACTCAGATCGAATTCCCATGAATCAATGTCCATATCAGCTAAACTAATCTGTACCTTACCACCGATGGTGGAATCGTCAGGTAGCTCCATTTCATCTTCTTCTGCATCTGCAAAAGCTGTAGAAAGATCATCGAAGCTATCGGCAAGGCCCGTTTTCTTGAATTTCTCGATCTTGACCAATGTCTTTTCATGCTTATCCTGCAACATCTGCAAAGTAAGCCGGAACGCCTCCACTGAACTTTCCAGACGTTTCAGCAGATTTACTGTCATCAAAGCTTGCAGACTCTTTTCCCTGTCGCTCTGTTTTAGGCGTAAAAGTCCACCCTTTACCTCAGTATCATACATTGTTTCATATTTACCAAGACGGCTGGCCAGAATATACCGGAATGGCGCATAAACCGCCATATTCAGAATAATCAGACGATTGAATATCTCATTGAAGTTAATGACGTCTGTGCGGTTGGTCAGCGGACTGTGAAATGATATGGGCTTGAGCCGCTGTGGAAAAGGTCCGATGTCCTTGGTGTCGTAAAATTTCTGAATGTGTTTGCGGGAGCGGGCAATAGTGACGCTATCCAGCATCTCAAAAAAATCGAAATCCAGTGCATTCAGAATAGCCGCTGGTGTTCTCTCATCCGGTGGCAATTTTGCCCAGACGTTGAATACCCCTTGAGAGCGACGAAATATTTCGTTTATATCCCTATCGGTACGCAGTTTTTTGTCCAGGTTGTTGGGGTCACCTTCGTAGGCAAGCGCAAGTTGATTGCGCAGGTCGTTGAACCGGTTATTGACCGGCGTGGCAGAAAGCATTAGCACCTTTGTCTTTACACCGGCCTTGATAACCTTGTTCATCAATTTTTGATAGCGGGTTTCCCTGTCTTTGAACGCCTCGTTGTTGCGGAAATTATCCGATTCATCAATGACAACCAGATCGAAATTACCCCAATTTATCCGATCGAGCCGGACGCCAAGTGAAGAACCACGGTCCCGCTGCAAATCGGTATGACACAGGACGGTATAGTTGAAACGGTCTTTTGCAAAAATATTCGTTACCAGATTCTGATTATAATTTTGCCAGTTATCCGCGATTCTCTTGGGGCATAGAACCAGCACAGACTTGTTGCGTAGCTCATAGTATTTGACTACAGCCAGGGTAGTAAAGGTCTTGCCCAGTCCGACACTATCAGCCAGAATGCATCCGTTATAACTTTCCAGTTTGTTAATAATACCGATGGCGGCATCCCTCTGGAAGTTAAACAACTTATTCCAGATTAGACTATCTTTGTAGCCCGTGAGATCATTGGGCATGACATCCTCGGAAATATCTTCGAGAAATTCATTAAAGATATTAAAGAGAATCAGAAAGTAGATGGATTCAGGGGAATTTTCTGTATAAACAGCGGCGATGTGTTCGCAAACCCGATCCGTAATATCTTCCACTTTATCGTGATCGTGCCATATCTGGTCAAACAGGCGCAGATACTTTGTTGTCACGGTGGGGTCGGTCAGCTTGTTGACAAAATTGGATACCGCATCCCCCCTTTGATAACCTAGATCCACCGCAGTAAAACCACTTAAGGGAAGATAAGCAATTTTGGCTTGATCATCTTCAACGCAAGCGAATTGTTGCATAGGGGCATTGGAACGATTTGACCGGAAGCTAACTTTACTCCTAATCCACTCTGCGCACTCTTTGGCTATGGCCCGTTGAGTCAGCTCATTCTTTAAACGTATTTCAAACTCAGACCCATATAAACTGCTCTCCCTGTTGAGCTTGGGAATATGGAACTCCCTTTTTTCTTTATTGAGTTTGTCCGTGACCTGGGCGGGTATAAATGTTGGTGATGTAAAAATAAAATCCAGGGAATCAATCTGTTCCACTTCTGACTTCAGGGCTTCGTAGGCATAAATGGAAAAACAAGAGGCGGCAATCTTAAGCTTTACATTGGGCTGAAGTATTTTCTTGAGATCATCTCCTAAAAGAGTGCTTATGTTGTCAATAATTTCCATTTAATATCCATGATGATGACAGGTCAGTTTTTGAGTCTAGTACACTGTTTCTTCTGATATTGGGGACAGTTCTGGAAACACAACACTCAATTAGCCATGTTTCTTTTTCTGCCCCGGCTTTTGCGGTCGAAGCATCCGTCCACTTGTTTAAAAATTGTGCTATTCTTGCTATTCCAAAAATTGTAAACTAATTAAAAAAGGCGTCCCCCTCTTTGCTCTCTGTAATATCAGGAACTAAGGAAAGACGCCTTCATAATTACTCCCCATAACTGGTTAGTGTTTAGAAACTTATATCTGTCATTTAACCATGCACTTACCTATACCTCAATTATTAAATGGAGTCTAGTTTTTTTCGCCTTTTTGAGCCCGTTCTACAAAGCTGCATCCAGAAACCCAAATTTCACAAAAAATTTTACACAACATTCTTAAGGAGAAGCTAAATCTTTACTTGGCTCTTTTACCTAAAGGGAGCGGTTGTTGGGTGTTTTATGCTTATTCACTTCCGCATGAGACATCAAACGTTGAAGCGTATGTCGAGAATGCTTTTCGCCGGGATTAAATAATCGCGGTCAACAAGCTTGGTCAACCCCTTGGAGCGTGCATCCTGCATGTTGTAGACTGTCATTATATCCTCAAAGCTCACGAGTTCCGCTTTGATAAATCCCCTTGCCAGATCTGAATGAATCTTACCGGCACAGGTTACGGCATCGGTGTCTTTCTCAACCAACCATGCATGAACCTCTTGCTTCCCGATCGTGTAGAAAAACATCATGCCGGCCTTCTCCATGCCATCACGGCACACAACATTTGCGTCCGGTGATGTATCCTTGCAAACCAGCGTGGGTTTGAAGCTCAGCGGTCCGAGCGCGTTGACGATAGCCCGCTCGCTGTTATCCAATAATAAATCACAGATCGGCTTCTGATCCTCAAGCTGTGACAGGCATTTCTTGAGCACCTCCTTTTCGGAGGGATCCTCTGTCCTCGACAGCCTGCCTTCGATCTTCTCCATGTC
This sequence comes from Desulfobacterales bacterium, assembly GCA_016209225.1. Taxonomy (GTDB): domain Bacteria; phylum Desulfobacterota; class UBA8473; order UBA8473; family UBA8473; genus UBA8473. The sequence continues at coordinate 20,310 of JACQWO010000066.1, forward strand.
AAGAATGAGCAGATCCAGAACGTGTTCATCCGCTATGGCAATGATGTCGGCAGACTCGTAGTCTTCCGGCAGAAATTCGAAATAGTACGGCGACAACTTTGCCGGCTGAAACTTCTCGGCAAGACTCACAAATATCTCGTCATTGTACTTTATCTTACCTTCGGGCAGATTCAGCCCTGTATATGCTATTTTCATTATGTAAAAAGACCTTCCTTTTGATTAACTTTACTTGTATTTTCAATTAGTGTAAACCTTTAGAGAAACCTTTAGTTTGCGTTAGGTTGGGGGCTATCTGACCGTCCGTTGTTCTCCCCACTTTCATCAATCCCATTGGATATAACGTCGGCACTTTCTTGATCATCAGGTTTCTGCTGTTCATCAGGCATTTCAAGATTCTCCACCGGTACATCATCAGGTTCTTTCATTACCTCTTCATACTCAGGTATCACGATACCTCTTCTTATCATGATCCTGTATATCCTTGCTGAGCGGTTTACTACATATCTTGTCTTCCCGGTCGGACTATACCGTTTCGGATTGGGAAGCACGGCAGCAAGCCTTGCGGCTTCTTCAGCCGTAAGAGATGAAGCATGTTTCCCAAAATAGTGCTGGGCGGCAACCTCGATACCAAACAGGCCATCCCCCCATTCTGCGATGTTCAGATAGAGTTCGATGATCTTTCTTTTGGAAAGGTTTCTCTCAATTCTCCATGTAATGACCGCTTCTTTCAATTTTCGGACAGGATTCTTTGAAAGAGACAGATAAAGATTCTTCGCGAGTTGCTGGCTTATGGTGCTGCCTCCAACCTTAAACATCTTCTTTTTAATGTCCTTTTTAATAGCCTTCTCCATGGCTTCAAAATCAAAACCCTCATGGGACCAGAACTTGTCATCTTCTGCAATAATTACTGCCTTGATCGCATAAGGAGAGATTTTGGACAGCGGCACCCACTTGTATTTTATTTTTTTATTTATGCCCTGTCTCTGCCATTCTCTTTCCCGATATTCCATGATAGCCGTCTTCTTAGGATGCTTTTTCTTCAGCATTGAAACATCAGGATAAATAAAATAAAAGCAGATATTCAAAAACAGTGCCGCGACGAGTAAAATCGGAACAATGACAAACCATTTTTTAAGCATAGCAACAACCATTCCACTTAACAGATACCTTTGTCAACCACGATCTCAGGAAGATATTGGATAGATCAACTCTTACATTGTACAAGAGCTTTGAAAAATCCTTTTCCAAAGCTCTCTGTACTTACCTTCATTAATAACTATTGTCCGTTTAGACCTCTGCAAACCTTTACACTATGGTCCAAAATCTGCAAAAGCAGACAAACCATTTGCTACGAAATACGATAATATCTCATATCATTTGTTATCAACAGGTTAAATTAATACTAATTGATAAAAGAGGAAGTGAGGTAAAAGGTATATTATGGCTTGTTGAAGTTCCCGGCTTACCTGTTACCGGTAGGCTCAAACCTCTGCCTTAGAGGTTACTGAGTTAACCCTTTTTGTTAGCCTGGAGATCTTTCTTGAAGCGGTTTTCTTATGAATTACGCCCTTTGAGGCTGCCTTATCAATAGCAGGAATAGCCTTTACTAAAGCTTGAGTAGAGCTTTCCATATCCTTTTCATCAACTGCATTCCGTACTCTTTTAATCACGGTTTTCACATAAGACTTGATTTTCGTATTTCTCATCTTGCGCTTTTTGCTCTGTTTGTCTTGCTTCATCGCTGATTTATGAGTTGCCAAAGTCTACCTCCCATGATCCATAACTATAATAAGAGAGCATTGAATTTGAGCTTCACACTACAAAGCTCACGGGCTCACCATATATTTTATGCCAAAGCTCTCTGTAATAAATTGGATATTATTTAACATTTAACCCTTAGATGTGTCAAGGATTTTTTTAGAAGGGTCTTCTGAAAAAAGGCTATAATTCTCCGAATCTAAAATCGTACCCATCAAAATCCGGGATTTCTTTCTTGAAAAAGTTCCTGATTTTCCCTATCAGCCTTTTTTCAATCTGTCGCACCCTTTCTTTTGAGAGCCTATATTCATCTCCAATTTTCTGCAGAGTTAATGGGGAGTCTGAGAGCAGTCGTTTCTCAAAGATATATAATTCCTTACCCCGTAATGTCTCACGGAACTCCTCTAACTTCTCAAGGAACATATCCCGCGTTTGAGACTCGGCCAGTACCTCTTCATGAGATATATCCCTGGAGGGCAAGAGATCTTTATGAGTGTTATCAGAACCATCTCTAACCGGGCTTTCCAAAGAGACATCCCAGCTTCCCATTCTTTGGTCCATCTCTATAATTTCTTCTTCTTTAGTGTCTAGCTTTTCCGCTAATAATTTTGGCCCCACATCATAGCCCAGAGATTCTAACCTTTCTCTCTCTTTCTTCAGGTTGAAAAATAACCTTCTTTGGGCTTGAGTCGTACCAATCTTCACCAACTTCCAGTTGTCCATTATGAACTTTAAGATGTAAGCCTTAATCCAAAAGGATGCATAATAGGAGAGTTTAACCCCTCTATACGGATCGAACTTTTTCACAGCCTGCATCAACCCAATATTGCCCTCCTGTATGATATCAAGGAGATTCGTCATCCAGTATCTCTGAAACTCCAGTGCGATCTTAACAACCAACCTTAAGTTTGCCGTAATTAATCTATAAGCTGCTTCCATATCATCTTTTTCTCTATACTTTATGGCCAGACTGCGTTCTTCTTCTCTGGTAAGCAAAGAATAGCGTCTTATTTCTGCCAGGTATCGCTGTAAAGGATCAAGGGGGATTAAAGAAGTTCCCTTATGTTCCTCTTCTTTAGCCTTCTTACTATAGTCACTTTCGATTATTTCTTCTTTACCGGTGCTCATTTGGATTCTCATCAAAGCTATTTAGCTCAGCAACACCCTGGCGACAGCGTTTCTCTGTATCTGGTTAGTCCCCTCATAAATCTGGAGACCCTTAGCATCCCTCATCATTCTCTCTACAGGATATTCTTCACTGTACCCATAGCCTCCCAGGATGTCTACAGCCCGGCTCGTTACCTTCATTGCCACATCAGTAGCGAAATATTTCGCCATTGTAGCAAGTTTCATAGACTCCCTGGTGTGTTCTCTAACAATGGTAGCCGCCCTGTAAATCAGATGTCTGGCCGACTCAGTCATGGTAGCCATATCTGCCAACATGTGGCCTATAGCTTGAAACTGGGCTATAGGCTTCCCAAACTGAATCCTTCCCTTTGCATAACGTATAGCATAATCCAGTGCCCCCTGGGCTGTTCCTACACCTGAAGCGCCAGCCAGGGTACGACCTTCATCCAAAACCTTAAGCACCGTTTGGAAGCCCTCTCCTTCTTTCCCTATAAGGTTCTCCTTTGATACCCGACAATCCTCAAAAACCGATTCACAATGGTGAATACCCCTGAATCCCAGCATCCTTCCTGTAACACTGTATGAAAACCCGGGGGTCCCTTTTTCTACTATAAGGGCGCTAATCCCTTTTATGCCAGCAGAGGGATCTGTCTTTGCATAAACCAGGGTCATATCTGCGAAGTCAATACCACTATTAAAGTTTTTAACTCCATTTAAAATGTATTCGTTGCCATCCCGGACCGCCCTTGACCTCATGGAAGCAATATCGGAACCTGCATCGGGTTCAGTCAATCCGAAGGCGCAGATTTTTTTACCTGAAGTTACGTCTGGAAGGTATTTCTCCCTTTGCTCTTTCGATGCTGACAACTTAAAACAAGACGAAAATAGGGAATGTATGCTTCCCAGAAAGGCACCTACTGAGGTACTTACCCTGCATAATTCTTCTGATGCCAGACAACATGTGAGCAGATCAGCATCTGAACCACCGTATTCCAACGGATAGAACAGAGCCGGGAGCCCCATCCTGGCGATCTCTTGATAAAGGTCTCTTGGAAAGCAGTCTTCTTTGTCCATCTCCGATACCCTTGGAGCAACCTTCTCCTCTGCAAACCTCCTGACCGTTTGGCGAAACATCTCCTGTTCTTCCGAAAGTCTGTATGACATTTCCAGAATTCCTCCTTTATTTTAAAATGAATTCAAATATTGTCTCTGAGCCTTCTCATCTCCTCAACCAGCGAAAGAGAAATCTTCTTGCTGCCTTTATAAACCCCTATATCTCCCCCTGGTTTGTTGTTGCCGTGGTAGTCTGAGCCTCCGGTAATCAATATCCTGTGCTTCTCTGCCAAGTACCTATAATAGGCAATTTGTTCATCTGTATGATCAGGGTAATATACCTCTATCCCCTTCAGTCCCCATCCAATAAGCTGCACGATAAATTCTTCAAGCCCTCCTGGGTCTAAACCAGCCAGAGTAAAAGGATGAGCCAGTACAGGGATGCCTTTAGACTTTAAGATAAGCCCAATGGCCTCTTCAGGCTCAAAACGGAACTTATCAACATAGGCAGGCCCCCCTTTTTTTAGAAACCTCTCAAATGCCTCCTGAGACGTCTCAGTATATCCCCCTCTCACAATAGTCTGAGCAAAATGAGGTCTCCCTATCTGCCCTCCTCCTGCCACCTGGAGAACATCACTGTATTCTATCGTCATCCCCAGCCCTTTTAACCTGTCGAGTATCTTTGAGTTTCTCTCCGCTCTCATTCTCTGCAAGAACTCCAGATTCTCTTTCAATAAACCGTTGTCTATATCGATGAAGTGGCCTAGCAGATGCATAGTACCATAGGGGCATTCCACGCTTATCTCCACACCGGGAATAACTTCAATCCCTATTCTGGCCCCCTCTTTCAAAGCTTCCATGTTCCCTTCTATGGTGTCATGATCAGTTATGGCAATGGCATTCAATCCCTTTCCCTTAGCGTATCTTACCAGTTCGGAAGGGGTCAGGGTACCATCGGATGCAGTTGTATGTACATGTAAATCTATATAACCCACCTGCTTACTCCTATCTATTCATTGTTATTCAAACCACTAACCTTGATGGACTCGTAAAAAGCTCCAGATGCAAGGCGCGCAAATCTTGAGGAGTGAGGCGTACTTAGGGGTACGCCGCAACGACGAAGGATGCAGCGGAACGCCGCAGATGGACTTTTTACGAGTCCATCAACCTTTGATTACCCCCATTGGCCTTAGCTTTGCTACCTTTCGACTGATTCCCGCATTATGAACCACCTCTACTACATCGGTCACGTCCTTATATGCATCAGACATCTCTTCCACAACAGTAGCCCTGCCTGCTGAACGGACTATTATTCCCTGATCTTTCAGTTCGCTGACAATTGCCCTGCCTTTGGCTGCCTTTATTGCCTGATGTCTGCTCATTACTCTGCCTGCCCCATGGCATGTACTGCCAAAGGTCTCCTCTAATGCCTTTTCAGTCCCAACCAGAATATAAGAATATCTACCCATATCACCTGGAATCAATACAGGCTGACCTGTTCCTCGATAACACTCCGGTATTTCGGGATGATTTGGAGGGAATGCCCGGGTAGCCCCTTTCCTGTGGACACAGAGCTTCTTTCTTTTCCCATCAATCCGGTGTTCTTCAATCTTGGCTATGTTATGGCATACATCGTATATCAAATCAAGCTTCAGATCTTTTGGGCCCATCTTTAACACCTGCTCCAGGGTCTCCCTAACCCAGTGGGTTATCATCTGACGGTTGGCAAAGGCATAATTGGCGGCGCAGGCCATAGCGCCCAGATAATGTCTCCCTTCTTCAGAGTCCACAGGGGCGCAACAAAGCTGTTTATCAGGAAGTTCAATGCCATATTTATTAGAGGCCTGAAGCATAGTCTTTATGTAATCATCGCATACCTGGTGTCCCAATCCCCTTGATCCGGTATGGACTATAACGGTTACCTGCTCCTCTTCAAGCCCTAAAGCACTGGCCAATTTACAGTCGTATATCTCCGATACAAAACCTATCTCAACGAAGTGGTTTCCAGAGCCCAGGGTTCCCAATTGACTCATACCCCGTTCCATAGCTCTCTCGGAAACAAAGTCCGGGTCCGCATTGGGTATGCATCCTCTCTCCTCTATATGCTCCAGGTCGTCTATACTGCCATACCCCTGATCTACAGCCCACTTAGCCCCCTTTAAAAATACCTTTCTCTCTTTTTCCTTATTCAACTTCATATCCTTACGATGCGAACCTACCCCAGAAGGGATGTTGGCAAAAAGGGCATCTACAAGAATATCTATCTTGTCCTTAATGTCGCTGCGGCGAAGCCCTGAGCGCATCAGCCTTACCCCACAGTTGATATCGTATCCCACTCCCCCAGGGGAAACTATACCTTTATGTAAATCAAAGGCAGCCACGCCTCCAATGGGAAATCCATACCCCCAGTGGATATCCGGCATCGCCAGAGAATAACCTACTATTCCAGGAAGCCATGCTACATTGGCCACCTGTAGAAGACTCTGGTCATTCCTTATATCTCTCAACATCTTCTCATTGGTATAGACTACCCCATCGGTCTTCATCTTACCTGTTTTGGGTATCCTCCAACGATAATCATCTATCCTTTGAATCTCTATAGAGATTTCTTCTTTCATAGTCATAACCTCTCTTTTGGAGGTAAAGTTTCAAAACTTAGAACATCATCCTGAACGCGGATGTTCTGGGTCTTTATTGTATTTTCTATAAAAATCAATAAATTCGGAAGGTGATAAAATTTTTATTCCCTGCCGAGATTGTCGCGGGAAATGAGATTTATTTCCGGTAACTAAACATGCAGCCTTTCCCGCAATGGCAATTTCAAGAAAAGGTTCATCATCCGGATCAGGCAGGCGTTTCTTCAATGGACTGGCTGAAATTACTTGGCCATTCTGTTTTAAATAGGCAAGAAAGGTATCGATATGTTCCTTATCGAATTGAAATTTAGGCCGATAAAGGACTTCTTGGTACTCCAATAGTATTCGCGAATCATAATTCAAAATAAGAATGCCCGCCGAAACCATGCGGACTATTTCACCGCTTGATCCAAATGGGGTGAGAAGGCCGGAGACAAGAACATTTGTATCCAGTACAATTTTCATCTTGCGCGCTTAGATCGAACCGATTTTATTTCATCATCAATTTCGTCCGTGGTAATTTTATCAGTCCCTTTGCATACGGATTCATACTGAATGGAAGTCAGTGCCTCCATTGCTCGCGCTTGGCGAAATGCTGACAAAACCTGCTCCAGGTTGTTTTCGGTTATCGATGAAAGGATGGCAATAGGCCTACCGTTGCTGGTAATGACCATATCCTTTTGATCGGGAAGCTCTTTCCAAACCTGTGATGACTTTGTTTTAAGATCTCTAACACTTAAAAATTTCATGATTTCACCCCCAAATGAGGCTCAATTGTATACCAAACCGAGACACATTGCAAGCGCAAATTTTATTGGGCACAGAGTTCAAAGGTCACCGGGAACCCAGTTTCTCGGCAATCAGGTGGACCGGCTTGTTCGACGTTTCTCACGCCGTCACCGAAAGTACCTCATTTTTCTGCTCAATAGCTTCGACTAGGTTCTGGATGGCATCAACTTCCTTTTCCTCAAAATAGGACTCTCCGCATTGCTCGCACACCCATGCCGGAACTGCATCCAGCGTTAGGTGGCAACCCCTACGGTCAACATGGAACGGAGTCGTGCCACGTTTCATTTCACCTTGGCAGTGAATACATTTCATTTCTTCACCCTCTTTCTGAAATCGCTTGACCATTCGTGCGCATCGGGCAGGTACGCAGTGATGATTGCAAGATACTCCTCCCTCGGCGCACACACCACATGGATTGGGCGCTCCTGGCCCCCAAACCCAAGGAGTAAGCAACTGTGCCCTCTGGCATCCTTCGGATACTCTTCTATGACTTCTCCCTCGGTTATAACACGGTGAACCTCAGTTCTTCGGATTATACGATCCGGCCGCAACATCTGACGTAGTGCGTGCGGAAGGAAAAGAACCTTTTGCTGTGCTGCCACTCGAACTTGGATCAGAATCTCCACTTCAGTTTCCATATTAGTATAGTAGCGGTGTATATCTTATAAAAATCTCGATAATGTACTTATTCTATAGGCTCAACGATAATTTCACGCAGAGCCGCTTGTCGGCGATTGGATGTAGCGACTGGTTCGACGCTCTTATTCGTCAGCCGGCTCTATCACCCGTGCAACCTCCCTCCCACACTTCTTGCAGGTTCCCCGCAACACTAGAGACCGTCCTATCATTTTTCCCTCACGGAGTAGCAAGGGAACGCCAATCCGGCACTGGGTGCACCATACTGCTTCTACGATTTCTTTTCTCGCCCACACAGGTACCTGTCCCCATCGCTTCTTTGCGGCGGGCGTGAACTTCGGTAAAGGTATGGTCTTCTCTTCCTCCTTAGCGAAATACCGTTCAAAAAGCTCCTTAGCCTTGAGAAAGCCTTCCTCGGTTATTCCAACCGATTTTGCCCTACCTATAGGGTTTGATAGGTATCCTTTATCATGGAGCCTGTTCAAAGTGTCCCAGTCAAATCCCTTCCAGGCTCTTGCACCCATCCCCTCATGCCTTTCATGAGTGACCAAGTAGAGGAGTGCCAGGGTGCAATCGTCTATCTTATCCTCGTCGTAGTTCATTTGTTCTCCGTCGACGAAAAGCTGAGGGGCTGGGCAACGATAAGCGAAAACATATGGGAAAAGTAAAAACTACCGGTTAAATACAGCCTTTCAAAAACGACACGGCTTTGCCCAGTCCCTCAAGCGCCTTGTTCACCGTTCTTTATTTGTATTGCTTCCATGGCTTTTTTGCTTAGCTCTTCAACGGATTCGTCTGGCCAAAGGTCTCTTTGCCACTTTGTATAATCAAAAGGTTCTCTGATTATTAGAGAGATGAAGCGTTCTGCTTGTACATTGCCAAGATCGGCAATTAATGCTTTAATGCCTCTTTCTTTAATCTCTGTATCAGTTATCATCACATACTCTCCAAAATTGGAATAAAATTAACAGGGTTAATCACAATAATTTCTCTGGTTTTAGCCAATTTCTTTAAAAGTTTATCATCTGTTGTTAGAAAATATTCCGCTTTTCCTTCAATAGCACATGCAATATGAAGTGCGTCTTTAGATTTTACGCCGTGCCGTGTAAATTCGGATGCTCTTGCCACAACATTTTTAGTACCCCCAATTTTCTCGGTTGCTATTTTTTTCCATTCTATTATCGCATTTCTTCTTTCATAGTCATAACCTCTTTTTTGGAGGGGCGTTGTCAAAATTTAGCAGATCATCCTGAAAAATGCGGCAGTTGAGCAGTGCCCCGGAGGGGCAATCTGTCTCGAACTCCTGGTTCTCCCCGCAGCGGAGCGGAGGGGAGGTTCAGGAGTTCGCTGCTCAACTGCCGCATTCTCCCCGAGCGGAGCGAGGGGAGAACACCAGAATCAGCCAGAGCCCGCAGTATGGGCTATTGGCTGCATCCACTTGTTGGCCTATATTTACAATTCATCACCAAGAACCGGTTTACGTTTTGGGACATTATCTAATATTTTTTTAAGGTCAGATTTTTTCGCTCTTTTGGCTCTACTTTTTAAATAATCTTCTGTCATGATCGCAGAAATTTTTTCAGATACCGCAGATGAAACAAATTGATTTATTGATACACCTTCATTTTTGGCTATCTCTCTGATATGTTGATGAATTGAGCTTGGCAATCTCAAACTAAGTGTACTCATTTTATCTCCTTTAATAGTTGTTTAGGCGTTATTACTCTAACCCCAAATTTATCAATTCCATTGAAATCTTTAATATTGTGGGTAACAATAATTTCTGTTTGTGAAGCAACAGCTACCTCAAGTATGTGATCATCATTCGGATCTTTTAAGAAAGGCCTCCATAAATAATATATTTTTTGATGGTCGCTAAGCCTACACAAATTGTCTAAAACAGCCTCTATTTGCTTTTTTGATAATCCCAGTTCTAATTTCTTTCTATTTAAAATGTCTTCATATTCAAATAATAAAGTGGTTGATAAAATTATCCGAATTTGCCCTCGTTCAATAGCTCTCAAAATCTGATAAGAAGCTCCTTCGGAGGAATACAGTCCAGCATATAACACATTTGTATCAAGGATAATCCGTCTTTTGTCCATTTTAGGATGATACTATATACGGTATTATAATGTCAAGCGTTTATTAGGCCAACGAGTTGTAGAAAAACCAACAAATCAAGAATTGGCGCTTTGTAACCTACTGTTTTTATTGAATATTATTTTTATAAAAATCTTAAAAATGGACTTATTCTACAGGCTCAACAATTGATGGACTCGTAAAAAGTCAGGCATCCCTTATGCAGTCATTATGAGCGGATGCCCATAACGACGGTCAAATAGGGTGAAAATTTTTCTCAGTTGGCCC
>JACQWO010000012.1 GCA_016209225.1 Desulfobacterales bacterium
GAAAATGGCTATGGATAACTCCTGCACAAGAATAACTGGTGAGGGAAGCGAACATCCGCCGCTCACCTCCTGTTCCAAAAAGGCAACTTTGAAGGACAGAAAAAGCGGACAATTCATTTGCTACAAAAGCGGACAATTCTACTCTTGACACTTAAATTTTTTGCCTGAAACTTTCTTCTTTATAAAATAAAAAAGGGCACTCTATCATAATTCGATAGAATGCCCTTTTTTTAGTTAGAACGGAAAGTTACACTCTAGTAACATTTACCGCAGCAGGGCCTTTTTTACCTTGCTCTACGTCAAAGGTAACCCGGTCGCCTTCAGAGAGAGACTTGAACCCAGTTGCATTGATTCCTGAGTGATGAATGAATACATCTGTTCCATCTTCTTGCTCAATAAAGCCGTAGCCTTTGCGGTCATCAAACCACTTCACGGTTCCATTAGCCATAGTGACATCCTCCTTTCACTAAAATTTACATCGTTCCAAACTTTAGGTTGCCACTTTTGACAAATGGATCTTCCCTTCAGAACGAAACCAGCTCGCCAAATAAAAGGCAAGCTTTTATACTTTGTTTTTTAATGATAACGTGTTTTTTAATTAAAATCAAGTTTTATTTTAAAGGATAATAGCTATTTTTTGTTCTTCAGCAGAGTTTCGAGACCAGCGAAAGGCTTGTAGGTAGAAGGTGGCTTTTGCTCGCTGCCCGGTGTCGCCTCGTTATACCATCCCTCATCTACGAGTCGCGAGTGCTCGTTGTCGTGACAGTAGAGACACAGCAGCTCCCAGTTGCTGCCGTCATTCGGATTGTTATCGTGGTCGTTATCCTTGTGATGAACTGTGAGCTCACGAAGTCTCTTGCCGGTGAATTCGCGCCCGCACCGTGCGCAGATCCACGGGTAAATCTTGAGTGCTCGCTCCCGGTAGGTCTTCTCCCTACGCTCCCGGTCGCGCCGAAGCTCGGCAATGGTTTGTCCCTGACTATCGGCCTCTGTTCCCGTCTTCTTCGTTGACATGTGCGCACCCTCTATTCGTCTGGTTTAGTAATTATCAGGATATGGGTTCTATGTATTCATTATTGATTAAACCCCTTGTATTGTCAAGGGATTTTCTCGATACGCTTTAATCTCTTGCCTTTTTCTGGCTGGTTGTGTTAAAATTTTACTGAATTTAAGTCTCAAATTTAATACAGCTTAAGGCATGAAGGTTTAATTATGAGGAAAGCATTACTCTTGAGGTTTCTGGATGCTGCAAATATGCAGAGATGGAATGATAAGATACGGCCGGTAGAATTAACAGAATTGGATAAACAAGCCCATAAAATGACAATTACCTACTTACTTGGTAAATTTGAAGAGAGTAATGATAAGTTCGACTGGATAGAGATCATCGAAGGGGGCATTTTCGAGTTTCTGCAACGCCTAGTTGTCACAGATCTAAAACCACAGATATTTCGTAAGATTAAACAAGATCAGGCAAGTTATAAAGAATTAAATCAGTGGGTATTTAAAGAATTAGAATCCATTATCTCACCCCTGGGTGATGAATTTTGCAAAAAATTTAAGAGTTACTTTTCACCTGACAAAACCGACAACATCAACAGAAAAATCCTCAATGCCGCCCATTTTTATGCTACAAAATGGGAATTCAATATCATAGAGCATGCAAATCCCAAAGGCTATGAGATAGATGACATAAAGAAAAACTTGCAGATGGAACAAGAAAAAAACTATGGTCTGAAGGGCATGGTACAATTGGTAATGTATGACAAACTCAGAAACTTCGTAGACCTCTGTGGACAACTGAGGTTTCAGATAAGATGGGGTCATGTATACAGGACACCGAAGACCTCCGTCCTGGGACACATGTTAATAGTTGCCATACTGTCGTACTTGTTTACCATTGAAATAAAGGGCTGCAAGAGAAGATGCATAAACAACTACTTCACTGGATTATTTCATGATCTGCCTGAAGTCCTCACCCGGGACATAATCTCTCCGGTAAAGAGGTCTGTTAAGGGCCTAAGCCGTCTAATAAAACAATATGAAATGGAACAGATGAAAGAGGTATACAGGATGATCCCATCAGAATGGCATGATGAAATCAGAATGTTTACCGCAGATGAATTCAGCAGTATCGTCAAAATCAACAATAAGACAGAAAAGGTAACCAGCACTGATATCAGTGATCGATTTAACAAAGATGAATTCAACCCAAGGGATGGAGAGTTGATAAAAGTAGCAGATGATCTGGCAGCATTCATAGAGGCGTATTCGGCCATGAAAAACGGGATTAAAAGTCCAGACATGGATGATGCCACAAATTCCTTAAGGGGGAAATACCAGAAACAGCGGTCCAGTGTTGGAGGTCTAAATATCGGGGAGATATACGCTGATTTCGATTAAAAAAGGTAGAGGCTAAGGGGGGTGATAAGTCGTGAATCGTGAATCGTGAATCGTTTTGGTTAAGCAGTAAATGCTATCTAGGTAGAAAGAGGTTAAAAGAAATCATTCTGTTTACTGGAGGGGAAAAAACTATGAGAAAAGTTGTTTTTGTGCTGGTTGTAACTCTGGTTGTATCTTTGACTTTGTTCTGTGCTCATACTGTTAACGCAGAAGTGCGAGGGGTGACAGATAAAGAGATAAAGATAGGTGCCATGGCAGACGTAACCGGTCCTGGCGCAGATGTTTACCAGGGTGTAATTCCCGGGTGGCGAACCTATATACAATTTATAAATGACCGGGGAGGGATACATGGCAGAAAGATCAAATTCATCATCGAGGATGACAGGTTCTCTATCCCGTTAGCATTGGCCGCTTTCAAAAAACTCGTCTATAGAGACAAGATATTTGCATTTTCATGGGCGGCATCCGGAGCCGGACAAACACATGCTATCATTCCCCTAGTTGAGAAAGAAAAGATCCCCATAATTACCGGAACAAACAATTCTGCATATTTCATTCCAGTCAGAAAGTATGTCTTTACTACCCTTCCCTTCTACGAAGACCAGATAAAGATAATATTTGACTATCTGTGGAATGATCTCAAAGTAAACCGTCCCAAGATAGCGCTTCTTTACATGGAATCCGCATCGAGCAGGCCGGTCTTACATTTGGTCAGGGAATTGACAAAAAAACACAATGCCCCACTCACTGAAATAGTCATACCTATAGCGGGCCTAGATATGTCTTCACAGGTGCTCCTGTTAAAGAGAGCCAATCCTGATTATGTTATTATTCATGGTTATATAGCCAATACTGCAGCGGTACTAAGAGATGCTAAAAAATTTGACCTTAAGAGTCAGATTATAGCTATGCAGTACGGATTTGTCAGAAAAACTGTAGAACTATCAAGGAGTGCAGCCAAAGGTCTGTGGGGTATAAACAGCTTCGGAACTTCTACTGATGACAGTCCTGCAATGGCTCAACTAAGGGAGATAGACAATAAATACAATCCAGGTGCAGGGTATAGAGACGAAAACTATACACAGGGTTGGTTGTGTTCACTGATACTATGTGAAGGATTGAAGAATGCAGGAAGAAATTTGAATAGTGAAACCCTGGTAGAAGGATGGGAAAAGATAAAAAACTTTGATACAAAGGGTATATGTGGAGTTATCAATCTCGGCCCAGAAGATCACAAGACAACGGATAGCAGCAGGATATACAAGGTTGATGTGGAAAACCTTAGCTTCACCCCAGTTACAGACTGGAGGAAGGCAAAGGAGTAACCCTTCACTACAGGAATCTTAAAATTAGCAATTCAGAAAGGAGTGAGGTTATGAAAATAAAGAGCTTATTTATTATTTCTATCTTTATGACAACCCTCTTTTTCTCAGTATGCAAAAACGTAAGGGCATCAGAGGTAAGGGGTGTAACAGACAAGTCAATAAAAGTGGGGGTGATTTTCCCTATAACGGGTCCCGCAGCAAGTCTTGGAGTCCACTTAGCTGAAGCAACAAGGACCTATATCAAGTATATTAACGATAAGGGTGGTGTCAATGGAAGACAGTTGGATTTGATTGTAGAGGACGACCGTTATTCGATTCCACCCGCCATTGCCGCTTTTAAGAAACTGGTTTACAGAGACAGGGTGTTTGTCCTGATAGGGCCTGGGTCTGCTAGTTGCCTTAATGTCTTGTGGAAACACATTGAGAAAGAGAAGCTGCCGACCATGTCGGTTGTAACGCCTGAGATTGCTTTCAGCCCTTTAAGGAGGTATATATTTAGCGTCATGGATACCTATCCAGGCCAGGTAAATATTCTTGTTGATTATATGATCAAAGATTCCAAGCTAAAGGAACCCAGGGTTGCCCTGGTTTATCCTGATACTGAGGTCGGGAAGATCGACCGTGAACCTGCAATAGAGAGGCTTAAGAGATACAATATAACACCTGTAACAAAGGAGGTGTTGGCCCCTGGTGCAGTTGATGCCAGCACCCAAATAATGAGTATCAGGAGGTACAATGCTAATTGTGTGCTCCATGTTGGAACTATCACTCCGACAACCATTACTCTGCTCAGGGATTTAAGGAAGATGGGATTAAATATACCGGTTTTTGGCAGTTGGGGTGCTATGCTTGGAGAGGAGATGAACGCTATTGGAGAAGTAGCAAACCAATTCTACTCTGTTCACGCTCATTCTCCCTGGTATGACAAGGGAAACGGTATCGAAGCCATGAGAAAAATAACGCTACAATATCACCCTGGAACGGAAAAACCCTACCGCGGAACAATATACACCCATGCATGGCTCTGCAACGCTGTGCTGGTAGAGGGTTTGAAAAGGGCTGGCAGAAATCTCGACGAAGAAGCTCTGGTAAGTGCCCTTGAGACTATAAAGAACTATGATACTGGCGGACTCTCTGGTCATATCACTTACGGTTCAAGCAGCCATAAAGGTGGTAATTCATGGAAGATATACAAGGCCGATCCCACTGGCGGAAAATACGTCCCCTTAACAGGGTGGCGGACTGCTGATTAGTGGTTGAGGAGTAGAATCAAAGGGTTCGAGGGTTCAAGTGTTTGTTTTTCACTTGAACCCTCGAACCCTTGAATCCTTAAACCCCGCACTATTGCAATAATGCGGGGTAAACATACGGGAGGGTATCCTGGAGGTTACAGTAAACCAATCTACTGTCTCCCTGGTGGAGGGGGATATAACTAGGGAAGAAACCGATGGCATTGTCAATGCAGCCAATTCCAGACTGGCAGGTGGTGGTGGTGTTGATGGTGCAATTCACCGGGCTGGTGGCCCAGCCATTATGGAGGAATGCAGGAAGATCGGTGGATGCCCTACAGGAAAAGCGGTTATTACTACCGGGGGAAACCTGGATGCCAAGTATGTGATCCACACCGTAGGCCCGATATACAGGGGTGGAGGAAGAAATGAAGCGGAACTTTTGGCGAGTGCCTACAGGGAAAGCCTGAAACTAGCCTCATCAAAGGGATTGACGAGCATAGCCTTTCCTTCTATCAGTACCGGTGCCTATGGGTATCCTCTTTCTGAGGCTGCAAATATTGCCTTAAAGACTGTGATAGGCTATCTAAAAGCAAACACGGACATTACGCTGGTTCGCTTTGTCCTCTTCGGACGACAGGCATATGAGGAATATGAGAAGACATTGAAAGAACTCTCAAAGACTTAGCTGATTGAATTGGCTAGCAAATAAAGAGAAAGCCTCCAATTCACGATGAAAAACTCCTTTACAAATTTCTTCGACTCTACCCTCTTACTATCTGCTTTTGTGAAACCCTACAAAATTTTTGAAAAAAATACTGTTAGCTAAACTTGAAAAGTGAACAGTTTAAACTTCAAAACTGAACACCCTGGGCAGCATTAATTTTCACTTTTTGGATATCAATCAGGTTATTACGATGCCAGAATCTAATCTCAGAGACGGTTTGGTTAAGGGGATAA
>JACQWO010000017.1 GCA_016209225.1 Desulfobacterales bacterium
GCATGGACAACATATTTATTGAGCGCTTGTGGAGAACAGAGAAATATGAGAACATTTATCTCATGCATTACGGATCTGTTCCCGAGGGAAGGCAGGGGATCAATTCCTACTTCGGTCTCTACAATGATGACCAGCCTCACCAGGCGCTGAAAGATCAGACGCCGTCAGAAGTATATTTTCAAAGAGCGAGGTGTTGATTCAGTTCATGGCTTTCGACGGGGTATGAGCGCAGGTGGAAAAAAACAAAAAACCGCCCCAGGGTGTAACTTAATTTTTCGAAAAAATTGTCTTGACAAATGGGTCCACCTTAGACTCTTAGGGTACTAAATGGCTGTTCATATAATTATCGACGGATACAATTTGATTAAGCAATCCCCGGTCTTGAGCAGATTGGACCACATGGATATACAAAAAGGGCGAGATGAATTAATCATCAGACTGGTTGCCTACAAGAAGGTAAAGAAACACGGGATTACCGTAGTTTTTGACGGCTGTAAGGGAGGTGGTATTAAACAGGAGAGAACCAGAGATAAAGGGATTGACATTGTCTTTTCAAAAAAAGGCGAAGAGGCAGATGAAGTGATAAAGAGGGTTGTCAAGGTTGCAAGGGAAAAGATGGTTGTGGTAACCTCTGACCGTCAAATAGTCGATTTTTCTGAAAGACAGGGGGCCTCTGTTATACCTTCTGGTGAATTTGAGATGAGGATGGAGATGGCGATCTTTGCCAAAGAAAAGGGGTATGATGACGAGCCTGATGATGAGCCCATTAATGAGATTATTCACACGCAAAAGAAAGGGCCGTCAAAAAAGCTTCCTAAGTCCCAGCGCAGAGCTAGAATAAAGATTAAAAAACTCTAGGAAAAACTAGGTGGTTTTTAAGATAATACCTTTTCTTTAAGGGGAGCTACTATATCCTCTGCCTCTTTTACTATCCGATCAATGAGTTCTTTACAGGTTGGTATGTCAGTAATGAGCCCGGCGACCTGTCCGCAGGCAATGGAACCCTCATCCAGATCGCCTTCAACAAATGCCTTCCTGAATCTGCCTCTGGCATGCTGCATCATCTCCCAGGGAGAGACGTTTCGTTCTTTCATATCCAGAAGGTCTTCGGCAAATTTGTTCCTCAGAACCCTGCACCGTATACCAGTTAAGTTATCTGTAA
Organism: Desulfobacterales bacterium; assembly: GCA_016209225.1. Taxonomy (GTDB): domain Bacteria; phylum Desulfobacterota; class UBA8473; order UBA8473; family UBA8473; genus UBA8473. Next base: position 1,163 of record JACQWO010000017.1, read on the forward strand.
CCACAGTATCTTCCTCACTGGATCGGACTATCCACTCCTTTGCGTGAATGGTGATAGGACACTCCTGAGTGGTTATGAATCTGCTTCCCATGGAAATCCCCTCAGCTCCCAGCGCCAGGGCGGCAACAAGCCCCCTCCCATTGCCAAATCCACCGGCAGCCACTACAGGTATCTTTACCCTTTCGGCAACCATTGGCACCAGTATGGAACTGGCAACAAAACCTGTATGACCTCCCCCCTCTGTTCCTTGAACAATAACGGCGTCGGCTCCATCCTGCTCTGCTTTAATAGCATGTCTGACTGCCCCCATAGTGGGAAGGTTTATTATATTATGGGGTTTTGTCTTTTCTATAATCTTCTTGGGATTTCCCTTGCCGTAGCTGGCTATCGGCACCTTCTCTTCGATTATGATGTCTAGAAGTTCCTCCAATACGGGGTTTTCCGGCATAAAATTCACTGCAAAGGGTTTTTGGGTAAGTTCCTTTACCTTTCTTATGTTTTCTCTGAGTTCATCGGGTAACATAAAGGATGAACCCAGTATTCCAAGACCTCCTGCATTTGAAACCGCAGCAACCAATGGAGGAAGAGAAACCCATGCCATGGCCCCTTGTATTATAGGATATTTTATTCCTAATAGTTCTGTAATCCTTGTTTTCATTTAAACCTCCTGAATATGGTACGGCCATTTTGTAAGGTTTTGGTACCCTGATTTTCAATGGTCGGGACAGGGGGATTTGAACCCCCGACCCCTGCGTCCCGAACGCAGTGCTCTACCGGGCTGAGCCATGTCCCGTCTTTATTACTTTCAGCATAAACAAGTTAATTTAGAAACCATAATCCTATACATCTTAGCATAATCCTGAAGACATTTGTCAAGATTTTATCCCCCTTTTTATTAATCTGGCAGCAAAAAAGCCGTCCATGTTGTGAAGGTGAGGATAGGACTTAAAGAACCCTCGATTGTCAACCAGGTGACAACAACTGGCTGGAAGAATATCTGAGATGCTGTCCAAAGCAAACTCTGAGTGATTTGACAGAAAATCATCAATAACCTCTTCATTTTCTTCAGGAGTAACAGTGCAGGTGCTATACACAATTAAGCCATCTTCCTTGAGATAATCTGCCAGATTATTCAAAATGCTTAATTGAAGCCTTTTAAGAGGGACAATGTCTTCTTCGCTTTTCTTCCATTTGCTGTCAGGGTTCCTTCTAAGCGCTCCCATACCAGAACATGGAGCGTCTACTAAGATTCGATGGAATTTCCCTCTGAATCCCAATGGGAGCGAGGCATCTTTTTTAAAGGCTTTCACATTGGTAATCCCTAGCCTTTTACAGTTCTCCCCAAGAAGGGCAAGCCTGGAAGAATTGATGTCAAGGGCAAATATCTCACCTCTGTTTTCCATCAGTTGGGCTATATGGGTTGTCTTGCCACCCGGTGCGGAGCAGGCATCGAGCACCCTCTCTTCTGGTTTGGGAGCAATGATATAAGCCACCAACTGGGATGCCTCATCCTGGACCTGAAACAAACCCTTTTCAAAGGAAGAAATTGCTGTAATGTCAGAAGCGCCTCTAATCTGTAACCCTTCAGAGGAGCATGGGGTTAAAGATACCTCCTTTACATTCATTTCCAGCTCATGGAACAGTTCTTGTCTTGATGTCTTTAATGTGTTGGTTCTGATCGTAAGGGGCGGTGTCTCATTATTGCTCTGGCAGAAATTGATAGTAGCTTCTAGCCCAAAGGTCTTTACCCACCTCTTCACCATCCAAAGGGGGTGGGAATATGCCACAGATATGTGGAAATCGGGATCTCTTTCAATATCAGGATACTCTATCTTATCCCGTCCCCTGTCAACTGCCCGGAGATTGGCATTTATAAATCCTACTTTACCCTTACCTCCGTAGATATCTGCCAGTTTAGCCGATTCATTCACGGCTGCAAAAGGGGGCACTTTGGTTAAAAAAAGGAGCTGATAAACCCCCAGCCTCATTATATTTAATATCAGGGGATCCAGTTTGTTTGTGGGGATATTGGAAAACTGGCTTATAATCCAATCAATCCTTCCTCGCCATCGAAGGGTGCCGTACACCAGTTCTGTTATGAAGGCTCTGTCCAGAGGGGTAAGGGAATCACTCTTTCTAAGGGCGCTATTCAACGAGATATCTGCGTATGCCCCCTGGGTGTCCACCTTCTCCAATATCTCCAATGCTATCTGCCGGGCTGATTTTATCTTTTCCCCCTCTGGATGATTTACCTTAAAAATAACCTAATTGCCTTTTTAACCTCACTCATGTCCACCTGAGTATTGAAACAGGGCCCATAAGGTCGTTTGTTTAGTATGCCATAAACTGGGATAGGGTAACTGTCTTGAATGCCACTGGTAAGATCTCTCTCACAGGCTGTTGCAATAATTAATTCCGGCTTGTTCTCCACTACAATCCTTCTGGCAATGGTTCCTCCTGTGGCTATAGAGAGTTTTACATCGTTCTCATCAGCTAATTCCACTAACTCCTTGATTTCGCATCTTCCACACCTTTCACAGTTTCTTACATCTCCTGTAACCCTTACCTTACATTCATTGTCCTGAAGACAATGGGGCATCAACAGCAGCAACCTTTCCGGTTTTACCTTAAAGGGTAGAGAAACAACAAGTTGATTATTTATCTCAACAAAGGACTGCTGGATTCTTTCTTTTGGTATCCGTAAAACTCTGCCCAGCAATACCATTAATGGAAATACTATTTGTACTACAGCCCCCCTTAATCTATGAGAAAGAAATATTTCTCTTCCCAATACCACAGTTGAGATTAAGAGCACTATACCGGCTATTATTACCAGGATTATACCCGACAGAACCCCCCCATAAATTAAAGGTAAACCGTGGTAGATATTGGTGAGGCCTATATACGGCACCCACCAGAGAAGAAAGGCTATAGCAAGTAAAATCAAACAGGAAAATGCCAGTAGACCTATAAACATCGGTTTTTGAGATTTGTCTGGCTTCTTTTTAATATCCTGCGATAAATTCGAATCCATTTTCACCTTAAAGTAGCCCCCACACTGATTTTGTGTTTCTGCCCTCTGAGAAAATCGGCTACCCCCATTTTCTTATGATCCTGCAACTGGATTTCTTTTATCAAAAGAAACCCTTTGCCTGTAGAGATCGTTATACCTTTTTCATCTATCTCTATAATGGTTCCTGAGTTAATGTTCTTTGAATCTCCTTCGAGGGCAACAACCTTAAATATCTTGAGTATCTTCCCCTGAAGGTGGGTAAAGGCACCAGGCCGGGGTGTCAGGGCTCTTATCAGGTTTGAGATTTCCTTAGCCCCTTTTTCCCAATCTATTAATCCGTCTTCCTTTTTTAACATGGGAGTCATGGTTGCCTTGGAGTGATCCTGGGGGATAGGTGTTATTTTACCTTCTTTTAACCTATAGAGGGTTTCCAGTAACAATTTGGCCCCTGTCTTTGCCAACTTGTCATGGAGGGTTTCGGCAGTATCGCCCTCTTCAATCTCTACTTCTTTTTGAAGCAGGATGTCTCCTGTATCCAACCCCTCATCCATAAGCATGGTAGTTACACCTGTCACCTTATCCCCGTTGATAATAACCCAATTAATGGGGGCAGCCCCTCTATATTTGGGAAGGAGAGATGCATGCAAATTAATACAACCAAATCGAGGGATTTTAAGGATTTCTTTTGATAGAATCTGACCAAAGGCTACCACAACAATCACATCTGGGTTTAGTTCTTTCAATTTCGAAATGAAGAAATCGTCTCTTATTTTTCCAGGTTGAAATACAGTGATACCCTTACGCTCTGCGGTCTCTTTAACTGGTGGAGCTTTTAGCTTCCTTCCTCTCCCTTTAGTGCGGTCAGGCATTGTCACTACACCAACTATATTTTCCCCGCTTTCTATAAGGAGATCCAGGGCAGGGATTGCAAAGTCTGGGGTTCCCATGAATACAATCTTCATATTTGAAATCTCTAAGAGGCTACTTAAATTTTTTCGTTAGCTTTTTTTTGAAGATATCCCTCTTCAATCGGCTGACTCTATCTATTATAAGAATCCCGTCTAAGTGGTCAATCTCATGTTGGAAGGCAATGGCGAGTAAACCCTCTGCAGGTATCTGTATCTTCCTTCCTTCAAGGTCCAACCCCTTAACCAGCACCTTCTCCTTTCTTTGGACAATCTCTTTAAAGTCTGGAACGCTTAAGCAGCCCTCTTCCTCGGTACATTCACCCTCTGAAGATATTATCTCCGGATTAATCAATACTATAAGACCTTCTTCTTTGCGGGTCACATCAACGGTGATCACCCGAAGAGACTCACCAACCTGAGGTGCCGCTAAACCTACCCCTGGAGCGGCATACATAGTTTCGATCATATCTTCTGCCAGCTTTTTTATCCTTTCATCTATAATTTCAACTGGTTTTGCCTTCTTTTTCAGAACAGGATCAGGATATGTTAGGATTTTTAAAATAGACATGTGACGACTTCCTTTTTATCCAAGTTTGATGGCTTCGTAAAAAGTCCATCTGCGGCGTTGCACTGCATCCTTCGTCGTTGCGGCGTACCCCTAAGTACGCCTCACTTCTTCGGATTTGCGCGCCTTGCATCTGGAGCTTTTTACTTTGCCATCCCAATTTTGACTTTTTACGAGTTCGTCAAGTTTCAGGTTATTTAATCACAGCATATTAATCGGGTCAACATCCACAGACAATGTAACCCCCCTTCCTTTTATCCTTAAAGGCGCTTCTTGTATTACCTGTTTTGCGAAAGAATGAAGCAGATTTGATTTCTTACCTTTGATCAACATCTGCCATCGATACTTACCCCTTAACTTTTCAAGGGGAGCAATAACCGGTCCAAGTATCTCTATATACTTATGGTAATTGCTGTTTTTCCCTAACAGGTCCTCACAAAGTCCCCCCAAATCCTCAGCGTATTCTGCTGTGTCTCTTTTACTGTTACCTGAAACCCTGAAGTTAATAAGGCGGCAAAAAGGGGGGTAGTTTAATTCTCTCCGAAAAACAATCTCTTCTTTATAGAAATTTGTAAAATCATGGAGTTTGGCCTGCTGTATGCTATAATGCTTGGGATTAAAGGTTTGGACAATAACCTTCCCCAGGAGTGTCCCCCTTCCAGCCCGGCCGGCTACCTGAGTCAACAGCTGAAATGTCCTTTCACCTGCCCGAAAATCAGGAAAACCCAGGGAGGTGTCGGCAGATATAACCCCCACCAGAGTTATTTTTGGCAGATCATGTCCCTTAGCGATCATCTGGGTACCAATAAGTATATCTGTCTCTCCTGCTTCGAACTTCCCTAATATCCTATGGTGAGATCTCTTTTTGGCAGTAGTATCTCTGTCCATCCTTGCAACCCTGGCATCAGGAAAAAGCCTCTTTACTTCTTCCTCTACCCCCTGGGTACCCAACCCAAACGATCGGACCCCCGGCTTTCTACATCCTGAACAGAGATCCGGCATTTGTCTGGAATAATCACAGTAATGGCAATGGAGGGCATCCCCTTTGAGATGATGGACAAGGGAGACACTGCAGTTAGGGCATTTAATAATTAATCCGCACTCCTCACAGATAGCAAAGGTTGCAAGTCCCCGTCGGTTTAGAAATAAGAGAACCTGTTCTTCTTTTGCCAGAGTCTCTTCGATAGCTTTTTCCAATCTCTTTGAAAATATCAGACCTTTGCGGGAACTCTCTTTAACCTCATCTCTCATGTCTACCACTTCCACCAATGGGAGGGGCCTATTCTCGATCCTCTCGGGCAGACTCAAGGGGGTCAACTTGCCAGTTTTTGAATTATAATAGGATTCCAGAGAGGGTGTAGCTGAACCCAGAATCACCACTGCTTTTGCAAATTTTCCCCTTACCATTGCCAGATCCCTTGCACTGTATCGTAGCTTATCTTCCTGTTTGTAGGAAGTCTCATGCTCTTCATCTACGATAATTATCCCAAGATTTTCAAAAGGAGCGAAGATAGCAGAGCGAACCCCTACGGCTATCTTGACTTCCCCTTTCTTTATTCGTCTCCATTCATCGTATCTCTCCCCTTCTGATAGCCTACTATGTAAGAGTGCTATGTTATTGCCGAATCGCGATCTAAAGCGACTCACCAGCTGAGGTGTCAGGGATATCTCGGGAACCATGACGATTGCTTCCTTGCCCAATCTCATCACCTCTTCAATAGACCTCAGGTAGACCTCGGTCTTGCCGCTCCCTGTCACACCATAGAGGAGAAACGGAGAGAACTTGCCGGAGCTGATACCTGCAATGATCCTGTTTAGAACCTCCTGCTGCCTCTTCATCAACCTTGGTGGCGTATCCTGGCTATAAGCATATTCTGAGAAGGGATCACGATACACCTCTTCCTGGGACACAGAGATTAATCCCTTCTCCTTAAGCCTTTTAACACTGACGGATGAATTACTGAACTCTTTTTTAAGGAGTCGAAAAGAGACCTTCTCTTTATCCCGCACAAATCTCAATATGGTTGCCTGTTTGGGTGCCTTTTTTTCCAATATATCCATAGAGGAGGTAAAATCTTTTTTCGATAGGCTATCCCCTTCATACCTTACGAATCTCTCGATTTTAGGCTTGATCCGTATCCCCTTCTGTTTGAATTCTATATTAACCAGCCCTTCATCCCTTAACTTAAACAGTAGAGAGCGGGGGGTATTTACAGTAAGCCTCTTTATAAGGTGCCTTAAGGTAACACCTTTCCCCCCTGAAATTTCCTTTAATATCCGATAAGTTCCGTTAGGGACAGCATCCCTTACGGGATAAACAGGAGAGTCGCCATTGTATGAGGCGAGAATGTTGGCCCCCTTTTCAGCAAGGGAAAATATTTGTAATGTCTCGATATTAATTCCCTTTGGCAGGGCAGTCTTTATCACTTCCCCAATAGGAGAGAAATAGTAGCTTGAGACCCAGCTGTAAAAGATTAACTCGTCTCTCCTAAATAGAGGGAGATCATCAAGGACATCAAGGACATCTTTGGTATCTTTGATCTCGATCTCTGAAGGAAACCCCAGAACATAACCGGTTATCCTCCTTTTGCCCAAAGGAACCAGCACCCTTTTGCCTATTTCCAGGTTATCCTTTAAGTTTTCGGGTACCTGATAATAAAAGGTCTTTGAAAGGGGCAGACTTGGGGCTATCTCAACAAATCTTTTATCTTCCATCAGTTGTTTTGCTTTTACGACCAGCGTTTCCAGTATCATTGGGGCATTTCAGAACTCATAAAATATCTTTCTGGTTCTTTCCTGGTTGTCCACAATATACAGAAGATCGAATCTTTTTAGTTCATTTATTAACTTGTTGAGTCCTTCCCTGTCAATATTCTTCATGCGGATATAGACCTGCCGATATCCTTCCTCAGCATGTTCATAGGATGTCATGATGCTAAGCATACTTCCCCCATAGGACCGGAATACATCGGCTACCTCCTTAATAGAACCAGATTTGTCGGGAAGATTAAAGGCAAACTGAATACCGCCCTGCTTAATACCAGTCATACTGATAATGACCTTAAATATATCAGATTCGGTAATTATGCCTATCAGTTTTCCATTGGAATCAATCACTGGAAGACTGCCGATCTTCTGTTCTAACATGACCACCGCCGCTTCTTCCACCGTATCGTGGGGGGAGATAGTCTTTGGGTTGGCACTCATGATATCCTTCACTTTAATCTTTTCAATAAGGTAGTTCAGTTCACTGACTGCCAGAGCATTAGCCTGGGAAGCAGACTCCCGGTTAATATCAAGATATGATACTATTCCCTTTAGTCTATCCTTCTTCAAAACAGGGATGCGGCGAATGTTATAATCTTCCATTAACTTTATGGCAGTCTTCATTGAATCATCAATGTCAACTGTAATGACATCTTTGGACATCCAATTTTTTACCAGCATGTAGGCGTTCCCCTTTCCTCCCCCTCCCCCCAGGAAGCTTTTCAGGTCTCCTCCGGAGGGAGGTATAGAGTTCCTCTTAACACCTCTTTCTTATCTTCTCCATGTAGCACTCCTCGCAAAAGACAGCCTCTCCTTCCTTCATGGCCTCATCCTCTTCTATTTCTGTCTTGCAGATGTCACATTTTACTTTCATAATCTCACCCCTTTCTGTCATTTTTTATGTTTAAGGACTTCTTACGGGATCATCATGTCTAAATATATCAACCACAAAGAACTGTGTCAAGCCAAGAATCTTCTGTTCCCTTCCCCTACCTTAACCAGTAGAAAACAAGAGTTTTTCAAAGTTAGAGGAGCAATATGAGTAGCTTTTCCAGCATATCTGGCCATAAAAAAATAATGGGACATTAAAATTGACTTTCAATTGGAATTATGTGTATTATTCCAGAAGGTCAGTAACACAGTAGGGACGACATAAAAACTACACAAGTGATATTACATGGAGACAGAAGCTGCTTTTTCGGAGTGAGGAGTGGTTTGAATTACCCGAAACGGTAGCTTTTCAACTCAAAGAGGTGTTTGCAGCCTAAAATAGATTAGCTGGTCAGATACAGATGGGTGATTAGATGGTGGATTTAGGTTGATAAAAGGTATTGCTTTTTCCAGGATAATTCGGTAAAAGAGAGGTATAAAATTGAAGGAGCTGGCTGATGCGATTCATACCAAGGGAAGGAAAATTTTTTGACTATTTTGAAGAACTCGCGGAGAAGATTGAAGAGGGGGGGTTACTCTTCCTGGAAATGGTTGAAAGCTATGAGTATTCCGAACCAAAGATTGCAAAACTGAAGGAAATCGAAAACGAGGCAGACAATATCACTCATAGAACTTATGAAAAGATGCACAAGACCTTCATTACCCCTTTAGACCGCGAAGACATCTATAACCTGACCAATAAGATGGACAGCGTCCTCGATATGATCGAGGCCTCAGCCACAAGGATGTATCTTTATAAGGTCAAAAAACCGGCGAAGGAGATCGTTACTCAGGCCAAGATTTTAAATGAGGCTATCAGAAGGATAAAGAGAATCGTTCATGGTCTCCGGGACATGAAGAATGCGGAAATGATCCTGGAGGCTTGTGTAGAGATCAACACTCTCGAAAATGAAGCTGACCAAATCATGAGAACAACAATAGCTTCTCTGTTTGAACATGAAGAAGATGTGTTTGAGCTGATTAAATGGAAAGAAATATTTGAAATGATTGAGGAGGCTATGGATGTTTGCGAGGATGTCTCCAATATTGTAGAAGGTATCGTTCTGAAAAATGCTTGAATCTTTAAGCTTTGTTGTTTTTCTTATTCTGGTAGCCCTGGTTTTCGATTTTCTTAACGGTTTTCATGACGCTGCCAATTCGATTTCCACCATTGTTTCCACCAGAGTTCTCTCGCCTCAATATGCCGTCATCTGGGCAGCTTTCTTCAACTTCGTAGCTGCCTTTTTGATAGGTACCCAGGTCGCTCATACCATTGGAACCGGTATTGTCAACCCTGACATTGTTGAAAATGCTATCATCCTCTCTGCATTGGGAGGGGCAATTGCCTGGAACATCATCACCTGGTATTTCGGTTTGCCCAGCAGTTCTTCCCATGCCCTCATAGGCGGTCTGATCGGCGCGGGCATGGTAAAGGGAGGCGCCTCGGTACTTGTCCTGAATGGCATAACAAAAACAGCCCTTTTTATCGTTATTGCCCCAACAATCGGTCTGGTACTCGGACTGGGCATAATGATTTTGGTCCTGAACATCAACTACCGTTCCACTGTTGCCAGATCGAACAACATATTCCGCAAGTTGCAGCTTTTATCCGCGGCAGTATACAGTCTGGGACACGGTATGAACGATGCCCAAAAAACCATGGGGATAATCGCCATTATTCTCTATAACAAGGGTCTCCTGGGACCAACCTTTTATGTCCCTTTCTGGGTCGTCCTCCTCTGTCATGCCGTGATTGCCATGGGGACCATGGCTGGAGGATGGCGAATAGTCAAGACGATGGGCACGAAGATCACAAAGCTTCGTCCTATAGGGGGCTTTTGTGCAGAGACAGCAGCGGCTATTACCATTATCGGAGCTTCCTTAGCCGGTATTCCAGTCAGCACAACCCATACCATTACCGGAGCTATTGTTGGGGTGGGTACAACGAAGCGAATAACCGCTGTCCGCTGGGGGGTGGCAGGTACTATTGTCTGGGCGTGGATATTGACGATTCCTATATCAGCACTGATTTCGGCTGCCATTTATGCCGCGTTGAAGATTTTCCTCTGACCATTCCAATCTATTTCCTCCCTTTTGAAAAAGGACAATAAAAAAAAGCTTGCATTTCCATAAAATATCATGTAGTATGAATTCCAGTTGATGTGCAGTACCTGTTTGTTGTTACCAAGTTACAAAGAAGTCGACCGCACAATCCTCAGTAATGGAACGTGCGGTTTTTTGTTTACACAAACAGACTGCCAGCCGAAAGTTCGGCAAAATTTTAAATGGTTCCACAGAGGGACCCAATACAAAAGGAGTAGTAAAGATGGCAGAAGGAACAGTTAAATGGTTTAATGATTCAAAGGGCTTTGGTTTTATCGAGCAGGACGGTGGCAAGGACGTTTTCGTGCATCATTCCGCGATTCAGGCAGAGGGTTTTAAATCGCTGGCAGAGGGTGATCGGGTAAGCTTCGAAGTTGTCGCCGGGCCCAAAGGTCCGGCTGCGGAGAATGTCCGGAAGCTGTAAGGCCTGAGCTTCATTTTGCGTTTAAAAGCTCCCCCTGTGATGGGGGAGCTTTTTTTGTAGGGATTCATCCAGTTTTTTTAAACAAAGGAATAAAGATATGATAAACGCATCGAACGTCGCCCTCTCCTACGGCAAGAGGATCATCTTCAAAGACGTCAACATAAAGTTCACCCCGGGGAACTGCTATGGGCTGATCGGCGCCAACGGCGCGGGCAAATCCACCTTCCTGAAGATACTCGCGGGCGAAATCGAGCCGGACCAGGGGACTGTCTCTGTATCTCCTGGGAATAGGATAGCTGTCCTGAGCCAGGACCAATTTGCCTTTGACGATGAAACGGTCTTTAACACCGTTATCAGGGGGCACGAACGGGTTTACGAATTGATGGCTGAACGGGAGGCGATCTACGCCAAGACCGAGTTTTCAGAGGCGGATGGAATCCGTTGCGGGGAGCTGGAGGCTGAATTTGGCGAGATAAACGGCTATGACGCCGAGTCTGAGGCTGCGGTGCTCTTGAGCGGCCTCGGCATATCGGAGGAACTGCGCCAAAAGAGGATGAAGGAACTCGATGGGGGCGATAAGGTACGGGTGCTTCTCGCCAAGGCCCTCTTCGGCAATCCGGACATCCTCCTCATGGACGAACCTACCAACCATCTGAACCTAAAGTCCATCGTCTGGCTGGAGGAATTCCTTTCCCGTTTCCAGAATACGGTCATCATCGTCTCCCACGACCGCCATTTCCTGAATCAGGTCTGCACCCACGTAGCGGATATAGACTTCGGTCGCATCCAGGTGTATGCTGGAAACTACGATTTCTGGTACCAGACGAGCCAACTCCATCTAAAACAGAGAGAGAGCGACAAAAAAAAGATCACCGCCAAGGCCAACGAGTTGAAAGCATTTATCCAGCGTTTCAGTGCCAACGCCTCCAAGGCGAAGCAGGCCACCTCCAGGAAAAACCTCCTGGAGAAACTCACCATCGAGGACATGCCGGTCTCATCCCGTAAATACCCGTTCATCGACTTCAAGCCCGAGCGGCCCTGCGGCGATATCATTCTGGAGATAAGTGGGCTCGGGAAGGAGATAGATGGGGTTCCCATCTTGAACAACATCACCCTCAACGTCAACAAGGGAGGCAAAATCGCCTTTGTGGGGGAAGACAGCCTGGCAAAGACCACTCTCTTCCAGATCCTCGCCGGGGAAATGGCGCCGGACAGCGGCAGCTTCCGCTGGGGGGTAACCATCAGCCCTTCCTATTTACCCAAAGAGAACAGTTGTTTTTTCAATAACGATCTGAACCTCATTGAGTGGCTCGCCCAGTTCTCCCCCGAGGCAGAGGGGCAGACCTTCGCCAGAGGTTTTCTCGGGAAGATGCTCTTCTCAGGGGAAGAGGCGAAGAAGAAGACCTCTGTCCTCTCCGGTGGGGAGCGGGTCCGCTGCATGCTCTCCAAGATGATGCTCTCCGGCTCCAACGCCCTCATCCTCGACGAGCCGACCAATCACCTGGACCTGGAATCCATCACCGCACTGAATAACGGGTTGATCTCCTTCCCGGAGGTGATTCTCTTCTGCTCTCATGACCAACAGTTGGTATCTTCGGTGGCGGACAGGATCGTGGAGATCACCCCTGCCGGGGTCATAGACAGGATGATGGGATTCGACGAATATCTGCAAAATGAGGAAGTTTCGATGATCAGGCAGGAACTTTGCCACGGTCATCAGGGCGAGAAAGGTAAGGGAAGTACTGGATAAGTGAATTTTTCAGGATGAACTACTCAGGTACAGTTTGGTGTATTGGTTGGAAATCGGAAGCCTCCAGTCTTTGCCAAATGCCTTTGGCGTAATCTTTATGCCTGGCGGACCCTGTCTACGTTTATACTCGTTTTTATCCACCATCTTAATGACTCTCTTGACCATATCTTCATCAAACCCCATCTTTAATATCTCAGTGTAAGCCATGTCTTGCTCTATATAGGCACGAAGGATGGCATCGAGTTTGTCGTAAGGCGGAAGGGAATCCTTGTCTTTCTGGTCTGGTCTTAGTTCAGCAGACGGTTCTCTTTCTATAGTACTCTCCGGGATTACGTGCCTTCCTGCCTGTCTATTCTTAAATTCAGCCAGTTTATAAACCAAGGTCTTGGGTACGTCTTTTATTACAGCAAACCCACCTGCCATATCCCCATACAGGGTACAGTACCCCACGGCAGTTTCACTCTTATTGCCTGTAGTCAATACCAGCCACCCAAATTTGTTGGAAAGGGACATCAGGGTGTTTCCCCGGATTCTTGCCTGGATATTTTCCTCTGTTACATCGGGCGCCATTCCATCGAATATAGGCTTGAGCATGTCAAGATAGGATTTAAAGACCTGTTCAATGGAGATGGATATAAGTCGGATTCCAAGATTGTCCGATAGAACCCGGGCATCTCCCTTTGTCCCTTCGGAGCTGAACTGTGAAGGCATGGTCACTCCAACCACTGCCTCAGCCCCCAGGGCATCAACAGCAATCGCAGCGGTTAATGCAGAGTCTATCCCCCCGCTGATGCCAATAAGCACCTTGGGGAATCCATTCTTTCTAACATAATCCCTTACCCCTAGGACCAAGGCTGAATAGACCTCTTCCGGATAGTCAAGCCAACGGCCCCTGACTTCAGGAATTATCTGCTTTTGCTTGGTAGCAACCGAAGGGATAGAAAACCTTCGAACCTCTCCGGTGGGGATCAGGTCTGGACACTCATCCTCTGCGATCTCAAGGTCAAACACCAGCATGTCTTCATCAAACTGTCTGGAATTGGCAATGAGTTCCCCCTTAGGGCTGAGGACAAAGCTCCCGCCGTCAAATATCAGTTCGTCCTGCCCTCCTACCAGATTGTTGTAAAGGATGAAACATTCATTTTCCAGGGCAAGCTTTCTCAGTATATCCTCCCTTACTTCCAGCTTTCCTGCATAGTAAGGAGAGGCAGAGATATTGACTATCAACCTGGCGCCACCTTTTTGAACCTCGACCTTTGCCGGCCCATCAGAAAACCAGGAGTCTTCGCAGATATTTATTCCAATAGGCACGCCGTTTAAGACAAGGACGAAGCCTTCTTTCCCTGGTTCAAAATATCGCTTTTCATCAAAAACCCCGTAATTTGGAAGGAGTACCTTGCGATAGATACCTATCAATTTGCCATCGTGGATCAGGGCAGCAGCATTGTAGACAGATGCCCCGCACATCTCTGGAAAACCGACGACACAGGTTATCCCGGAAGTTTTGGTTACGGTATCCTCAAGGGTCTTTCGGCAGTCATCAAGAAACTGCCGCTTAAGGAGGAGGTCTTCCGGAGGATACCCACAGAGGGAAAGCTCGGGAAAGGTGATGAGATCTACATCTTTCTCCCTCGCCATCTCTGTATAGTGGATTATCTTTTCTGCATTTCCTGAGAGATCACCAACAGCTGTATTGATCTGGGCTAAAGCAATGCGAAGTAGAGGCAATATTCCAAATCCTCCGAGTTTGAAAACCTATTTAGTTCACACTGAAAAATTCCCTTTTCTGCTCCCTGGTTCAGGTTTTTTGACTAATTACAATTTGGGTAAATACGTATCAAGCTCATATTGGCTCACATGGGTTCTGTACCTGTCCCACTCAATCTTTTTATTTTCGATAAACTTATAGAAGATGTGGTCGCCCAGTGCTTCTCTCACAAGCTCACTCTTTTCCACTTCTAATATGGATTCATAGAGATTGCCCGGCAGTTCATGGATGTTCATCTCCTTCCTCTTCTCAGGGCTGAAGTGATAGAGATCCTCCTCGATAGGGTCTGGTAAAGGATAGCCTTTTTCTATACCCTTGAGGCCTGCGGCCAGCATCACGGAAAAGGCAAGGTAGGGATTGCAGGCCGGGTCAGGGGAGCGAAACTCGATACGTGTAGCCTTCTCCTTGCCAGGTTTATACATAGGAATCCTTATCATAGCTTGCATGTTTCAGGAGTCCGGCAACATAGCTTTTGCCGATGTCCGAAAGGTGATATTTATCCTTGGAATTGTAAAAGGCATTTTGATCAGATTTAAACAGGGATTGATGGGTATGCATACCACTTCCATTGATTCCGAAGATGGGTTTTGGCATAAATGTGGCGTAAACCCCATTGCGTCTTGCTATCTCTTTCACTATAATCTTCAGGGTCATAGTCTTGTCAGCCATTCTTAAACCCTCGTCATACCTCATGTCAATCTCGTGCTGGCCTGGAGCTACTTCGTGGTGGCTGTATTCTATATCTATGCCTATCTTCTGCAGGGCAAAGATGGATTCTCTTCGTAACTGCCCGGCAGTATCCAGTGGGGTAGTGTCAAAATAACTACCCTCATCCAGTGGTATTGGGTTCTTATTATCGGTAAAATAGAAGAATTCCAGCTCCGGTCCCAGATAAAAAGTATACCCCTGGTCTTTTGCCTTTTGTAGAAGCCTTTTGAAGGCATACCGGGGATCACCCTTGTAGTGCGTTCCGTCTGGTTCAAGGATGTCGCAGAACATCCTGACAACAGGTTTCTCTTCATCCCGCCAGGGCAAAAACTCCAGGGTGGTGGGATCAGGCTTGGCGATCATATCGCTTTCTTCTATGCGGGCAAAACCCTCGATAGAAGAACCATCAAAGCCCATTCCCTCGTCCAGTGCTTCATCGAGCTCGCCGGGTGTTATGGCAAAGCTCTTAAGATACCCAAGTACGTCGGTAAACCATAATTGGATAAAACTTACATCTCTTTCCTTAACGATTTTCATTACATCTTCTTTTGTGCTGCAGATCATATATCTCCTCCTTTAGGTTTGTCCTCAATTGAAACAAAATCAACCTCTTTTTTTAAACAAAAGCTTTTGCTTATTTCATACAGTACTTATTAACATTTTTCGGGTGTTAATACAATCTTTTTCACCCCCTTTCTTTAATGGATTGGCAATTGGGTTGTTAAAACCTTAACTCTTCACTCATAAAGCTTCTTCTCTTCGCTCTCCTGTCCTTATCCTGATTGCCTCTTCCATTGGTATAATAAAAATTTTCCCATCGCCTATCTTTCCTGTCCTTGCAGACTTTTCTATGGTCTCCACAACCTTTGAGACCAGGTCATCCCCAATTGCAATCTCTAATTTTATTTTGGGTACAAAGTTGATCACATACTCGGCACCTCTGTATATCTCAGTATGGCCTTTTTGACGACCAAAGCCCTTTACCTCTGATACCGTCATTCCCTGTACACCCATTTCCATAAGTTTTTCCTTAACCTCATCTAATTTAAAGGGTTTGATGATAGCCTCTATCTTCTTCATAGTATCCTCCTCTTTATACCGGATTTAGCAAAGGTGTTCACTGCAGAGAGTACAGAGAAGCGGTTCTCAATTTTCTATCCTCTGCAGGGGTTTTTATGATTTATACTTTTTAAATATGCCCTAAGACAGTATTTCTGCGTTCACAAGACCATACCCATGCTCACCGTGGAGGGAATGGTCAAGCCCTGTCAGCTCTCGCTGTTCATCGAGTCGGAACCCCACAGTCTTTTCAACAATGAAACATATCACAAGGGTACCTATTGTTGCCAGTGCTATGGTTGCCCCAATCCCCTTCATCTGAACCAGGAGTTGTTCCCATATAGACCAACCATTCCCACCTGCTGCTGCCGCATCAGCTATCCAACTGTCTCGAATAAAGAACGACAGGAGAAGAACGCCCATCAAGCTTCCTATACCGTGGATTCCGAAGCAATCGAGACTGTCATCGTAGCCGAGTTTAGTCTTGGCTTTAAGGGCGTAAAAACAGGCTATGGATGACAAGGCTCCCAGGGCAAAGGCGCCTATTGGTTTGACCACTCCCGCCGCAGGAGTAATGGCAACCAATCCGGCTAGAATCCCGGATACGAAACCAAGGGATGTAACCTTTCGGAACGCCAATGCCTCAATGATTAGCCATGTCAGGGCACCACTGGCAGCAGAGACTTGAGTCATGGTAAGGGCACGGGCTGTATCAAGTCCGCTCTGTACGGTTGAACCTGCGTTAAAACCGAACCAACCTACCCACAGAAGTCCTGCACCCATTAATGTCATGACAAGGTTATTGGGGTGCATGGCTGTCCTGGGATAGCCTAGCCGTCTTCCCAAAAATAGGGCAACTATCAGGGCACTGAAACCAGCAGAGACATGGATGACCAAACCACCGGCAAGATCGATAACACCCAACGCCCCGGCATTGTAAAGCCACCCATCCGAAGCCCACACCCAGTGGCACAAGGGACAGTATACCAGCAGAAACCAGAGAATGATGAAAAGGGTGTACCCCCGGAAGTAAACCCGTTCAGCCAATGCTCCGCTTATGAGTGCAGGGGCAATAATGGCAAACTTGCCCTGGAACATTGCAAGCACGTATTCAGGCACCCCCTTTGTGATTTGATCATCGATCCCATTCAGGAAGAAGTAGTCGCTGCTCCAGCCTACGAACCCACCGAGGATATTCTTCCCAAAGGCCAGGGAGTAACCACAAACAGTCCACAGTACACCTATAATAGCCATGGCCACAAAACTGTGCATCATAGTCCCCAAAACATTTTTGGTCCTCACCAGGCCACCATAAAACATAGCCAATCCCGGGACCATTAAAAGTACCAAGGCTGTAGATGTCAACATCCAGGCAGTGGCTCCCGAATCTATCGTCCCTATATCGGCAGCAAAGATTATCTGCGGATATGATAATAGAAAGGGTATTATTAATAGGACTTTTACAATTCCTTCTCTCATAGAGTCTCTCCTTATTGGCTTTTTGTGTTGATCGTGGTTTTACCTTCACCCCTAACACTACAATGTACCAAGAAGGTCGCCTTTGATCCTTTTCAATAGCTTTGCATCATATATCTTCTGTCCGAATATATCTCTCACATAAAAGCTATCCGTAACACGCATAAGTCGTGTGGTTATCTTTGCGATATAGATATATATCCCCATGTCTGACATAGCCTTTGTGATCGAATAAAGAAGACCGAATCTGTCATTAGTCTCTATGTCAATCACCGTATAAAAGTCAGACGTGTCGTTATCAATCCTTATGGTAGTTTTTGTGTCCTTCAACCCCTTTTTTTTAGAGTGAAGATAAGCCCCTTTCTTTTTTACCAATTCTTCTACTTTGGTCCTCCCATCGATTACCTTTTCAAGATCATCCTGTATTGCCTTCCACTCCTCCCGATCCACGCATTCATCACCATTTGTATGGTTAACCCTGAGAATATCCATGGCTATGCCGTCACTCCTCGTATCTATCTGGGCATCCAGGATATTCATATTGTGATAGACCATGACGCCACAGACCTTGTAAAACAAACCATGGGAATCCGGTGTAGCTATAAGGATATCATAATAACCCTTATTCAGTTTCTGCCTTACATCAAAGGCAAGGGTTTTCTCTTCCAGGTTGTAACATAGCAGGATGTGATTCGATATTATCTCAGGGCTGTTATTTAGAAGGTATCTAGTTGGTGTTAAATCCAGATTGTATTGAATATCATCCATGGGCATCTTCAAACGCAGCTCTGATATGACTTCATTTTTTGTTTTATCGAGTTTACAGGCTGTATCAGTCATAGTAAAGTCCCCCTTCTCAATAATATGGAATGCCCTGATATAGAGTTCCTGAAACAGGGTATTCTTCCAGGAATTAAAGGCCTCTGCCCTTGATGCCTTCATATCAGCAAAGGTCAGAATATATAGCATTCGCAAGCTATCACTGTCTTTCATCTTTTGGGCAAACTTTATTATCAAATTTTCATCGGAAAGGTCTCTGGTTTGGGCTATACTGGGCATATAGAGGTGATTTTCCACAAGAAAACCTAACAACTCCGTATCCTGGGAGGATAACCCCATTCTGTTTGCTATTGTGTATACAAGCTTAACACCTTCCTCTACGTGGTCGGTTTCAAATGCCTTCCCCAAATCATGAAAAAGAAGGGCCAGGAAAATCAGTTCTATCCTCTTTTCTTCTCCGGCCAGTTTGGTGAGGAAAGGAAACATTTCCTTGTACTTTCCCGCAAGGAGATTTTCGAATTCCTCAATGGCAAAAAGGGTATGGATATCAGCAGTATAGACATGGTAGTAATACGACTGGGGAAGGTGGGTTATCCTGGCAAATTCAGGGATAAACCTGCCCAGAAGTCCAAGCCTGTGCATGGTCTTTAGAACCTTTGCTACTCCTCTCCCCTCCCTCAAGATGGACATGAAAGAGCTATTCACCTCTCTGGAGTTTCTGAACTCTTCTCCTATCACATCGAGATTTCCTCTAATCAGTTCCTGACTATCTGAACTCACCTCTTTCTTCAGTTCCGCGGAATATTTGAAGACCTTCATCAAGGTATGTGGCGCCCGCCTGAAAAGATCAGGATCGACAACCGATATTCTGTTATTCACTATCTCAAAGCCCTTGTCCATACCTATCGAGAAGCCCTTCCCCCCCCTTTTCGATTTTCCTTGATCCTCTCTCGTCCTGTCGATTAACACAGAGGAGAGGTACTTTATGTCCTCTGCGTACTGATAGTAGTTGTGCATGAATCGTCCCACCGCGGTAGTTGAATGAGGATCAGCATAACCCAGAAGATTCGCCATCTTTTCCTGATATTCAAAGGCGAGGTGATCATTCTTTCGGCCGCTTAGAAAGTGGATGCCGTTTCTTACCTTCCACAGGAACTCCATGGACTCTTCAAGTAGAGCTATTTCCCGCGACGATAATACCCCCTTTGCCTTTAATTCATCTATCCCTCTTGCCTGAAACTGGACCCTCGCTATCCAGAGGGCGCTATGAATATCCCTCAAGCCCCCTTCTCCCTCTTTCAGATGTGGTTCCAGAAGGTAGACCGAATCCCCATAATACCTGTGCCTTAATTCCATGTCTTTCAACTGTTCTGAGATGAAGGAATTGACACCCTTAGAGAATGCGTTCCTGTAGATTGCACCCTCAAATTCGCAGTACATGTCTTTGTCTCCCATGAGATACCGCATCTCTATCAGGGATGTCCTTGCTTTAATATCCTCTTTCATCATGGCAAGGCAATCCTTCAACGTCATATTGCTGTATCCCACTGTCAGTCCTGTATCCCAGAGGGGATAGAGTATCTTGCCTGTAACATCCTCCAGATTGCCACGAAACCTCTCCGGCATAAAAAACAGCAGGTCTATGTCAGAATACGGGCTTAATTCTTCTCTCCCATAGCCACCTACTGCAGCAATGGCATATCTGTTCTTTGTTTTCTCACCGTCCGAAGACGGCCTCGAAGAAAAAATTTCCCTGAGACATCCATCTATAAGGGAAGAGTACCTCCTGACCAAGTCTCGACCGGACAGTTGCCTCCTGTATTCTTTCCCCAACCGATCTATGCCCTCTCTTATGTAATTCTTCAGGTTTTCCAAGTTTCTTCCCTTAAATGTTAAAACATAGAATAACTACTCAGGCACAAAGTGGCAAAGGCACATAGGCACAAAGAACAGGCTAATAGCCTGTAGCCTGTAGCCTATAGGCTAATAGGCTAGAAAAATTTGTGCCTTTGGTGCTCTGTGCCTTTGTGCCTACCTGAATAGTTACCAACTAGAATTACATTAGCAATACTCATACCAAACCCATAGGAGCTCTTTTTATTTTCTGAAACAGATTTAAATACAACTGCTTAGCGATATATTTACAAACAGGTGAAGCTGTCTGGCAAAGATGAAGCGTTCGACTTCGAGCAGTTATAGACAGTGGGTATTAGCTAAAATGTGTGAATTTTCAACGTCTAGAACCGGCTAGCATCATATGCTCATTTTTGAGCAGATTTCTCAAAATGGGGCAGAGGGGAATGCCCTATGCCCCTGGGCAAAATTGATGGACGATAAATCGTCCTTCATATAGCTTCTTCTCCCCGTTCACCTGTCCTTATTCGTATTACTTCCTCCACAGACAGAATGAATATCTTCCCGTCTCCGATCTTTCCGGTTCGAGCAGCAGAGGCAATAACCTCCATCGCCTTCTCTGCAATCCCGGAAGAGACCACAACCTCTACCTTGATCTTTGGGACAAAGTCGATTTTGTATTCGCTCCCCCTGTATATCTCGGTATGGCCCTTCTGCCTTCCAAATCCCTTCACCTCTGTTACAGTCATGCCCTGAACCCCAATCTCATGAAGGGCCTTCTTTACATCATCAAGTTTGAACGGTTTTATTATGGCTTCTATCTTTTTCATGGTACCTCCTAATTCAGTGTCGGGAATAAGTGTCAGCAAATATCTCTGGACTGGCACTCTTCACTGTTTATAATGTATATCCGCTTTCACCGTGCTGGCTGAGGTCAAGACCATCAGACTCCTCTTCCTCGCTTATCCTTAACCCGAGAGTTAAGTCAAGGATCTGTAATATGGCGAATGTCACAATAAAGGAATAGACCCACGCAGCGCCGACGCTTATCAGCTGATTCCATAAAAGCGATGGATTACCGAACAGCAATCCGTCATTCCCTGCGCTATGTACCATCTTTGATGCGAATAACCCTGTTGCTATTGCGCCCCATGTTCCGCCTACCCCATGAACACCGAATAGACCCACGCAGCGCCGACGCTTATCAGCTGATTCCATAAAAGCGATGGATTACCGAACAGCAATCCGTCATTCCCTGCGCTATTTACTATCTTTGATGCGAATAACCCTGTTGCTATTGCGCCCCATGTTCCGCCTACCCCATGAACACCAACTACATCCAGAGAATCATCATATCCAAGCTTTGTTTTTAGATTCACCGCTGTATAGCATATAACTCCTGCAACAAACCCGATAATCAGGGCAGACATAGGTCCAACAAAGCCTGATGCAGGTGTAATTGCCACAAGCCCTGCAACTGCCCCTGATGCTGCTCCGAGTACTGTTGGTTTGCTTCTGTGCGCCCATTCAGCTATCATCCATGAAAGAGCGGCTCCTGCAGTTGCGATGTGTGTGACAACAAAGGCAGAGGTTGCCAATGCACCGGATGCAGCAGCGCTTCCTCCATTAAAACCAAACCAGCCAAACCATAGAAGCGCAGCGCCAAGGAGTGTCATTGTAACATCATGAGGGGCCATCTGTTTAATCCCGTAGCCTTTTCTTCTCCCAACAACAATAGCAGCAGCCAGGGCAGAAACTCCGGAGCTTATATGCACTACTAACCCTCCCGCAAAATCTAGTGCGCCAAGCTCTCTTATCCAGCCTCCAACTCCCCATACCCAGTGGGCAAGCGGAAAATACACAAATGTTGCCCATAGTACAAGGAATGCGAGATAGGTTTTGAACTTAACCCTCTCGGCGAATGCGCCTGTTATCAAGGCAGGTGTGATCACAGCAAACATCATCTGAAAGATCATGAATGCCTGATGAGGGATGGTAGGCGCGTAATCAGGATTGGGTTCGAGCCCCACACCCTTAAGTCCAACCCAGTCAAGATTTCCTATGATATGTCCGACATCAGGGCCGAACGAAAGGCTGTACCCGTAGAGAACCCAGAGAACAGTCATCACGCCGAGGGCAATGAAGCTCTGCATGATGGTGCCGAGGACATTCTTTCGTCTGACCATGCCTCCATAAAAAAGCGCAAGCCCGGGAGTCATCAGCATAACAAGGGCTGTAGAAATCAATACCCATGCCGTATCTCCCGTATCCACCTTTGGTTTTGCCGTATTTCCGGCTGCAGGAGGTGTTGGCTGAGCAGGTATAGTCTGCTCAGTCATAGTAGGTATAGGAGGGTTTTGCGCCTTATCCTCAGCATATAAGAAGCCTGCAGAAACCAGCAATCCAAATATTAGTAATACAATCAATAGCCTTTTCATAATCGTCTCCTTCTTTACTTAAAAGGTAGATGTAAGGTTCAATCCCACTACAACTGTTTCATCAAGGTGCCCGTTGGGATTATAACCGTGTCTCTTAGCATCATCCGAAAGCGGAAACCAATATTGGACGTTAGGCTGGAGAAGAGTATTCTTAAAGACCGGTATGCTCAGTCCTGCCTTCACCATTCCGTCATGGAATGCACTGTACTTTTTTCCTGTGCCTCCCTCGGTCTTGAAATAATCGTCATCACCTGCAAAGTATCCGGCAGATGCAGCCAGGTCGAGGCTAATGCCCTTTCCGACCCCGATCGAATGTGCAATGGCGAGGTTAACGTACGTGCCAGGGTATGAGGTAATATCACGGTATACTGAAAGAGTGGGGTGCAGCAACATATCGTATGCCACTGTTGCGAACACTTCCTCTGTCTCAGTAGCATACTTTGTGCCGTAATAAACGTAGCCGCCGGTAAGCGACAGTTTGCCTATAGGATAGGTGTAGCTCAAAGTGATGTCGGTTTCGTTAAAGCTCTTTTCGTTCTCCCTGTCAGGCACAAAGGACTGGGTTGCAGTCTCATTGCTATCTATGTTGCCCCAGAAACCGGCAGAAAAGCCTGAATAGGATACACTCAGCGCCGGCTGTATTACTGTGCTGTTTGCGCTAAGCTCGTAGCCTCTAAAAATATACCTGTTAAACACACCCATTGATGCACTGCCTGTTACCTTTGCCTCTTCTGCGCTTGCGGTTACCAAAGATGTAAAGACCATCATTAGTGCCAGGCTGATTGTTAAAATATTTTTCCTCATATCTTCCTCCCAAAAGTTTTTTGTTTTTATGAAATTCTTAATTGAAAGATTTAATAATGCTTGGCAAACAGCACTCTTTTATGCCTGTTTTCAAACCCATATTATTGCATCTCTTCCACCTCCTCCCTCCACGAAACCTTAGTTGAGATTATTCTTATCTATCAATTCCCTGATAATCCTCTTTATGTCCTTTGGGTCAAAGGGTTTCAGTATAATATCCGCCGCCCTCAACTTCTTAGCTGCTTTCTCCGTCAGCGTGTCGCTATAAGTAGCAGTGAGTAGTATTGGGAGGGTCAAATTTTTCTCTCTTATTATTTTCTCAGTTTTCAAGATCAACTCCTCAGAATTCTTTCCCGTATCCATAATCATCAAATCCACCTTTACTACATTAATGATCCCAAAAGCCTCATCTAACGTGTCAGTGGTAAGCACCCGGTAGTTCTCCTGAGACAAGAATCTTTCAAAAGCCTCCAACATATTGGGGTATCTGTCGAGTATAAGGATAGTCTTCATAATCTTATTCCTTATTTTTGAAAGTCGATTTACCTCTCTTATTTAGCAACCCCTGTGCCAGGTTTGCCCTTAAAACAGATGTGCCACCTACAAAACCCCCAACTAGCTGAGTTATAAGATATTTTAAAGTTTTTGATTTTCAACTTTGATATGGAGGGGCTATTTTAGAAAAGGAATGGTTGCTCGGATTCGAGCACAATGGGCAGGAGAAAAGATGGACGATCTCAAAGTATTCTATAGTGTAATGCTGATTTATCCCAATTGCTCGGCTTGGGGCAGAGTGGTGAAAATGCTTGATTTTATCGGATTCAAATGGTAGAAATGATTTATTGCTATCAAACTTGGGCTTGATCAAGAGTTTGAAAGGACTGTGTAAAATGGACTACTGGGACGAAATATACAAGAATGGTAATTATGAATGGGGTACAGAGCCTACGATTACCTGTAAAATCTTGAGAGAATATCTGCGAAAAAAGGATAGGGCAGGGGTTCTGGACATCGGTTGTGGATATGGGAGGGACTGTATCTTTCTGGCAAAAGAGGGTTTCGAGGTTAGAGGAATAGACATATCAGGAAAGGGTTTATCCATTGCTGAGAGATGGAAGAGGGATGAAGGCTTAGATATTGAATTTAAATGCATCGACTTTTTGACATCTTCCTTTTCTACAGACTCTTTCGACGGCATTCTCGTTTCTAATCTAATTCATCACCTGGGAGAGAAAGAACTCGCTATTTTTATAAATAAAGTTAGAAGGATACTTGCTCCAGGTGGTATAGCGGTTTTGTTGTTTCTTTCAATATCCGATAATCAATATGGAAAAGGAGAGGAAATAAGAAAAAATACATTTAAGACCAAAGGGCTTGATGTCCATTATTTCACTGATGATGAAATCCTGGGATTATTCAGTCTGTTTAAAGTTCTCAAGCTGGAAGAAACCGAAATCACTGAACCACACAGTAGTGGTGAGACCCATTATCATAAAGAGTGGCTTCTAGTCATAAAGAACGAGGAGGGGAATGTTGTTCTATCTAAATAATTCTCCACGAAAAATTCCCTTTTCCGCTACCGGCAGCATTTTTTTGATCCATCTAGGCTTGACCCCGGTATTTTCAGGAACTGTTCATAGTTCACGGGTTTAACGGTGAACGATTTATTTAATTATCCTGCTTATGCCTGCCCCAAGTTTTACACTTCTCATATAGTATAGAGGAGTTCCATATAAACAAAAAGCAAGCATATATGACCTATGCTTGCCTTTTGTTTATCCACCTCGATTTTTAAACTCTGCAATCCTAATCTATTTAACTGATTCTTTTAATTTCTTCCCTGCTTTAAATTTTGCTACCTTAGTAGCAGGAATTTTTATGTCTTTTCCTGTTTGAGGGTTTCTGCCCTTTCTGGCTTTTCTTTGAGCTACAGAGAATGTACCAAAACCAGTCAGAGTCATCTTTCCGCCTTTTTTCAAGGCACTGGTAACGTTAGTTGTAAATGAATTTAAAGCCTTTTCAGCACTTGCTTTACTTATCTTTGCGTCTTTTGCTATTTTACTTACTAATTCTGCTTTTGTCACTGTTTGTTCCTCCTCTCTTTTTAGTCAGTTACTTGTTTTAAAGTGTTTCTTCTCATCAAAACATCAACTCACTCGACCTGTTCTCTCCCTATAAACTCATAATTGGATGTTTTACCTCTATTCCCCCCTTTCCTTTATTATTAAAAAGCGTCTAATTTGTTAAACAACCCAAATCTCCCCTGATTCTTATCAATAAAAGTAACGCAATTTTAGCTTTGACAACTTTCCCCATAGAACTATAATCAGTAGGGATTTCTGCCCATATAGCACAGAGGATTAAAGCTTGTCAAGGAAAAAATACAACTTTGGCATAGAATTTCCTTTAATGATCAACCATATCAAAAACTTGACAACTCTTTCAGTCAGAGTATCATATATAGTTAAAAAAAATAAACTGTCCTTTTTCCCTATGAGAATAGAATGAAAGATTTAGTTGATTCATTTAACAGAAGAATCAATTATTTACGGGTGTCGATTACCGATCGCTGCAATCTTAGATGTGTTTATTGCATGCCCATTGACGGGATCCCTAAAGTCAACCAGAAAGACATTCTCAGTTACGAGGAAATCCTCCGTATTGTTGAAGTAGCTGTTAAAAATGGTATCACGAAGATCAGGATTACAGGGGGAGAACCCCTGGTAAGAAAAGGGGTTATTGACTTTGTACGTTCCCTCTCAAAAATCCATGGAGTTAAGGATCTTAGTTTAACTACCAATGGGATATTGCTGAGGGATTTTGCCAGTGATCTATTTGACGCCGGGCTTCATCGAGTAAATATCAGTATGGATTCTCTTAATCATATGAAATTTCAAAAAATTACTGGGGGAGGAAATCTTGAAAAGGTTTGTGAGGGAATAGAAGAAGCGCTTAGGGTGGGATTTTCACCTGTAAAGATAAACACTGTTATTATCCACGGTTTCAATGATGATGAGGTGATTGACTTTGCCAGGCTTTCAATCAATAATCCTTATCACATAAGGTTTATTGAATTAATGCCTATTGGCTCCAATAGCAAGTGGAGTGAAGATAGATACATATCGTCCCAGGAAGCAAAAGACAAGATAGAGAGTTTTAGAAAGCTCCATCCCATTCATAAAAAAGGGGAAAGGGCGGCTGCTCGAATGTTTAGATTTGAAGGAGCAATGGGAGAGATTGGTTTTATCAGCCCCATGAGTGCCCATTTTTGCTCTTCCTGTAACAGATTGAGGTTAACAGCCAATGGGAAGCTTAGGACATGTCTTTTTTCGAACGAAGAAGTAGATTTGAAGCCCTCTCTTAGAGAGA
This sequence comes from Desulfobacterales bacterium, assembly GCA_016209225.1. Lineage (GTDB taxonomy): Bacteria > Desulfobacterota > UBA8473 > UBA8473 > UBA8473 > UBA8473. The sequence goes on from JACQWO010000017.1 coordinate 27,878, forward strand.
GCTATGATAACTCTGGATTAGAAAGGCTTATTGATTTAGCCATCTCTAATAAGCCCGAGAAACATCACCTGGGAGAAAAAAACCCTAAGAAATGCTCTCGTAATATGTCGGATATTGGGGGATAGCAATGCATACATTTTTTGACTCATCTAAGCTCGTAAATCGTAAGTCGCGAGTCGTAAATAAAATAAATAAAAAGTATAACACCCATTCACGATTCACGATTCACGATTTACGACTTCCGGTTTTTGACGATGTTCGCTCTCAGGGGTACATCTTCAAAGCTCTCGGCAGGTTGTGTAAAGGTCTCCTATTTTAACTCGGCCCCACATTTACCACAAAAGGTGAATTCCTCAGGCAACCATCTGGTATTGCATTTAGGGCAAGCTTTTTTTGGAGGTCCCCAAAGAAAGGTGTGGGATTTACCACTGGCGGTTTTTTCCCGGAGCTTCATATGCTCAGGAACCCTCTTTTCCAAAAAGGCATTAATACCCTCAAGTGGTTCCGGAGTTGTTGACTGTAGACTCCAGAAATCATTTCCCTGCCGTAGAGTATGGTAGACCATGTCAAACCAGACATTAATTTGGTCTTTGGTAAACCTTAAAGACCATGGTGCTTTACTTAAGAGGGTCTTGCATAACTTGTCTACTTCTTTGTCCAAATCTCCGTATGGAACTACTTTATTTACCAATCCGTATTCTAAGGCTGCCTTGGCATCTATAACCTCATCGGTAAATAGAAACCATCGTGCTCTTCTATCTCCCATAATAGGAGTAAGAGACTGGGTCGCATAGCTGGCTACTGCCCCCACGCCTCCTTCGCCCTGTTGAAACTTGGCATTATCGGCAGCAATAACCAGGTCGCTGGCAATGAGAATTTCGCAGCCTCCTCCAGCCGTTATACCGTTTATTCTGGCAATAACGGGCTTCCCGATATACCGTAAGTTATAAATTATTCGGGCGTATTGGTTATTCATTACCCATACCTCATGAGTGTTGTTGAATAGGCCCTTGGCCCAATTCAGATCGAGACCGGGACAGAAAAACTTATCACCGCCACCCGTAATCACTACTACCCCTATCCCTGGGTCTTTTTCTGCCTCCTCTAATGCGGTACATAGGTCCTTCATAAGCTGCATATTTAAACTATTTCTCGCTTCCGGCCTATTTATAGTGATCCTTGCCACCATGTCCTTTACTTCGTAAATAACGGTATCTAATTGAATATTCATCTTTATTAAACTCCCTCCTTTAATTCGTGAATCGTAATTCGTGAATCGGAAATGGGTTTTATCCTATTTGCGACTTCTGACTTCTGATTTCTGACTCCTCTAAATTTTGCATACCTAAGGATTGCAAAATTTAGGTTATATCTTTATCTCGTTACCTTTCCAGTAAATCTCCTTCAGGGGTCTCCTCAAGATTTTTCCTGTAGGGGTTTTAGGCATATCTGATGCCGGTATAAAGTCTACGGATTTTGGTTTCTTGTAACCTGCAAGTTTCCCTTCACAGAATTTGATTATCTCCTCCTGAGTCGCCTCTTCACCCGGTTTCAAAACAACCACGGCCTTCAGTGCTTCCCCCCATTTGTCATCTGGAACCCCTATTACAGCAATCTCATGGACCTTCGGATGCTTTGACAGTACTTCCTCTACCTCCGTAGGATAGACATTCTCTCCCCCGCTTATTATCATATCCTGTTTTCTGTCCACCAGATAAAGGTATCCCTCCTCATCCATGCTGGCCATATCCCCTGCCGAAAGCCACTCACCCCTAAAGGCATTTCTGGTCTTCTCCGGGTCTTTGTAGTACTCTTTCATCTGTGTAGTCCCCCTGGAATAGAGCTCACCTACTTCCCCTATGGGTACGTCGTTACCATTTTCATCAAGAAGTCTTACCTCTTGACCAAAGTATGGCTTGCCAATACTCCTGATCTTACGCAATTGATCCTCTGGAGACAGGCTTGTAACTGCCCCTGTCTCTGTGGAACCATAGCCCTCGTAAAGTTTACTGTGTTTAAAGAAGCCAAACAGGTCTTCTTTTGTTTTTGTAAGAAGAGGGGCGGATGACGATACTAACCATTGCATGGATGATACATCGTATTTATCCTTATCCGGAAGGCTGAGCATGAGGTTTGACATGGTGGGGACCATATTGGTGCAGGTGATCTTCTCTCCCTGGATTATCTCCAATATCTCCCTTGGGTTAAATCCGCCCGATGGGTATATGTAAACCGCACCTCCTATGAAGAGGAGAAGGTTCCCGTGCCAGACAGAGTTTGAATGGAAAAGAGGCATTATAAGCAGATATTTATCATCGGCTGAAACCCCCCTTCCTATAAGATGTGATATGACTATGTTGTAAATAGACCGGTGGGGCATAACCGCCCCCTTGGGAAATCCGGTAGTTCCAGAGGTGTAACCTATGAAATAGGGATCTGTTTCTTTGACCTCAACATCAGGCTCTATATCGGAGGCTTTCCCTAAAAAGTCCTCATACCTGATAGCATAATCGGGAATACGATCTCCCAGAACAACATAGTTCCTTTCCTCAATCATCTCAAGATTGGGGCGTATGGTATCGACCTTGTCTATAAAGTCTTCACCCATTATCAATGCCTTTGAATCTGAATTTCTGACGATGTACTCTATTTCAGGTACTGCAAGACGGAAGTTTATTGGAACCGAGATTATGCCTGCCTTAGCCATACCATAGTATATCTCCACAAACTCACTACAGTTGTAAAGTAGTATTCCAACCTTATCCCCTTTCATAAGCCCCATCGCGGTTATACCGTTGGCTATCCTGTTTGCCCTGGAATCAAGTTCTCTGTATGTTATCCTTTTATCTTTGTAAATAACGGCCAACTTTTCAGGGTACTTCTGAACACTCAATTTGATTCCCCTGTGTACTAAAAGTTCTACACCCATGTTTCTGCTCCCTTTTTTGTTAATTGTGGTATTGTCAAAAGTTTTGCAGGTAACACTCTAAAACTCTTTGATTTTCAATATGTTGTTTCAAATTAGCTTGCTTCCCCCCTTTTATATCTTGTAGGGGAGGGGCTTGTCCCCTCCCTTACAATGGCATTGGATCAATAAATCCACTATACTGATAACGTAAAAGTAAGGGGCTGCGCGCTTTTTGCCATCCACTTGAACGCCTTGTTGTGCATGGTTTTAGGATAGTAAACGTTGAAAAATTTTAAACAGGGAGAACATATTGTGATAATCGAAAAAGAAAAGAATGCGATCGAGTTTATTGATACGTCTTTTTCTTTTTTCTATGATCTCTTCGTTTTTTTTAAAAAGGTTTCTATTATCAAACCAAGAAGATGTATTCTCGCTATCTACTTCCTTTCTATATTCATCCCATGCAATTTGCAAGTGTTTCCTTTGCCAGATTGGAATGTAGGGCATAATAGCCTGAATGTTTCTGCTTTGGCTACTGTAGAACCTGGCAAAAACATCTCCTATAATATATCCACTAGCAATACCTCCAGTATTTATGTTAAAAATACTTTTAGCCTCAATAAATGGTTTTTTCAGATCGTCAGAAATGCGAAGGAAATTATTTTTTTTATCCCTTATTTTTGCAAATATGTGGGTAGTATAATTTATGAACAAAGCAGTGAAGAAACCGAGGGAAAAAATGATTATATCTTTGGATTCCATAAGTATTTTTTGCTGGGATTGTTAAGTGGTCTTTATGGTCAGCTTTCCTATCATCTTGCACAATGCGGCAGTTGAGCAGTGCCCGAAGGGCATCTGTCTCGAACTCCTGGTTCTCCCCGCAGCGGAGCGAAGGGGAAATAGGGAGTTCGCTGCTCAACTGCCGCATTCTCCCCAAGCGAAGCGAGGGGAGAACGCTGCTTTTCAGCGGGCGCGGCTTTTTGCGCTCCGCTGTAAAAGCCTTGTTAGCCAACTTTTTGTTCTAAAAATAATTGGCAGTTAAAGAGGGAGACTGTAAAGAAGTTCAGAATAGCACTTTTCGACATTTTCATATGGGAACGGCAAATGCTCATAGTCACCCCCTACAATTCCTTTGTTAATATTCAAACTATCATCACAAAGGATAATGATGTATTTCCCTAAAGCTTTGGCGAAGGAAGTTTCACTTAGAATCCAAGAAGTATCACCAGGTGTAAAAATGCAAATAAATATATCTTGAGAACGAATTTTTTGAGCAACCTTATCTGGAATGTTTTTTGTTTCGTACCCACTTCCCTCATTTACATTAAAACCCAGACGCCTAAGGAAGGTATTGACATTGGCAGCAACCTTATTCCCGTACTCGTCAAACCTGTGAGCAAGAAAGATTGATTTTTTTAACCCGTATTTCGAAACTCTTTCAGAAGTATCCTCTAAAGGATTGCTGGCCTTGAAAAAGGTTCTTATTCTATCATGTATAGAACTAACGATATCTAAATCATCGGAACGTACACAAACTTCCAAACCTGATCTTTTGACATTGATAATTGCTGAAAAACCTTTATCCTTCCCCTTTTTCCAATAATAATGAAGATAAATAGGAAGTGCTCCTGGGTGTTTACTCAAAGTTCCCATAAATTCATCCAGATTTTCTGCATGAAGACGACGAAACTCCCCGTCATATATTGTTAAAGAATGGCTTTCACTTTTTTGACCTGTAGGTGTGTATCCGTTGCTTTTTAGATATTCGTCAAAGGATTTGAACGCTTCCAATACATTCAAGTCACTAGGGTAAACTGAATAGTCTCTATCTTCTTGCATATTTTTCCTTTTTTGTGGCTAACGCCAAAGCTCAGCGGCTGGCACGGCTTTTTGTGCCGGTCCGCTGGAGCGATTTGTTAGGCGATTTTTTTATTTTTATAGAATCTAAATATAAAGTGTCAGGGCATATGTCCTGTTCATGTGGCCATATTACAGTTCCATATGCCGCCCTCGCCTGTTGAAAATAAATTTTGTCTTTCAACTCAGTGAATACACCGAAATTAAGCAAAGGACTGCAATCGTATATCCCGACTTCCCCACTGGAAAATATTATCTCAAGTTTATAGTTATCTCTTGCCTTTACTGCTTTCACTCTTGGATTCATAGTTTACCTCAATGGATCGATTTTAAACGGCTGCTGTCCGCTAACTGCCAAATCCCAGTCAGCCATAAGTTCATCTTTGTGAATTTCAATCCAAGCCAAAACTAATCGCATTTTGGCTGGAGGCAATTCTCCTTCAAAGAGTTCACCGTCAGGGATTGAAATCACAGCTTCGCTATTCTGATATTTCACATGGATGTGCGGCTGCTTATGCTTCTTATTGTCAATAAAGTAAAGCGATACAACTATACCGAAAAACATTGATATTACTGGCATATTTTTTTCCCTTATATTTATAGCCTAACAATTAATATACGTAATACTTAATTACCCTGCTGACAAACATCACTATTGAAAAGATATGTGTAATTTTATAGTTATTGATGATCAAAGTCAAAGGTTATCCTGAAAATATCCCGATAATATGTTTATTATCATTAAAAACGTAATACGTATAATACCGTCCATTTGACAAAGAGTTGCTCAGTGACTCAAATTTTGCCTGATTTCCAAAAATATCTTGTTGATAATACATCCTGCAACCTCTACATTAAAATCATGTCTAACAAAAACTTGCCTTTTGCCTAATGAACATAGGGTTATAAAGAAAACCGTATTGGCTTGGGCATAATCAAAATCCTTTAATCTGGCAGTTTTTCGTTTTGGACATCGGGAGGGGACAAGCCCCTCCCCTACATCTTCATTTTTTATATCTTATCCTGTTTTTCATGAAACTTTTGACAGTACCTTAATTGTTCAATTGCCTGTGACTCGTAAATTCTAAATTCAGTGTCGGTGTCAGTGATCGGTGTCTCCGCCAGAGGCGGACTGATACGGACCACCGACACGGACTACTGTCAATATTCCCTTTATCTTCTCATACTTGACCTTACCGATCCCTTTTACGTCCTTGAGTTCCTCTATGGCAGAAAACCCGTTATTTTTATCCCGATACTCAATAATATTTAGGGCGGTCTTTGGGCCTATCTCAGGTACTACTATAAGTTCTTGCTGGGTTGCAGTATTTATATCCAGGGGGATGGAAAAGATTATGAGCTTCTGGGGTTCCATTCTTTCGATTAATACCCTTCCCATATTTCTTGATATTCTCTGGACTGTTACCTTTTCCCCTCTCTTTAATCTGGCGGATTGGAAGGATGTGTCAATGCTCAAGCTGTACCTTAGACCTCCGGCCCTTTTGACGGCATCATCAATAGTAACCCCTTCATTGAAATTATAAATACCGGGGGCTTTTACTTCACCCAAAACTTCAATATAGGTTCCCTCGTTCTCTTTATGGACTATCAGACCGTCGTCTGATCCCATGGTGTAAGGTTTGTGAATAAAATAGGAAAGGATCAAAAACAAGGCACCAAAGAAGATAATCAGCAGTTGTTCTCTTTTGGCATGTCTATTAATTTGGTTCTTCTCCCATTTAGTTGGTGAAAAGGATTCAAGGATTCAAGGGGTCAAGGGGTCAAGGGGTCAAGTGTTTGTTTTCCAATGATTTTATAAGTGCCTTGAGCATCCTTTCAACCTCCCCTATATCAGCCTGAACTTTCTCCATCTCTTTAGCCTTCATATAGCCTAAATCACCAGATAATAATATATAATTGATAAGACTTTTGCCAAACCTTTAAATCTTTATAGTTTTTCAGCATTTCACTCGAATCCTTGAATCCTTGAATCCTTGACCCCTTGAATCCTCATAATCCATCAACTAATTTGGAGATGATCCAATTAATTTTTAGTCACCACTCTTATTTTTTTTCAGTAGCTTGTAGTCTATACTGTCTACCAGTGCCTGCCAGCTGGCTTCTATAATATTATGAGAGACACCTACCGTTCCCCATTTATCCTCTTTATCGCCTGATTCTATCAGTACCCTGACCCTGGCACCTGTCCCTTCTCCTGTAGAGAGGACCCTTACCTTATAGTCTATCAACTCCATGTCCTTAAGTTCCGGATAGAATTTCTCTAATGCCTTTCTAAGGGCATTATCCAGGGCATTGACAGGACCATTTCCTACAGCGGCCGTATGTTCAATCTTACCACCTACTTTAACCATTATGGTGGCCTCAGACTGGGGAGGAGAATCCTCTTTCCCCTTTTCATCTATTACCCTAAAGCCTATCAGGTCAAAGTACTTTTTCTTAGTTCCAAGGGCCTTCTTTATAAGGACTTCGAAAGATGCTTCAGCGCCTTCAAACTGATAGCCCTGACTTTCAAGCTCCTTCATATTTTGTAATATCTCAAGGGTGATCGGGTTGTTGTCTCTAAGGTCGATATTAAATTCAGCAGCCTTGGCTACGATATTGCTTTTGCCAGAGAGATCTGAGATCAGAATCCGTTGTTTATTCCCCACCAATTCTGGCCTAATATGCTCATAGGTCTCAGGGTTTCTCTTGACAGCACTAACATGTATTCCGCCCTTATGGGCAAAGGCGGAATCTCCCACGAATGCCTGGTGTTTATTGGGCCGAAGATTGGCCAGTTCATTAACAAATCTCGACACTTCTCTTAGCTTTCTCATCTGTTCATCGGATATGCAGTCCATGTTCAACTTCAATTTCAGATTGGGAATCACCGAGCAGAGGTTGGCATTTCCGCACCGTTCACCATACCCGTTAATAGTACCCTGGACCTGTTCAACCCCGGATTGAACTGCAATTATAGAATTGGCTACCGCCATCTCTGAGTCGTTATGGGTATGGATTCCCAATGGGGTCTTAATATTCTTTTGAACTTCTTTTATAATTTTCTTTATCTCAAAGGGTATAGTCCCCCCGTTGGTATCGCATAAAACAAGACAATCAATCCCTGCATCGACTGCTGACCGGAGGGTCTTTAAGGCGTACTCTGGATTAGCCTTATAACCGTCGAAGAAATGCTCGGCATCATAAAAAACCTCCGGAATATTCGATTTCAAAAATTTCAATGTGTTGTGGATAGTCTCCAGATTCTCCTCCAGGGATATCCGCAAGGCGTCCCTCACATGGAGGTCCCATGACTTGCCAACTACAGTGACAGCAGATGCATGGGAATAGAGTAAAGCTTTTATATTTCTGTCATTTTCTGGAGGGGTTCCTGTCCTGGCAGTACTGCCAAAGGCAACGATTTTAGCATTGCGCAGAGGTATATGCCGGATCTTTTTGAAAAACTGCATATCTTTAGGGTTTGAGCCTGGCCATCCACCCTCAATATAGTGAATACCAAGCTCGTCCAGTTTTTCAACAATCCTGATCTTATCTTCGACAGAAAAGGATATGTCTTCCGCCTGGGTTCCATCCCTAAGGGTAGTATCATATAACTTAACCAGTCTCATCTCAGCGTTCCTTATTCTCCCCTAAGCCAAAGGCCTCGTGCAGTATCCTTACAGCCAATTCTGTATACTTAGACTCGATTACACAGGATATCTTGATTTCAGAGGTGCTTATCATCATAATATTTATTCCCTCCCTGGCAAGGACCGTAAACATCTTAGAAGCAACTCCAGAGTGACTTCGCATACCCATTCCAACGATAGAAACCTTTGCAATATTTGTATCGGCCAATACATCCTGAGCATTAATTTCTCTTGCTGTAACCATAACCAATTCCATGGCTTTTTTAAAATCAGCCTGCGGAACGGTAAAGGTTAGATCAGTAAGACCATCTGTGCTTACATTCTGAATTATCATGTCTACGACAATATTGGCTTCAGAAATTGGGGTAAATAGTTTAGATGCGATGCCGGGCATATCAGGTACCTTTGTGACAGTTATCTTAGCCTCATCTTTATCGTAGGTAACACCTGAAACAATGACACTCTCCATATCCTGATCCTCCTTAGTTACAATAGTACCTGTACCGTTTTTAAAAGTAGATCTTACATGGATCGCCACCTGATATTTCTTGGCAAACTGAACAGATCTAGTTTGAAGAACCTTGGCCCCCAGACTCGCCATCTCCAGCATTTCATCATAAGATATTTTATTAAGCTTTCTGGCATCCGGGCAGATATTTGGATCAGCAGTGAAGACCCCTTCTACATCGGTATAGATTTCACAAATATCAGCCTTAAGCGCGGCGGCTATTGCAACGGCGCTGGTATCGGAGCCTCCCCTGCCTAAGGTAGTTATGTTGTCGTTTTCATCAACACCCTGGAACCCGGCAATTACCAGTACTTTTCCATCCTTAAGCTCTCTTAATAACATCTTCGAATCGATTTTAAGAATCTGTGCCTTCCCAAAGGCACTGTCTGTTTGTATCTTAATCTGGTGGGCCAATAATGATCTGGCATTTACCCCTAAAGACTTCAATGCCATGGCAAGGAGAGAACTGCTTACCTGTTCTCCTGTTGATATCAATACGTCCTGTTCCTTTTCATCGGGTTGATCTGAGATATTCCTAGCCAGATCCAGAAGCCTGTCCGTCTCCTCCCCCATAGCGGATACAACCACAATCACATCATTCCCATCCTGGCGGGCACTTCCTACTCGACGGGCTACATTCTTGATCTTTTCCACATTGCCTACCGAGGTACCCCCGTATTTTTGGACAATCAGTGCCATCCGTCTTTCCTCTTTTCATCGGATTTGGGGTCAGACCCCACTGACTTCTTAACTTTGGGACTTTACAACCAACTTGAACTTGATATTAAGGATATTAACCACAGATTGTCAAGTGCAAAAAACCATATAGAAGGTATTTTTTTGGGAAAAATTCTTGACAATATAATAACCCTATGGTAGTCTTCGCCAAACGTGAATGAGCGCTCACTCACTTGATCTTTGAGGTCTATTAGGTTTTGCCTTCCATGTCTTACTAATCATCAAATAAAAAACAATAATTAGTTATAAATGATGTCCAATTTAGCACAAAGGAGGATATGATTAATGGCGTACGATGCGGTAAAGATGGCAGACTGGCAGATTTCCGAAGCAGCAGAGAAAAACATGCCGGCGCCGGAACAATGGAAAGAGAAACTTGGCCTTATGTCCGATGAAATGCTTCCTATGGGCAGGCTCGCAAAGCTTGATTTTCTTAAAATAATGAACCGCCTTCAGAAGGAAGATGATGGCAAATATATCGAAGTGACTGCCATTACCCCCACACCGCTTGGTGAAGGGAAAAGCACAACTTCGGTCGGCCTCATGGAAGGCCTTGGTATGCGTGGAAAAAATGTAGGCGGAGCTTTGAGACAACCTTCAGGCGGACCGACCATGAATGTCAAGGGAACAGCAGCAGGTGGCGGAAACGCACTGATTATTCCCATGACCGAGTTTTCTTTGGGGCTGACAGGCGACATCAATGACATCATGAACGCCCACAATCTTGCCATGGTGGCATTAACATCTCGTATGCAGCATGAAAGAAATTATAATGACGAACAATTGGCAAGGCTTACCAAGATGCGCCGTCTTGATGTAGATCCAACACGTATTGAAATGGGATGGATAATTGATTTCTGTGCACAAGCACTGAGAAATATCATTATCGGCATTGGCGGAAGGACAGATGGTTTTACAATGCAATCCAAGTTTGGAATCGCTGTCGGTTCGGAATGTATGGCTATCCTTTCGATAGTCAAGGACCTAGCCGATTTGAGAAAACGCCTTGACGAAATCACTGTTGCGTTTGACAAGAGCGGTAAACCCGTCACAACCGGGGATCTGGAAGTAGGCGGCGCCATGACCGCTTTTATGCGAAACACTATTAACCCCACTCTTTTAAGTACAGCCGAATATCAACCCTGTATGATCCATGCCGGACCATTTGCAAACATTGCTGTAGGACAATCATCCATCATCGCAGACCGCATTGGTCTTAAGATGTTTGATTATCATGTTACGGAAAGCGGTTTTGCAGCAGATATCGGATTTGAGAAATTCTGGAACGTAAAATGCCGAAACAGCGGTCTTAAACCCCATGTGTCAGTGCTTACCTCCACAATCCGCGCACTCAAGATGCATGGTGGCGGCCCCAAGGTTGTTGCCGGAAAAGCACTGGATGAAGCATACACCAAGGAAAATCTTGCGCTGGTTGAGAAAGGTGTCGAGAACATGGTTCACATGATAGGCGTAATCCGAAAAGCCGGTATAAACCCAGTAGTCTGTGTAAACAGGTTCTATACCGATACTGATGCAGAAGTTGCCCTTGTTAAAAAAGCAGCTGAAGCGGCTGGTGCGCGTTGCGCCGAATCCAGTCACTGGGAAAAAGGCGGAGAGGGTGCTCTTGAGCTGGCTGATGCTGTAATTGAAGCATGTAACGAAGAAAATAAATTCAAGTTCCTTTATCCTCTCGAGATGAAGCTTCGTGACAGAGTTGCCCTTATAGCAAAAGAAGTATACGGAGCAGACGGTGTATCATGGAGTCCTGAAGCAGAAACAAAGGCCAAAATGCTTGAAAGCGACCCCAAATACGCTGACTTTTCAACCATGATGGTTAAGACCCATTTAAGCCTTACTCATGATCCTACACTTAAGGGTGTTCCAAAAGGCTGGACACTTCCGATTCGGGACGTTTTGATTTATTCAGGTGCGAAGTTCCTCTGTCCTTGCGCAGGAACCATCAGCCTTATGCCAGGAACGAGTTCTAACCCTGCTTTCAGAAGGATAGATGTGGATGTCGATACCGGTAAGGTGAAAGGGCTTTTCTAGCCTTTGTTCATCTTGATAGGCGTCTTTATCCCATACTTTATGTTCTCCTTGCGTCCAGGGGATTTGCCGACAGGAAGAGGGCTTTATTTTGAGTTTTGTAATAGCAGTGGCAGGAAAAGGGGGGATAGGCAAAACAACAATAACAGGCTTAATGATTCGTGCCCTAAAAAAAAGGGGTAATGTACCCATACTGGCTGTTGATGCGGATTCCAATGTAAATCTGGCGGAGACAATTGGATTCCCGCAGGGAAAGACTGTTGGCGCTGTGAGGGAAAACTTTTCCTCTGACATCTCCAATATGCCGCCCGGAATGGCAAAAGAGACCCTTTTGGAGTTAAAACTCAATGAGGGATTGATAGAAGGAGAAGGGGTGGATGTCATAGCCATGGGGAGGGGTGAAGGCCCCGGGTGTTACTGTCCTGTAAATAACATGCTAAGGAGATTCTTAGATATTCTTGCCAAAAACTATCCTTTTGTGGTAATAGACAATGAAGCTGGGATGGAACATTTGAGCAGGCGTATTTTGCAGAGAATCGATGCATTGCTGATTGTCTCAGATCCTACACCAAAAGGGATCATGACCGCAGGAAGAATCAGGGAACTTATCAGAGAACTTGACTTATCAATAAAAGACTCTTACTTTATAATAAATAGAATCCAGGGGAAGTTGGAGCCTGTCATTGAGGCTGAGATTGAGAAACAGGGTTTCAACTCTTTTTACGGCATCCCTATGGATAAATTGATCTATGATTATGATCTCTCTTTGAAACCTTTAATGGATTTGCCCGACGAATCTATCGCAGTAGTTGCAGTTAATAAGATTCTGGATGAAATCATTAATTGAGAGCTTTGAAAAAGCACCCCTTTTCGCTTCAGCATACATTTTTTGACCCATCTAAGCTCGCTCCATTGAAAATTCACAAGCTCACCCTTCGGGATCAAACATGTGAATTTTCTACATTACGCTCGCTAAGATGGGTTCCCCAAAAAATCTATGAATTCGCTCTCAGGGGTACTTCTTCAAAGCTCTCGGTAGGTTGTGTAAGGGGCTCTAATTAGGTATTATGTCTATGGTTTTATCCCAAAAATGTGGGGTAAAACAATTAACATGGGGAGGATAAAAATGGCGGCAAAGATCATTAGTGGAACAGAGGTGGCCGGGCAGATCAGGGAAGAACTGAGAAAAGAAGTAACCGAATTGAAGGAAAAACACAATGTGATCCCTGGATTGGTCACCATTCTGGTAGGAGAGAATCCTGCGTCAATAAGCTATGTGACCGGTAAACAGAAGACCGCAAAGGAATTAGGGTTTTACTCGCTACAGGACAACCAACCGGATAATATCACAGAGGAAGTTTTACTGGGGTTGATAGACAAATACAATAATGATCCCAAAATCCATGGCATACTGGTACAGTTGCCCCTGCCGAAGCACATCAATGAAACGGAAGTGTTATATGCTATAAACCCAAAGAAGGATGTGGATGGTTTCCATCCGGTCAACCTGGGGAAATTGATGATAGGTGAGGCTGATTACCTTCCCTGTACCCCTGCCGGAGTCCAGCAATTGTTAATCAGGAGCAATGTTGAAACTAGTGGGGCAGAGGTAGTAGTTGTGGGACGGAGCAACATTGTTGGCAAACCTGTAACCAATATTCTTTTACAAAAGCAAAAAGGTGCTAATGCAACAGTAACCATATGTCATACAGGAACTAAAGATATGGCATCTCATACCAGGAGAGCCGATATTCTTATAGTTGCAGCAGGAAAACCTAAAGCGATAACAGCAGATATGGTAAAAGAGGGTGCCATTGTTATTGATGTGGGGGTGAACCGTATTGGAAAATCAGAATCAGGAAAGGCGATCCTTTGTGGAGATGTAGACTTCGAAGCTGTTAAAGAAAAGGCCGGTGCTATTACGCCTGTGCCAGGAGGGGTTGGCCCCATGACGATCACTATGCTGATGATGAATACGGTAAAATCTGCTAAAGTTCATGCAGGGTTAGTTTAATTAATGTAACTACTCAGGTTGTTTAGGCTGAAGGCTGTTAGTCGCGCATAATTTCCTCTTACAGCCCCGTTGTACAACGGGGCTACAGCCTATCCATCTTTTTATTTACCTATAGAGGGAGGTAGAAATTAATGGCATTTGAAATTACAAGATCACATTATACAGGAAAGATAAAAGAGGTGACTCTGGGTACAGGGAAAAGAACAGTAACTGTAGGTGGAGAAACCTCCTATCCATTCTATCTATTTGAGGGGGAGATGCCCAATCCTCCCAGGATTGCTATGGAAATCTGGGACATGGAGCCTGAGGAATGGCCTAAGGCTGTTATTGAACCCTTCAAAGATGTATTAAAAGATCCGGCAGCCTGGGCAAAAAAGTGTGCAGAGGAATACGGTGCTGATATGGTTATAGTGCAGTTAAAAAGTACCGACCCAAATGGATTGAACAAAGGTCCGGGAGAGGCTTCTGCCACGGTAAAAAAGGTATGTGAAGCGGTGGATGTCCCGGTAATAGTCTGGGGATGTGGCAACAAGGAAAAGGATGTTGAAGTTTTAAAGAAAGTTGCTGAAGATAACCAGGGCAAGAATTTGCTTTTGGGTCCGGTGGAAGAGGCTAACCATAAGCAGATAGGCGCCAGCGCCCTGGGGTTTCACCAATCAGTTATTTCTTCTTCTCCTATAGACATAAATCTGGCCAAGCAGCTCAATGTGCTTCTCGATAACCTGGGAGTGAGTCCACAAAAGATTGTTATAGATCCTACCACGGGGGGATTGGGATACGGGCTGGAATATTCCTATTCGGTTATGGAAAGAATTAGGATGGCTGCTTTGACCCAGGAAGATGAGAAGTTACAGAGTCCCATAATAAATAATCTGGGCAATGAAATCTGGAAGTGTAAAGAGGTCAAACTGAGCCTTGAAGATGCCCCTACTCTGGGCGATCCGGCAAAAAGGGGAGTAATGCTAGAGTGTGTGGGCGCTGTTTCTTACCTCATGGCCGGTTCGGATATCCTCGTATTAAGACATCCGGAGAGTGTTAAGCGGGTGAAAGAGTTTATGGGCCTGATGATGACCGGTGATATGGCAATGAGTTCTGACAGGCTTTCTGCTAAGTTGAATGTTATCAATGTCAAACCGGAAGGTAATTTTCCCAAGATTGAGAAGGTAAAGGTTGAGGCAAAACCCAAAGAAGAAAAGAAGGAAGATGCGCCTAAAGCACCTCCAAAGGAAAAGGAGAAGATTAAAGTAAAAGAAGAGGAAAAGATTGCCAAAAAGCCGGAGGTAGCACAGGAAGACAAACCAAAAGCAAAAGCTGATACCAAAGCAAAAATTGAGGCGGAGGCAGAGACCAAGGCAAGAGATGAGGCAAAGGTCAAGTCTGAAGAAGAAGCAAAAGCCAAGGCAGCGGCAGAAGCAAGGGTAAGAGCTGAGACCGAAGCAAAAGCCAAGGCGGAAGCAGATGCCAAGGCAAAGGAAGAGCTCGAGAGAAAAGCTAAAGAGGAGGCCAAAGCTAAGGTCAGAGATGAAGAAGAGGCATTGAAACAGTCCAGGGCGAAAGAAAAGGCAGAGAGGGAAAAATCGCAAGAAGCACGTGCGGAAGGCCCGCGAGCCTTGAAAGTAGCGGAGGTTCAACTTTCTCCGGTGGATAAATTGTTAGCCCAGGTTAATCGGGTTAATAGAAGGAGCTAATTTGTTTTAAGGGAAAGCAGCCTCAGGGCTGTTAAAGAAGGAGGCAAGAGAAATGGCATCAGAAGAAGCCAAAGAAACTTTGAAGGTTGTAGAAAAAGAAAAAAAGAAGATCAAACCCGAAGAAAAGAGTGTAGATCCTGCCACCATCCAAATGCTCTATAAGGCTCAACAAGATGGGGTAGAAACGATCTTTGATCGGGCTGAAACCATGAAACCCTGCAATATTGGCATTCAGGGAACCTGTTGTAAGATGTGCGCCCAGGGTCCTTGCCGTCTTCCTTTAACCAAGAAGGATATGGAAGGAAAGGATACCCGAATGGGGCTCTGCGGGGCTACTCCAGAGACTATTGCCGCCCGCAATTTTGCCCGTATGATTGCTGCAGGAGCCGCTGCCCACTCTGATCACGGCCGAGGTGTGGCTGAGGTCTTTCTGGCTGCATCCCGTAAAGAGTCAGAGGATTATAAAATAAAAGACGAGAACAAGCTCAAAGAAATCGCCGGGGACTTTGGGGTATCTACCACCGTATTGGTGGACGGTGAAGAGAAAGATCGGGATATATATGATATTGCCGTTGAAGTCGGCGAGAAGATATTGGGTGAATGGGGCAAACAGGAAGGAGAAATTTACTATGCCAAGCGCGCCCCCAAAGCCCGTTATGAACTCTGGAAAAAATTGGATGTTATCCCTCGAGGGATTGACCGGGAGATCGTCGAGATCATGCACCGAACCCACATGGGGGTTGATCAGGATTATGAAAACCTGATGAAACAGGGCTCCCGGGCAGCTCTGGCTGACGGCTGGGCCGGTTCCATGATGGCTACCGATATGCAGGACGTCCTTTTTGGAACTCCGTATCCGATCCACGGGGAAATTAACCTGGGGGTTTTGAAAAAGGATCATGTGAATATCATCGTCCATGGCCATGAACCCCTTCTTTCAGAAATGATTGTCGTAGCCTCTCAGGACCCTGAGATGCTGCAGTATGCGGCTACCAAAGGGGCTAAAGGAATTGTACTTGCAGGCATGTGCTGTACTGCCAACGAAATTCTGGTCCGCCACGGCATGCCCATTGCAGGAAACTACCTTCAGCAGGAGCTGGCATTGATTACAGGGGCAGTGGATGCTATGGTAGTGGATGTCCAGTGCATCATGGAAAATCTGGCTAATATTGCTCAATGCTACCATACAAAGCTGATAACCACCAATACACGGTGCAAGATCGCTTCCGGAGATACAATCCATATTCAATTTGACGAACACCATGCATTGGAAGATGCCAAACGGATCGTCAAAACAGCTATCGATAATTTCCCCAACCGGAAGGCCGAAGTCCTGATTCCAAAGGAGAAGGAAATGATGGTGGTAGGTTTCAGTTACGAGGCGATTAATTACCATCTGGGTGGGACCTTCCGGGGGTCTTATACGCCGTTAAATGATAACATCATAAACGGCCGTATCCGCGGGATTGGCGGCGTGGTGGGCTGCAACAATGCCCGGACTATGCATGACAGCGCTCATTTAATTGTCGTCAAGGAACTTTTGAAAAACGACGTCATCGTCCTGACCACAGGCTGTAACGCCATGGCCTGCGGGAAGGCTGGGCTCCTGACCCCGGAAGCGGCGAGGATATACTGTGGACCTGGACTCGCCGAGGTCTGCGAAACAGTGGGAATTCCACCAGTCCTCCATATGGGCTCCTGCGTGGACAATAGCCGTATACTAATGGCCGCTACTGAAGTGGTTAAGGCCGGGGGGCTGGGGAATGACATCAGTGATCTCCCTGCCGCCGGATGTGCCCCGGAATGGATGAGTGAGAAAGCCATCTCCATTGGGCAATACTTTGTTGCCTCCGGGGTCTATACTCTCTTTGGAGTCAACCTCCAGGTTGAAGGGTCTCCAGTCTTCAAGGATTACCTTTTTAATGGGATGGAAAAGGTCTTTGGCGGCAAATGGGATCTGGTCGAAGACCCTTATGAAATGGCCCGCAAGATGATTGCCCATATAGATGCCAAACGCAAGGCTCTGGGTATTGATAAGGCTCGGGAGCGGGTGCTCATGGATATGGCTGACCGGCAGAAACTGGAGGCAGCTTAAACACAGGTAGATAGACTGAAGGCGGAAGACTGTTAGGACACTTCAGCCTAAGCACTTCAAAAGAAAGGAGGATTTTTCTCAATGTCTAAGTTAGTTGCTTTTGCCGCCATTCAAGGCGCATACAATATCGTTTCCAAAGCCGAGGGGACTCTCAAAAAGGCCATGGACAAATACGGGCCGGATCAAAAGATCGAGTTCCCCAATACGGCTTATTATCTTCCTATTATCTATTCTATCCTTGGTATCCCGGTAAAAACACTGGGGGATGCCAGGAAACCCATGGAAGCAGCCAGAAAACTCCTGCCGGCGCATGTTAAGAATATGCACCACCTGCCCTACTTGGGGCCTCTGTTAGATGCCGGTATGTCTGCCCTTTTTGCCGAGGAAGTGGCAGAGGCTATTCGTTACCTGGAAGACCCGGATTTCTATCTGGTCAGTGAGGACATAGATGAGACCTCGGGAAAAATATGGCTTGGAGCCGCTGAAGATACGGTCTTCCGTAAACGAGGAGTTGAATTTGTGGATGGAACCGCCCCGGGTTTTGCGGCTATCGTCGGAGCTGCTCCTGATCCTGAGACGGCCAAGTGGATTGCGGAAGAATACCAGAAAAAGAACCTCTATGTTTTCATGTGTGCCAACCAAAATGGCACCACTTTTTCAGAGCAGCTTCTGGAAGCCGGGGTACAGATCGGCTGGAATACCCGTCTGGTTCCTTTTGGACCTGATATCTCCGCCGCGGTGTTTGCCCTGGGTTTTGCCAACCGGGCGGCTATGGCCTTTGGGGGGATCAAACCAGGGGATTACAAGAAGATGCTTATCTATAATAAGGAACGAATCTTTGCCTTTGTCAATGCATTGGGTGAGGTGAATGCCGAATGGGCAGCCAATGCTGCCGGTTGTGTCAACTGGGGGTTCCCCACCATTGCCGATACCGATATCCCTGAAATCCTCCCTACCGGAGTCTGCACGTACGAACATGTGGTCGCTAATGTTCCTCACAGGGAAATGCCCCAAAGGTCTATTGAGATTAGGGGTCTTAAGGTAACCGTGGCTAATGTGGATATCCCGTTGGCGTATGGTCCGGCATTCGAAGGGGAGCGGGTAAGAAAAGACGACCTTTACCTGGAGATGGGTGGTGGAAGGACCCAGGCGGTTGAGCTCTGCAGTATGGCAGACATGAAGGAGATTGAAGACGGCCAGATAGAAGTAATAGGGCCTGATATTAAGGATATAAAGAAGGGCGATAGGCTTCCCCTTGGTATCTTTGTCCAGGTTGCAGGACGTCAGATGCAGGAAGACTTTGAGCCTATCCTTGAAAGGCAGATACATCACCTTATCAATTATGCCCAGGGTGTTATGCACATTGGGCAACGGGATATTGCATGGATCAGGGTTGGTGAACAGGCTGTGAACAAAGGGTTTACCCTCAGGGACATCGGGGTGATCCTCCATGCTAAACTACACCAGGATTTCGGTGCCATTCTGGATAAGGTGCAGGTTACTCTTTATACTAAGAAAGAGGATGTGGACAAGTTGACCGCTACTGCCAGGGAAAATTACAAGAAACGCGATGCCAGGGTGGAACAGATGACGGATGAGGGTGTGGAGACCTACTATTCCTGCACTTTGTGCCAGTCCTTTGCTCCCAACCATGTGTGCATGGTGAGCCCGGAGAGGACAGGTCTCTGCGGTGCTTATAACTGGATGGACTGCAAGGCTTCTTATGAGATCAACCCCACCGGTCCAAACCAGCCGGTAGAAAAAGGTGAATGTATCGATCCGAAACTTGGGCAGTGGAAGGGTGTAAATGATTTTATCTATAAGGCATCGCGGCAGAATGTAACCCATTATAACTTCTATAGTCTTGTCCATGATCCTATGACCACCTGCGGATGCTGTGAATGTATCGCAGCTGTGATTTCCGCATGTAACGGGGTGATGACAGTAGGTAGGGATTACACTGGAGAGACCCCGACGGGGATGAAATTTACGACTCTCGCCGGAGTTATGGGCGGCGGAGCATCCTCACCCGGATTCGTAGGACACAGCAAATACAATATTTGCCAGCGGAAGTTCATTTCCGGAGACGGCGGGCTGCTGCGGATGGTCTGGATGCCCAAAGGGCTGAAAGAGGAACTCAGAGAAGGATTATTAAGGCGGGGAGAGGAATTGGGATGCCCTGACTTGATCGATAGGATAGCTGACGAAACGGTGGGTGTCACCGAAGATGAGATTTTGCCTTTCTTAAAGGAGAAAGATCATCCGGCGCTAAAAATGGATCCTATCATAGGCTGATCGTAACTACTCAGGTTCAAAGTTCCAGGGTCCAAGGTTAAAGGTTAGAGCAACCAACCGTGAACCGTGAACTGTGAACCTGACAACCTGAGAACCGTGAACCTGACAACCTGAATAGTTACCTGTGTATAAATAGTTGAGGAGGAAAGATCGTTATGGCTCTTACAGGTATAGAGATTTTTAAATTGCTCCCTAAAACAAATTGCAAGGAATGTGGCGTTCCTACCTGCCTTGCCTTTGCGATGAATCTGGCGGCGGGAAAGGCTGAACTTTCCGCCTGTCCCTATGTCTCTGAAGAGGCAAAGGAGAAACTCGCAGAAGCCTCCGCTCCTCCCATAAGGCAGCTTACGGTTGGATATGGAGACAGACCGGTAAAGGTGGGAGGAGAGACAGTTCTTTACCGTCACGAGAAGACCTTTTTTAATCCAACCGGACTGGCCGCTCTATTGACTACTGATATGGATTCAGATACTGTTGATATGAAACTGAGGAAATGGGATACCTTTCAGTATGAGAGGGTAGGCTTGAACCTTAGGCCAGAACTTGTAGCCGTCAAAGACACCAATGGCGATGCTGGAAAATTCGAGACCCTGACAAAGCAAGTGGCAGACACCAGCAATTTCAGCTATATTCTTATGAGTGAGGATAGCGATGTTATGGCTGCAGGCATCAAGGCAAAGAGTGGAACGAATCCCCTCATATATGCTGCCACCAATGACAATTTTGAAAAGATGGCAAAATTGGCAGAGGAAAGCAAATGTCCTCTGGCGATTAAAGGCACTAACATTGACAATTTAATCGAGTTGTCGGATAAGGCAACTGCCCTGGGGCTTAAAGATTTGGTGCTTGATTCAGGAGCAAGATCGATAAAACAGGTTTATGAAGATCAGATTGCCATCAGGAGGGCGGCGCTTCTTGCCAAAAACAAGTCCCTGGGATTTCCTACGATTTCGTTCCCCTTTGAAATGGCAGAGACCCTGGAAC
Organism: Desulfobacterales bacterium; assembly: GCA_016209225.1. Lineage (GTDB taxonomy): Bacteria > Desulfobacterota > UBA8473 > UBA8473 > UBA8473 > UBA8473. Next base: position 48,661 of record JACQWO010000017.1, read on the forward strand.
AGGAAACACTTGTTGCCTCGATGCTGATTGCAAAGTATGGCAGCATAGTAGTGATGTCAGATTTCGATGGTGCGAGCCTTTTCCCACTTCTCCTGGAACGTTTGAATATTTACACCGATCCCCAGCGTCCCATGGTAGTGACACAGGGGATCTACGAGATCAATAATCCGGACGAAAACTCGCCGATTTGTATTACGTCTAATTTTGCCCTTACTTACTTTATTGTTTCCGGAGAGATTGAAGGCAGCAAGGTCCCTACATGGCTTTTGATTATTGATACTGAAGGACTTTCAGTTATGACGGCATGGGCAGCAGGCAAATTCGTAGGCGATGCACTGGGGATATTTATTAAGAAGTGTGGCATCATGGATAAGGCTAAGACAAAAAAGATAATTATTCCTGGGTATGCAGCGTCTATCAGTGGAGACCTGGAAGAGGAGCTGGGAGATTGGGAAGTGGCAATCGGACCAAGAGAGGCTGCCCATATCCCTGCCTACTTGAGGCAACTGGCTGCATAAGAAACTCGTCCATCAACTCTAGATAAAAAGAGAGGGGTAAGTATGTTACGAATCGGAGAGAATTTAAATGTAATGGTGACGAAGATTGGCGCTGCCATGAAGGAGAAAGATCCTGGCCCCATCAGAGAGCTGGCGAAAGCAGAAGCGGAGAAAGGAGTGAACTGGATTGACATTAATCTGGGACCGGCGAGAAAAGGTGGACCTGAATTAATGGAGTGGATTGTAAAGACCGTTCAGGAGGTGGTGCCGGATATACCTCTGGCTTTAGACACATCTAATATAGAGGCTATTGAGGCAGGGCTGAAGGTCCATAAAGGAAAAGCGATGATAAACTCGATCATGGCAAGACCTGAGAGGATGGATGCTATGATACCCTTGGCGGCAAAATACAATGCCCAGGTTATAGGCTTGCTCTGGGGACCTTCGGGAATGCCCCGAGATGAAAATGAAAGATCGGAGCTCGCTGTAACTCTGGTTTCCGCCATGCTGGAAGCCGGCATAGCCCCGGAGGATATCTTCGTGGATCCCATTATGACACCGGTCAACGTCCAGCAAGACCAGATAAAGAGTATGATAAATTTTATGATGATGTTTTCCGATATAGCAGAAGCCCTGGCGCCAGGGCTAAAATCCACCTGTGGTTTATCGAATGTCTCTAATGGGGCACCTGAACACTTACGACCCATACTGAACCAGACATTTATAGTAATTTTAGAAAAGTATGGGATGTACTCAGCAATAGTTGATGCCTTTGATGAGGAAATGACCGCCTTCTGTAAGGGTGAGAGACCGAAGATCAAGAAAATAATCGAGGATGTTTGTGACGGCAATGAACCGAATCCAGCATCATTGACAAAAGAAGAACTCGATTATGTAAAAACGGCCAAGGTTCTTCTGGGACATTCCCTCTATTCGGATTCGTGGCTTGAACTCTAATTGTTTTTAAACGACTGAAAGAGTCATTATTCCCTGTTAAGAAAGCTTTCCTGATACCAAAATAGGGATTATCGAAGGTAACTACTCAGGCACAAAGTGGCAAAGGCACATAGGCACAAAGCAGAGCGGAGCAGGGTCGTTTCGTTGTTTTTTCCTAACTTTGTGCCTTTGGTGCTCTGTGCCTATGTGCCTACCTGAATAGTTACTATCGAAGAAGCCTAAATTAATTAATCGAAGGGTGGGGCTCGTGAAGCAGGATTAACCGCGGGACGCCCTTTTTTAACGTGGGTAAATAAATATGGAAGCTAAAGTGCTGTTAGAAAGAAATAACAGGTCATCTTTTATTCAAGAAATAGAGGATAAACGAGAGGTTGAAATCTCTTCCTGCTTTCAATGTAAGAAATGTTCCAATGGCTGCCCGGTAAACTTTGCTATGGAAATTATGCCCCATAAGATAATACATATGATTCGTTTAGGGTTAAAGGATGAGGTATTAAAGAGTTCTACCATGTGGGCATGTGCTTCATGCGAAACGTGCACTACCAGATGCCCAAATAATATAGATATTGCTAAATTGATGGATGCCTTAAGACAGATTGCCACTGATTCAGGGTTTGATACGGCACAAAAAGATGTTCCTATATTCCACTCAGCTTTTCTTTCATCAATTAAGAAGAGGGGAAGAATTCATGAATTGGGTATGATAGGAGAATATAAATTAAAGACCGGGGACTTTATGAAGGATTCCAGGCTGGGGTGGGAGATGTTCAAAAGAGGAAAGTTAAAAATCCTGCCTTCTGGAATTAGAGGAAGAAAAGAGATTAGAGGTATCTTTGATGAAGCGGGGAGGAGAAAGAGATCATGAGGGTTTCCTATTACCCGGGTTGCTCACTAGAAGGCAGTGCCCGGGATTACGATGAATCCCTTAGGGCGGTATTTGATGTGTTGGGCATTGAACTGAGGGAGCTAGAGGATTGGAATTGCTGTGGGGCAAGCTCGGCGCATATAACTGATGATTTTCTGTCAACGGCATTGCCTATGAGGAATCTGGAGATTGCAGAGAAAGAGAATAATGATTTGCTTATCCCCTGCATGGCGTGTTTTAACAGGTTAAAAAGCGCAGAAAAGGCGGCGATCGGTGAAATAAAAACGGATGTAAAGACATCCTATAAGGGTAAGATAAAGATTAAACATATTCTGGACTTTTTAAGCGAGGATGGAAACCTAGCCCTTATAGGAAGGTTTGTTAAAAAGCCTTTAACAGGCATGAAGATTGTATCTTACTATGGGTGTTTGTATGCGCGTCCTCCAAAGATTACGGATGTAACTGATTATGAAGACCCCAGGAGCATGGATAAATTGGTAAATATTTTAGGGGCAGAGAGCAGGCCATGGTCATTTAAGACAGATTGCTGTGGTGGCAATTTAGCCTTGACCAGGATTGACATCTTAAAGAGATTGGGCAATAACCTTTTTGATATGGCCGTTGAAGCCGGAGCTGATTGCATTGCGGTGGCATGCCCTCTGTGCCATGCCAACCTGGATACAAGGCAGAAGGAGATATCTGATGAATATGGAAAGGGATATTATCTGCCTGTGTTCTATATAACTGAATTAATAGGGTTGTCTATGGGGCATAGTGATGTTGAAAAGTGGCTCCGAAGACATCTGGTCGATCCAATAGGGCTTTTAAGGTCAGTGGGGCTTATGTAAATCGTGAATCGTGAATGGTGATTCGTAAATAAAAAAACGGTTCACGGTTCACGGTTCACGATTCACGAATAAAGGGGTGGTTTAGATGTCGGATAGTAATCAACTAAAGATAGGTTCGGTGATGATCATCGGTGCCGGCATTGCCGGAATGCAGGCATCTCTAGACCTGGCAAATTCTGGTTTTAAGGTATATCTGGTGGATGAATCAACGTCTATTGGTGGAAGAATGGCCCAACTGGATAAGACATTTCCCACCAATGACTGTTCTATGTGTACAATTTCTCCCAAGCTTATTGAATGCGACAAGCATCTCAATATTGACATAGTAACAAATGCTAAGGTAGAGAACGTACAGGGGGAGCTGGGGAACTTCAAGGTAACAGTATTGAAGCGCCCCAGGTTTATAGATGTTGAGAAGTGTAATGCTTGCGGTGATTGTATAGAGGTTTGCCCGGTAGATGTCTTTGCCGAATTTGAAGAGGGACTGACAGACCGAAAGGCCATTTATAAAAACTTCCCCCAGGCTATACCCAGTGCATACGCTATAGATAAAAAAGGCACCTCTCCATGCAAGGCTACATGTCCGGCTCATATCCATGTTCAGGGATATATAGCCCTTATCGCAAAGGGCAGGTATGAAGAGGCGCTGGCGCTTATCAAAAAGGATAATCCCCTTCCTGCAATCTGCGGAAGAGTATGTCATCATCCCTGTGAGGCAAGGTGTACAAGAGGTAAAGTGGATGAACCGGTAGCCATTGATTTTCTGAAGCGGTTTGTTGCAGACATAGAGCTTACATCAAAAGAGAAGAAACTGCCGGAGATCGAAGAAAAAAGGGAAGAGAGGATAGCCATTATAGGTTCAGGACCCGCAGGGTTAACTTCGGCCTATTATTTGGCATTGAAAGGCTACAATGTGACGGTCTTTGAGTCACTTCCTGTGGCAGGCGGGATGCTGGCTGTGGGAATCCCGGAGTATCGGCTGCCAAAGGATATACTCAATGCAGAGATAGATTATATAAGAGGGCTTGGGGTTGAAATAAGAACAAATACCAAAATAGGGGTGGACCTGACAATCCAGGACCTGAAAAAAGATGGATACAGCGCCATATTTTTGGCGGTTGGCTCTCATATCAGCAGAAAATTGGGTATAGAAGGAGAAGACTTTCAGGGGGTGGTGCACGGTGTCCACTTTTTAAGGGATATAAGTCTTGGGAAGAAGGTTCCCCTTGGGGAAAGGGTGGCTGTAATAGGGGGAGGCAATGTTGCCATCGATTCTGTTAGAACAGCCTTAAGATTGGGGGCTAAGGAGGCATTTATAATATATAGAAGGTCTATAGAAGAGATGCCTGCCAATGAGGAGGAGATAGAGGAAGCAGAAGAGGAGGGTATCAAGATTCATTGTCTGGTAGCCCCTGTCAGGATTTTGGGCAAGGATGGAAGGGTTGTCGGACTCGAATGTATAAGAATGAAATTGGGAGAGCCGGATGAGAGTGGGAGAAAGAGGCCTATCCCTATTGAAGGTTCAGGATTCGTTATGGACGTGGATGCGGTTATCCCTGCTATAGGTCAGTCTCTTGATACGGCATTTATGTCGCCGGAGATTGGACTAAAGCTGGCCAAAGGGGATATCATTGAGATAGATTCGGTTACTTATGCTACAAATATACCAGGGATATTTGCTGGGGGAGATGCTGCTTCAGGCCCAGCCACTGTTATAGAAGCTATAGCTGCCGGTAAGAAAACCGCTGTTTCTATTGACAGGTATTTAAAGGGAGAGGATCTACACGAAGGCAGGGGTGATGTGCAGGAGGAGATAGAGGTAGATACCCACGGAATCGAGAGATCAGCCCGTCAGAGAATGCCAAGACTCCCCGTGAAAGAGAGGATAGGCAGTTTTAATGAGGTTCAGTTGGGGTTTTCTGAGTCCCAGGTCATTGAAGAAGCAAATAGATGCTTGAATTGTGGTATCTGCAGTGAGTGTTTGCGTTGTGTTGAGGCATGTACTGCAAAGGCCATAAACCACCAGATGAATGAGGAGCTTGTTGATATAGGTGTAGGCTCTATAATATTAACCCCGGGATATGAAGAGTTCCATGCAGATATAAAAGGAGAATATGGTTATGGCAGGATGAAGAATGTAGTCACAAGTCTGGAGTTTGAAAGGATACTGTCGGCTTCAGGCCCTTACCATGGTCATGTTTTACGTCCCTCGGATCAAGCAACCCCCAAGAGGATAGCATGGATTCAATGTGTAGGTTCTCGTGATGCCTCTTGCGGCAAAGATTACTGTTCATCGGTTTGCTGCATGTATGCAACAAAGGAAGCAATCATGGCAATAGACCATGTAGAAGGTCTTGAAGCGACTGTTTTCTATAACGATATACGGGCATTTGGAAAGGGTTTTGAGTCCTACTATGAGACGGCAAAGAAAAAATACGGGGTGAGATATATAAAGAGTATTGTCTCAAGTGTAAAAGAGCTTCAAAAGACCAATAGCCTTCTTATGAAGTACACCGCTGATGACGATCAGATCAAAGAAGAAGAGTTTGATATGGTAGTTCTATCCGTTGGTTTGGTGCCGTCACCCGGCACGAGGGAATTGGCTGAAAAGCTCTCAGTACAACTGAATCAGTATGGTTTCTGTGAGACTAAAACCCTTGCACCCAATATAACATCGAAGCCGGGGGTTTATGTTGCCGGCGCCTTTGAAGCGCCTATGGACATTCCGGAAGCAGTGATGACGGCAAGCAGCGCTGCATGTCTATCTTCAGAGCTCCTTTCCAGTGAAAGGGGGAGTATGGTCAGAGAGAAAACCTATCCCCCTGAAAGGGAAATCGCTTCTGAGGAAGAAAGGGTAGGGGTTTTTGTCTGTAGATGCGGGACAAATATAGCAAGGGTTGTAGATGTCCCTGAGGTAGCCGAATATGCCAAAACGCTCCCCGGGGTTGTTCATGCTGAAGAGAATCTCTTTACTTGTTCTACCGACACCACCAGTAATATGATAGATATTATAAAGGAAAAGGGTATAAACAGAGTGGTTGTGGCATCATGCACTCCAAGAACCCACGAACCCCTTTTCCAGGATACCCTGAGAGAGGCGGGGCTTAACAAGTACTTGTTTGAAATGGCAAATATCAGGGATCAATGTTCCTGGGTTCATGCAAATCACCCGGCCGAGGCTACTGAGAAGGCAAAGGATTTAATCCGGATGGCAGTGTCCAGAGCCAATACATTGGAGCCTTTGCAGGAACTTCCTTTCAACGTTATTCCCCGTGGTCTTGTCGTGGGAGGGGGGGTAACTGGTATGACCGCTGCCCTTTCTTTGGCTTCTCAAGGGTACGAGACCTACCTTGTTGAAAAGACGAGTGAGCTTGGTGGTAATGCCAGGGATCTGCATTACACTCTGGATGGAATGGAACCAAGTAAGCATGTTGAATACTTGATTCAACAGGTAGAGAACCAGGATAGGATAAAGGTCTTTAAAGATTCCCATATAGTTGAATTCTCCGGTCATGTAGGAAACTTTAAGACCAGGGTTTCCACTGGCGGGGAGTTAAATGAGTTGGAACACGGTGTGGTGATAATTGCTACAGGAGGGGTTGAGTACAAACCAACAGAGTACCTCTATGGGCAAGATGAAAGGGTATTGACCCAGCGAGAATTGGAAAAGAAGATAGTCGCATCTAAAGAGGGGTTTAAGGATATAAAAGATGTTGTCATGATTCAATGCGTGGGTTCCAGAGACGATGCACACCAGTTCTGTAGCCGGGTGTGTTGCACAGAGGCAGTAAAGAACGCCATTAAGCTTAAGGAGATTAACCCGGATATTAATGTTTATGTCCTTTACAGGGATATAAGAACTTATGCTTTCAAAGAACTTTACTATAAAAAAGCAAGAGAGGCTGGTGTGGTATTTATCCGATACGATGCAGATAGAAAACCGAAGGTTACCTCTTCCAACAGCCGGCTTGAGCTGGAGGTATTCGATGAAACCCTGGGAGCAGAGATTACTTTAAAACCAGATTGCCTTGTATTAAGTGCGGGAATCCATCCCCGTCCTGATGCTCCCGACCTGGCCACCACATTTAAGCTGCCCCTCAATATGGACGGCTATTTTCTGGAAGCCCATATGAAGTTACGACCATTGGATTTCTCTAATGATGGCATATACCTGTGTGGATTAGCCCATTCACCGAAATTCATAGAGGAGAGCATATCTCAAGCCAGGGGAGCAGTTGCCAGAGCCTGTACAGTACTCTCTAAAGATCAGATGTATGTGAGCGGGATGATATCGGTGGTTGATGAGGAGAGGTGCGCTGCGTGTCTTACCTGTGTCAGGGTATGCCCCTTTGATGTTCCGTCTATAAATGAAGAAGGAGTGGCAGTAATAGAAGCAGCATCATGCCAGGGATGTGGTATCTGTGCTTCGGCCTGTCCGAGGAAGGCCATAAGCCTTCAGAATTACAAGGACGATCAGGTTATAGCAAAGTGTGCGGTTTTGTGCTAGTTTAGGATAACTGCTCAGGTGGATAGCCTGTAGACTGTTAGCCTGTAGCCTAACAGCCTTCAGCCTACAGTCTAAACAACCTGAGTAGTAACAATTTGGGTAAAAAGGAATACGATATATGAATGAATTTGAGCCGAAAGTAGTTGCCTTTTGCTGTCAGTACTGTGCCTATTCTGCTGCGGATTTAGCAGGTTCCATGAGGCTCCAGTACTCCCCAAACGTCAGGATTGTAAAGCTGATGTGTACTGGTAAAGTAGACGTAATACACTTGTTAAAGGCGTTTGAAGGTGGGGCAGATGCTGTCTTTGTTGCAGGGTGAGAGGAAGGAGAATGTCATTTCCTGGAAGGAAATCTGAGGGCTAAGAAGCAGGTGCAGTACGCCAAAAAGCTGCTGGATGAGGTTGGCATTGATAGCAGAAGGGTAGAAATGTTCAATATGGGCGCATCAGATGCCCAAAAATTTACAGGTGCGTCCGATAAGATGACAGAAAGGGCAAGGGAACTTGGCCCGAATCCCATAACGGCAAAAAAACCGTGAATCGTGAATCGTAAATGGTGAATGGTTTACGATTTACGACTTACGATTCACGATTCACGAAGTTGAGAGGTGAAGGTATGATTGTAGCGGATAGAAAACCACTGGAACAGATCTCTTCAATGATTGAAGGTAACAACAAGATATTAATAGTTGGTTGTGGTGAATGTGTTTCAGTCTGTATGGTTGGGGGGGAGAAAGAGGTTGAGATACTTGCTTCTCAGCTCCGAATGGCGGCAGGAAAAGAAGGAAAGAAAATAGAGATTGGAGAAGCAACCTTAGAAAGACAGTGCGATAAAGAATACCTGGAACTTCTGAAGGACAGGATAGAGAATTATGATGTGGTTGTGTCTATGGCATGCGGCGCTGGAGTTCAATTTTTGGCTGAGATGTATGACCATAAGATAGTCCTTCCCGCAACGAACACCAGGTTCATCGGTGTCACAGAGGGGGAAGGGGTATGGACAGAAAGATGCAGGGCATGCAGCGATTGTGTGCTGGCTGAGACAGGTGGGATCTGCCCTGTTACCATATGCGCCAAGGGCCTTTTAAACGGCCCCTGTGGTGGTACAAATGATGGAAAATGCGAGGTGTCTAAAGAAAAAGACTGTGCATGGACCCTCATATATAATAGGTTAAACAAACTTGGCAGACTCGACAGTATCCGAGAGATATTTCCTGCGAAGAAATACAATGTCCAAACCAGACCCGGGCGGAGAATCCACGAAGCTTTCAAAGAAAAGGAGTAATTCATGGCAAAGTCATTTAAAGAGGCTCTTGAATCCGGAAAATTTGTTGTAACCGCAGAAGTAGGTCCCCCTAAGGGAACCGATATAGAAGAGATGCTTCACCATATAGATCTCCTTAAAGACAAAGTGGACGGCCTTAATGTCACTGATAATCAGAGTTCGGTAATGAGGCTTTCGTCTATATCCGTATCTCATATAATTAAGGAAAAGGGCGGAGAACCCATCCTTCAAATGACGTGCAGAGACAGAAACAGGCTGGCATTAGAATCGGATTTGATTAGTGCAAATATTTTGGGTGTAGACAATGTTCTCTGTTTAACCGGAGATTATATTACTGTGGGCGATCATGTGGAGGCCATGCCTGTCTTCGATCTTGATTCTGTGCTTCTGCTTAAGACTGTCAGGCTACTTGAAAGTGGGAAAGACTCGGGAGGAAATGAATTAAAGGGGGCAGCCAGGTTCTGTGCCGGGGCTATCGTAACCCCTGAGGCCAACCCCATTGAACCTCAACTTCTTAAGTTTGAGAAAAAGATAAAGGCCGGCGCTGAGTTCTTCCAGACTCAGGCCATATATGATCTGGACAATTTTAAAAAATTTATGAAGTATGCACGGCAGTTCAATGTAAAGATACTCGCGGGCATAGTGCTTCTTGTCTCCTCAGGTATGGCAAAGTATATGAACGCCAACGTGCCCGGGATTTTCGTTCCCAAGGATTTAATTGATGAAATGGCAGGCGCTGAAAAGGGAAAGGCACTGGAAAAGGGTATCGAAATAGCAGGACGTATGATTAAAACCCTCAAAGATGAAAATATTTGTGATGGGGTACATATAATGGCTATAGGGAAAGAAGGGAAAGTGCCTGACATCCTGGCGGCTGCCGGTCTTGCTTAAAAGATTCTACGTAACTGCGAAGAACGATAGGCTGTAGGAGGAAATTATGCGTGACTAACAGCCTTCAGCCTAAACGCCTAAGTAGTTACAGAGAGAGCATTATGCCCGACGAATCCGAATTGCAGTTGTTGACCCAACGGGCGGAAAAACCCAATTTTCTGACCCAGACCAGGTTCGATGAACTCAACCTTCTCCCAGAGGTTCTGGCCGGCCTGCAAGACGCAGGTTTAACTTATTGTACCCCGATTCAGGCTCATGTCCTGCCCGTATCTCTGACCGGCCGAGATGTAGCCGGTCAGGCCCAGACCGGTACCGGCAAGACGGCAGTCTTTTTGGTGACCGTCTTCACCAAGCTTTTGGCCCTACCTAAGAGAAAAACCAACCTGCCTTCAGCTCTTATTGTTGCTCCCACCCGGGAATTGGCACTCCAGATATACGAGGATGCAAGGATACTAGGACGTCACACAGGTTTAACTCTGGCGCAGGTGGTCGGAGGCATTGACTATTACAAGCAGGCTGAGACCCTCCGTCAAGGAGCAGATATCATCATCTGTACCCCCGGCCGGATCATAGATTATTTAAAGCAGGGTATCTTCAAAACCACCGGCATTAAAGTCGTAGTCATAGATGAGGCGGACCGTCTCTTTGACCTCGGTTTTACCAAAGATATGCGCTACATCCTACGTAACCTCCCCCATTATGAGAAAAGACAGTCCATGCTCTTCTCCGCCACCCTCTCCTACCGCGTAATGGAACTGACCTATGATTACATGAACCTGCCCGAGTTTATCTCCGTTACGCCGGAAGAGGTGACTGTGGAAGGAATTGAACAGTTCCTGTTCCACGTTGGCAAAAAGGAGAAACTCCCTTTACTCCTGGGTTTGCTAAAGAGGGAGGACTTGATCCAGGTACTTATCTTTGTCAATACCAAGGCCGGAGTGGAGTGGCTCACCCGGAAACTCAAGGATAACGGGTGGCCGGCCGAGGGCATCACCGGTGACTTGCCTCAACGCAAACGACTAAGTCTGATGAAACGATATAAGGAAGGAAGCATCAAGATTCTGGTGGCTACTGATGTTGCCTCGCGGGGGATTCATGTGGAGGATATCAGCCACGTCATTAATTACGATCTTCCCCAGGATGTAGATAACTATCTCCACAGAATAGGCAGGACTGCCAGGGCAGGCAAGACCGGGCGAGCCCTGACGCTCGTCTGCGAGGATTACGTATTTCGCCTGAAGCCTCTCGAGGAGATGCTGGGTTATAATATCCCTGTAGTCTGGCCCGAAGACGAATGGTTTATAAAAGACAAATCCAGGCCGTTTTCAATGGATGGAGGAAGGCCGAGAAAAAGCCCCCCGCATGAACACAGCCGTGGCAGAGACTGGGAGAAGAAGAGACCTGCCCGACCTGTCCACCGGAAGACACAAAAGAAGACCGGAGCCGGTTTTCAATCCAGCAGTGCGTCTGAATTGCCGCCTGTGCCAAAGTCCGCTGCCGATTCCAAGTCGCCGACAGCTCAAAACGAACTTCGTAAGAAAAGGAAACGCCACCGCAGAAAAAAACCCCCGACCAAGATGGGTGGAACCCCCGAATCGGCTAATGACAAAAGCTAGGCACTAAAGCCATAGCCAATTCCACCACGCCTCATAGACAGCATCCCGCTCGCTCTGGGTGAGGCCGGGGATGTCGGTTGTTTTCATCCCGTTAATTCGTGTAATTTTCATCAGATTCCCAGTTCAAAGGGTTGGTCATTATATATTCCCGTATTTTATTCAATTCCGTTTCATTGCGGATTATGTGTTCGTAGTAATTGCGTTGCCATAATTTACCAACCGTACCCAATCCGTTTTCTTTTACATATCCTAACCAATCACGTATACACAATGATTTAAATGTTCCAATAATTCTCCCAATCGTAGGGGCAGGTCTTGCGCCTGCCCTATTGTTTTGGGCAACCACACGATTAAGTGCAACCACAAGGGTTGCCCCTACATTTATTATCCCGTGGATATGATTTGGCATTATAACGAATGCGTCTAATTCAACATCAGGAAATCGTTTTAGAATCTCATGCCATTCCTGTTCAACAATTTTTCCAAGGGTGGACAATTCCATATCGAAATTTATAATGTTACCAAAAAGACATTCCCTGTCTTTCGTGCATATCGTTACATAATATATTCCTGCCTGTGAATAATCGTATCCCTTCAAGCGGATTGAACGACGATGGTGGATGTCAGAATTGTATTTCATAATTCGTCTTGTCTCTATATGCATAACATATGCAACCTTGTAGGGGCAACCCTTGTGGTTGCCCTTTCTTGAGGGCAGGGGCAAGCCCTGCCCCTACATTGTGGTTGCCCTCTTGGGTAAGGGCAAGCCTTACCCCTACATTTTAAATGACATGGATTTTGCCCCGCCCTTCTTGTAATACCTTACTTCTTCAAAAACACTTCGAGTCAGGCAGACATCATATGCCTTGTTTATTTTTCCGAACAAACCAAGAGTATGGAGATCGATGACAACATCGGCATCAAGCAGCAGCAATTTTCGCATAGTTTTCTTCACCAAACCCCGCCGCCTCAAGATAGTCATCTATTTCAGCCCGGTCAATTTCCAGATATTCGGCAAAAGTGCCTCTTGATATCTTGCCTTCCATAAGGCATCTGCATGCAAGAGATATAAATCGTGAAGGGAACTTGGACGGCATCTCTTTGCCATATAACCCCTGGCGCATATCGCGATCCAGATCACGGAAATTCGGAGTTTCCAAAACCTTTGACGCCAGTGGTTTTTTAATTATTCCTAGGTTAACAAGTCTCCAAAGAACCGCTTCCGTTGAGACACCAAACTCTTTCGCCAGTTCAATAATATCAATGATTCTGATTGCGTTGTCGGCAGCTGTCTCTTTGAGCGCATCGCGGAGATGAACTTCTGGCAAGAGCAGGCTTGAAGCGAAGATGTCTGCGTATTGTTCCGGCCTGGTTTTTATTGTGCTGTTGCCAATTTCTTCAGGAGAGAAAACATTCCAGGTTATAATATGAAATAGCTCATGTGCCAGGTCAAAATTTCTTCTCCATGGCGCATCATTGACGTTAATGAGTATGCCAACCCCAATAGTGTTATCTACAACACTGGCGCCGGAGACACCATCCCCCAAAGACAAATGAAGAATTTTGAAACGAAGCTTATTTTCGAGCACATTAAGCAAATTCAAGGAAGGACGAGAACCCAGGTCAAGGAAATTGTGAATATCAGCGCCAAGTTTACCGGCCTGCTCAAAGCCATTGTAAGAGAAATCATCCCGATCATAATTTTTCTGAATATCTTTCCATCGTCGCTTGAGTCCAAGCAGGTGTTCCAGGTTACTGTAATTTTCCAGAAAAGAAAGGAATTGGCGCTGCATTTGATTTACATCTGTTTTTCCTGCCTTTCTCCACAAGGGCACAGGATCGGGAGCAACGTCGGATTCCAGGAAATAGTCCAGATTTCTGCCATATAGACGTGCCATCATAATCAATTCATGGGCATTTATCTTCCTTGCACCTTTTTCAATGGCAGAAAGAGTCTGGTAGTTTTTAAACCCAAGTTTCTTAGCTGCTTCGGTAATTGAAAAACCTGAGGCATCTCTTGCAGCTAGAATCCTTTTCCCCAGGACATCTTCTCCCTTTCCTTTGGACATCATGACGTCCCCCTCCATAATTATTTCTTATATTATTATTAATCGTATTAGGAATTATATAAGAAATATTTACCCATTTGTCAAGCATTAAAAGTAAATTTTCATTAGGGAAATTCCAGGGTCACCATATTATCCAGCACTTTTTTAAAGTGCTGGAGTTCAACGTGCTAGGATTTATTGCCGACCTTATTTACGATGGATCTTTCTATCCCCAAAAGGAGTTCGTCAACTCCACAGAAGATGATATGAAAGTCATCATGAGTGGCAACGAGCTGAAGGTTGTGGATAGAATTGACAATCTGCGGTTTCCAATCCCGTTGGGAGACTACATCTCCACTGTATTGATAATTGAGATGGGAGCAGAAGAGTTCGGTGAGCTTCTCATGGCTGTTGAGATTTCTCAGTTTGTCATATACTTGCCCTTTGACAGTGTTCATATTGGGCGCCTCTATGTTTTCCTCAGTCTTTTTTATTTACCCTGAGGTGGACGGGTTAAGGGATCGCCCTGCCAGGCACCAGCCGTTTTTTCAAAAAAACCTGGATGCCAGCCTCGTGCTTCCGGCGTGTCTGCCGCAGGTTCGGATTTCAAGCGCGGCTGAACCACCACGACCACATCCACTTCCTGATCTGTTATGTCCACGGGCATCTGTATCTTCAAAATACCGTCTTTCCCCACATGGGAGGTCAACTCTATACTTTTCATGATCCACCCTCCATTACGATTGTTTTTAACAACCCTGCCCTAACATTTCAACATTTAGTCCATAAAGAGTCAGGGTATAACATTTTATTGGATAATCCATCCCTGAAAAGTTCCTGTCATGATTTTCAATATCAAGCTATACAAGCTTTTCAAATGTCATTTTTCTCACGTGTCTTATATTCCGCTGCCTGTTCACGGACTTCAATTTGTTCGGCAGGAATCTTGACGACCTTCCCATCTCGCCAGATTACAATGGGATGCCCTGCTCTCTTGTGAGCCGCTATGGCTTTAGCAACTGCTTTTACAAGAGCCTCCTCAGCTCTAATTTCCAAAGGAATGTCCGTTAGTTTTTCTTCTCTTGCTTTCATTATATCTCCATATCGTCTACTATCATAGAGAAAACATTGCTGTCTATGATTTGTAACTTTCCGGATATTTCGAACGCAATCATCTTGGGAAAATCGGTTGAGTTATCAAAGAACTCCCAGAAATCCATTAATGGCCGATAAATCTGAAACAAATTCGATAGTCCCCTATAGAAACGGCGGCGGACAACCTTTTCAGGCACATTATGACCTCCTTGTGCCACACGCCCGGCAATGCGTTTGAGAGCAATATCAATACTGCGAACCCATAAGAAAAATAGATAGATCCGAAATCCACGCTCCCGTAAATCCTTCAAAAGGCGTACATATCCTTTTCCGGCCAAAGTTGTTTCAAATCCGAAGTCACTGCTACGGTCTGCCAGCAAATGAAGCTGTTCAATCATCAGTCTCCCGGCCCGAATCGCGGCCTGCTCCGGCGAAAATGGTGATATCCCTTCAGCAATAAGGTCGGCATTTACAAACTCCAGACATTTTACATAATTGGGGAGAAATTCTCTTGCAAAGGTTGTTTTACCCGCGCCATTTGGTCCGGCGACAATGTATACATTTGGGGACATAGAACTGTTTCCATTAGCAATGACACATGTGATGGGCAGTGTGATGACCGTTCATGCAATACGTGCACAAAACCGAATATTGCCTTGCCTTTTCCCCCCACACTTATTCTGATGAAGCAAGCGCCATCCCGTTAATTAGCTGACCATGCCGATGGGAAAATTGTTTTTCCGGTTCCCGCATTTAAATAGTTCAAGCTTCTGTTTTTCTAAGGGGTAATGCAGTTACTTCCAGACCGGATACCCTGTCAAATACCCTATCATTGGTCAACAACTTTGCGTTTATAACGATCGCAGTAGCAGCTATGATTGCATCCGGGAGTTTCAAACCAGTCTTTCGCCGCAAATCAATTGTAGCACTGCGTATATCCTTGGAAAGCTCTATCAAAACGATATCTTCAAGGAACGCCTGGATTTTCTGCTCTTCATCCTCTGTAAGGGAAGGGTAAGAGAGCAATTCTATCTCAGTAATAACAGATAAGAAATATTCCCCTTGCGGCAGGGGGTAGGCCAGTCTGTCAGCCAGGAGATATAAGACCGTATTGGTGTCGAGAAGGCTTCTCATGTCCACTCCTCACGCATCCTGCGCTGGAAGCTTACCGGATCTTCGCTAAGCCGAATAACACCGACATGCTTGTTGATGCTCATTGTTTTCCGTTTTTTCTGGCCATCCAGTATCTTTTCAATTTCAAGCCAGTCTTTGTAATTAATTTGTACCGCCACCGGCCTCATGTGCTCGTCATGAACGATTTTTTTTGAGATCGCACGCATAGTTTCCTCCTATTTGACTTTAAAGTTCAGATGCGTTATTTTTTTTACAAAATGATAACAGCGCTAACGATAGCATCGTTGGCTTGACGCCCTTGCTTAATTGCAGGGGCGTTTCTTTTTTAAGATGAAGCAATTGTCATCTCTCTAATCACATGCCCCGCATCATTTTTATTGGATAATTCATTCCTGAAAAGTGCCTGGCATGATTTTTAATATCAAAGCTACATAAGCTTTTTAAATTGAACTCTTAGCACCTTTCCTTCTTTAACTGCCGCCTGTTCGCAAGTGCAACTACCTAAAAATGGTGGTTATATTATCCAAAAAGATCTGAATGTGTACCGGTTCGTGTTAAATAAACGGCTTTGCTATCTGCCTTCCAGATTAGCAACCAATCAGGTTCAATATGACATTCCATATAACCTGAGTATTTGCCTTTCAAGGGATGAGGTTTGTATTTTTTTCAAACATCTCTTCAACATTATCTGCGGACTCAAGATTACGATTATTTTCAATGTCATCCATAGCATGTAGCGTTTCCTTATTAGGCAGTCGCAAATCAAACGGAATACCCCTGTAATTGATAACCTGTTTCAAAAAAAGATTAACAGCCGAAGAGATATTTAATCCGAGACCATTAAGAATGACCCCTGCATCCTTTTTAATATCTTCGGTCGTTCTAACATTTATATTTGTGTTTTTAGCCATAATTTAAACCCCTGTCCTATAAATATTATAAAAGCTGACTCTATATTCGCTACATAATGTATCACAAAATAAAGGCATTGTCAACACAAACCTTTATTTTAGAACTCAAAACCAGAACCCGGAACCCTAACTGTGTTTTCCGTAATTGGCTTTTTTTCAGCAACCATTACCTGTTTTGGACGACTTTTGCGTTGAATTTGCACATGGATCGTCGCCCCAAGAACCTCTGATACACGGCGTAACATCATGCTCAGGGAATGCCCCTCATAAGATGGTGATTCCAATCGGCTGATCTGTTGTTGAGACGTTCCCACCAGATTTGCCAGTTCTTTTTGAGACAACCCGGATTCCTTCCTTAAAGCAACGAGTTGCAAGGCAACATCCCAGGCCTCGCCCGTCTTCTTAAAACGCGCTGCAAAATCCGCGGATATTTCAACTGGTCTTCAAGGTATGTGTCAAAATTTGTTTTTTGCTTCATAACGGATTCCTCTCCAGCCAATCACACTTTCTGTCCAAAGCAACTCTCTATCGTAAATTCTATATACATTCAAAGCCCCAGTTTTATGATAATGCCAAGCTCAATTTAATGGCTTTGTCAACATCATCCATCCTGTCTTTGCTAAGCCGGCCAAGGCGTTTTTCCAGTCTTTCCTTTGCGACAGTAAGTATCTGGCTCGTTTTTATGAGCGAAGGGTGGTTTAGTCCACCCTCGGGAGGGTTGATTTCAATGTTCATTGGATAAAGCCTCACAGAGCTTGAAATTGCGGCCACAATAGTTGTTGGCGCTTTTTCATTGCCAATGTCATTCTGGATAACGAGTGCAGGCCGCTTGCCTGCCTGTTCACTTCCTCTGGCAGGATTCCAGTTGACCAGCCATACTTCGCCGCGTTTGGGAAAACTACTCATTACAGGACCTCCCTTTGGGCTTGAAAGGTGAGCTCAGCAAATGTCTTATCTTCTTCTGCCATTTCTTCATAACCTTTTGCCATAAGAGCCTCGGTCTCCTTTTTTAGCCACAACCTGAACGCCTTCTGGGCAAGTTGACTCTTTGCCATATTAAAGGTCTTTGCTGCCTTTTCGATGTCCGCGCAAAGGTCTTCATCAAGGGTTAAACTGACCTTTTTTTTGCTTCTCATTTTATACCTCCTATTTTGCCATACAAATAATATTATAATAAATTGTATTATTTGTCTTGTCAATATGTAAACTCACTTAACCTGATGAAACAAGTTCTATCCCTTTAATCGCAAGCCTCAGATGGACTTTTTACGAGTCCATCAAGTCTTTAATCGGTGTCATTTGCCGTCTTTCTTGGGGGATATTAGGATATTCCTGAAACTTTTTGTTAATCTGTATCAGAGTCTGTATCAGAAGAGTCTGTATCAGAAGTTGCATTGTAGAGTATTGTGTGGTATTCTCTTATTACAATTTGGAGTCAGACCCGCCTGCCTGTGCAAGCACAGCAGACAGATCGGGTCAGAACCAATTTTGATATATTTATGATACCTACCTCATCCTTATGAAAGGAGGCAAAAAATGAGTAAATTCGGAATGACCGTAACAGAGCACCTCTTGAGCCAGCAGAGGCTTCACCCTGATGCTACCGGAGCCTTCACGGTCCTTCTTTCAGAACTGATCGTGGCGGCAAAGATTATTTCAAAAGAGGCGAGAAAATCAGGTTTGACGGATATTTTAGGATTTACCGGTGATATAAATGTTCAGGGGGAGGCGGTACAAAAGCTGGATGAATTTGCTAATACCTCGATTATCAGACGAATGTCTCACCTGGGCCAGTTGTGTGCCATGGTATCTGAGGAGAGTGCTGATATTATTGAGATACCAACCAAGTATCAAAAGGGCAATTATGTCTTGATCTTCGATCCATTGGACGGTTCATCAAATATTGATGCCAATGTTAACATAGGTACTATATTTTCCATTTACAAAAAGGTTACCCCTGGCGGGCAGGTTGCAAGCGTCGATGTACTTCAACCCGGATACAGACAGGTGGCGGCAGGTTATTTTCTCTATGGTACGAGCACTATGATGGTATATTCAACAGGAGATGGCCTCCATGGGTTTACCCTATACCCTGCCGTCGGTGAGTTCTTGCTTTCCCACGAAAATATCAGGATACCTGAAAAGGGGAGCATATTTAGTGTAAACATGGGTTATGCCAGCTATTGGGACGAAAATGTCAGGGCGGTTGTAGATCATTTTACAAAGGCAGATCCGGAAAAAGGGTTGCCCTACTCCTTGCGGTATATCGGCTCCCTTGTGGCGGATTTTCATCGTACCTTGCTTTACGGCGGTATTTTCATGTACCCTCCTGACAGAAAGGACCCCAAGAAGCCTCATGGCAAATTGAGACTGACGTGTGAGTGTGCACCCCTGGCTATGTTGGTAAAACAGGCAGGTGGTATGGCCACAGATGGAGAAAGAGACATATTGGAGATCGAACCAGGAGAAATCCATCAGAGAGTCCCCCTGTATATCGGTTCCGCAAAGGACGTGAAAACGGTGATGGAAATATTAAAGACAGGGAGGGAGTAGGCAGCAAATAATGGAAGATGAACTCCGCACAGTAATAGAGATGAGTAATACCGGTATAGTAATCCTGGATGGGGATTATAATATCGGGTTTGCAAATAAGAATACCTCAGAGTTGACTGGCTATCAGGTCGAAGATCTCCTGGGAATGAACTTCATGGATATATTCAACTCTGGGAATAAAAAGGTCATCAAGGATATGTTAGCAGAACATAAGATGGGAGAGAACATACGTTCATGTTCTGAGTTGGAGATTCTGACAGCCCAGGGCAATAGGAAGGAAGCAGAAATTTGTATTACAACTACCAGGGATAGCAATGGAACAGGGAAGATATACGCCTATCTTCGAGATATTTCTGAACGGAAGATGTCTGAAGAGAAATTAAAGATGACCGAAGAGAAATACAGTCTCTTGTTCGAAAGGGTTCAACAGGGTTTGTTCATAAGCAGCAGGGAAGGTAAGTTTATCGACTGCAATCAGGCGATGCTGGATATGCTAGGCTACGAAGACAAAGAGGAGTTTTTGTCCCTTGATATTGCAAGGGATGTGTACGTAAACCCGGAGGATAGAAGGATTTTCCAGGATTTGGTAGAGAGGGATGGTTTTGTCAAGGAGTACGAGGTTGAGTTAAAGAGAAAAGATGGGAAGAAGGTTACTATCTTGCTGACGGGGAATATAAAAAGAGATAGGGACGGAGAGATAGCCGGGTATGAGGGGATAAACACCGATATTACGGAGAGAAAAAACATAGAGCATGAACTGAGAAAAGCCAATGATTTTTTTAGGAACCTTATCGATAGCTCGGTAGACGGGATAATTGCCGCTGATATAAAGGGGAATATAGTAATCTTTAATAAAGGAACTGAGAAACTGCTGGGATATAAGGCGGGAGAGGTGATTGGAAAGCTGCACATAACAGGTCTATATCCCCCCGGTGTTGCCAAAGATATTATGAGAAAGTTAAGAAGCCAGGAATTCGGAGGTGTGGGGAGGTTAGAGACAACTCAGAGCACTCTGGTTGACAAAGATGGAGAACATATACCCATAAACATCTCAGCGGCCATAGTCTATGAGGATGGAAAGGAAATAGCGACTGTGGGCATATTCACCGACCTGAGAGAAAAATTGAGGATGGAAAGGGAACTGCAGGATGCCCAATTACAGCTCCTTCAGTCGGAGAAGATGTCTTCCCTGGGGAAACTGGCTGCTGGTGTTGCCCATGAAATAAACAACCCTCTAGGTGGGATTCTGATATATTCCAACCTCCTTATAGAAGAGATGGAAGATAGTGATCCGAAGAGGGAAGATTTAAAAAGGATAGCCGATGAGGCCACTCGATGCAAAGAGATAGTAAAGAGCCTTCTTGAATTTGCCCGTCAAACCGGACCAAAGATGGAACCCATTGACATTAACCGGGCAATCAACGAGGGTCTCTTCTTCCTGGAAAACCAGGCTGCATTTCTTAATATCGAAATAATAAAAAAACTAGATTTGTCACTTCCTCTGATAGAGGGGAATTCCAGCCAATTAAAGCAGGTTTTTATGAACATTATGGTCAATGCTGCTGAGGCTATGGAAGGCAGGGGGGCATTAACCGTAACAACCGTTCTGCAGCCCGAAAACAATTCGGTTTTAATTGAATTTTCAGATACCGGGAAAGGGATACCTCCCGAATATATCTCCAAGATATTTGATCCGTTCTTTACCACAAAAGAGGTTGGAAAGGGAACCGGGCTTGGACTTAGTTTGTCTTACGGGGTTATAGAACAACACAAGGGGAAAATAGATGTAAAGAGTGAGGTTGGGAGAGGAACCTGTTTTGTAATTGAATTGCCCGCGAAGTATGAAAATTCAGCCAACTAAAAACCTTGACAAAATACTACCTGTATGTTAATCAGTAAAATGAATAATCATTCAGTGAAAAGGCCATCGAACTAAACATAAGAAAGCCCATAGACTTCATCCCAAAACATGCCTGAATTAAAGGCTCAGATTCGCAGGCAAAAGGTGTTCTACCGCCGCGTAAAATCATTTGGTTCAGATAAAGTTGGAATTAGCAGTGCATAATGCCTTAGAAAGGTAAACCAGGAGGAATAATGCATTTTCAAGAACTCTTGGATTCTAAAAAATTCTTGGTAATATCAGAGTTACAGCCGCCAAAAGGTACTGATTTGACTGAATTTTATGATTATGCTGAGAAGATGAAAGGAAGGGTCGATGCAATTAACGTTCCCGACCTTCAAAGCGCGGTAATGAGGTTAGGTTCTCTATCTGCTTCTTACCTGTTAAAAGAAAAAGGATTTACCCCGATCTGCAATATGACATGTCGTGACAGGAATCGGCTTGCCTTGCAATCCGACTTACTCAATATCTCTGTCCTTGGTATTGAGAACATCATAGTCAGCCGAGGAGAAGATCCCTCTTTGGGGGACCACCCCGATGCGAAGCCTGTCTTCGATTTAACCCCTCTTGAATTTATTTCTGCCATCAGGGACTTACAAAAGGGCCATGATATGGCAAAGAGCGACCTGCATGGGACCCCAAAATTCTGTGTCGGCTCCACGGTCAATTCCAGTGCCCAGAGGGGAGCATTAGACCTGGAAATCAAAAAGATGGAAGAAGAGATAAGGGCAGGGGTAGACTTTTTCCTTACAACATCTGTATTCGAATTGAATATTTTCGAAAATTTTATCAAAAAGATTGAATATCTCAAGGTACCGATCATTCCAGGTATAATGATTCTCAAATCAGTTGGAATGGCCAGATTTATGAATAAACATGTGGAAGATGTCTTTGTCCCTGAGGTTTTAATTGAAAGACTGATGAAATCAGCAGATAAACCAAAGACCAGTGTGGAGATTGCCTCTGAATTGATCAATGGATTGAAACCCCTCTGTCAGGGGGTTCACCTGATCCCATTCGGTTGGGAAGACAGGGTTCCTTCAATTATAGAAAAGGCGGGAGTAACTATTCAGCCACAGATTCACACAGATGAACGCAGATAGGTTTAAATAATATTGAGGTTGGCTTATTATTGAATTTTGGCAGAAAACCAGAATTCAAGAGATTTGTATATGATAATAAAAGAAAAAAAATCAGCGGTAATCAGCGTCAGCGGTAATCAGCGTAGATCGGTGGCTGAATAGTTACAACGAAACAAATCATCCTCTGGATGCCCTGGTTTCTAAAATAGGGAAGACAGACGTACTGGTATGCTATCAGTGTAAAAAATGCTCAGCAGGGTGTCCTGTAAGCCCTGATATGGACATTCTTCCCCATCAGGTCATAAGAATGGTACAGTTTGGCATGAAAGAGAGGCTACTCAACTCAAAGACAATATGGTTATGCGCCTCCTGTGAAACCTGCACTGCCAGATGTCCCAATGACGTGGATCTGGCAAAGGTCATGGATGTGTTAAGACAGATGGCAATCAATTCCGGTGAACCCCTGGGCGACAGCCGTGTCCCCTTTTTCCATTCCGCATTCCTTTCATCTGTTCGCAAGAGAGGCAGAATATACGAATTGGAGATGATAGCTAAATACAAATTGAAAAACCGGGAATTCAAAAAGGACATAAAACTGGGGATTATGATGTTTTTAAAAGGGAAACTCAAACTATTGTCCCCTAAGATTAAGGGAAAGAAGGAAATCAAAGATATCTTTTCACAGGTAAAGAAGGGAGTGATCGGATGAAGCTCTCTTATTATCCCGGTTGTTCACTCCATGGGACAGCAAAAGAGTATGATGAATCTACTCGTGCCGTGTGTCATCAACTCGGCATTGAGTTGATTGAATTAGAGGACTGGAATTGTTGCGGTGCGTCATCCGCCCACTGTACTGATGAATTCTTGTCTAATGCCCTCCCTGAGAGGAACCTCAAAATAGCTGCCAATACCGGTCTAAATCTTCTTGTTCCATGCGCTGCCTGTTACAGCAGGATGATGACGGCAGGAAAAGAAAATCCTTCCCTTAAACCGACTGTAAAGATCAGAAATCTTCCTGATCTGTTAAGGGAAGAGGATAATTTTAACAGGATTAGAGAACAGGTTAAAACGCCTCTCGAAGGTTTGAAGATAGCCTGTTATTATGGTTGTCTTTTGACTCGCCCACCAAAGATAACAGAGGTAAAGGACTATGAAAATCCACAAACCATGGATGATCTGGTAGGTATTTTGGGTGGAGAAACCGTTTCCTGGCCGTACAAAACGGAGTGTTGCGGAGGAAGCCTTGCCATTACACACACTGATATAGTAAAAAGGCTGACAAGGAAGATAATAGAGATGGCTATGGAGGCAGACGCAGATTGTTTGGTTACGGCGTGTCCCATGTGTCAGGCCAATCTGGATACCAGGCAGGATGAGATCAGCAGAGATGAAGGAAAGGAATACAACATGCCTATATTCTATATTACCGAGCTGATAGGACTTGCTATAGATGAGAAGAAATCGAGAAGATGGTGGAAAAGGCATTTTGTTGATCCCATGCCTCTTTTACTCTCAAAGGGGTTAGTATAATGGTGAATCGCAAGTTGTGAATCGTGAGTCGTTTTTTTATTTACGACTTACGATTCACGATTCACGAATAAAAAGGTGGTTTAGATGTCGGACAATAATCAACGAAAGATAGGTTCAGTGATGGTCATCGGGGGCGGAATTGCAGGGATACAGGCATCCCTTGACCTGGCAAATTCCGGCTACTATGTATACCTGGTGGAAAAATCCCCTTCAATCGGCGGGGTTATGCCCCAACTGGACAAGACATTTCCAACCAACGATTGCTCCATGTGTATCTTATCCCCAAAGCTGGTGGAATGCGGAAGACATTTCAATATAGAGATACTTACCAATACACAGGTAGAGGAAGTGCGAGGAGAGGCAGGCAACATGGAGGTCTCTCTGATCCGAAGCCCCAGGTTTGTGGACGAAGACAAGTGTGTAGGATGCGGAGTCTGCGCAGAGAAGTGTCCGGTAAAGGTCAAGGACAGGTTCAATGAGGGGTTGGGAGAGAGAAAGGCCATATATATTCAATACCCTCAGGCTATACCTCTGGTATATCAAATAGACAAGGACCATTGCCGTTACTTTATTAAAGGGAAATGCAGAATATGTGAGAAGCTCTGCAAAAATGAGGCGGTCAACTTCGAAGATACAGAGAAAAGATACGCTCTCAAAGTAGGCTCCATAATACTGGCCCCCGGCTTTGAACTCTTCGATCCCCAATTGAAAGGAGAATATGGGTACGGGGTGTACGATAATGTTGTAACGAGCAAACAGTTCGAAAGGATACTCAGCGCCTCTGGACCGTCCATGGGGCACCTTGAGAGACCGGGAGACAAAAAAGAACCCAAAAAGATAGGTTTTATACAGTGTGTTGGTTCTAGAGATTTACAGGCGGGAAAGGGATACTGCTCAAGTGTGTGTTGCATGTATGCCATAAAGGAAGCGGTTGTGGCGAAAGAGCACTCAGGTGAGGTGGAGCCGACCATATTCTTCATGGACATAAGGGCTCATGGAAAGGGGTTTGATGATTATTACAAAAGGGCACAGGAGGAATATGGAGTTAGATTCATACGGTGCATGGTATCCAAAATCGTAGAGATGCCCCGAACCAAGAACTTGAGGGTGACTTATATAAATGAGGAAGGCAAGCCCGTAGAAGAGGAATTTGATATGATGGTTCTTTCAGGCGGACTTACGCCATCGGAAGATGCCAGGGCGCTGGGGAAAAGATTGGGAATCCACCTGAATCAATACGGTTTTTGTGAAACCTCACAATTCTCGCCTCTATCTACATCCAGACCAGGGATCTTCGTAAGTGGCGTATTTCAGGGTCCCAAAGACATTCCGGAGACAGTGGCCCAGGCAAGCGGCAGTGTAGCCTGTGCATCGGGTCTTCTTTCGGAAAGCCGTGGAAGCATGGTGAAAGGGAAAGAATATCCCCTGGAAACAGAAGTAAAGGATATATCCCCAAGGATTGGTGTATTCGTCTGCCATTGCGGTATCAATATAGGAGGGGTTATAGATGTGCCACAGGTAAAGGGATATGCGGAGTCTTTGAGGGATGTGGTATATGCTGAGGAGGGACTCTATGTGTGCTCACAAGATTTCCAGGAACTCATGAAGAAGGCCATTTCTGAGCACAATCTTAATCGGGTGGTTGTAGCATCATGTTCTCCTAGGACCCACGAACCTCTGTTTCAGGAGACATTACGGGAGACAGGATTGAACAAGTACCTCTTTGAGATGGCGAATATCAGAGATCAGTGCAGCTGGGTACATATGAGACAAAAAGAAGATGCCACCAAAAAGGCAAAGGCCCTGGTAAGGATGGCTGTGGAAAATGCAAGACTGATACAGCCTTTAGATGAGCTATCCCTGGAAATCAAAAATAAAGCTCTGGTGATTGGTGGTGGACTTTCAGGAATGACGGCTGCTCTGAGTCTGGCAGACCAGGGGTATGAGGTTTATCTGGTAGAAAAGGAGGCAAAACTAGGGGGGGCGCTGCATGATGTCTATTACACCCTGGAGGGCGACGATGTTCAATCCCATCTCAGAGAGATCATGAAAAGGGTTGAAGCAAATCCCTCCATTCATATATTCAAGGATACTATGGTGGTTGACTTTAGCGGATATAAAGGAAACTTTGAGACGGGCTTAATGGTTGGACCAGGTATGTTCTACAGAAAGTTAGAACATGGTATTGTTATCGTAGCTACAGGGGGAGAAGAGTACAAACCAGTGGGAGAATACATGTACGGAGAGGATGAACGGGTTATGACCCAACTGGAACTGGAGAAAAGAATAGCAAATGGTGTCCCTGAGCTTTCAAAGATCGATTCCATAGTAATGATTCAATGTGTGGGTTCGAGAACAGAAGAAAGACCATACTGCAGCAGGGTGTGTTGTTCTGAGGCCATCAAGAATAGTTTGAAGCTGAAGGAACTGAACCCTAAAATGCATATCTGTATCCTTTACAGGGATATAAGATCCTATGGTTTGATGGAGGAGTATTATACCCTTGCAAGAAAGAAAGGGGTAAAATTCATAAGGTATGATCTCAACTCAAAACCAGGGGTAACAGTTGAAGATGGGGCTTTGAAAGTAGATATAAAAGACCCTGCCCTGGGAGAAGACCTGTCATTGTCGCCTGACTTAATAGTTTTAAGCAGCGCCATCATACCAAAAGAGAACGATGAATTGGCCACATTACTAAAGGTTCCTCGAACACAGGAAGGTTTTTTTCTTGAGGCTCATATGAAACTGAGGCCTGTAGATTTCGGGACCGATGGAATGTATGTATGCGGTCTGGCACATTCACCCAAACTCATAAGTGAGTGTATATCCCAGGCATATGCCGCCTCTGCAAGGGCCAGTACCATCCTTTCCCAGGAAAGGATTCATGTGGGTGGCGTAGTTGCTACAGTAAACGGCGATTTATGCGCCGCATGCCTCACGTGTGTCAGGGTATGCCCTTATGATGTCCCTGTCATAAACGAGGAGGGTTTTGCAGAGATTAATATGGCCAAATGTCAGGGGTGTGGAAGTTGCGCGTCTGAGTGTCCGGCGAAGGCTATAGATCTCCAACATTTCAGGGATGAACAGATACTGGCAAAATGTAACGCATTATTGGAAGGGGTTTTATAATGGAAGAGTTCGATCCTATCATCGTTGCCTTTTGCTGCCATTATTGAGCATACTCGGCCGCGGACCTGGCAGGTTCTATGAGATTGAACTATCCTCCCAATGTTAAGATAATAAAGGTTCCATGCACCGGCAAGGTGGATGTAATTCATCTCTTACATGCCTTTGAAAGAGGCGCAGACGGAGTGTATATAGCAGGTTGTTTAGAGGGGGACTGTCATTTCTTGCGGGGTAACCTTAGGGCAAGAAAGAGGGTGGAATATACAAAAAGGCTGTTGGATGAGATAGGCATAGGTGGAGAAAGGTTGCAAATGTACAACATGTCGGCTGCCCAGGGCCCGCGTTTTGCAGAAGTCGCCCGAGAAATGACAGAAAGGATAATGACACTGGGACCTAATCCCATAAGGGCAAAAAACCGTGAACCGTGAATCGTAAACCATTTACCATTCACGACTCACGATTTACGATTCTAAGTTGAGAGGTGAAGGTATGATTGTAGCAGAGAGAAAACCACTGGAACAGATCTCTTCAATGATTGAGAGTAACAGTAATGTCCTAATTGTTGGCTGCGGGGAGTGTGTTACCGTTTGTTCCGCTGGAGGAAAAAAGGAAGTGGAGATTCTGGCTTCAGCCATTAATATGTTAAGAAGTAAGGAAGGCAAGCCTATCGAAATAAGACAGGAGACTTTGGAGCGGCAGTGCGACGCAGAATACCTGGAACAGTTGAGGGGGTTCATCGGTGAGTATGAGGTAGTGATATCCATGGCCTGTGGAGCAGGAGTCCAATTCATGGCAGAGAAATACAAAAATAGTCTTGTGTTACCTGCCCTCAATACCAAATTTATTGGCGTTACAGAAGAGCAGGGGGTATGGTCTGAGCGATGCCATGCCTGTGGTGATTGCAAACTCCATTTGACAGGGGGGGTCTGTCCCATCGCCAGATGTTCCAAGAGTCTGCTCAATGGTCCTTGCGGGGGGTCAACAAACGGAAAATGCGAAATCAGTCCCGATGTGGTCTGCGGCTGGCAGCTCATAATAGAGAGACTGAGTGACCTAGGGCAATTGGAAAAGTATGAAGAGATAATTCCTATAAACGACTGGTCCACCAACAGGGATGGGGGACCTCGTAAGGTTGTAAGAGAGGATTTGAGATTATGAAATCCGAGAGCAGATTGGAACAGATATTAACCAAAGGGGAATTTGCGGTTACATCGGAATGTGGTCCGCCTAGAGGGGCTGATGCAGAGGTCATCAGAAAAAAGGGAGAAGTGTTGAAAGGGTTTGTTGATGGTGTGAACGTCACCGATAACCAGACATCAGTTGTCAGGATGTCCAGCATCTCTTCCTGTGTTATCCTGAAGGGGTTGGGATTAAATCCAATCATGCAGATGGTAACCAGAGACAGGAACAGGATTGCTATTCAGAGCGATATCCTCGGTGCAGCAGCCCTGGGCATCAATAATATACTCTGTTTGACAGGAGACCACCAAAAATTTGGCGACCATGCCTCTGCAAAAAACGTATTTGATATGGATTCTATACAACTTGTCCAGACGGTCAAATTAATGCGGGACGAGGGTAAATTCCTGGGGGGAGAGGAACTGAAAGGAAGTCCCAAGATGTTTATTGGGGCGGCAGAGAACCCCTTTGCAGACCCGTTTGAAATCAGGGTTCCCAGACTAGCGAAGAAGATAGCTGCCGGCGTAGATTTTATTCAGACTCAGTGTATCTATAATCTCCCGAAATTCGAAAAGTGGATGAAACTGGTGAGGGATAGGGGTTTACATGAAAGGGTGCATATCTTAGGGGGTGTTACCCCCTTCAAGTCGGTGGGAATGGCAAATTATATGAAAAAATCCGTACCGGGCATGGATGTTCCTGATGAATTAATAGAGAGGATGAAGGCAGCCCCAAAGGAGAAGAAGGCCGAAGAAGGCATTAATATATGCATAGAGACTATTAAAAGGCTGCGAGAAATAGAGGGGATTCATGGTGTGCATATCATGGCAATAGAGTGGGAAGAGATGGTGCCGGAGATTGTTAAAAGGGCCGGGCTTTTCCCCAGACCACATATAGAAGGCTAAGGACTGAAGGCTTTTAGGGATAAATCCTACAGGCTAACAGCCTTCAGCCTAAACAACCTGGGTAGTAACTAAGAAAGGAGGTAAAATAAGATGGGAAAAATGCCTAAGATTTTAGTTGTTGATGATGATCCTGATCTTGTGGAATCGGTTAAAATGATGCTGGAGAATAAGAATTATGAGGTAATCACTGCCTATGATGGAATCGAAGGATTGCAGAAGACAAAGGAGGAGTCACCTGATTTGATTATACTGGACGTGATGATGCCAAATAAAGATGGGTATTCTGTGTGTGCTGAGCTAAAGGCTGACCCTAACTACAATAATATACCCATAATTCTTCTAACTGCTGTCGTTTCTCATATACCTACTACAACTTATACACAAAGGATGGGTATGGAAATAGAGGCAGATGACTATATTGACAAACCTGTGGAACCTTCTGAATTGGTGAAACGGGTTGATGTCCTATTACGAAAAGAGTGAAAGAGTTTAATGGTTCACGGTTCACGGTAAACGGTTAACACCGGAACGTTATGGGGAAAACCATTATATGTTGAAGGATGCAAATATCCTGGTCATAGATGATGAGGCCGTTATAAGAGATGGATGCTCCCGAATATTAACGAAGGAGGGTTGTAGGGTCAAGGGCGTTGAAAACGGAGAGGCAGGTCTTGACCTTATCACCAACAAGGGAGAATCTTTTGACATCCTTTTATTGGATTTGATGATGCCAGGGATCAGTGGTATGGAGGTTTTAGATGCTTTATATAGCATTGACCAGACCCTGATTGTAATCGTAATTACCGGATATGCTACTGTAGAGTCGGCGGTAGAGGCGATGAAAAAAGGGGCTTACGACTTTATAGCAAAGCCCTTCACCCCGGATCAATTGAGGATTGTTGTCAGAAGAGGGGTAGAAAAAAGGGTGCTTCAAAGGGAGGCAGAAAATCTTCGAAAGGAGAGAGAAAAGAGTCTTAAGGATATCGCATATGAAAAGAGCAGGATCAGTACGATAATTAACTGTATGGTGGATGGGGTGCTGGTAACTGACCGTGATAGTCAAATTGTACTCCATAACCCTGCAGCAACAAGACTATTGGAGATCGAAAATTTACCAATCATAAACAAATCCTTATGTCAGTGCGTTAAGAATGAATATCTTGTCAAAGCAGTGGCTACGACCTTGAGCACTGAAAGGTCAAAATACCTTGAAATATCTCAAGAGATTACCCCTTGCGAAGGATCAGCAAGGGTCTTTTTGAGAGCGGACACTGCCCCTGTCCTTAATGAGGATGGGGAAATAATGGGGTCTGTTACAGTTCTACACGATATAACCCAGGAAAAAGAACTGAATCAGATGAAATCTGATTTTCTAACGATGGTCTCCCACGAGTTAAGGGCGCCAATCTCAGCAATACAACAGCAGTTATCCGTAATAGAAGGGGGCATGGCCGGTCTGATCACTGAAAAACAGGGAAAGATGTTGATTCGGGCAAAAGAGAGGACAAAGGGCCTCCTTGACCTTATCAATGATCTTCTCAATGTATCCAGTATAGATTCAGGTATCGTGGTCCAACATAAGGAATCCATAGTATTGAAGGAAATAGTAGAGAGAGCCTATCAGTTAATGGAGCCTGAAGCAGAAGTCAGAGGTATAAAAATGAGGCTGGAAACAAGTGGCCCACTTCCGCCTGTAAACGCTGACAGAGAAAACATGGAAGAGGTGTTTACCAATCTTATTAGCAATGCAATCAAGTACAATGTGGAAGGTGGGGGTGTTGTTATAACTCTTCGGAGCGAAGGAGAGTTTGTCCGCACTGATGTGACCGATACCGGCATAGGCATTCCTGAAAAAGACCTTCCAAGAATCTTTGATAGGTTTTATAGAGTTAAGGACTCCCAAACCAGAACAGTAATCGGCACTGGTCTGGGATTATCCATTGCCAAAGGAATAGTAGAGGCTCATCATGGTACAATAAATATAAAGAGTGAAGAAGGTAAAGGGACTACGGTTACTGTCCTGTTACCTAAGGCATCCGAATAAACCTCCCCCATTCCCCTTTCCCGACCTTCTGAAAAATTTCCTTTCAAAACCTCCAAAGGATACTTTTTAAGCAATCTTTACTTGACAATATTAAATAGCCTTAAGTAAAATGAGCTTTGTTAATTAGTTCGCCCTGAAAAATGAAAAATTTCCTTTGGAGCGAACATGAGCAGAATTTTTGGGGCACCCATCTTGACAAAGCGTAAGATAAGCATTTTCAGGTGTTTGAGCCCGAAGGGCGAGTTTCTGAAAATGCCTGAAGCGAGTCAAAGATGGGTCAAAAAACCTGAACTAGAGAGCGGAAAAGGGAATTTTTCAGTGTGAACTAACTAAAAGAGAGCTTTGAAAAATTACTCCATTTCGTTTCAGCATGAATTAGCTCTCAGGGGTACTTCTTCAAAGCTCTCGGTAGGTTATGTAAAGGTCTCTAAAACAGATAAAGCGGGGAAGTAATGAAAATAGCCATAACAGGTAAAGGGGGTGTAGGAAAAACCACTATTGCTGCATGCCTCTCTAAAAAATTCCATGATGACGGTTATTCTGTACTAGCCATAGATGCGGATCCAAATGCCAATCTGGCTATGGCTCTTGGGTTTCCTAATTCAAATGATATATTACCTATAGCAGAGATGAGTAGTCTGATAGAAGATAGAACGGGTGCAAAACCTGGCACGAGTGGTAGTTTTTTTAAATTAAACCCCAAGGTTGATGATATACCAGAAAAATATTGGGTAGAACATAAAGGCATACGATTGATGATTATGGGTACGGTTAAGAAGGGTGGGGGGGGCTGTGTTTGTCCAGAAAGTGTTCTTCTCAGGGCACTGGTCTCCCATCTCTTGCTTGTCAGAAAAGAAGTGGTTATCCTGGACATGGAAGCCGGAGTGGAGCACCTGGGTAGAGCAACGGCAAAGGCCGTAGATATGTTGATAGTGGTTGTAGAGCCGGGGAGAAGGAGTATAGAAACTGCTTACAGGATAAAGGAGTTATCAAAGGATATTGGTATAGAGAGGATAGGAGTAATAGCCAATAAGGTGAGAAGTGATGCAGACAGAGAATTTATAAGAAGTGAAATGAAAGGCTTTGACATCTTGGGCTCTATATATTCGGATCCCCAGATAGTGGAGGCAGATCTCAAAGGCACCCCACCCTTTGAACTCAGTCCAGGGATTATGCTGGAGATGGAAAAAGTGATACAGAGGTTAAAAGGGGGAAAATCGTGAAGATAGTTATAGTAGGCCCAGGAGCGATGGGAAACCTGTTTGCCTTTTTTCTGTCGAAGACAGGAGAGGAGATCTGGCTTCTGGATAATGAAAAAGACAGAGCGGATAAGATCAATAAAAATGGTTTGATTATAGAGGGAATAAGTGGTAATCATAAGGTACACGTAAATCAAACAAACAACCCGGCAGATATAGGAGAGGCAGATCTTATAATCATATGTGTCAAGGCATATGATACCGAAAAAGCCACTAAGGATTCACTGCCACTCATAGGGGAAGAGACTATCCTCCTTACCCTGCAAAATGGTTCTGGCAATATAGAGACCATTTCCAGGATTGTTGGAAAAGAAAAGGTTATGGGTGGAACTACTTCTCAGGGGGCTACTGTTCTTGGATTAGGACACATAAGACACGCCGGCAGAGGTGAAACTACTATTGGAGAACTGGACGGAAACCTTTCTTCCAGGGTCAAGGAAATATCCAATATCTTTGGCTTGGCCGGCATAGAGACCAGGATCACAGATGACGTTGAGGGGCTTGTATGGAGCAAACTCTTGATTAATGTGGGAATAAATGCCTTGACCGCTGTTCTTAGATTAAAGAATGGGGAATTGGTTGAATACAGTTGGGCAAGGGAACTCTTGAGGACATCTGTGGAAGAGGCAGTGTTGGTTGTAAAAGCAAGGGGTATCCGGTTGACCTATGAGGATCCT
Organism: Desulfobacterales bacterium; assembly: GCA_016209225.1. GTDB lineage: Bacteria > Desulfobacterota > UBA8473 > UBA8473 > UBA8473 > UBA8473. The sequence goes on from JACQWO010000017.1 coordinate 81,569, forward strand.
ATAAAGAGGGTAGAGGATGTATGCAGGGCAACGGCAACCAATGTCTCATCTATGCTCCAGGATGTCTTGAGGGCTAAAAAAACGGAGATAGACTACATAAACGGAGCTATTGTTAGTGAAGGTGAAAGATTGGGGATATCGGTTCCTGTGAACAAGACCTTGACAGGCATTGTAAAGACTATCGAGATGAGCTATGAGAAGATGTTGTAGGTTGAATCCTCAAACATACAACAGCGGGCTTAAGCCCGCTGTTGAGCCCGCTGTTGTATGTGCGCTGTTGAGCGTGCTGTTGTTTTCAACCCCGCTTACAGGATGGGGCTTTCTAGCGGGGCAAATTCAAAATTCAAAAGAGGGAGTAAGTGATGAGTGACATTCTTTTCAGTTCATGGGGTGGAGTTGTTGTAGACAATCGGGGAAAAGCGCCTGAGAATTATGAGAAAATTGAAAAAGTTTCCCTGCCTGAACAATTTGCACAGGATGAAAATATTAATGCATTGATAGGGTGGTACGGCTTTTTATTGAGAGTACAAGATGTGCATATCGTTGATATGTGCCGAGCATACTTAACAGCGATACAGAATGAGTCCTGCGGGAAATGTTTTACCTGTCGTATTGGCACAAAAGTTTTAGCGGATACCTTGGCCAGAATCTGCCGGGGAAACGGCCAGGATAAGGATTTGGAAGTTCTTTCTCGTCTTGCAGAGGTTATTCGAGAAGGTTCAAAATGCAACATTGGGCAATCTGGACCTGTTTCCCTTCTGGATGCGATAAAGTACTTCGCAAAAGATTTTGAGAAGGCAATACAGGATAAGAACCCGATTCCAGAAGGGAATTACAGGTACAAGCTTACTGCTCCATGCATGGATGCCTGCCCGATTCATTTAGATATTCCCGGCTATGTAGAATGCATAAAGGAAGGGAAATTTAAGGAATCTCTGAGTGTGATTACAAACAAACTCCCCCTTCCTGGAACGCTTGGAAGGGTCTGTGTAAGACCGTGTGAAGAACACTGTCGCCGAACGATTCTGGATGAGCCCATCTCTATAAAGCATTTGAAGCGTTTTGTGGCGGATAATAACCTTGAAAGAAATAAGGGGATGTCATTCAAACCAACGCCATCTGAGAAGACAGGAAAGGTTGCCATTATTGGTGCCGGTCCAGGAGGGCTGACCTGTGCATATCACTTAGCCCTGATGGGACATAAGGTTACTGTTTATGAAAGACACGGAGAGCCGGGCGGGATGGCGGCGATGGGTATCCCTGATTATCGTTTGCCGAGGGAGATACTCGGTTTTGAGGCAGATCAGGTACAAAAGATGGGGGTTACTATAAGATATAATACTATTGTTGGAAAAGACGTTAAACTCTCTGACATAGATAAAGAAAGTGATGCTGTGTTTATTGCCATTGGGGCACAAACAAACACAGAAATGGGGATTAAAGGGGAAGATAAGGGATATAAGGGATTTATACCTGGTGTCCAGTATCTTCAGGAAGTTAACATGGGAGCTAACCCCTATCCTGAAGGAAAAAAGGTCCTTGTAGTAGGTGGCGGCAATGTTGCCATCGACTGCGTGCGCTGTTCATTTCGAATTGGCAAGGATGATGTAAACCTGGTGTATCGTAGGACAAAAAAGGAGATGCCGGCGGATCATGTTGAGATTAGCGATGCAGAAGAAGAGGGTGTAAAGTTTCACTATTTAACCAATCCAACTAGAATCCTTACAAAAAAGGGGAAGGTGATAGGTGTTGAGTGTATTCGCATGGAATTGGGGGAGCCGGATGAAAGCGGACGCAGGCGTCCTGTTCCTGTTGAGGGGTCTGAGTTTGTTATAGACTGTGATATTTTGGTTCCAGCCATAGGACAGGCGATTGACCTGGAACTGCTGGAGAGTGAGGATAAAGTAGAGACAACCAGAAGAAACACTCTGACTGTAAATGAATTTACAATGCAGACAAACAATCCAAAAATATTTTCAGCAGGAGACTGCGTAACCGGACCATCAACTCTGATTCGTGCCTGTGCAGGCGGCAGAAAGGCAGCAATAAATATAGATCGTTTAATAAATGGTAAGGAATTAAGGGCAACCTATGAGGACTACTTTGATAAATTATTTGAGAAGGTTAAAGTCTTTGATCCCATAGAAGAGATAGGATTTTTAGGAGGCAGAAAGAGGCTGCATCTGGAAATGCTTCCCCCTGATGAAAGAAAACAGACCTTTGAAGAAGTTGAAAAAGGATACAATCCACTTGAGGCAATGAGTGAAGCAGATCGCTGTCTCCGATGTTATAGGGTGGGGATGATAGCGGTTTAATAAAACAACAAAAAATCTTGACAGCAAATTAGCCGTGTGTTAAATTTGAGTTGAATGAACAATCATTCATAATTTTGTAAGGATTCAAGTGGTCAAGGGGTAGGGGCAATCCCTTGTGGTTGCCCAGTAGGGGCAGATGATAACCCAGCCCCTACTCGGTCTAACAGCCTTCAGCCTAAACAACCTGAGTAGTGAATCCTTTTTAAGCATAAGCAGGATCTAGGGAATCCGAGAGATTAAATGACCGAGTTACCAACAAAGGCAGAGGACAAACATAAAAGAATTCTCCAGGCAGCTATTAAGGTATTCGCGGAGAACGGTTTTTATAATTCAAAGGTTTCGGAAATTGCCCAAGAAGCAGGGGTTGCAGATGGAACGATCTACCTCTATTTTAAGAACAAGGATGACATACTCATTTCCCTCTTTGAAGAAGAGATGGAAAAAATTATACAGAATATGAAACAAGAGATCGGCAAAGAGGAAGACCTTTTAAAAAAGTTGAAGATGTTTGCCATTGTGCAATTGAATTCCAAGAAGGAAAATCCAGATCTGGCAGCCATTATGGAGGTGGAGCTAAGGCAGAGCAGTAAGTTTATGAAAGAATATGTGAATATGAAATTTATTGAATATTTAAATATTGTTTCTTCCATAATAAAGGAAGGACAGAAGAAAGGGATAATCAAAAAGGAGGTAGACCCCACCATTGTGAGCAGAGCATTCTGGGGGGCGTTGGATGAAGTGGCCAGGTTTTGGGTGTTATCCCCCAGGAAGAAGGTCAGTTTATCCACTTCTGCTGAGTTGATAAGTGACATCTTTATCAAGGGGATGGTTGAATAGAGAGGGGGTGGAAGTTTAGCTCAAAAGGGAATTTCCAACCGTGTTCAAATACCAAATAGAGATGGACTCGTAAAAAGTCAAAATTGGGATGGCAAAGTAAAAAGCTCCAGATGCAAGGCGCGCAAATCCTGAGGAGTGAAGCGTACTTATAGTTACGCTGCAACGACGAGGGATGCAGCGCAACGCCGCAGATGGACTTTTTGCGAAGCCATCAATAGAAAAGGAGGGTTTAAGGTGAATGTAGTCGTATGTGTAAAACAAGTTCCGGATACCGAATCGGCAATAAAGGTTAAACCAGACGGTTCAGGTATCATTAAAGATGATTTGAAGTATGTTATGAACCCCTACGATGAATATGGTATAGAAGAGGCATTACGGATTAAGGAAAAATTCGGTGGGGTGGTTACCATTCTGTGTATGGGGCCAGGAAGGGCTGTAGAGACTATAAGAACAGGCCTGGCTATGGGAGCGGACCAGGCAGTGCAACTTGATGACCCTGCTTTTGAAGGAGGCGATGCTTTTGCTACTGCTAAGACATTGGCTGAGGCATTGAAGGGCATAGAATACGATCTGATCTTCTGCGGCAAACAGGCTATTGATGATGATCTCGCACAGGTGGGGGCATCCCTGGCAGAGTTATTAAGGCTTCCCCAGGTCTCATTAATCCAGAAACTGGAGATTGCAGATGATAAAAAATCCGCAACTGTACACCGTCAGGTGGAGGGAGGAATTGAAATACTGAAGGTGTCTTTACCGGCGGTTTTGACAACACAGAAGGGTCTTAATGAACCAAGATATGCTTCATTACCCGGAATAATGAAGGCCAAAAAGAAGCCCCTTGATGTAAAAAACCTTGCAGCATTGGGGTTGAGTTCAGACAGTGTGGGTTGTGCCGGTTCAAAGTCCATAATAACAAAGTATACTCCTCCTCCTCCGCGTGCCGCTGGGAAAATTATAGAAGGAGAAGGACCGCAGGAAACTGTACCCAAACTGGTTAAGCTTCTAAGAGAAGAAGCAAAGATGATTTAAGGAGGGAGGGGTAATAATGGCTAATAGTGTATGGGTATTTGCAGAAGTTAAAGATGGTAAGATAAAAAAGGTCACATTCGAGATGTTGAGTGAGGGCAAGAAGATGGCGGAGAAACTGGGAGGGGATCTTTCGGCTTTACTCCTGGGCCAAAACGTAGGGTCTCTGGCGGAACAACTCGGTCACTATGGCGCTGATAAGGTATATCTGGCTGAACACGGGGCATTAAAGGATTATACAACCGATGCCTATAGTAAGGTAATCGCTGAATTGATAAAGGCAAATGAGCCGTCTATAGTCCTTTATGGTGCTACGGTTTTAGGTAAAGACCTCTCTCCACGGGTTGCTGCCCGTGTCGAGTCTGGACTGGCAACAGACTGTACAGGGATAGGCCTGGATGACAGTGGCAAGTTTACCGCAACAAGACCGATGTTTGCTGGAAAAGCATATGCCGACATATCCTTCTCCGATAGCAAACCAAATATGGCATCTATAAGACCAAATGCCTTGCCCGTCAGCCCACCGGATGAATCTAGGAAGGCAGAGGTGATAAAGGTAGATGTAAATATTAATCCTGACGATATACGAACCACCATACAGGAGTTTATAAAGACTGCCGGTGAAAGACCTGACCTTACCGAAGCAGAGATTATCGTTTCAGGTGGCAGGGGGATGAAAGGACCGGAAAACTTCAAGATGTTAGAAGAATTGGCCGATGTTCTGGGAGCAACTGTGGGGGCTTCCAGGGCTGCTGTTGATGCAGGATGGAAAAATGTATCGGACCAGGTAGGGCAAACAGGTAAAGTCGTTTCCCCAAACCTCTATATAGCCTGCGGTATCTCCGGAGCCATCCAGCATCTGGCAGGTATGAGTACATCTAAGTACATAGTTGCCATAAATAAGGATCCAGAGGCCCCCATATTCCAAAAGGCCGATTATGGCATAGTTGACGATCTGTTTAAAGTGCTGCCTGTCCTTACAGAAGAGTTGAAGAAATTAAAGGCAGAAGGTTAGAAGTATGGAGTCAAACGGTTCACGGTTCACGGTTCAACGTTGAACTCTGAACCGTGAACTCTGAACCCTGAATTGTGAACTCTGAACTGAACCATGCTACGGGTCTGCGTGCAACGCACAGGCAGGCGGGTTTGACCCCAAATCCACTCAAAAGGAGGTTTACATGAATGTAGCCGGTTATACAATCATGGGTATTCCAAATTTTGTTCTATTATCTATTGTGATAATAGCAGCTCTGGTATTTTTTGTAAACAGGGTTAAGTATCTATATATTATTCTCCGCATCGGGAAAGAAGACAACAGATTCAAAGAGATAGGCAAAAGGATAAAAATCACTCTAAAAAGGATCCTTTTACAGATATGTGTTCTAAAAGACGTCAGGGTCGGGGATTTGGCCGGTCTCGGTCATGCTATGATATTCTATGGATTCCTGTGTTTCGCATTCAGTTATATATTCATGTTCGGCAGAGGCTTTATCCCCGGTCTTTCCTTTCATCTGCTGGGAGCTTCTTTTGCCGGTTATTTCCCATTGATCCTGGATATAGCCGCATTAATGGTTATGATTGCAATTGTCTGGGCGTTACTGAGAAGGTACGTGGTAAGACCTCCAAGGTTAGAGACTACTCGGGAGGCAGTGATTATATTGGGCATAATATTTTTCTTGATGGTCTTTCATTTCCTCATGGAGGGGTTTGAGATCAATATAGATTCCCACGAAACGGCAACCCTGGCATTTGTCGGGGCAGCATTTGCCGGTTTTTTTAACAATATGGGTTTTGAAAAAACAACCCAGGAAGCCCTCTTTATCGCTTCATGGTGGATTCACGTCCTTCTTGTCCTTGGGTTCATGGTTCTTATCCCTTATTCAAAACATCTCCATCTTATACTTGCTCCCTTTAACATCTTCTTTAAATCACTGGGGCCGAAAGGCGCCCTCATGCCAATATTGAACATGGAAGAGGCTGAGACATTTGGCGTGTCTAATATAGAGGAATTTACCTGGAAGCAGTTACTCGATCTATATACCTGCGCCGAATGCGGTAGGTGCGAGATTAACTGTCCAGCCCACCTCTCTGAAAAGCCTCTTTCTCCAAGGCATTTGATCCACGATCTTAAAGTACACCTTCTGGAAAAGGGGTCTAATTTGCTTAGAAGTAAGAATGGGGGGGATGGAAAGACAGAAACAGGAGAAGCAGCAGAAGGTTATGAGGGTAAAAGTCTTATAGGAGACGTGGTATCCGAGGATAAGATTTGGTCATGTGTTACTTGCGGCTCATGTATGGAACAGTGCCCTGTATCCAACGAGCATGTAGATAAGATAGTAGATATGCGGCGTTATCTGGTGCTTATGGAGAGCAAGTTTCCTTCTGAGGTTCAGGCTGTCTTTAGAAATATGGAGAACAACAGCAATCCCTGGGGCATAGGATGGGCAACAAGGGGTGATTGGGCTAAAGACCTGGGAGTGAAAATCATGTCAGAGGATAGCAACGTTGACATACTCTATTGGGTAGGTTGTGCAGGGTCATTTGATGAACGCAATAAGAAAATATCAACCTCTCTGGTCAATATCTTCAATAAGGCAGGTGTAAATTTTGGGATACTCGGAGCAGAGGAGAAGTGCTGTGGCGATTCTGCAAGAAGGATTGGAAACGAATATCTGTTCCAGATGCTTGCTGCAGAAACGATAGAGATTTTGAAAAATTATAACGTAAAAAAGATTGTAACCCAATGCCCCCATTGCTTTAACACTTTAAAGAACGAATATCCTCAGTTCGGCGGGGAATTTGAGGTGTTGCATTACACAGAATTCATTACAGAACTGATTGCAGAAGGCAAACTTAAACTGACTAAACCGATAAACAAAACCATTTCTTACCATGATTCTTGCTATCTGGGAAGATACAATACAATATACGACGCTCCAAGGAAGATATTAAAGAGTATTCCAGGGGTTAAATTGGTTGAAATGCTAAGAAACAAGGCAAAGAGTATATGTTGTGGCGCTGGCGGTGGTCGGATGTGGATGGAAGAGCATTTGGGAAAGAGGATAAATGAGATGAGGCTGCAAGATGCCCTGGATGTGAATCCAGACCTGATATCAACCGTGTGTCCCTATTGTCTGACCATGTTTGAGGATGCCATTAAAGAAAAGGATGTGCAAGAATCTTTGAAAAGTAAGGATATAGCTGAACTGGTAGAGGAAGCAATGGAATAGGGGTCAGGAGTCAGAAGTCAGAAGTCAGAATGAAAAGGGTTTCCTGATCCCTGACCCCTGATTACGCCCCCATCATGTTTTCCAGTTCTATTAAATCCTTTTTTTCGCCAAGGGCAACGAGGGTATCACCCAGTTCAATCATGGATTCCGATGAAGGATTAAAGACCATCTGTCCTGTAGCCTTCTTTATAGCCACAATAATCAACCCCAGTTCCTGTCTTATTGCACAATCGCTTAAAGAAACATCGATAAACCTGGAAGCCTTCCGTACTGTAATCTCTTCCAGTTGAAGCTCCATGCTCTGTTTGTGGGTCGCCAATTCAATAAAGTCTACAACAGTAGGTCGTAGAATGGCGTGTGCCATTCGTATCCCCCCAATAACATAGGGTGAGATAACCTTATTTGCCCCTGCTCTCAAAAGCTTTCTCTCTGCCCCTTCATATGACGCCCTGGCTAAAATAAAGATCTCAGGGTTTAACTCTCTGGCAGTCAGGGTTATATAAACGTTGTCCGAATCAGAAGAAACTGCCGCCACTAATCCTCTGGCATTCTTTATTCCGGCTTTAATTAAGATATCTTCCTCTATCGAGTCGCCCTGTATATATAGATAATTTTCACTCTCTATCTTCTCGATAACTTTGGTGTCGTTGTCAATAGCCACAAATGGTAGTGGTTTCGCAGAGGTAGCGAGCTCTTTGCAGATTAAACTCCCGATTCGACCACATCCGCATATAATGTAATGATTATTTAGCGCCTGAATCTGTTTTTCCAATTTTCTCCTCCCTAAGATTCGCATCATCTCTCCTTCAACCATCATTTTAGAGAGACTCCCAACTATATAAGCGGCAATTCCGACTCCGCTGGCAATCAAGCCAATAGTGAAGATTTTGCCTGGCACACTCAATTTAGAAACCTCCCCATACCCTACGGTAGCTATGGTTATAACAGTCATATAGAGGGAATCCAGGAAACCCCACTCCTGTATTAAGACATAACCGATAGTACCTATAAAAATTATGACAATCAGGGCTATAATACCCAAAATTAAGTTTCTAGTTGATTCCAAATTGAGACTCCAAATTCCTTACTTTTCCTTTCCTTGCTGATGACTGAGCGCTGCCTCTCACTTACTTTGCTGCTTTTTCTGTACCAGTTAGCTTAACACTAAATTTCTTAATGTCCTCTGGCAAGTCGAAGAAAACAACCATAAAAGGAATAGATTTTCGTGGAGAGATATTCATGTTTACTGAGGGATCTCCCCCAGGACTGTTTAGACGGTAATTGATCTGATCAGCCCCTAGCTCCATTAATTCTTCCCCAGAAAGTATGTTGCCGCAGTATACTTCTCTTTCTGCCAGCTTATTACCCGTGCTGTCAAAGAGCGCCCCTTTTACCTTGATAAAACTCTTTGCCTCCGAAGAGTTATTTATAACCTTGCCTTCTATCACAAAGATCCTGCCTGCATTGATATTGTCGATATAGTATCCACGGAGTTGGAATTTTGGCAAGATAGTATTTCCATCAGGGGATACCCTTGAACCAAGATAATCTCTGATATTAGACATCCTGAATATCTTCCAGTTTATCTCTCCCAATTTATCCCAATATAGGAATGCTCCTCCACCAAGTACGACAAACAGGACTAATAGGGCTAGCATGCTTTTTAAAGGAAATCTTCGCTGTCTAACTTCTTCTTCCCCCTCCTCTGGTTTTGCAAGGAACTCATCAAACCCCTCTTCGACCTCTTCAGGGATTATTACGGGCGCTTCTTTTACCTCTAATCCCTCTATGGTCTCCATGCCTGGTGTCAGGGGTTTTTCTATTATAAATACATGTTGACATTTAGAGCATCTGGCCTTGCCCCCCCCCTCTGGTACCCTCTCATCATTGAGTTTAAATTTTGTCTGGCATCTTTCACACTGAACTATCATAGCCATCTCCTCAACTCCCCTATGCTAGAAGAGTGGAATATTAGAATATTAGAAGAGTTGTTCTTACTCCTGAACTATCCTATATATCTCAGGCAAGTGCCTATATCTTTCATCAAAATCTAACCCGTAACCAACAATGAAACCTTCTTCCAGTATAAAGCCAACATAATCAGCTTCAATATTTACCTCTCGTCTTTCTTTTTTCTCTATCAATGCGCATAATCTCAGAGAATTTGGGTTTTTTGCCTTGAGCCTCTCAATAAAGTAGGAGGTGGTTAATCCAGTATCGACTATATCCTCCACAACAACTACATCCTTCCCTTCAATTGACAGCTCGATATCCTTTGTGATCCTTATGTCTCCTGATGACCTGGTTTGTGATCCATAGCTGGCAAGCCTGACGAAGTCAATCTTAAGCGGCATCCGGAGGCTTCTGATAAGGTCTGAGAGGAAGATGAAAGCCCCCTTCAGGATACAGATCAGTATAACTTCTTTGTCATCATAGTCTTTCGAAATCTGGTTAGCAAGGTCTGTTACCTTTCGGGCAATTTCCTCTCTAGAGTACAATAATACGAGTTTTTCCTCTTTCATTATGGGGTTCCGCCTGACTTCTGACTTCTGATTTCTGACTTCTTCTATAGTCTATCAGAGTTTATCTGTCAACAGCTTTTATTACAATCCGTTTTTTAAAAAAAACTCTTGACAAGGCTATATTAAGGGTGTTATTTTAGTAGTCGAAAAAGGAACAAGAGACGGATTATATTGATAATAAACGGGTTTAGCAGATACAGCTATTTACTGCTTCTGAGAGAAAGCAGCTTAAAAATTACAGAAAAGAAAGGCGGGTGATGCGATGGAATGAACTAAATAGAGGCAATTCTGCTTGATAAGAGAGAAGATCGAAAGAGATTGTAAAGCAAAAGAAGGAGTTAGAAAAGGTTTGCTACTATAAACAGGAGGTATAAATAATGAAAAAGTTTGTAATATTAACCATGGCAGTGGCGCTGATTGCATTTTTTGCAATGTCAAAAGGAGCCTCTGCTGCTGCCCCACAGATAATCTTTTCGGGTGACTATCAGGTCGTGGGTATAGCATCTAATAATGTCAGTGATCGCGATAGCGATTTGAGTGACGGTGCAGCCTATGTTGAACAGAGGTTCCGCCTGACCCATATTGCTGCTATGGAGAATGTGAAAGGCGTATTTGGCATCGAGATAGGCTGGGATGAATGGGGCAAAAGCTATACCTCGAATGGTGTTGGAACGACCCCTAACCAAGGTGGTGATACCGGTATGATTGCGGATACACCCAGTACCAACATAGAGGTAAGGATGGCATACATTGATTTTAATGTCCCTGGTATACCTCTTAGTGTGACAGCCGGTAAACAGTTTCTTTTTACTCACAACCATGCCATACTTGCTGGTGTGGCAGCTACCCCGGGTCTCAAGTTTGACTACAAAATCGCCGATGGGTCCAAGCTGTCCTTATGGTGGACAAAGTTTGCTGAGGGTACTGTAAGTAATAATACGCTTAGAGGCAACGGCGACGCAGACGATGATATATACGCCCTGGAATTTAGCAAGAAGACACAGGCTTACGACTTTGGCGTTTATGGTGTGTATAACAGAGACCACAGGGAAACGGATGTTGCTGCCAGCAGTACAGGAACTACTACATCAAACCAGCTGTACAATGATGACATCTACTGGGCAGGGCTGTGGACTGGTTTCAATGCAGGACCGGTAAAGCTCGGTTTTGATGCGATCTATTCATTTGGAAAACGTAAGTACCAGGCTGTGCCTGCCGGACAGACCGACTATGATTTCAGCGGATATTACCTCCGCGCAGATGCATCTATGAAGCTGGGTGGGCCTACGCTTGATTTCATGAGTCTCTACGCCTCCGGTGATAATGATTCAACTGATGATAAGATCAAGAATTTTGCGTATGCAGATTCGAATGCCAGGTATCCTGCGTTAGGTATTATCCTCCCAGGTCCAAACCTCTTATACTGGGGTAATGGTATTGCAACAGAGGAGTATGCACAGATATGCCTGCCGACGTCTGGTTATAGTGCCTATGACAGCGGCTATTCTCTAGGCAGGTGGTTTACCATGCTGGGCGCCACTGTCCCCGTGGACAACAAATTGAAGCTCGTTGCCAAATACTGGTACCTCCGAACTGCTGAAGGCTTCCCTTCAACTATTACATACAGAGACAAGAATATGGGACATGAGTTCGATCTTGAGGCACATTACCAGTTGACCCCGAATCTTACAGTTTCAGCCGAAGCGGACTATCTCCTTGCTGGAAAGTATTTCGATTCTTCAACCAAGACTGCTGATAATGCATGGAAAGCGGCTTGGGCTATTAAACTAGTATTCTAATTGAGGGGTAAAATATTCTCTCTTGCAAAGAACCTCAGAGGGGTTGCTCTCTGAGGTTCTTTTTTTGTCATCTTCAAGTTGATATAACAGCGGGCTTAAGCCCGCTGTTGATATGTTGTGCGCTGTTTACTGTTCAGGGGTATTGGGTGTCCCAATATCTACAAGGTTTGTTATATCAATCATAATGGGTCCCAAAGGCATATCATCAAATAGGGCTCGATCCATCTCTTTATCAGATGCCTTTGATTCAAATCTCAACTCAAAGGTCTTCTCATTGCTCTTATGCCCAGCCTTGTCAACTATATAAAGAGACAATTCAATATGAATACCCCATAAATCCTGAGGGGTATTGGTGGGTAAATACAAGTAACCGGAGAGTTCCTTCCTTTGCCCCGGTTTAATCTTAATTATATCGAAAGGATATGGATGCCTGCCGTCCTGAAGTATAGAGCAAACGAAACTATCCATATCTCCGTCTGCATCGAAAGCGTTAACATAAATCTTCCAGGTGTCCCCAAACACAATCCTGTCCTTAGCAAAAGTAGCAGTGATAACTGGGGGGTCAGAACCATATCTGGCCTCTTGATCCTCGAGTGTCGCACAACCAAGTGTTAAGGTAACAAAACCTATTACAAATAGCCACACCATTTTCAACCTTAAAAAAATATCCATATTGATTTCCTCCTCTACCAGATAGTCTCTACCTCAAGGAAATTCAACATCCTGCGATCCGATGTCAATAGAGGCATTCCCAATGTCCTTGAGGTGGCGACAATAAGCTGATCTGCCGGATCATGGTGGAAACCTTTAAGTTGAGTGCTCTCCACAGCAATCTCCGGGGAAAGTTCAGCAATCCTTACCCCAAACTCACTTAAAGAGCGTCTGATCCACGTAAGTGTTGGTATCGAAAACGTAATTCTCTTCTTTTCTACTAATTTAGCTACTTCCCAGCAGGAGATAGCCGATACCCATTTCTGCCTTGCCTGCTGAATAGCCCTTTTTGCCTCTTTGGATAGTAAAATTTTGTCCTCTATGCTCATCCAGATCCAGACATGGGTATCGAGCAGCAGGTCATTCACTTTAAAGTTTCCCATTCATCTTCAACAACAGGAGATACGATATCACCCATAAATGTAATTGTCTCTTTTAACGGGACATCCTTTTGCTGATGACTAACAGGTATAATCTCGGCAATGGGCTTGCCTCGCTTGGTAATAATAACCCCTTTTTTTTGACGGTTGACATCTTCCAGAACAGCAAGACACGTGGCCTTGAATTTTGATACAGACAGAGTTTCCATAGTTTCCTCCAGAAGCTCTCTTAGTTATGGTCAAATTGTTATGGTCATTTTATCCTGTTCAGGTTATCTTGTCAATCAAAAATAGAGCAACTGCTCAGAAGCCAGGAGTCAGGAGTCAGAATTGCCGTTGACATGCTCGGGGCTTACATGTTATAAAATGATCATCTTTCTCGCTGGCACATGCAGGAGAAAGGCTGAGACTCTCTACAACCACCAGCACCGAGAACTCCGGACTGCTCCATGTCCTTCTTCCACCTTTTGAAGATATGTTCAATATAAAGGTGGATGTAATTCCGGTAGGGACAGGACAGGCGCTGAAGCTGGCGGAGAATGGGGATGTGGATGTTACTCTGGTTCACGCCCGGCATCTGGAAAACAGATTTGTAAGGGAGGGTTACGGTGTAAACCGCAGGGACGTCATGTACAACGATTTTGTGATTATCGGACCAAGGTCTGACCCTGCAGGGGTCAGAAAGGCAAAAACTGCAGTTGATGCCTTTAAAAAGATTGCCCTGAATCAAGCCACTTTTATATCCAGAGGGGATAATTCGGGGACCCATGCAAAAGAGATGGAGACATGGGAGACAACCGGGAAGAAACCCTCGGGAAGTTGGTACCTGGAGGCAGGAAAAGGAATGGGGACGATATTGATTATGGCTTATGAGAAGGGCGCATATACCCTGGCCGACAGGGGCACCTATCTGGCCTTTTCAGGAAGCAGAAAAATAGACCTCCCCATCCTCTTTGAAGGTGATCCTGTACTTTTTAATCCATATGGTATCATTGCCGTCAACCCGGCAAGGTATCCTCATGTAAACTATGTAAAGGCTATGGCCTTAATTGATTGGGTCACATCCAGACAAGGGCAAAAGATCATCAAGGAATTTGGAAAGGACAGGTTTGGACAGCCCCTGTTTATTCCAGTGGCTGTGACTAATCCTTGAAGTTGAGGAGTTGAGGAGTTGAGTATGTTTCATGGACTATATATTAGTTGGTATTTGGAAGGCTTGCGAATTAATCTTTTCGCTGGATAGGGAAGTATTTGGCATAACCTTGCTCTCCTTAAGAGTCTCTGCTATGGCTACTGTTTTTGCCTCTTTAGTGGGGATACCCATAGGTTTTATTATCGGCACAGAGGATTTTTTGGGGAAGAGGCCATTAATTACCCTGTTCAATACTCTAATGGCCTTCCCAACTGTGGTAGTGGGGCTATTGCTCTATTCCTTTATATCAAGGCAGGGGCCATTGGGGCATTTAGGTCTTCTTTTTACCCCGTGGGCTATGGCAATAGGTCAGTTTGTCCTGGCAACACCTATTATAGTTGCCCTGAGCATCTCTGCCACCCAGGGTATAGACCCTCGGGTAAGACTTACAGCCCTTTCAATGGGGGCAAATACCTTACAGACTGCCCTAACAGTACTTTCTGAGGCAAGATTTGCCTTGATCTCTGCCGTGATTGCCGGATTTGGCAGGGTAATTACAGAGGTGGGCTGTGCCTTGATGGTTGGTGGAAACATAAGGGGCTACACTCGAATATTGACTACCGCCATCGCCTTAGAAACATCGAAGGGGGAGTTTGCATTTAGTTTGGCATTGGGATTTATCCTCCTTGCTGTAGCCTTTTTGGTTAATATCTTCTTTCACTGGTTGCAGGGAAGGAGAGGGTGATTGTTGAACAATGGACAACTATCAATTTGCCGTTAAAGATTTGACGAAATTCTATAATGGGAAGAAGGTATTAGACATACCCTACTTGATAATCAAAAAGGGAACGGTCCACGGAGTGATGGGTCCCAATGGCTCAGGAAAGACCACCCTCCTTTCCATCCTGTCCCTTCTTACCAAGCCAACCTCAGGAAGGGTCTATTTTGATGGATTGGAGATTGATAGCCATGGGAATAATGAATTCAGATTAAGACGAGAGATGGCCATGGTTCTTCAGAATCCTTTCCTCCTCAATACAACTGTGGAGAAGAACGTAGCCTACGGTTTGAGGATCCGTGGTTTGAGTAAAAGAGAGCAAAAACAAAAGGTTGTAGAATGTCTGGATTTGGTAGGACTAGCAGGTTTTGAAAAAAGAAGAGCCCATGAGCTTTCCGGAGGAGAGGCCCAGAGGGTTGCAATTGCCAGAGGGATCGCAGTAACACCAAAGGTTTTGTTCCTCGATGAACCCACTGCAAACGTGGATAAAACCCATATAGACGTACTGGAAAACATTATTAAGGAATTGAACCGTAGATACAGAACAACTGTTATATTTACCACCCATGATTTAAACCAGGCATACCGAGTGGCAGACGAGATTGTTGTTCTATCTGAGGGGAAAATCAAGGAAATTCTGACTACTCAGGTATTTAGGCTGAAGGCTGAAGGCTGAAGTCTATAAAACATCTCGAAAAGTCTTCTACCTTCAGTCTATCTACCTTCAGTCTATCCGCCTGAGTAGTTACATTTTATCCTTAAAGACTGCTCCCGTACTGGCTGACGTTACCAGTTTTGAATATCTATAAACATAGCCTTCTTTTATTTTAGGTTCTGGTGCTTTCCAGCCTCTTTTCCGTTTTTCAATCTCTTCATCACTTACTTTCAGAGTGAGTCTTTTGTTTGGTATGTCTATCTCTATTACATCTTCGTTTTCTACAAAGGCTATAAGTCCCCCTTCCGCAGCCTCAGGGGATATATGGCCAATAGCAGCTCCCCTTGTCCCTCCGCTAAATCTGCCGTCTGTTATAATGGCCACATCTTTGTCCAATCCCATCCCTGCTATAGCAGATGTGGGTGTAAGCATCTCCCTCATTCCTGGCCCTCCTTTGGGCCCTTCATATCTTATCACCACTATATCGCCAGGTTTTATTTTCTTGGCTAAGATGGATTCTACTGCCTCTTCTTCTGAGTCAAACACCCTGGCTTTACCCTGGCTTTTCAACATTTCTGGCGCAACAGCGGACTGCTTAACCACCGCACCATCCGGTGCCAGGTTGCCTTTCAGGATGGCAATGCCTCCCTCTTTATGATATGGATTTTCTACAGGTCTGATAACGTTTTTGTCTATTACTTCCACACCTTTTAGATTTTCTCTCAGGTTTTTGCCGGTAACGGTTATAACATCCTGGTTTATCAAACCCAGTTTAGCAAGTTCTGCCATAACGGCTGGCACGCCACCTGCCTCATTTAGATCCTGAAGACGGTGAGGGCCTGCAGGACTCAGACTACACAAATGAGGAGTTTTGTAGCTCATCTCATTGAATATCTCTAATTCTAAGTTTAGCTTGGCCTCATGGGCTAGGGCAGGGAGATGTAAGACAGTATTAGTAGAACAGCCCAGAGCCATATCTACTGCAATAGCATTCCTGAATGCTGACATATTGGCTATGTTTCGGGGTGTTATGTTTTTTTCAAGAAGCTCCATTATCTTTTTGCCGGCAAGCTTTGCAAGCCTCCGCCTCGCTGCATAAACTGCTGGGATAGTACCATTTCCTGGAAGTCCCAGTCCTAAGGCTTCCGTTAAACAGTTCATGGAGTTTGCAGTAAACATCCCTGCACATGAACCACAGCCCGGACATGCCATATCCTCCAGTTCTTTTAGCTCAGCTTCACTCATTTTGCCTGATTTAACCGCCCCAACCCCTTCGAAGACTGTGATAAGATCAATATTTTGCCCCCGTCTCTTTCCTGTAAGCATTGGACCACCACTGATTACTATAGCTGGAATGTTCAGCCTCAATGCAGCCATTAACATCCCCGGCACAATCTTATCACAGTTGGGTATCAGGACCAATGCATCAAAGGGATGGGCACATGCCATAATCTCTATAGAGTCTGCAATAAGTTCTCTGCTGGCAAGGGAGTATTTCATGCCCTGATGGTTCATGGCTATACCATCGCATACACCGATAGTAGAGAACTCCATCGGGGTTCCTCCAGCCAATCTAATGCCTGCCTTCACCGATTCGGCAATATCTCTGAGATGTATGTGTCCAGGGATGATCTCGCTTTGAGAGTTTGCGACTCCAATAATAGGACGTGTGATTTCCTCGTCAGTATAACCCATAGCCTTAAAAAGAGAACGATGGGGGGCTTTTTCTAACCCTTTCTTCATTAAGTAGCTTCGCATTGCAATCTTCCTCCTGTTCTATTTTTTCTTTGTGCCTCTGTGACTTCGCTCCTCTGTGCCTACCTGAATATACTAACGAACTATACTGCTGGTTGTCAACATCTTTTAACCAAATGGGGAAAAGAGTAAAGATAGTTGCTGAACTAGCCACAGGCTGCTGCCTTGTTAAATAATCGTTGACTAAATTTTAAATATTTAATAGAATTACAACATATCTGGAATTAGAATACTCATATAATGAGCGGGCATAGCTCAGCTGGTAGAGTACAAGCTTCCCAAGCTTGGTGTCGCGGGTTCGAATCCCGTTGCCCGCTCCACTTTTAATCAAAGAGGAAACCTAATAAGCTATGGGTTCATTTCTTAAAGCAAACATTTTTTTCTTGCAACTTGTGGAATTTCGTGTTATTTTTTAAGCATCAATTTATTAAAGTTCACTAAAAGTGGGCTTAAAGCCCACTTTTTTATTATAAAAGGGGTTTTGTGTGATCCCAACCCCCAAATGAGCAACAATGTCTGCTGATATTCTGGAATCTGTAAGAGAGATAGTAGAGCCGATTGTTATAGCTGAGGGCATGGAACTTGTGCACATTGAGTACAGGAGAGAAAGAAGGGGGTGGGTTTTAAGGCTTTATATCGATAAAGAAGGAGGAGTAACAGTAGATGATTGTTCTAATATTAGCGGACAGGCAAGTCATCTGATGCAGATAGATGAACTGATTCCACGTTCCTATGTGTTGGAGGTTTCTTCTCCTGGGCTCGGCAGACCATTGAAGAGAGAAGATGATTTTATAAAACACAAAGACAGACTGGTCAGGTTTAAAGTAGACGATCCAACAGGTAGATGGAAGAATTTTAAAGGTAGGCTTTTGGATTATAAAGATGGGGTGGTAAAAATTAAGGTTGGAGATGAGATTATCAGTTTGCCCTTCAATAAAATATCGGAAGCAAATTTAATATACGAGTTTTAAACTGTGGACACTTTAATCAACGTCAATAATAAGCAGTCAAGTTTCTTTTAAAAATAAATCCTAAACAATGTCTCTTAGCTTTCTGCTATAAGCGTTCAGCCTTCAGCTTCCGAATATTATTCTAGGGGCTGGAGGCTGATAGCTGACTCATGAACGCTGAGATAAGGGAGATTAAAAAGTGATTTCGGACCTGACCCGTTTGATTGATGAAGTTGGAAAAAGCAAGGGAATTAACAGAGAAATACTTATAGAAGCTTTGGAATCTGCTATGTTGACAGCGGCCAAAAAGAAATTTGGCCCTTATCAAGAGATTGAAGCCAACTTTAATGAAGAACTGGGAGAAGTTGAACTGTTTGAATTTAAAACTGTAGTGAATGAGGTTAAAGACCTACGTGTAGAAATATCTTTTGAAGAAGCTGTTGAACTGGATCCTGGAGTTGAGATTGGTGATAGCCTTGGTATAAAAATGGATGTAGGTACATTTGGCAGGATATCAGCTCAAACTGCTAAGCAGGTTATAATCCAGAAGGTTAGGGATGCCGAGAGAGAGAATGTTTATAACGACTACAAAGATCGTAAGGGGGAACTGGTTAATGGTATTATCCATCGTATTGACAGAAACAACATAATTATTAACCTGGGAAGATCAGAGGCTATCCTTCCACCCCATGAGCAGGTGTCAAAAGAGGTCTATACTCAGGGGAACCGAATTAAAGCCTATATCTTGGACATTCTCAAGTCTTCCAAGGGGCCACAGATCATTCTTTCGAGGACCCATCCAGGATTGCTTATAAGGCTATTTGAGGTTGAAGTTCCAGAGATTTCTGAGCAAATTGTGAAGATTAAAGGCGCTGTGAGGGAACCGGGCAGCAGAGCTAAAATAGCAGTCTACTCGGGGGATTTGGATGTTGATCCGGTCGGTGCTTGCGTAGGTATGAAGGGTTCTCGAGTACGAAGTGTTGTACAAGAGTTGCATGGAGAGAAGATAGATATAGTTCCATGGAGTGATGATCCGGCTAAATTTGTATGTAATGCCTTGTCTCCTGCAGAGATTTCTGAAGTGATAATTGATGATGCAGGGAAGACAATGGAGGTCATTGTTGCTGATGATCAGTTATCTTTAGCTATTGGGAAGAAAGGACAAAATGTACGTCTGGCTGCCAGACTTACAGGTTGGAAGATAGATATCAAGAGTGAATCAAAAGTTGCCGGAATTTCAGAAGATATACATAATGCCCTTGTTGATATTCCTGGGATAGGCTATTCTACAGCAGGTGCTTTATTCAATAGGGGTTTTTTTTCAGCATATGACATTTTTAGTGCAAGTATTGAGGAGCTCACCAAGGTAGAGGGTATAGGTGAGAAAAAAGCCGATAGACTAAAAAAAACCACTGAAGAATACTTGAAACAAAAGGACTTAGAAAAAAGCGATGAGAACTCGACAAAAGATATATCGTTAGCAAGCGGAGAGGAAGATGAGGCGAAGTAGAACTATGTTCCTTTTGGGGGGATAGAATGGTTAGAGTGTATGAGTTGGCTCAAGAATTGGGGATGACAAACAATGAATTCATTGATGAGCTTCAAAAGCTGGGCATAGAGGCTAAGAGCCACATGAGTTCTATTGAGGAAGAAAGAGTTGAAGTGATTAAAAATCGTCTTGCTGGAGTTAAAGCTCAGGAACTTATTGAAAAAAGGGTAAAGCCTACGGTTATTCGTAGAAGGATGAAAAAGATAGAACCAGACATTGAAACGTTGGATGCCGAGCCTGTTAAAGCTGAATTGCCAAAGGTTGAAGAACCTTTGCCGTATATGGTTCCTCCTTCAACTGCACCAGAAGAAATTGTCGAAAAAAGGGAAGAACCTGTCGAAGGAAAAGCGATTGAACCAGGAAAAGTGGCACCTGAGCCCGTTAGTATTGAAACCGAGCTTCTCAGGAGGAAGAAGGATTTAAAAAGACTTGCGGAAGTAGAAGAGGACGAAGATCAGGCGAAGGAAAAACCTGGCAAAAAAATTACAAAGAGAGAGGCTGAAGACTCAATAAAGTTAAAGCCCTCCAAAAGGAAGGTAGTTTATAAGAAGAAGGAAGACCGTGCAACGAAGGATTTATATGAAAAGGAAGATGTCCTTGAACCTTCTAGGAGCACAGCGGTAAGGAAGGGGCTACCTAAGCGGGTAAAGAAGAAGACAGAGATTACTGTTCCAAAGGCAATTAAGAGAAAGATAAGGATATTAGAAACTATTACGGTTAATGAACTGGCTAAGAAGATGGGAATTAAGGCAGGTAATGTGATAAAGAAGTTGTTGGACCTGGGAGTTGTTGCGACGATTAATCAACCTTTGGATATTGACACCGCCTCCTTAATTGCCAGTGAGTTTTCTTATGCTGTTGAAAGCATACCAATAGATGAAGATATTTTGGAAAAAGAGGAAGATGTCTCTGAGGAATTAGTGCATAGGCCGCCTGTGGTTACTGTAATGGGACACGTAGACCATGGAAAAACCTCTCTTTTAGACGCTATACGTGAGACTAATGTCATGGGCAAAGAAGCAGGCGGTATTACACAGCATATAGGAGCCTATCACGTAAGTCTTCCAAAAGGTGACATAGTATTTTTAGATACCCCAGGCCACGAAGCCTTTACAGCGATGCGGGCTAGGGGGGCGCAAGTTACCGATATTGTAGTTCTGGTAGTGGCGGCGGATGATGGTGTGATGTCCCAGACAGTTGAGGCTATAAACCATGCAAAGGCTGCTGGTGTGACACTGATGGTGGCGATTAATAAAATTGATAAACCCAATGCAGACATTGAGAAAGTTAAGAGAAACCTCATGGAATATGGACTTGTCCCAGAAGAGTTGGGGGGAGACACTGTCTTTGTGGAGGTTTCTGCTAAGAAAAAGCAGGGTATAAATGACATCTTGGAGCTTATCCTATTACAAGCTGAACTATTAGAATTAAAGGCCAATCCTAACAAGGCAGCCAAGGGAGTTGTGATTGAGGCGAAACTGGATAAAGGTAGGGGCCCGGTAGCTACTGTGCTTATTAAAGAAGGCACCTTAAAGGTCGGTGATCCCTTTGTAGTTGGAGTAAAATTTGGGAAGATAAGAGCGCTGATTAACGAAAATGGAGAAAAGGTAACACAAGTGGGTCCAGCTATGCCCATAGAAATTATCGGACTTTCTGGAGTGCCCGAGGCAGGGGACAGCTTTGTTGTAGTTGATGACGAGAAGAAAACAAGACAAGTTGCATTGTTCAGACAGCAAAAGAAAAGGGAGTCTGAACTTGTGAAGACGAGCAAAATTGCATTGGAGAACCTTTATGATAAGATTAAAGAGGGGTATGTAAAAGAACTGAATATAATTGTCAAGGCAGATGTACAGGGTTCGATCGAGGCTCTTCTAAAGGCATTAAATGAACTGAGTACTGATGCTATAAAGTTACATGTTATTCATGCCTCCGTTGGTGATATAGGAGAGTCTGATGTTATGTTAGCCTCTGCTTCAAATGCAATAACCATTGGTTTTAATGTTAAATCAGATACAAAGGTTCAGCAAATTGCTGAACAAGAAAAAGTGAGTATCAGGTTTTATAGTATTATATATAATGCAATATCCGATATGAAGAAAGCCATGGAGGGTTTATTAGATCCAATCCTGGAGGAGAAGACATTAGGAAGGGCAGAGGTAAGAAGCACATTTAATATATCCAGGACTGGCACTATAGCTGGTAGTTTTGTTCTAAGTGGAAAGATTGTAAAGGGTGAACATGCTCGTTTATTACGGGATGATGTAGTAATTCACGATGGAAAGATATACTCATTAAAGAGATTTAAGGACGATGTAAAAGAGGTTGAATCCGGCTATGAATGCGGGATAGGAATAGAAAATTTTAATGATTTGAAGGTAGACGATATTATTGAATCCTATACTTATGAAAAGGTTTTAGCAACCCTGTGATTTGAGACTTAAGTTTAGACTATAGACTATAGACTATTAGCCTACTACAGCCTTCAGCCTAAACACCTGAGTAGTTACTACGCAAGAAGATGGTTATCGGTGTTTGCCGCTTGGATATTATGATACACAACAATTCTTCCCTGAAAGGGAAGCGCCAGGTTTTAAAAAGGGTCATTGATAGGGTTAAACGGAAGTTCAATGTATCTATAGCAGAGGTAGGGGAGAACGATAAGTGGCAAAGAGCGCAGGTGGGTTTTTGTGTGGTGGGTAATGATAAAAGATATGTCAATTCTTCTTTAGACAAGATAGCTAACTTCATCGATGATCTTAGAGTTGTAGATATACTCAACTCAGAGATAGAGATACTGGATTTTTAATATACAACCCTAACAACTGGAGACTTGTAATGGACTACAAAAGGGCTGATAGGGTTTCTGATCTCCTTAGAGAAGAGATCGCTCAAATCTTATTAAAAGACATTAAAGATCCCAGGATTGGTTTTGTGACAATTACTGACGTTGAAGTAACTGATGACCTTCGTCAGGCAAGGGTATTCTTCAGTATGGTTGAGAGTGATAGAGAACTAGAAAAGACTACCAAGGGGCTAAATAGCGCCTCCGGTTATATTAAAAAGAAATTGGGAAAGAGGCTCAGAATGCGTTATATTCCGGATATCGTCTTTAAATTTGACAGTTCGTTAAGATATGGAAGCCATATCGATAGTATACTTGAAGGGTTAAAAAGGACCGCCTCTGACTGATGAAATGGAAGAGAGAATAATCGAAGAGATAAAAAGCAACAGAACTTTCCTGATTGCCTCTCATGTCAATCCAGATGGCGATGCCATAGGCTCAGCCCTCGCCCTGGCAATTTCCTTAAAGAATATTGGCAAAAAGGTAACGGTTTTTAATCAGGACCCCATTCCTAGGAATCTCCAATTTCTGCCCATGAGTCCGGAGATTATTCATGAGATAGACAGGTCTCTTACTTTTGATGTAGCTTTTGTTTTAGACTGTGGCGACCTTGATAGGGTAGGTAAGGAAATTGAGAAGATAAGAAAAATAATAAACATAGATCACCATATGACTAATAGTGGATTTGGTGATTTAAGATTGGTTGATTCACAATCCAGTTCCACTGCAGAACTCATATATGCTGTTCTAAAGGATATTCCCATTGAGATTACATATGAGATTGCTCTTAACATCTATACTGCCATATTAACGGATACCGGTGCCTTTTGCAATTCTAATACAACTGAAGGGACTTTTCATATTGCTAGTGAGATGGTTAGGATAGGTGTCAACCCGGCTAACGTAGCTGAGAAGATTTACCAAGAAATGCCTGTTCCCAGGCTAAAATTACTGGGGCTGGCGTTGAATACCTTGGAGATTTTAGACAATGGAAGGATAGCTTCCGTTGTGGTAACGCTTTCAATGTTGAGAAAAACAGGGGCTACCCCAGAACTCACGGAAGATATGATAAACTACCCTAGATCCATTTTGGGTGTAAAAGTGGCAGTCTTATTCAGGGAGGTATCCAGGAATTATTATAAGATTAGCCTTCGATCCAACAAAGATATTGATGTTGCAGATATTGCCAGGGAATTCGGCGGAGGTGGGCATCCTAATGCTTCGGGTGGGAATATGAAAGGCAGTCTATTAGAGGCAAAGGGAAAGGTTTTTGAGGTGGTTAGTAAAAGGTTGAATTAATGAATGGTATATTAATTATTGATAAATCTTCTGGGATTACTTCTCATGATGTTGTGAAGAGGGTGAAAAGGTTACTCAAAGTTCATAAAGCAGGGCATACAGGCACCTTGGACCCTCTGGCTACCGGTGTTCTCCCTGTTTGTATAAATGAAGCGACCAAGATAGTTCAATTTCTAATAAATGATGACAAGGAATACGAAGCAGATTTGAAGCTGGGTATAGAAACAGACACCCAGGATCTGTTTGGTAGAGTAATTAGAGAGTCTTGTCAGATTCCAGGAGATCACAATAAGATAATTGATGCCTTTATAAATTTCGAAGGTAATATTAAGCAAAAGCCGCCAGTATTTTCAGCCTTAAAGTATCAAGGAACCCCCCTTTACAAATTGGCAAGAAGAGGTATATACGTTGATATCCCGGAGAGGGAGATAAACATCTTCAAAATTAATGTTACCAATATTGATCTTCCCTATGTTTCATTCAATGTGTACTGTTCTAAAGGTACTTATATTAGAACATTATGTGCTGATGTTGGTAAGAGGTTGGGTTGTGGTGCCCATCTGGTTGGGCTGAGAAGGATAAGAAGCGGCAGCTTTTATATCAAAGATTCTCATTCTCTAGATGAGTTAGAAGTCCTGTTCAAAAATGGGGCAGTAAAAGACAAAGTAATCCCATTAGATAGAGCTTTAAATAACTTACCTCAGATAAAGGTAAATGACGATCTGGCAAAAAGTGTTAGACATGGTAAACATATTATAGTCGATGATCTGAAAGACATTTGTCTATCCCATATTAAAACAGGAGAAAGTCTAAGGATTACTTCTTTAAAGGACGATCTAATCGCTGTAGGTGAGTCTTTGATAACTTCTCCATTAACTGACAAGGAAGAAGGGTGGGGCATGGCTTGTAGATTGATTCGGGTTTTTAACACTTAGTCATTCATCAAGATCGTTCTTTACAAAGAAGGGTATGTGTGATAAGAATCGGTTAGATAATTTCTTGACGGCTTCGTAAAAAGTCCATCTGCGGCGTTCCGCTGCATCCTCAGTCATTGCAGCGTACAGGTAAGTACGCTTCATTCCTTCGGATTTGCGCGCCTTGCATCTGGAGCTTTTTACTGTGCCGTCTGATTTTTGACTTTTTACGACTTCATCATTTCTTGGAAAGGAGTATTAGAGATAATGTTAGATACTCAGAAAAAGGAAGAATTGATAGGAAAACACAAAGTTCACGATAAAGATACCGGGTCACCGGAAGTCCAGATTGCCCTGTTGAGTGAGCGTATAAATTATCTAACGGAGCATTTTAAGGCACATAAGAAGGACCATAATTCACGCCGTGGGTTAATGAAACTCGTAGGCCAAAGAAGGCGATTGTTGGATTACCTGAAAAGAAAAGATACTGATCGGTATCGAAGTATCATTGGTAAACTTGGTATAAGAAAATGAGGCTCTTTAGTTGAGTCCATTATTAAAGGATTTGAGGTCTGACCTCAATCCCGTAAAGGAGATATGACTGGAGATGATAGAAAGAGTCAGTGTAGATGTAAATGGAAGGCCCCTCTCTATTGAGACAGGAAAATTAGCAAAGCAGGCAAATGGATCAGTGCTTGTAACGTATGGAGAGACAGTGGTATTGGTGACTGTTGTAGCAGATAAAAAGGTGAGGGAGGGAGTTGACTTTCTGCCATTAACAGTGGATTATCAAGAGATGAATTATGCCGCCGGCAAAATCCCTGGTGGTTTTTTCAAACGTGAAGGTCGTTCCAGTGAAAAGGAAATACTTACTTCAAGGTTTATTGATAGACCTATACGGCCTCTCTTTCCAGACGGGTATTTCTATGAAACCCAGATTATTGCAACGGTCTTATCCGTGGATCAAGAGAATGAATCAGATACCCTTGCAATGATTGGCGCTTCTGCTGCTTTGGAGATTTCTGATATCCCTTTTGCAGGTCCATTGGCAGGGGTAAGGATAGGCCGGATCGATGGTGAGCTTATCTGTAATCCAACAAATTCACAGTTAAAGGAAAGTGATCTTGATCTTCTTGTAGCAGGCACCCGAGATGCGGTGGTTATGGTGGAAGGTGGAGCGAATATGCTTCCCGAGGATGTTATGTTGGAGGCTATATGGTATGGGCACGAATCCATGCAGCCGATCCTCACAATTCAGGAAGAATTAAAAAGAATTGCAGGAAAACCAAAGAGGGAGATTGTAAGTAAGGTAATAGAACCTGAGTTCAAGAAGAAGGTTGAGAATGTGGCTCATGAAAAGCTCAGTAAGGCGATAAGGATACCTGCAAAGCTTGAGAGATACCAGATGTTTGATGAGATCAAACAGGAGACCATAGAGCAACTCTTACCAGAGTATGAAGGAAGAGAAGAGGAGATAAAGGAGCTTATTGCGGAGTTAAAGAAGAAACTGGTTCGAGAGATGTACATCTCGGAGAAAAAACGGATCGATGGCAGGGGCTTTAATGATATAAGGCCCATTACCTGTGAGATTGGAGTCTTGCCGAGAACCCATGGTTCTGCTTTGTTCACAAGAGGTGAAACGCAGGTAATGGCAGCTACAACCCTTGGTACATCATCGGATGAAAAGAAGATAGAATCCATTTTTGGAGACAGCTACAAGTCCTTCATGCTGCATTATAATTTCCCACCTTTCTCCGTAGGAGAGGTTAAGTTCTTAAGAGGCCCGGGCAGAAGAGAGATTGGGCATGGTGCTTTGGCTGAGAGGGCAATTGCCAGGGTATTGCCTTCCAATGATGATTTTCCATATACAATCAGGCTTGTCTCTGATGTCTTAGAGTCAAACGGTTCTTCTTCTATGGCTACTGTTTGTGGAGGAATCCTTTCCCTTATGGATGCCGGAGTTCCTATAAAAACCCATGTGGCAGGGATAGCCATGGGTTTGATGAAAGAAAATGAAGATTTTATTGTATTGTCAGATATCTTGGGAGATGAAGACCATATAGGTGATATGGACTTTAAGGTTACCGGGACTAAGGATGGTGTTACAGCCCTTCAGATGGATATAAAGATTAAAGGGGTTACTAAAGATATACTCGAAAAGGCCCTTTATCAAGCTAAAGAGGGCCGGCTCTATATATTAGGTAAAATGAAGGCCACAATTTCTGAGCCCAGAGAGTCTTTATCCATCTATGCCCCAAGGATTATTACTATGGAGATTAATCCTGATAAGATTCGAGATGTAATCGGTCCTGGTGGGAAGGTTATCAGAAGTATAGTTGAGAAAACAGGGGCAAAGATAGACATTGATGACTCAGGGAAGATAAATATAGCATCAGTTGACAGCAAAGCTGGTGATAGGGCAATTGAGATGATTAAAGAGATATGCCAAGAGGTTCAGATCGAAGAGATTTATAAGGGAAAGGTTAAAAAGATCATGAACTTTGGGGCATTTGTTGAGATTCTTCCTGGAGTTGATGGTTTGGTACATATATCTCAGTTATCAGCAGAGCGGGTCAAGGATGTAAGGGATGTGCTTAAGATTAGGATAGTAACTGAAGAGATACCGTACGTTAATTCCGTTTCTATTGGTGTTTGGGTTGTCCTTGGGTCCCGTGACGAAAAGAGAAATGAAAATGGGATATCCCATTTTATTGAACACATGCTCTTTAAAGGGACCAAAAAGAGGACAACAATGCAGATTGCAAAAGAGATAGACTCTGTTGGTGGCATATTAAATGCCTGTACCAGTAAGGAATATACGAGTTTTTATGCAAAGGTATTGACTAAAGACCTTCCTCTTGCCATAGACCTCCTCTCCGATATCCTTCTTAATTCCACCTTTAATCCTAAAGAGATTGATAAAGAAAAACAGGTAATACTCCAGGAAATCTGCATGGTAGAGGATACTCCAGAGGAGCATATCCAGGAACTATTTAACAGGGCATTTTTTCGTGAACATCCCTTAGGTTATCCGGTCCTTGGAGAGCCGGAAACCGTTGGTGCTATAGATAGAACCAGGATAATCGAATTTTTCAAAGAATACTATACCTCCAACAGGATAATCATCTCAGCTTGTGGAAATCTTAGACATGACGAAGTTGTTAGAAGGACCGAGGATGACTTTGGTAGCCTGCCGAAAGAGGATGGATATGCAGCCAAAGATTTACCAAATCCAATTTCTCAAGTCTTAATTCGAGAAAAAGAACTTGAACAAACTCATGTCTGTCTTGGAAGCAAGGGGCCTTCACAAACTCATCCCCTAAGATATGCAAGCTATATCCTGAATGCTGTGCTGGGTGGAGGGATGAGTTCACGTTTATTTCAGGAAATAAGGGAAAAAAGAGGGTTAGTTTATTCCGTGTATTCTTATATGTCAGCATATTTCGATACGGGTCTATTCACAATATACGCTGGTACCGATGGAGATGACTTAAAGAAGGTAATTGAGTTGGTTATAAAGGAACTCAGGAGGCTTAAGATCAATGCCCTGAAAAAAAGGCAACTCCAAATGGCAAAAGAACAACTTAAAGGGAATCTGATACTAGCGTGCGAAAACATTGATAACAGGATGAGCAGGCTTGCCAAGAGTGAAATCTATTTCGGGAGGTTTATTGCACTAGATGAGATAATCAATGGTATTGAGAAGGTGACCCCGGAAGAAGTTTCCCTATTGGCAGAAGAGATCTTCGATAGAGACTACCTATCGCTGGCCGTTCTTGGGCATGTGAAAGAAGAGGATTTTACAAAGGGTCTATTGGAGGTTTAACGTTTTACCTTGCTCTGATTCAGCCTTCCATAACACTTGTCTTTTGATGTTAGGTAACTTTTCAATTTCTAAGCCGCCTGTACGGCGGTGAACCATACCGCATTTTTCACACTGATATTCCCCAATTTCTAAGCCGCCTGTACGGCGGTGAACACCCGCCGCACCTGATACGAAACGGCCGCAAATTTCTAAGCCGCCTGTACGGCGGTGAACCTGTGTTTTACCCGTTTGCGGCGCAAACATGATTTCTAAGCCGCCTGTACGGCGGTGAACTGACCGCTGTAGCCACGATGATCAGTAAAATATTTCTAAGCCGCCTGTACGGCGGTGAACTTGAGATTTCAGGGCAGGTTGTTGGAAAAAGATTTCTAAGCCGCCTGTACGGCGGTGAACAAAAAACCCGGATTGCCCGTTTGGTTTTCATCTTTCTAAGCCGCCTGTACGGCGGTGAACTGTTAGATATCTGCGCTGGATTCTTGTAGCCATTTCTAAGCCGCCTGTACGGCGGTGAACTCCTTTGTTTTTTGCTCCCTTTGCCAGGAACATTTCTAAGCCGCCTGTACGGCGGTGAACGCTCGCCGGCTGATTGGGAAAATCGATATCAATTTCTAAGCCGCCTGTACGGCGGTGAACTCAACAAGAATTAAACAGGGGACACCTTAAACTTTCTAAGCCGCCTGTACGGCGGTGAACATTCTACCACTTCGCCAATCAAAGTACCAGTATTTCTAAGCCGCCTGTACGGCGGTGAACCTAAGATAAGGTGTGGCAGAGCAATCAGTAAGTTTCTAAGCCGCCTGTACGGCGGTGAACGTAAAAAAAGATACTGTTAAAGAGGAGATAAATTTCTAAGCCGCCTGTACGGCGGTGAACATTGGCTAGAATTTCCAATGGAATACAGCAACTTTCTAAGCCGCCTGTACGGCGGTGAACACAATGTAATTGAGTGTAATAAGTGCAGACAATTTCTAAGCCGCCTGTACGGCGGTGAACACAAAGATCAAAACAGGGACATTAAGTGTTAATTTCTAAGCCGCCTGTACGGCGGTGAACTTAATAAGTCAGCCCCTTTTCAAACTTTTAGATTTCTAAGCCGCCTGTACGGCGGTGAACGTGCGTCTATGTAATAAATGCGGTGAGTTCTCTTTCTAAGCCGCCTGTACGGCGGTGAACTCCTCACAGCCTGGGCATTTACCTTTTAGCATTTTCTAAGCCTCCTGTACGGCGGTGAACTGACAGATGGACAGGACATAGGGGGGGGTAGGTTTCTAAGCCGCCTGTACGGCGGTGAACGGCAACATTACAATAAAAAAATAAGCTGCAACAAGTAGTTAATAAAAATTGGCCCCAAAAACCAAAAAAAATAGCCGAATTACAACTCATTGATAATAAAACAGAAATTATTAGAGTATTTTTTTAGGTTAAAACAACGGTACTGTGGTTGTATTGCTCAACCCATAACAGGAGTACAAACCGGTTTGTGGAGCCTCCATCACCTGTTTTTCAATAAACAAACGGAAACGTTGCCCGTTTATCTGGCTGGTGACATATGGTAATTTGCTGTGTTGCTCTTTGAAATCTTCAAAGAGTTATAACGCTTGTTGTAATGCTTCCAGCGCATTTTGTTAAAACCAAGGCACTGTTGCGACTTTGGACAACCCATAGCTATCAAAAACGCCTGATACTGGATGATCAAGTAGATGTCCAAAATGAATAAAAAGACGAAGTCTTTGCCCTGTTGACCCACTTTCCAAGTCGAGATATGGGTTATCTAATCCTTGTGAAAACATTTTAGCTTTGTAAATCTTTTCTTCACTAAGCGTTATTGAACCACGTCGTTTCAGTCGCTCCAGCTTTGATTTGCCCATATTAGTACGAATCCGTGAAATTGCTCTATATTTAACATTAGCAGGAACATTCTTCACATTGCTTATTTCGCAAAATCCAGCTATACTACCAAGCCAGTTTAAATTTTGCAAATTTTGCAAATTATTTTTGTCGCCATGTAAGCGTAGCACTTTGCCCAGCTTGGTTTTGTATTCTGGAAAACTCACGCCTATTTGATTAGTTTTAAGCTTGACAAGTGCTTTATGAAATTTGTTATACACCAAATTCATTAGTGGACTTTCCCGCATTTCTGAATCTGGTTTTATCTCAATATCAATATAGTATTCCATCAGTTTCTTAGCTCCCTGGTATCGATATCTGTTACGTAAGCCAAGCCTTTTTTCCCCAAATAGAAGCTGGATACCCCAGCATTTTCTATCAATCTCTTAATTTCTTTGGCTTTTTCGCGATTGATATCTATGTTAATTTCAAGTTTACCACTGGCCTTTGTCATCAAGGAAACAACTTCTCCCACACCTTTTTTCCTCTCTTTTCGTATATATGGATTACCCCATATTTTCTTTTTCTCTCCAGTAGTGTATCTTTTCAGAAAATCTTTTGGCGTAAATCCATTGTTTGATATACCAGTGATACCACCCCTCGCTGATCGAGCAGAGGAAGTATTATATCGTTTAGACAACCTTTCAAGCTGCAAATATAGGGTTGAACAATATAGTGGTAACACTATGATATTTCCTTTTTGGTTTCGTGGTTTAATTTTAGGGAATTTAGATGTTAAAATTTGCACTACATTTTCGACCACCTCATTGCTTTGTAAGGGTTTAAACTTTTTTAGTTCTTCCAACCTGCTGATAATTGCAAGTGGGTTCAAATCTTGTTGTGAGGTGGTATGTGTTTCATTCACAACAAAACCACAAAGATCATCAAAATCTAACGCTAACACTCCCCAAAACTCATTTGAATAGTCAGATTGAAAAATAGCATCATTGGTTTTAATCATTCCAGTGAATGAATTTTGGTCTTCACTATCATTCATGTTTCTAATGTAAATAATTTCATGGGAGTATAATGCGCTGTCATCAAAAGAAATATCTCGTTCCAATTGACGGAAATAATATTTTTCATCTTGTCTTGCTTGGTATAACTTTCTTTGATCCCCGATTAGCCTATTCAGCAATCCCATAACGGTATTTATTGATACTTCCCTTCTTATAAAGTATTCAGATTTGCTTTTCATTCCTGAAATATTTTGACCCGAAGCGATAAATTTTCTTCCCTTTTGGGGTAAAGGCTTATTGTTGCCATCAAAGTCTTCAAGAAATGAGTTTCGCCATGACGACTCATATTCAATTAAAATTTTCATAAGAAACTCCTATTTAGTGTAAAAATAAACAGCATAATCTGATTTTGGTTGATTTTCTATCTGGCTTGGATCGCGTTTTATTCGCATCATTTTTGTGCTGTCGTTGTAGTCCACCAACACTTCTTCAATATACATATAGGATTTTGCCTGTCTGATAGATAATTCTTTTATTTTATGAATGGTGGTTTCCACCAAAATATTTATGGCCTCCTGATTAAGCAGAATGCCATTCTCTCCTTCTTCAAATATGGTTCCATTACGGACATAGTTTTTATGGAATTTAGCCTCTGGTGATAATTTCGGATTCAATGATTTAATGTAATCTTTCACTAACTGAGCAACTTCCTCGCCTTGGCCCTCTTTAACTACCATTGCAGCACGATCAAACTTGTTATCTAATGAAATGAATTGTAGTTGCTCAATGCTAATAGAGCCATAGGATAAATATTCTGTATCGCCAAAAGTGGTTTTTGAAAAAAATGTACTGCTCTTTTCCTCTCCGGATTTAGTTATTTCTTTTTCTTTACTTCCTGCTCGACCAAACTGCTCAAAATTTCCATTACCAAGTTGATCTACAAAATCTTCAATCAGTAATGGGCTTGTCCGTTTGCATTGACTGGAAGGTACGACGTACCCACGAATTAACCCCGTCATTGATGCAATAACTTTTGCAAGGTTTTTATCTTTTGCATAGTGTAAGTCATAGGCTTGGTCTCGGAATAAATGATGCCTGACACAATTCTGGCTGATATATAAGGGCGTTTTTTTAAAATCGATATCGGTTGGTTCTTTACGATACTTGTATCCTGTGTCCTTCACTCTTCCAGATAAGTTTGTATAGCCTCTTAATTTTGGCAATGTGTGGTTGTCGACCGTAGTCCCGTTTTCCTGGGCAAGGTTTGTTGGACCATTCCAGTTAACTACTCCGTGCCCCAGCGCCTTGATTTTGAAATCAACACTTTTTATTCCAGTAATTTTTTCCATCTGCATGTCATTCTCCTCCGTTGTTAAGTTGTTTTAATGAAATTGCTCCGATAGGCTGTCGCTTTCCTACCGCATAGTAAATTGCATAAGAATGTGGTTTTGCTTCCACCTTCTTTAGATCTTCTGGAGTATAGCTCAGGTATATCGGCGTTTCTGGATTTATGGCTTCATTTAACAACTGTATATCCTTGTATGCTTTGTTCACCTGTTTAATGTTGTGATGTTTTTTTGCCATAAAAGCCAATAAGTTTTGATCTGAACTGCCATATCCACAAATAACCTCTACTCGATAAGTAAAACTTTCCTCAGAATGTTCTTCTGAATAGGCATAGTCATTTGTAATTTCAATATCATTGCGGTCAGCGACTCTACAAACTGCCATCTGCACAAAACGGTTGTCGCCACGAAGTGAATGCTTTTTGATTTTAATTTTAATTTCTTCTTTCTTGAAAGATGGAAGCGTCACAGGATCGGCAATTTTACTCATTCTTTGAACACTATCTTTTAATGCAGCCACTAAATCCTGTTCAATCAACTGGCAACAATTGCTATCTTTGTAAAAACGGTCATAAAGGCCATATATCTGGTTAATATTGACCGATTTATCAGTCGGCAACTCATTTTTCAAAAAATCAAACCAGGTTTTAGTGCTTTGGAGACTTCTCAAAGAATTTAAGAAGCGTGAACTATTACCCTTTGATTTCCCATTTTTAACATCATCGGTTATCGCAATCACATAATGATTCACCTGCTTGTTTTGACCAAAACGGTCTAATCTTCCCAACCTCTGCAAAAAGTTTTCCGCATGGGTCATCTCACTGACCATTTTGTCGCAGGTTATGTTCAGTGATGCCTGCACTACAGGGCCACTGCGTAAAATATCATAGGCTCTGCTGCCATTTTCCTTAAAGGCATTAAAGGCTTTTATAAATAAATCTTCCCGGTCTGATTTTTTAAATTTTGAATGGAGTAATATGGCGTTCTCTTCATCCTGATTATCAATGAAACTTTTTTGGGCGGTAACCGCGGTATTACTTATAACAAAGGTATTGGCTGGCTGCTGTTGGAAAAGGGGATTGTCAGTATCTTCGTTTTTTTCGTCGTATTCAATAAATTCTATTTGATACCGGCTGTTGTTAAAGCTATCGATTCCGACCATATCTCTTTCAGGAATTTGCAAAAACTTCGAGACAAATAATGGATTTGGTGTTGCCGATACCAGCAGCGTATTCGGCAATATTTTATCATCTTCTTGCTGGTGTTTTTTACACTCCACCAATTCCGCAAATAACAGGTTGAATGCCGGCATATTGATATATTCATGATATTCATCAAAAACCACATGGGCGTTCATAAAAGCCATCAATGTGGTGACGTTGCGATGGTTGGTAATGGAATTGACGATTTGATCAATTGTGGTAATGACAATATCGCCGGAAAATTCACTACCCTCTGGCGTATTAACCGGCTTTCCATAATCCAGTGTTTGCTTGATCTCACCTGTACAAATCTCAACCTTGGCATTGGGAAGATATTCTTTAGAGGTTAGATCATAAAACAGACCTTGACAAACCTGAACCCGCGGACAAACCCAGAATATCTTATCTAATGTGTGATTGTTAATATGTTCATTCAGCGCATCACCGGTGAGAGCTTTTGAAACCAATCTGTCCGCTGTAACCAGTGCGGAGCGTGCGAGGTTATTTAAGGCATTGTGTTGAATGTTATTCCGGTACTTATCAATAGACTCTTTGTCCGAATAGCGTTTGTAGGTTGGAAGTTCTTTTGTTTCCAGGCGATCTTCAATGGCATCAAACTTTGGAATATTCAGAGAATCAAACTCAATTAAAGTATCCTCAGAGTATTCATCCATCATCCCTTTAATTGATTTGAGGTTAGCGATTACTGCTGATGTAATCTGAGGGTATTTCTTGTCTAAATCTTCTAGTTTGCTAAATATACCAACCATTCCTTTAATTTCATTCCTTGTATCTCGAATTGGTTTGGCATGGTGCCAATAGATAGCATGTTTAATCCTTTCGTATGAATCAGGATTGATGCCTTGAGGCTCAAACAATAGGTGGAACACAAGTAATGAGATTTCATTATGCCGAGGATGATTTTGCCAGGAAAACTTGCCCTTATCTATGTGTTGCCCGTCATCTGGTACATCTTCAATTTTTTTATTCTTTACCTGCTTACTCAACCAATCCTGGAAAGCCGGATCAATTTTGCCGAGATCATGCCAGCAGCCCGCTATAAATACGGATAGTGCCAGATTGTTGTCTTGAGGGACCAAGCGTTTTAGAATCTTATAAGCAAGATAGCCAACTGCAAACAAATGCTGATCCAACCGTTGACCTTTTGTGTTGGCAAAAATTTGATCTGTCATAATTTCATTATCTCCAATTATTATTTGATTGCTGGTATAGTTCACCGGCACCACCCCATTTTCATCAAACTTACTCTTATTCCCCACCACCCATAAAAACTGACTTCTGGAGCGGCTTCTGATCCAATGGCAGGAAACTGCTGTGCTTTTACTAGCGGTTTGCCGCAGCATTTTTTTTACAGTATTGAGGCCATCTTCCGTTATGACGGTTTGCCAGGTATTGTCTCCGATACGGTTTGCAAAGGCATCGAGCACCCGACGGGTTTTCTTAAGGGCATTTTTTTCACACTGGGATATGAAGGTCACCATCATAACGGGGCATCCCCCATATTTTGTTTATTGCCTTGCAGAGCAATTGCTTTGACCTGATCAAACATTGTATCCAAGGCTTTGTGATCGGCAAAAGCTTGCAGGCATTGCTGGCGAAATTCCTGTTCGGTTGCGTTTTCTTTGGCGCAGATGAACGCCCAGGGCAAAACAATAGCATCTTTGACTATATCTGCAATATCAAACACCAGCGCGCCGCGACGGGTTTTGCCGTGCATTACGGCAAATCCGTGGGGTATACCCAACACCCAAAGAGTGGAGGCGGCAAGGCCATAGGCGAGATAGTTGCCATGGTTGAGAAAATCGTTTGCCTTGTCCGTGGCTTCATGTTCACGGATAAAACCGGAAATCTTGGTATTCCGGGCTGCTATTTTATAAAGTTGTTTAGTCAGTTGGGCTTCTGCGGTAAGCAAAAAAGTCGTATTTGTTGCCGTATCTATTTTGGCTTCATTGGCATCCAGAGTTTCTGCAATAATTGGATCGCCAACATCAAAACCAGCAAGTTTAAGTTCGCGATCCTTGCTCCAGACTTGTCGTAAATAGCCGATACGAGCATGTTGTAGTTCTTTTGCAGCTTGCAGACGATTTTCATCATCAAACCAGAAAGAAAGCCAGCCTTGCAGATATTCCGTTGGCCGGTATTCGCTCTGCGGGGTCAGCCATTCGATCTCATTGCCCATATATAGAGGAGTGCCGCCTCCACCGCAGAAACCAAGAAGTACGCCCGCCTGGGCCAGCATGCGCACCGCAGCCTGGGTAATGGAAGTTCCTGTACCAAGAAGTATCACTGTAGTGTTGGCAATAGGTATATTAAAATAGAGATTGTCTTTTTTAGTTTCGGTGAGATACAACACTCGTCCGTCTTTTTGCATGACACGGCAATGTTCCAGGTAGTACATATTGGCCCGTTTGGAATGCAGGATTGTTTTTAAGTCCGACGGTGATAAATCATCCATTTTATTTTAACCCTTTACAATTATCATGTTAATGACCTGTCTGATCATTTTATCCTTCTGTTTCGAGTAATAGCCTCTAAGAGATTTACTCATCTTTTCACCATCTCCATCCAAATCATTGCTGTAAGCCTTGCGTCATCCAGTGCCCTGTGCAGGTGCATATTTTCCGGAACACCCACTAAAACATGCTTTGCTACCGTATAAAGTTTGTGATTTTCCAGCTCAGGGAAGAGTTCCCTGCTCATCTCAAGCGTGCATAAATGTCTGTTGCTCAATTTTAATCCCAACCTTTCGAATTCGTATCGTAGAAACCTGATATCGAATTGCGCATTGTGGGCGACAAGAGTGCTATCTCCGATGAATTCCCGAAACTGCGGGAATACCTCTTCCGGTTCCGGCTTACCGATGAGCATTTCATTGGTTATTCCGTGGATATTCTGAACCAGCAGTGGGATTCTCTTTTTTACATAAATAAGGCTCTCAAATTCTGCGACAATAGTTCTCTCTTGGATAGCCACTGCTCCAATCTCTATAATCCGGTCTCCAATGCCAGGCGATAAACCCGTTGTCTCAACATCCAAAACAGCATAACGCATTGATCCGGCAGTCACCTTTAAAACCAATCACCCTCCATAATTTATACCACCCCTACTCCCCCATACAGTGTCCTACCTGTAAATTTTTTTCATCTCTTCTATCTCTTTTTTTACCTGATCCCGTAAATCTCTGGGAGACAAGACCTCTACCTGTGATCCGTATTTAAGAACCTCCCTCTTTATCTCTCTCAGGTCTGCTACCGGGAAGGTGAGGCAGAGGCTTCCGTCGTTGTGGCTGGTCTGTTCTTGTTCGGGGTGCCAGATCTGTTCGGAGACCCAAGGCACAATATCAGGAGAAAATTTCAGGCAGACCTCGATGCTTGTGTCGCTGTTCAAAAGTCCGAAGTTTCTTCTTATGTATTCTTTAACAGAGCCGGTGGATATTTCAGGATCAATCTTATGAGGGGAAGGTCTTATAGAGCGTATTCTGGAGATAGCGAAGTCGCGTAGTTTGTTGCGTAAGGAACAATGGGCAATCAGGTGCCAGTTACCCATATATTGGAGCAGATGGAGGGGAAGTATTACCCTCTCTGTACCCTCGTCCTTGTGGGGAGAATAGTAGTTAATCATCAAAGGCTTTTTATAGAAAAGGGCATCGACAACCATTTGAAAGGTTATCCCGTCTACTCTGGCGTATTCTATATTCTTGACCGAAACCTTGTCACTGAGTTCGTCCATGGAGATAGGGGATTTGAGGGAGTGGGAAGCTAGTATCTGTTGAAGAAAGGATTTGAGAGAGGATTTTAATCTCCTGTCAGGTATGGTGGAGGCAAGTCTGAAAGAGATGAGAAGCGCTGCCAGTTCTTCTTCATTTATCCATATCCCTGGAAACTCGTAAGCCTTTTCTTCGTATTCATAGCCTTTCTTATCTCGCACATAACCCAGGGGTGCATTCAGCCTGTCCCTCATGAACTCTATATCCCTCTGGGCAGTCTTTCGGGATACCTCAAATTTTTCTGCCAGGGTTCTTGAATTGGGATACTTCCCTGCTTTAACCTGGTTGTTAAACCAAAAATACCTTTCATAGATTATCTTTGACGGCATTTCATCCCTCATGATAAGGCAGGGTTATAAAGCGTGGTTGGTGGTAAGGTATCAGCGGTATCGGTGGTCAATGTTGGTTGTTCCTCAACTCTCTAACTCTTTAAACACCTCCAAGTAAGAGCCAGTCAGGGACTGCCCAGATGTTTTTTCTTATTTCAACGACTTCTCTGCCCGAATAAACGATAAGCCCTACCGGTGCTCGTTTCTTGTAATCAATCATAAAAGATTCCACATTTCCAGCGTCAGCGTTAGATATTTGAGACGAATATTTCACCTCAATGGGCAACAGCATTTCTTCTCCTGCTATCAGGAAATCTATTTCCTTCCCGCCTGCGGTCCGATAAAAATATACTTCAGGCTCTACGGGTTGCAGATGTTTCCATTTAAGAAGTTCTGATAAAACCCAGGTTTCATACGAAGCACCTGAGTTTATTGATATTTCTCCCAGTATTACCCTGTTCAGACCAGGATCAGG
Source organism: Desulfobacterales bacterium (assembly GCA_016209225.1). Lineage (GTDB taxonomy): Bacteria > Desulfobacterota > UBA8473 > UBA8473 > UBA8473 > UBA8473. The sequence continues at coordinate 120,074 of JACQWO010000017.1, forward strand.
AAAGTATATTTTCGGACTTTTAACGAAACGCTTGCCTATATTTTCGTAATATGGAGGTACTAAATAGCATTGGAAAGACATTACCAGCAGATTTATGTATCTTTTTACTGTATTTACTGCCACGGATAAATCCCGGGCAACTTCGCTGATCGAAAAGAGTTGTCCCGTACGGGCGCATAGAAGCTTCTGGGCTAAAGCAAAGGTATCTATATTTGCCACCTGACCAACATCCGAAATGTCCCTCTCCAGGTATGTTTTTCGATAGTCCTTCAGCCAGTTAATTTTATCCGAGGCATCCTTCATCTGCCATACGGGAGGATAACCTCCCCATACTTGATGCTCTCTGGTTATAGCCGTCACGCTACGAATTTTTTCGGGGGAGAATATGTTTGATGCTTCAATATCTTCTTTTTCTAACTTACCCTGTTTCCATATCTTTGTGAGCAGAGGAACCGGGGAACCTTCCGAGACCTCAGAGAGTGAAAATGGAAACATATTCAATAAGGCAACTCTTCCTGCAAGTGTTTCCTTGACATCCTTAAGTAATAGCAGTTGTGATGATCCTGTCAGAATGAAAACCTTTTTTTTAGAAGACGAATCTCTTTTCTGTCTGTCTATGACATATTTTAATGAATCAAACAATGCCGGTATCTTCTGGACTTCATCGAGTATTACTAAAGGGGTGTCAAGCGACTCCAGGATGGCTATGGCCGAGTTTTGAAATCGAAGCCTCTCATCAGGGTCATCAAAGGATATATAGGCATAGGTTTGATTTATGCATTGAGGAAGGATGCCTTCACAAAGAGTGGTTTTACCCGTTTGCCTGGCTCCGGTAAGCACGACTGTTCGCCCTTGCTTTATTTTAGACAAAAAAACATCGGTAATATTTCGTTTTATAAATTCCATACCGAGATACTAGCATTAGTATTGCAAAATTGCAAGGTAAATTTGCAATACAATTGAAAGGGTCAATTTTTTGCACGGGAACAATCATCCCCTCAATTCTATATCTCTTTGAATACTTGCTCCTTCAGTTTGCTGTTGTCCGGTGGAATAACGGGGCCTGGAATAAGGAATAACGGAAACTGTTCTATTTAGTTGACAGAGGCGGTTACTGACAGAATTCCGGTAACACAATACCAATTAATCCTTACCAGAGAGAAGGGTGCGAAGGACGTCTTCTTTGCCTACAATGCCTATCACCTTTCCTTGTTTTACAACGGGTAGGGTATGTAGTTTTTTATCTACCATCAACTTGGCTATCTCCTCAAGGCTGCTTTCAGGACTAATAGTGATAGGATCAGGAGTCATAGCCTTGGATACGTTAGTGGCTATTATCTTTTGAGCTTCTCTTTCAAGGTTTTTTTGGGAAAAAAGAGGAATAACACCATCCAGAAGGGTAAAAACAGATGGCAAAGGCAACTGTTTTTGTTGAGCAATCAGGTCACTTTGGCATATAATCCCCACCAAACGTCCTTCACTGTCCACAACGGGCATTCCATTAACAGAGTTATCTAACAGTATTTTTGCTGCCTTGCTGACCTCGGTTTCCGGAGAAACCGAAATGACCTTTCTTGTCATAATATCCCTGGCTTTAACCATATATCCACTCCTTTTATCTTGCGCTGGTAACTTACTATTGGCTCATTTCCATAAAATAATAAGAAAATTTCTCCGGAATTCTCGTAATTTTGCGACGAACTGTTGTCTGGAAATTAATGCCCGATTTATAGCTCTAACCCTTCCAGTATGGCTGCCGCTAAGAGAGGAACCATTATTTCATGGTGTCCGGTGAGGGAGTATCCCCTGCCATCCCCTGATGTCGGTCTCTTAACCACATTGGCAAGAGGGCGGTAGTGTTGGATAAAGTCCATATTAACAGTGGTAAAGTCCCTTACATTAAAACCGAGATTGCGAACCAGGGTCAAGGCTTTCAGGAATACCTCCGGCAATATTACTGAGGAGCCTATATTTAAATAGACTCCCTTCTCCATGCCGGATATTATGGAAGAAAATAGGCGAAAGTCCAGATGGGAGCCTTTCCCAGTAGCGGCACCGTTGCAAGAGGGATGCATGTGGATTATATCCGTTCCAATGGCTACGTGAACCGTGATAGGCACCCTTAATCTGGTGCCAGAAGCCAGGATGCTCAAGTTATTGTATGGAAGATCGAGTTCCGTTAGTTTTTTTCCTACTGACTCTCCAATCCCCCAACCTTTTTCTGCACCCTGAGAAATGGCCTCATTTATTACCGTAGCCGTCTCCTCTGCCATGCCGAAGGAGCCTTCTCTTAAGCCGTTACTCACATCTTCTGAGGTTTGCCCTGTCATAGCGATCTCTGAGTCATGAATGATCCCAGCTCCATTTAGGGCAATCGAGCTTATTATACCTTTTTCCATGAGGTCTATAATAATAGGGTTTAGCCCAACCTTTACTACGTGGGCTCCAAGGGCAAAGGCTATTATCCTTTGATTCTTATATGCTGCTGTAATTCTAGAAACAACCTCCTTTAAGTCCTTGGCAGCCAGAATATCAGGGAGCCCCTCCATAAATTCATTAAAACTGCCATGCTTGGCAAAAACCTTCCCGAAATTTTCGGTAGTTACCTTGCTCTTTCTCTCCTTTATAGAATAGCTTTTAACCTTGTCCAGTTTTATAGTTACAAAATCCTTCTTCATTTTACCTACCTACCGCCATTATTTAGTTGGTAAAAAGGATTCGAGGATTCAAGGGTTCAAGTGTTTGTTTTCCAATGATTTTATAAGTGCCTTGAGCATCCTTTCCACCTCTGCTATATCAGCCTGAACTTTCTCCATCTCTTTAGCCTTCATATAGCCTAAATCATTTCACTAGAATCCTTGACTCCTTGACCCCTCGAATCCTCATAATCCATCAACTAATTTGGAGATGATCCAGCCATAAGAACTTTTCTTTTGGAGAAGAGATAAAAGGGACAAAAATAGAGGATGGATGTGAAAACAAATAAAAAGGGGAAATTTCCAGGGTATGGAGGTCTTGGTAATACCTCCATACCCAAATAGTTAGAACTAACCCTTTTTGAAAAATTTACCGACGCCGTCCATGGCATTTGGCGGTGTTACTGCCCCTTCCATGTTCACGATATCCTGGAGTTTTCCCTGAATATCTTCAGGGGTTACCTTGCTTTTCGGGTTGAAATATACACCTTTCGACTCGACGATTTGTGCCTTGGCAAAATGACCGGCGCCGGCTGCCATGATATGCCCTGATTCTTTGAAATCCTCAGAACACATAAGGGCTACCATGGGAGATACCAATTCAGGTACCATAAGGTCAAGGACTTCTTTTGGCATAATCGATTCGGTCATTCTGGAAACTGCCCCCGGGGCAATGGTATTTACCATGATATTGAATTTTGCCCCTTCAGCCTTTAACGAATTCATAAAGCCCACAAGCGCCAGTTTTGCCGTTGAGTAATTTGTTTGACCAAAGTTACCGTATAGCCCGGCTGCAGAGGTGGTCATAACAATGCGTCCGTAATTATTCTCTCTCATTATCGGCCAAGCCGCTTTGGTAACGTAGTACGAACCATATAGATGAACCTTCAAAACGCCGTCCCATTGTTCATCCGTCATCTTTATAAATGTAACATCCCTCAGAATTCCGGCGTTGTTTATAAGTATGTCGACCTTCCCAAATGCCTTAGTAGCAGTCTCTATGATTCCCTTCGCGCCTTCTGGGGTGTGGACGCCGTTATAGTCGGCTACCGCTTCCCCACCGGCTGCCTTTATCTCTGCTGCCACTTCCTCCGCAGGCGACTTCGCCCCTCCACCTGTACCATCTACAGCTCCTCCCATGTCGTTTACAACCACTTTTGCTCCCTTGGAACCCAACAGCAGTGCGTGACTCCTTCCCAATCCTCTTCCTGCCCCGGTAATGACTGCTACTCTTCCATCAAAGCGAATTTCAGACATAATATCTCCTTTCATAAAGTTAGAATGGTGGTTTTCAGTAAACCGAACCATTCCTGTAGTGGGGGTTAATAAATAGTAATTAATAAACTATTGTACGTTATTCTAAAGCTGAAATATAAAAGGAAAAGACAACTTTTGTCAAGACAAAAATAGCATAGCGAATTGCCTCTAATAAAATGTTACCCAAAGAGTGATTAAAAAAGTATCGTTGACTCATAATACAGAGTTACCAAACACCGACTCCAAAAGGAGGTTTGAAAATGAGTCCACGGTCCAAAAGAGAGTATACTGAGGCGATC
>JACQWO010000062.1 GCA_016209225.1 Desulfobacterales bacterium
ACACTTGAATCCTTGAATCCTTGACCCCTTGAATCCTTTCAATTTTATAATTTTGGTTGCTCAATCATAAACCTTCTCTAAAGCCTCTATCCTGGACTTCATTGGCGGCGGTTCTTCTGAATCGATAATCACATCCAGTACTGTGGGTTTTCCGCTTGCAATAATATCATCCATCATATCCTTATTTATCTCACCTGGCTTCTCGATCCTTATCCCCTTCGCCCCTAATCCCTCTGCAATCTTAAAAAAATCTACCCTTTTAAATTTAGAGGCAACAACATGGGCATCAGAGGCCATCCTTTGCCCATGATAAACCATACCCAACTGGGCATCGTTGAGGATCACCCAGATTACCGGCATGTTGTAATTAACAGCGGTCGCTACCTCCATCCCATTCATTAAAAACCCCCCATCTCCCACAATTGCTATTACTGGCTTATCAGGGACAGCAAACTTTCCTCCAATGACGCTTGCCACCCCATATCCGACGGGAGCAAAACCTAAACCAGCCATAAAAGTATTAGGATAATAAACAGAAAAATAGTGCAGTGTCCATGTTAAACTATTACCTATATCAATGAATACTATTGCATCTTTGGGCAAACTCTCTCTTAATTCCCTCATCAACCTCTGGGGTTTTATGGGATTAGCATTGGAGTTCATCTTATCCTCATCGAGATAGACTTGAGAATCCTCTTTGAATCTCATAAACTCATCCATCGGCATATTCGGTCTAAATTCAGGTACATTCTTTATCTGCCGCTTCATCTCATAGTAAATCTCGGTTAATATGGCATTGGCATCACCTACCAACCCTACTGTAACAGGGTAGTTCTTACCGATCTGGTATGGATCTATATCTATCTGAAGAAGGGCTTTGCTGGGTAGAAGCCTGCTGTCCCATGCCTGGGTAGCCCACTCTGTAAAGCTCGTTCCAACGGTTAAAAGAACATCTATGCCACCTTCTAGATATTTCTCAGCCAGGAGGGAAGATGCAAGACCGAATGGTCCGAGGGATAGAGGGTGGTCCGAAGGAAAGGCGCTCTTTGCCTTTGGTGTTGTGACTACCGGTATATTCAGCATCTCTGCAATGGTCTTTGCCTCGTCAGTGGCATCGGATGTCAGCGTCCCGTTACCCAGGAGCATGGCCGGCCTTTCGGCCTGGAGCAAGTATGTAGCTGCCCTTTTAACGCTCTCTCTATCGAAGGGTTGGGACCAGCCCCGATATGTTTCAACCTTTCTCAGGTCAAAATCTATCTCCTCTTTCATTACGTCCCGCGGCAGGTTGAGATGAACAGGGCCCTGTCTGCCGCTTAATGCATATCTCAATGCCCTTCTTACCATCTCCGGCAGCATAGCCCCTTTGAACACCATGGCGCTGTACTTGGTAAGGGGCTTATACATAGCCACTACATCTATCCCATCGCTTGTGGATTCTTGCAGAGCTCCTTTTCCAAAAGTCGATGTGGAAACCTGACCCGTCAATACCATGACCGGGGTAGAATCGCCGTAAGCCGAAGCCACCCCGGTCATCATGTTTGTAGAACCAGGTCCTGTTGTTCCCATGCAAACCCCGAGTTTGCCGCTAACCCGGGCATAGCCACATGCCATAAGGGCTGCCCCTTCTTCATGCTTTGCAAGGACAGGTGTAATCTTTTTGGACTCATACAGGGCATTGTTAATGGGTTCTAAAACCCCTCCAGGCACCTCAAATACATACTCCACGCCTTCTTCTTCCAGATACTTAATCAAAAGCTCCGCTGCCTTTATCTTCATCAATATCTCCTGTCTGATAGGGATTTGCCTATCCATTTAAAAATCCTTAAAATCTTCTTCCAAGGGGATAACCTGTTCCGGTCTTACTGCCTTGACTCCTCCAAGTGTCCCGTTTCCAGGCTTCACAGGAGCGGCGGGTTTACGGCCATTTCCATTTGGCTTATGGGTGAATGACAAGGTTTGATGATGGCCCGTCTCCAAACGGCGCAATGAAACCGAAGAAACGACTCCGTTGCCATTGCTGCCCCTTACCAGCATAACCAGGTCTCCGACAAAGTCTTTCATCTGTTCCGCCTGGGCATTCATCTCCTCCGACGCTGAAGCAGACTCCTCAGCATTGGCCGCATTCTGCTGCACCACCTTGTCCATCTCGGCCACGGCCTTGTTGATCTGATTCACTCCCTGAGCCTGTTCATTCGAGGCGGCTGAAATCTCTCCAACCAGCTCGCCCACTTTCTTGGCCCCTGTTGCCACTTTCCCAAAAGCCTCATTTGTCTTTGTCACAATATCCGAACCATTCTTGATCTTCTTGACCGTGCCTTCGATTAAATTGGCTGTATTCTTGGCAGCATCCGCAGCACGCATCGCCAGATTCCTTACCTCATCGGCCACCACCGCAAATCCGGCTCCTGCTTCTCCGGCCCGGGCTGCCTCCACTGCCGCATTCAGGGCCAACAGATTGGTCTGGAAGGCAATCTCATCAATCGTCTTGATGATCTTGGCCGTCTCCTCACTGGCAGTTGAGATATCCTTCATAGATTCTGTCAATTCCACCATCGAAAGATTGGCTTCCTCCACCACCCTGCTTGTATCCGCCATAAGGGCGTTGGCCTGCTGGGCATTGTCCGCATTCTGCTTGGTCATGGATGCCATCTCTTCGATCGAGGAGGAAGTCTCTTCCAACCCAGAGGCCTGCTCAGAAGCGCCCTCGGCCAAAGATTGGCTCGCAGATGAAACCTGTGCAGAGGCCGAAGCTACCTGCTCCGAACCATCGGTAAGGCCTTCTGCGACTCGGGTGATGGGCTTGGTGATGGAACGGGTTACAAAAAATGCGATAAACAACCCAAGAACAATAGCGATCAAAGCCCCGCTTATCATAAGCATATCGCTCCATTCCATTGTTGCCAGCATATCCTTTTTCTCTTTCTCCAGGGCTTTCTTACACAACCCCTCAATTGGTCTGCCCGTTTCCGCCAATTCCAGATCCACTGCATTTATAAGCTTATCCCCCTCCTCCCTTGTCATTGACTTTCCTGCTGCAACTGCCTCTACAAGGCGAGAAAAGGCTTTTTCATATTTGCCGATGGCGTCAAGGATATCATCCATCACCTTTATATCTTCCTGATCTTTGAACTTGGTTTTCGTCTTGTTTGTCTGCTTTTTTAAATCGTTGATTCCTTTGTTAACCGTTTCAATGTATTTGTTGTCCTTTCTTATAATAAGATTCTTTTCCTGCCTCCGAATCTCGAGCATCAGCTTGGCAATGCGGTTTGTATCATCAGCTTTATCCGCATCTTCTACAATGTTGCTTATGCCGCTCCAGCCGACATAGGAAACAATCGCCGTAAGAATCAAGACAACAATGAACCCGACCATAATCTTTGTTCCAATTTTCAGGTTCTTAAACATTTTCTTTTCCTCCATTTAGATATATCCATCGTAGATCGTAATCTGACCAATGATTGTCCACTGACAACTTAGGCTGCCTTATCCAATACCGAAATCTCTTTACTATCCAATACCTCGTCAATGTCGAGCAGAATCTTGATCCCCCCTTTGACTTTAGCCATACCCAGGATGTAATCCGTATCCAGCCTCGCCCCAAACGTAGGCGTCTCCTCGATATCTCCTCCCTTTTTTTCCTATTTCAAAAACGTCTTTTCACCAACTAACGACCTTCTACCTGTTTTTCCTCAATTCATTCTTTCTACTTTGTGCCTTTGGCGCTCTGTGCCTCTGTGCCTACCTGAATAGTTACACCGTATGTAACCAATGAACCGATAGCAACAAATTTAACCGATGCAACAACCTAAGTATTAAATCGGCAGAATGGTGAAAAACTTTAAGTAAAATTTTTGGTAACTACTCAGCCACCGATCTACGCTGATCATCACTGATGTTTTTTCTTTTATTATCATATACAAATCTTTTGAATTCTGGTTTTCTGCCAAAATTCAATAATAAGCTCTGTGATTTCTTTGTATTTAAACCTATCTGTGTGAATCTGTGGCTGAATAGTTACAAGAAAAGCAGATAAAGAAGTGGGGCAGGCCATGGAAATTGAGGCTTATTGAAGAAAAGAATGCTGAATGGAGAGATTTATATAACGAAATAGTAGACCAACAAAAAAAGGGGCCAGTCGAAATGACCTAACCCCTTGATTTTACTGGAGCCGGTGAGGGGATTTGAACCCTTGACCTACTGATTACGAATCAGTTGCTCTACCACTGAGCTACACCGGCATCGATCTTTCAAAGGCTGTTTGAAAATAGATTCCTCTTAAGAATCCTTTCCATACACGAAAATGGACAACTATTGGGGACTATTCTTTCTTAATCTTTTCACATACAATTTCTTTCAGGTAAAGCGCAATACCTACCAGTAGACAAGTATCAGCAAATCGTAGAAATCCTGCAGGCCCGACGCTTACCCAGCTAAGACCTTCAGGAGCAAAAACCTTCACACCTAAACCAACTAATAGACTAACCATACCGATTATTATGAGAATATTTGCGAGCCAATGAATAAATCGCATTTATATTCACCTCCTTTCTGCTATTAATAAATAAAGGATTCAAAAGAGGAATGGTTAGTATTACTCCCTTTGGAGAAAAAAGGTACATTTATGTTAAAAATTCTCATTTTATCAGGAGCCCAGATTCAAAGGGAATTAGAGAAAACAAGGAATTTACTAAACTGGAGCAGACATTCAGGTTAGGTTAATCGAAATATGACGTAATATAACATGGGATACAATGTATTTCAAGAAAATTATTCAATCTTAAGTAAATTGATGCTGGAATGGTATTGCAAATAAAGGGCAAATAGAAAAGTAGCCTTCTCTATTGGAAGGACAGAAGTTCGGTGAGTTTTTTTGCTATATCCCTCTCCCTCATAAGACTTTCTCCGATGAGAAAGGCATGTGCCCCGCACTCCCGTAATCTTGAAATATCTTCGGCTGTATTGATGCCACTTTCACTCACCACAATCTTATCCTGCGGGATTTCTTTGATGAGACGTTCTGTTGTGGATATATCGGTTTTGAAGGTTTTCAGATCCCGGTTGTTTATGCCGATAATTTCAGCCTCTGTTTGAAGAACCATCTTCAATTCTTCAAGGTTGTGGACTTCCACAAGAGCCTGCATTCCCAGCCCTCTTCCGGTCTTTAAAAGGACATTCAACTCACAGTTGTCCAGTATCGCTGCAATCAATAAGAAGGCATCGGCGCCGAATACGCGGGCCTGGTATATCTGGTACTCATCGAAGATGAAGTCCTTACATAGAAGAGGAATAGCAGTCACCTCTCTTATTTTTTTGAGGTAATCCGGGCTTCCATGGAAAAATTTCTCTTCTGTAAGCACGGATATAGCTGATGCCCCATTGGCTTCACATATCTTTGCAATCTCCACCGGATCGAAATCCTCCCTGATTATCCCTTTAGATGGCGATGCCTTCTTCACCTCAGCAATAATTTTTATTGGAGTGGATGGAGAGGTTATGGCAGACTTGATGTCTCTTATAGGGGGCGAGTTATCTATCTGGTCTCGAAGTTCATCTATAGCACACCTTTTCTTGCCCTCTATCAGGACCTTCTTTTTATGGCTGATAATCTCGTGTAAAAAATCACCGTTCATTATTCACCGTGGATTTGGGGTCAGACCCGTAGCATAGTTCAGTTCAGGGTTCAACAGTGAACGGTGAACCGTGAACCGTGAACCGTTTGAAAATGTCGGGTCAGACCCCAAATTACCGTTCTGTTCACTGTTCACTGGTCACTGTTCACTATTTATTACTCATTTCCACAAGCCCTTCCAGCTTCTTCATGGCAGCGCCGCTATCTATGGAATCTTCTGCAACCCTGATACCTTCGGCAAAGGTTTCCGCCTTTCCACCGGCTACAATAGCGGCTGATGCATTTAGGAGAACTATATCCCTTTTGGGTCCTTTTTCACCTTTGAGTACCCCCAAAGTAAGACGGGCGTTCTCTTCAGGGCTCCCACCCAGAAGGTCTTCAGCACGGCATCGTTCAATATTGAAATCCTCTGGTTTTATCCAATAGGTATCCACCTTTCCGTTTTTTAGCTCAGAGATTTTTGTCTTAGAGGTCAGACTGATCTCGTCCAGCCCATCCTCACCATGGACCACAAAGGCGTGTTGGCTCCCCAGATTACCCAAAACAGCAGCCAATTTTTCTGTCAGCTCTTTGGAATATATGCCTATTACCTGCGCAGAAGCATCCGCAGGGTTGGTCAAGGGCCCCAATATGTTGAAGACAGTTCTTATGCCAATCTCCCGCCGGGGTCCGATCGCATACTTCATTGCTCCGTGAAGCAGAGGGGCAAAGAGGAAGCCGATACCGTTTTCATTAAGGCATCTTTCCACTGTGCTTGCGTTTGCTTCGATGTTTACCCCTAAAGCCTTTAAGACATCTGCGCTTCCACAGTTGCTTGAAACTGATCTGTTCCCGTGTTTTGCCACGGTTATTCCAGCCCCTGCTGCCACAAAGGCTGAAGTAGTAGATATATTAAAGGTATTGGCCCCATCTCCACCAGTCCCGCATGTATCTATAACTGTAGAAGAGTTTGTGTTTATCTTAATAGCCTTTTCGCGCATAACCCTGGCTGCACCGGTAATCTCCTCCACAGTCTCCCCCTTCATCCGGAGGGCAGTAATAAAGGACCCTATCTGGGCAGGGGTTGCCTCCCCACCCATTATCTGGTTCATTACCCCCACCATCTCTGTTTCAGACAAGTTGTTCCCCTCTATTACTTTTCCTATTGCCTCTGTAATCATGATACTTGTCTCCTTGTAACTACTCCAGGTAGATAGGCTGTAGACTGAAGACTGTTAGGACACTTCAGCCTTCAGCCTCTCTACCTGTTAATCAACTAATTTTTGACGAAGCGTTTGGGGTTGATATTCAATAGCGACAGTTCTTATAAACTGATACTATTCAGAAAATTCTTCAAAAGGTCCTTTCCCACCTTGGTCAGTATAGACTCTGGGTGGAATTGAATCCCCTCTATATGGTATTCATTATGCCTGACTCCCATGATCTCACCATCTTCACTCTCTGCGCTTACCTTCAGACAGGCAGGAAGAGTGGCTTTCTCGATGACCAATGAGTGGTATCTCGTAGCCTCGAAGGGATTTGGCAGGTCTTTATAGACTCGTTCATTGTCATGATGTATAAGGGAGGTCTTGCCATGCATTATGTTTTTAGCTTTAATGATCCTTCCGCCGAATGCCTCCCCAATTGACTGATGCCCTAAGCAGACGCCCAGTATTGGTATCTTGCCGGCAAAATGTCTGATTACAGCTAACGAGATACCGGCTTCCCTGGGTCTGCCAGGCCCGGGTGAAATAGTGAGTCCCCGGGGTTTCAGGTTGTCAATATCTTCTATACTTATCTTATCGTTTCTAAATACCCTGACTTCCTCACCCAGTTCTGCAAGGTACTGGACCAGGTTATAAGTAAAAGAATCGTAATTATCAATCATCAAAAGCATCTTTTATCCCAATCCATCTTTAGCCATCTCAAGGGCTTTCATCATAGCCTTAGCCTTATTTACTGTTTCAGACCACTCTTTATCCGGTTCTGAATCAGCAACAATACCGGCGCCTACCTGAATATATATAGTGTGATCCTTTATTATCACTGTCCTAATTGTAATACAGAAATCCATATTGGCGGAAAAGCTAAAGTATCCTACAGCACCGGCATAAGGGCCTCTTCTGGTAGGTTCTAAATCCTCGATTATCTCCATCGCCCTCACTTTAGGAGCCCCGGAAACCGTTCCGGCGGGAAAACATGCCTTAAGAACGTCAAAGCTATCCTTATCATCATCAAGAACCCCCTGGACATTGGAGACTATATGCATCACATGGGAGTATTTTTCTATTACCATAAGTTCGTTGACATTGACTGTAGCTGTTTTTGCTACTCTACCCACATCATTTCGCCCAAGGTCCACCAGCATTATATGTTCTGCAATCTCCTTAGGATCTTTAAGCAAATCCTTCTCTAATTCTTGGTCTTCTTCAGGGCTTTTGCCCCTGGGGCGTGTTCCGGCAATAGGTCTAAGGGCGATACGATTGTCTTCAACCCTAACCATAACCTCCGGGGATGATCCTACTACCATCAAGTCATCGAACTTCAAATAGAACATATACGGTGAGGGATTTATAATCCTTAAACTCCGATAAATATTCATGGGGTCTATATCAGCAGCCTGTGTTTGGAATCGCTGTGAAAGGACTACCTGTATAATATCCCCTGCCACGATATGCTCTTTTGCCTTTACTACTGTATTTTCAAACTCCCCTTTTGAAAGATTCGATGTAATATTTAGACTTGGTTGATTAGTAATCGGTATTGATTTTCTCATCAGGGGCTCTTTTAATCTTGAGACTATGGAATCTATCTTTCTTGTAGCCTCTCTGTATAAGCTCTCCAGGGAACTCCCCTCGTTTAAGTAAACATTAGACACAACCTTTATGGTTTGTTTAAGGTTGTCAAATATCAGAATGGTGTCTGTAATCACAAAAAAGCTGTCGTATATGTTAAGATCATCGGTGGTATTGTCAGGTAATTCTTCAAAGAACCTCACCATGTCATAACTCAAATAGCCCACCGCTCCGCCAAAAAACCTTGGGAGTCCATCCATCTTTACAGGTTTATACTCCCTCATTAAATCCCTTAATCTATCGAGGGGGGATTTGACGTTTTTCCACTCTTCTTTATTTTTTCCACTGATAATTTCTACCGTGTTCCCTTTGCTTCTGAAGATTATAGAGGGATTAAAACCAAGGAAGCTGTATCTGGCCCATTTTTCACCCCCCTCCACACTTTCCAGCAGGAATGAATACTTGCCGCTGTTTATCTTCTGAAATGCAGAGACCGGGGTCTCCATATCTGCCAGGATATCTCTGTATACGGGTATAAGGTTGCCTTCTTTTGCTTTCTTGCAAAACTCTTCAAAAGACGGGAAGTACATCTATATTTCCGTTCCTTTCAGGCAAAGGAGTCTAGGGTTCGTGGGTTCAAGTGTTTGTTTTATAGTGATTTTATCAGGGATGTCAGTATCCTTTAATTCTTTGTGATTTTTAAGCATTTCACTCGAATCCTTGAATCCTGGACCCCTTGAATCCTTATCATCGATCAAATAATTTGGAGATGATCCTTAAATCTTCGGCAGTTTTTCCAATGCCTCTTTTATCATCTCCTCAGGATACTCATAGTCCTCTAATTGGCCTGCAAGATAAGCATCGTAGGCCGCCAGATCAAAATGGCCATGGCCACTGAAGGCAACAACAATGCACTTTTCTTCCTTTGTTTCCTTGCATCTCATTGCTTCGTCAATGGCGCCCTTTATAGCATGAGCTGTTTCCGGGGCAGGAATAATTCCTTCGGTTTGGGCAAACTGTATTGCTGCCTCAAAGACGGGATTTTGATGATATGCCCTTGCTTCAATAACCCCTTGGTTTACCAAAAGACATAGAAGAGGGGCATCACCGTGATACCTTAATCCCCCAGCATGGATGCCTGGCGGGACAAATGTATGGCCAAGGGTGTACATCATCAAAAGTGGGGTCATCTGGGCAGTGTCACCAAAATCATAGCGGTAAGGTCCCTTAGTCAATGTGGGACATGAGGTAGGTTCCACCGCGATTATCCTCATGTCTTTACCGTCCAACCTATCTTTGACAAATGGGAAACAGAACCCGGCAAAGTTGCTCCCCCCGCCAACACAACCGATCAGAACATCCGGGGATTCCCCTGCTAATTTCAATTGTTCTTTTACCTCTAAACCTACAATGGTTTGATGTAATAAGACATGATTTAGCACACTCCCCAGAGCGTATTTGGTGTCTTCGTGGGTAGCTGCATCCTCTACCGCTTCTGAGATGGCCATACCAAGGCTCCCCATTGTGTTTGGATCTTTCTCTAAAATAGTTCTTCCTGCATTTGTTAATTTCGTTGGAGAGGGATGCACCGTTGCTCCCCATGCATGCATCAAAGACCTCCGGTAAGGTTTTTGCTCATAGCTCACCTTTACCATGTAGACGGTACATTCTATATCAAACTGTTTGCAGCTAAAAGCCAGGGCACTTCCCCATTGCCCTGCCCCTGTCTCTGTAGCAATCCTTTTCACCCCTTCTTTCTTGTTGTAATATGCCTGAGCAACGGCACTGTTTGGTTTGTGACTTCCGGCAGGGCTTACGCTCTCGTTCTTATAGTATATCCTGGCAGGGGTTGCCAATGCCTTTTCCAGTCTTTTTGCTCTATGCAAAGGGGTTGGCCTCCACAGTTTGTAAATATCCAGAATTTCATTCGGTATCTCTATCCAGCGCTCCTGACTTACCTCTTGTTCTATAAGTCCCATGGGAAATATTGGGGCAAGATCTTCAGGGCCTATTGGTTGGCCTGTTCCTGGATTTAATGGGGGCATAAGCGGTTTGGGCAAATCTGCCTGTACATTATACCACTTCTGAGGCAACTCTTTTTCACTCAACAAGATCTTAGTTTCGTTCATAATATTCTCCTTTTACTCAAAAGAATTTGCTGGAGGAATATCCTTCCAGTTATCCCTAAAATACCTATAATAAAAAACTCTACACCACCCCCTTTCCCACTTTTTGTAATTTTTAAGCATTTCGCTTGACTCCTTGAATCCTTGACTCCTTGAATCCTTTTCATCGACCAACTCTTTGGGAGATGAACCAGATATAGAGAGTTTTAAAGGTCTCTCTTCAAAGATCAAGAGGACTTTCTGCTACTTCTGCCGAGAGGAAAGAAAACAAAAAAGCCATGGACGAAAAGGAAGAGCCCATGGCTTTTGATATAAAAAAGGCCGCAGGCTACAGGATTTGCCCACGGTCTTCCATTGATTTTTACTTATTGATTATTTAGTATCGAGTGAGAGGGGCGGGCAAATCCATAGTATGTAATTGTTCCACCACCAATTGCTATCGTAACTATAGGAGATTTCTTTGCCGCTCATACTCTTAAAGCCCTTTTAATAAAGTGTACAATTCATTAACATAATTAGATTCCTATTGTCAAGTATTTTCTGATTTATAATTTTTTTCTTGACAAATTAATCGTCAGCATATAAGAAAGATAAGAAAGGAGTCGGTCATGTTGTTTTATTTTGCAAATTTTACATTTAAGATATTTTGCTGGCGGTTTTATTTTATCTTTATAAAGTCTGCCCAGCATCCTTGAACTTAGATTTATAAAATAAAACACAACAGATATCAAGGCCATGGGCAGACTGAAGGCAAGACTCATGGCTTTTTTATTTTTACATAGTACGTTAGTGTATATTAAGCCATGGGTGAAAAACTCATGGCTTTTTTATTTTTTTTAAATCTGCTTAGGAGGGGAAGGATGATAATTGTAATGAAAGCAAAAGCAACAAAAGAGGAGTTGGAGGATGTTGTGAAGAAGATAGAAAAATTGGGGTATAAACCCCACATTATTCAGGGGGTAGAAAGGAGTGTCATTGGGGCTGTCGGTGACGAAAGGGGAAAGGCCAAACTGCAATCTTTGGAAGTCCTTCCTGGGGTTGAGAAGGTTGTTCCTATCCTTAAACCTTACAAACTCGCTAGTCGTGACATAAAGCCAGAGGGAACTGTTGTCAACATCGATGGCAAAGTAGAAATAGGCGGTAATAAGATAGTAGTTATTGCAGGGCCTTGTTCTGTTGAGAGTGAGGAACAGATCATAGAGTCAGCTCACATTGTAAAAGAAGCTGGCGCAGATATTCTCCGCGGCGGCGCCTTTAAGCCCCGGACTTCTCCGTACAGTTTTCAAGGCTTAGAAAAAAAGGGGCTGATCTTGCTCGCTAAAGCTAAAGAGAAGGTTGGGCTTCCAGTTGTAACTGAGATCATGAACCCTAAAGACGTGGATCTGGTTGCAGAATATTCAGATATTATGCAGGTTGGGGCAAGGAATGTCCAAAACTTTGCCCTTCTGAAAAAACTGGGGAAGCATAATAAACCCATCTTGCTAAAACGAGGGATGTCTACCACTGTAGAGGAATTCTTGATGTCAGCAGAATACATACTCTCTGAAGGGAACAAAGACGTGATTTTGTGCGAGAGAGGCATAAGGACATTTGAAACCGCTACAAGAAATACCCTGGATTTGAGTTGTATTCCGGTTTTAAAAGAAAGAACCCATCTGCCTATAATTGTGGATCCAAGTCATGCTACAGGGTTTTGGTCATATGTAGCTCCAATGTCGTATGCAGCAATTGCAGCAGGGGCCGATGGCCTGATGATAGAGGTGCATCCCAATCCGGAAGATGCTGAAAGCGACGGTATTCAGTCCCTGAACCCCCATAAGTTTGCCGCTTTGATGGAGAATCTAAAAGCCTATATAGCGGCCGCAGGCAGGATGTGACAATTCCTTGACTTTTATACCTTTATGATTTACCCTCTTAACAAATGGTGACTATTCAGGTAGGCACAGAGCACCAAAGGCACAAAGTAGGAAAAAATAACGAAATGACCCTGTTTTGCCAAAACACTTTGTGATGGCGAGTCGGAGGAGTAAGCCTTTCTGCTTTGTACCTATGTGCCTTTGCCACTTTGTGCCTGAGTAGTTACGTTACCCACTATTTTAAGCTCAGGGAGGAAAAGGATGGATAAAAAAGTCCTGGAGGTTTTGTCCGGCAAAATACAAAATGACCCCTATGCACGGTTTTTAGGCATCGAATTGATAGAGATCAATAAGGGTTACTCAAAATTGAGGATGCCCCTAAAGGACTGTATGCAAAATTTTGCGGGCATTGCCCATGGTGGCGCCATCTTCAGCTTGGCAGATCACGCATTCGCAGCGGCATCAAATTCTCACGGCACACTCGCTGTTGCCTTAAATATGGGTATTACTTATATTTCTGCTCCTTCGGAAGGTTCGGTTTTAGTGGCAGAAGCTAAAGAGATAAGTTTAACTCCAAGGACAGCCTTATATAGGATAGATGTGTCAACTGAGGACAATAAGCTTATTGCTTCATGTCAGGGGATTGTTTATAGGAAAAAGAACTCTATACCCGGTATGGATTGAGCGAGGGGAAAAACTGAAGAAGGAATAAAGAGTTGAAATGGGCAGTCTTATCGGATATTCACGGAAATTTAGAGGCATTTAATGCCGTTTTGGATTGTCTCTCTAAAGAGGGCATTGACAGAGTAGCCTTTTTGGGAGATGTTGTTGGTTATGGGGCAAACCCCAATGAATGTATTGATCGCCTTAAAGACATTGCGGACATAGTTGTGGCAGGCAATCACGATTACGGAGCTGTCGGATTAACAGATACCTCCAATCTGAACCCTGTAGCCAGGGCTGCCATTGAATGGACGGCAAAGGAGTTATCAACCATCAATCGCAACTTCCTGTCAGGGTTTCACTTAATTTCCATTATAGATGATATTACATTTGTTCACTCTACACCATACAATCCACAAAATTGGGACTACCTCTCTTATCGTGATGATTTAACTATGAATTTTGATTCATTTAAGACTCGAATCTGTTTTATAGGACATTCTCATATACCTGTTGTATTTAAAAAAGATAAGGGAGAAAGGGTTTCTCTTTCAAGAGCCCTAATAGTTCGATTGGAAGAGGGGGCCAGGTATCTAATTAACGTGGGAAGTGTAGGACAACCCCGGGATGGTATTCCAGATGCAGCCTTTGGCATCTATGATGCGAAAGAATGCGTGTTTACACTTAAGAGGTCCCCCTATGACATTGGGACTGCCCAAAAAAAGATTATAAAGGCTGGACTGCCGGAACGTTTGGCGGCCAGGATAGCTGTAGGCAGATAAGGAAAAGGGGTTATCTCTACAGTGTTATAGCAAGGGACAAAAAGAGAGAAGGATAGATGGAGCTGGGACAGTTAAAACGCTTGTTAGAGGGGGTTAAAAAAGGGGATGTTGGGATTGACGAAGCATTGGAGTCGTTAAAGACCTTACCCTTTGAAGACATTGGTCATGCCACCATTGATCACCACCGCCATTTGAGGCTCGGATTCCCAGAGGTAATATTCGGCGAGGGGAAGTCGGATGGGGATATCATAGCCATAGTCCAAAGGATGGTTGAGAAGGGAGAGAATATTTTAATAACCAGGGTGGAGAAAAAAAAGGCCATCAACATAAAAAAGGCCTTTCCAAAGGCAAAATACCATCCAAAACCACGAGCAATTACAATAATAAATCAGCAAATAAAAAAGGAGGGGAAGGGCACTATCCTGGTCATAAGCGCCGGAACCTCGGATATCCCCATTGCTGACGAGGCTGTACTTGTTGCTGAGATGATGGGTAACCGGGTAGATCGCCTTTATGATGTGGGGGTTGCCGGTATACATCGGTTGGTAAGTCAGCGGGAAAGGCTTTTGCAAGCCAGTGTCCTGGTGGTTGTGGCAGGAATGGAAGGCGCCCTGCCAAGTGTAGTTGGTGGACTCGTATCGAAACCGATCATTGCAGTTCCTACCAGCATTGGCTATGGAGCAAATTTTGGCGGAGTAACTGCTTTACTTGGGATGCTGAATTCCTGTGCCCCTGGGGTTGCCGTGGTGAATATAGACAATGGCTTCGGGGCAGGATATATTGCGGGCTTAATAAATAAGGATTTGAAGGCATGAGAATAGCCTATCTTGATTGCTTTTCCGGAATTAGTGGAGATATGATTCTGGGCGCTATGGTGGATTTGGGACTCCCCAAAACTAAATTAGAAGATGAGCTGAGCAAGCTATCCTTAAGTGGGTATGAAATAACCTGTTCAACTGAAGCCAGGATGGAGATTAGCGGCTCCAGGGTAAAGGTAATTCTAAAAGAGAAGGACTCTGACCACCGAAGCTTTCCCGATATAAGACGTCTCATTGCTGGGAGTTCGCTGGACAAAGACACCAAAGAGCTAAGTATTAAGGTATTCCACCGTTTAGCGGAAGCAGAGGCTAAAATACACAAAAAGGATATTGACGATATATATTTCCATGAAGTGGGCGCTGTTGATTCTATTGTTGACGTTGTTGGGACAGTGGTCGGAATAAAACATTTTGGGATTGAGGAGGTCTATGCCTCTCGGATTCCTTTGGGCTCAGGATTTGTAAAATGTCAGCATGGGACACTACCCCTTCCAGCGCCGGCAACCCTGGAGCTCCTGAAGGGTAAACCGGTTTATGAAGCAGGTATCATGGGAGAGCTGGTTACTCCTACCGGGGCAGCTATAATTACCACATTAACAGATAAGTTTGGCAGAATGCCTCCGATGATAATAAGGGATATAGGCTATGGTGTGGGTGACAAAGAATTTGAAAATATTCCCAATCTACTCAGGGTCGTTCTGGGAGACGATGAACGAGAAAGAGAGATTGATAGAGTAACTGTCATTGAAACTAATATTGACGACATGAATCCTGAGGTCTACGACTTTTTGATGGAAAGGCTCTTTGAGGAAGGCGCCCTGGATGTCTCTCTATCGCCCCTTCAGATGAAGAAGAACAGGCCTTCGGTACTGCTAAGGGTAATTTGTCATGAAGGGGATAAAGCCCGTGTGATCAATACCATTCTTAAGGAATCAACGTCTTTTGGTGTTCGTTATTATGAAGTGGAGAGGGTTAAGGTACCCCGTAGATTGGAAGAGGTTGAAACAAGGTTTGGGAAGGTTACAGTAAAGATTTACCAGGACGGAGATACGGTAATCAACGTATCACCTGAATATGAAGATTGTAAGAAGATAGCAAAGGAAAAGAAAGTGCCATTGAAGACGGTTTATAATGAGGCGGTCAAAGAGGTTCTCTCTTCTTCTAAGAAGTGAAACATTTAATAATTATGACCGCTTTTAAAAATTTTAATATTATGATATAGTATAACTGCTCAGGTGGATAGGCTGTAGGCAGTTAGCCTGTAGGAGGAAATTATGCGCGACCATACGAAGCTCAGAGCGGCGGTTTCGGTGCCGTCAAACATCGTTGAGGGATGTGCACGCGAGAGTCATGCCGAATACCTTCGCTTTCTTGAAATAGCCTTCGGTTCCGCAAGGGAACTGCATTACCAGTTCGGCTTGGCCAGCCGCTTGGGTTATACAAATGAGTTGGACGTTCCCGAATGCGACTCGAAAATGGTGGAGACCGAGAAGGTTCTGAGCGCCTTGATTCGGTCAATGCGTGACTAACAGCCTTCAGCCTACAGCCTAAACAACCTGAGTAGTTTAACATTAATGGAGGTAAAAAACATGTTTGGGGTAAAACAGGAAGTCATAAAATTGGTTCAATCTCTTCCAGATGAAGTCACTGTTGATGACATAATGGCGGAATTGTATTTTAAATTGCAGGTTGATGCTGGATTAAAGGAACTTGATGAGGGGAAGGGTATCCCGCATGAAGAAGTTGAAAACCGGATGTCAAAATGGCTCTCAAGATAAAATGGTCTCCAAGGGCAGTTTCTAACCTAGAAAAAATCTGTAGTTATATCGCTAAAGATTCTGAATACTACGCCATCCTTTTTGCCAAAAAAGTAATCAAAATAGTTAAAGCTATCCCTCAATTTCCCAAATCAGGCAGAATAGTTCCGGAATATGGATATGAGAACATAAGAGAAAAGATTTACGGAAACTACAGGATTATCTATCGCCTCAAAGGCGAACTTATCGAAATTGTTGCCATCAGCCATGGCGCAAAATCTTTAAATAGCATAAAGTAGGCAGCCATAACTTCGTATAACAACCAATACCGCATTGCAGATGAAGGATGCGGGGATTGAATCTAAGGCGGTGGAAAAACAGGTAAGTTTTTTAAAGATAGGGAGTTGAAGAATGCCAATATATGAATATAGATGTGACCTTTGTGGGGAAGAATTTGAGGAACTGGTCTTCGGGACTTCTCCAAAGGTAAATTGTCCAAAATGTAAAAAGGCAAAGGTTACGAAGTTGATCTCTACCTTTAGTTTCAAGAGCGGCGGTAATTTTTCAAGCTCTGCCGGGGACAGTAGTTGTGGAACTTGTTCATCACACAACTGCAGTTCGTGTCATTAAAGTTGGTTCTGAAAACTCGAACCCTTGACCCCTTGAATCCTCGAATCCTTTTTTGCAACTAAATAGGAGAAGAACCTGAAATACTACCCGATAAATATAGACATAACAGACAAGAGATGTGTTGTGCTGGGTGGTGGAGGGGTTGCTGAACGGAAGGTAGAATCACTTTTAAGATGTGGCGGGGCAGTCACTGTAATAAGTCCTGATTTGACTCCCCGATTAAAAGAGCTTCTATCCCATAGCAAAATCCAACATTTATGCAGAGAGTACCAGAGAGGAGATTTTGAGGATGCCTTTCTGGTCTTTGTTGCTACCAATGATCCCATGGTAAATGCCGAGTCCAGCCAGGAGGCTCTGGGAAAGGGGATCCTGGTTAATACAGTAGACACGCCAAAGAGATGTAACTTTATAGTTCCGTCTGTGGTAGATCGGGATGATTTGGTTATAACCATCTCTACCTCTGGAAAAAGCCCTGCCCTTGCGAAAAAGATACGTGAAAAGCTGGAAACCGGCTACGGAGAAGAGTATAGCATCTTTCTGACCATAATGGGCGCTGTACGAGAAAGGCTATTAAAGGCTGGTAACAATTCAGAAAAAAACAGAAAAATATTCTACAGACTGGTAGACTCAAATATGCTTGCTCTTATAAAGGAAGGGAAAAAGGATAAGGTGGATAGTATCCTGTTGGATGCCCTGGGTAAGGGGTACTCGTTGGGTGAATTGGGGGTCGACCTCTAAGTGTTATAAGGGTTTCAAAGATGAACACACTGTTTTTCAAGATCGTATTGGTCTTTTATTTAGCCGGAACATTTAGCTATCTATTGTACCTCTTTAAACAAAAACCCCGTATTTCCAAGGTTGCCACTATTATCCTGACCAGTGGTTTTGTCTTTCATACCATAAGTCTAATAGTAAGGTACTTTGAAGCTGGGTACACACCAATAACCAACCTTTATGAAGCGCCTTCATTCCTAGCATGGGCAATAGTTGGTGTCTATCTGTTTATTCAATTTAAATATAGGATTACTTCTCTTGGCTCTTTTATTTCACCTGTCGCATCCATCTTAACCCTTCTTTCTTCTGCCTTTTCCGAAGAGATCGGCCCTCTCTCCCCTGTATTGAGGAGCTTCTGGTTGCCTATTCATGTAATTCTGGCGTTTCTGGGCGATGCTATTTTTGCCCTGGCCTTCTGTGCCGGAGTTATGTATCTAATACAGGAACATCAGATAAAGTCAAAAAAGATCGGCTCCTTTTACCATAGGCTGCCCTCTTTAAAGCTACTGGATGATATAAATCATTATTCTCTAACTATAGGGTTCCTCTTGCTTACCATGGCAATGGTTACCGGTTCAATATGGGCAAGGCACGCATGGGGAGCTTTCTGGAGCTGGGATGCCAAACAGGTCTGGTCATTGCTTACATGGGTCTTTTACGCTGCTTTGCTGCACGGAAGGATAAATATAGGTTGGAGAGGCAGGGTAGCCGCAATTTTTGCAATTCTTGGTTTTCTTGCAGTTATGTTTTCCTTCCTTGGCGTAAATACCCTGCTTTCAGGGTTACATACGTATGATAGATGATTAAATTGTAACTATTCAGCCACAGATTCACACAGATGAACGCAGATGACGCAGATACAACAGCAAGCTTAAGCTTGCTGTTGTATACAAAGAAATCACAGAGCTTATTATTGAAGATTTGTATATGATAATAAAAGAAAAAATATCAAGGATGATCAGCGTAGATCGGTGGCTGAGTAGTTACGAAAATTTCCCTTTTTTCAGCATGAACTAAGGTATCAAATGCACATAATCGTAGTAGGTTTAAATCATAAAACGGCTCCTGTTGAATTGAGGGAAAAGTTGCACTTTCCATCAGAAAACATTGAAGAGCCTCTGAAAAGGGTAACAAGCCTACCACAGATTAGTGAGGCACTGATACTCTCTACCTGTAACAGGGTAGAGATTGTAGCAGTTACCAGAGATATTCGAGAAGGGACAGAGGAAATCAGGAATTTCCTGTCTTCCTATCACGGTATACCAATGAGCCGGTTAGATTCCTGCCTGTACTCTTATGACTCTTACGACGCTATTAAACATATCTTCCAGGTTGCTTCCGGCTTGGATTCTATGGTTATGGGAGAACCTCAGATTTTAGGCCAGCTTAAGGATGCCTATAGCCTGACTAATAAGTATAAAACCTCTGATGTAATACTCCATAGGTTTCTTCATAGGGCTTTTTCAGTTGCCAAAAAGGTAAGGACGGAGACCAAAATCGCTACGTCTGCTGTCTCTATAAGCTATGCCGCTGTTGAATTGGCCAAAAAGATTTTTGATACCTTAAAAAATAAGGTTGTTATGCTTATTGGCGCGGGGGAGATGTCTGAACTGGCAGCCAGACATCTACTGAACCATGGGGTTAAGGAAATTCTGATTGCCAACAGAACATACAGCAGAGCAGTAAAGTTAGCTGAAGAGCTGGGTGGCAGACCTGCCGTTTTTGAAGATATTACCCTGTTTCTGGACCAGGCAGATATTGTAATAAGTTCTACCGGCTCTGCCCATTATATCATAAGGTCTGATGATGTGGTAAGAGTCCTTAAAATACGAAAGCACAAACCTATGTTCTTTATTGATATTGCCGTGCCCCGAGATATTGACCCCAAGATAAACGATATTAGCAATGTCTATCTTTACGATATAGACGACATGGAAGGGGTAGTTGGTACCAATATAAAAATGCGGGGGGAAGAGGCCAAAAAGGCTGAAAGGATAATAGAGAAGGAAATAGAACAATTCAATAAATGGTTGGGGACTTTAAGCGCTGTTCCTACGGTTATCTCCCTCAGGGAAAGGTTCGAGGAGATCAGGAAGAAGGAGGTAGAAAAGACCATTTCCAGTTTGAATGGAAGTTCAAAGATTGATGCAAAGGCGCTGGATGCCCTTACAACTTCAATTATTAATAAGATCCTTCACTATCCTGTAACTCAATTAAAAACGCTGGATAATACCCGTGAGGGGAACTATTTTGTTGATGCCGTTAGGAAACTGTTCGATTTAGAAGAGAAATAGCTTAGGTGGATAGACTGTAGCCCCATTGTACAACGGGGCTGTAGGAGCTACAGCCTAAAGAACCTATTGCACTTGACAGAAAAGAGAATTATTATTATGAAGAGGATACTGACAATAGCAGGTTCTGATTCAGGGGGAGGGGCTGGTATTCAGGCAGATTTGAGGACCATTGCCCTTTTGGGTGGTTTTGGGATGAGTGTAATTACTGCCCTGACCGCCCAAAACACCCTGGGGGTTCAGGATGTCTATCCCATTTCCCCTGAATTTATAGAAAAACAGATAGATTCCGTTATCACAGATATAGGGGTGGATGCAGTTAAAACCGGGATGTTGGCTAATGCTCAGGTAATTAAGGTCGTTGCCAGGAAGACTAAAGAGTACAGGATAGAAAAACTCATTGTAGACCCGGTTATGATTGCCAAAGGGGGAGAGACTTTACTGTCCAAAGATGCCATAGGTACCCTTATCGAAGAACTGATACCCCTGGCTTTTCTCATTACCCCAAACCTTCATGAGGCCTCAGTTATCTGTAGAAACCCGGTCGAAAACCTGGACGAAATGAGGGAAGCTGCCAAAGATATATACCAAAAGGGAGCAAAGAATGTCCTTATCAAAGGAGGTCATTTGCAGGGAAGATCAATAGACATCCTTTTTGACGGGAAAAGTTTTTTCGAGTATGATTCTGAAAGGGTACATACTGAGAACACCCATGGGACAGGATGCGTATATTCGGCAGCCTTGACTTTTGAGATTGCAAAAGGCAACCATATTCACCAGGCAGTTAAGAATGCCAAAGAGTTTGTGACCAGCGCCATCAGAAACTCTTTGCCTTTGGGTGGAGGACACGGTCCTGTCAACCCTTATGGTGTCTTCTCAAAAGAGATTCAACGTTACCATGTGGTTTCCCAGGTTAAATAGCTGTTAGAGTACTGAAAGAAGAAATTTTAAGGATTGCAAAGTGAAGGGCTTAGAGAAGTCAGAGGTCAGAATTCAGAAAATAATATATAGGGGGGGAAAGTGACTAAATTATCGGATGCCAAAAAGGGAATAATCACTGATGAAATGAAGAGGTGTGCTCTGGATGAAGGGGTGGAGGAAGAGTTTATCCGCCGTGGTATTTCAGAGGGCAATACGGTTATTACCCATAATGTTAAACATAAATCCATAAAGCCTCTTGCCATTGGCAAGGGGTTAAGGACCAAGATAAATGCGAATATCGGGACATCTAAAGACCATGTTGATGTCAGTGAAGAGCTCGAAAAGATGATGGTAGCCATAAAAGCAGGCGCTGATACCATTATGGACTTGAGTACATGGGGAGAAGTAGATGAGATAAGAAAAGTGATTATAAGAGAGTCTTCTGTCCCTATTGGGACTGTCCCTATCTATCAGGCGGCTGTTGAGACTGTACAGAAGAAGAAAGAGTCCATAGTCCACATGACAGTAGAGGATATCTTTAAAGTAATAGAGAGGCACGCTGAAGACGGTATTGACTTTATTACAGTCCACTGCGGTGTAACCCGTGAGTCTGTTGGGAGACTTAAGAAAGAAGGTCGAATAATGGACATAGTCAGTCGAGGAGGGGCATTTTTGGTTGAGTGGATGGCATACAACAATAAAGAGAACCCCCTCTTTGAGCACTTTGATCGCTTACTGGATATAGCCAGGGCATACGACCTTACCCTTAGTCTGGGAGATGGACTTCGACCAGGTTGCCTGGCTGATGCCACAGACAGAGGGCAGGTTCAGGAACTGATCCTTCTTGGAGAACTTACAGAAAGGGCATGGGCTGTGGATGTACAGGTTATGATCGAGGGGCCCGGGCATGTGCCTATCAATCAGATTGAAGCCAATGTCCTTTTAGAGAAAAGGTTATGTCATGGTGCACCCTTCTATGTTCTAGGGCCATTGGTTACCGATTTAGCCCCCGGGTATGACCATATAACCTCTGCTATTGGAGGGGCAATTGCCGCGTCAGCCGGTGCAGATTTTCTTTGCTATGTTACACCTTCAGAACATCTGGGGTTACCATCTATCGATGATGTAAGAGAAGGTGTAATTGCCTCAAGGATTGCTGCCCATGCCGCGGATATAGCAAAAGGGGTAAAAGGCGCTATAGAAGAAGACAACAGGATGGCCATGAGCCGAAAGAAACTGGACTGGGAAAGTCAAATCAACCTGGCTCTGGATCCGGAAAAAGCCAGAAGAATAAGGAACAGTAGAAAACCAGAAGACAGTGATGTCTGTACTATGTGTGGTGAATTTTGTGCCATTAAGATTGCCAGTAGAGGGTTAGAGTGAGTTTTTAGACCCAAGGGGATGTAGGGGAAAGATAAATGACCAGAGAAGAGATTATAGATAAGGTTAAGGAGATTAAAAAGAGTAAGGGATTGACCCAGGGCAGGTTGGCCAAACTAATTGATGTTGACCCTAAGTACATAGCATATATCGAAGATGGGCATGTGGGGGAGGTGCCGATGAATATTTTAAATAAGATTAAAGACACCATCGATTATCTTGAGGACTGAGAGATTATGGAAAAAACAAATTATAAAACAGTTTTCTGATCGTAGCCTTTTGGATACCAGAATAGTCAATCTTCTTTTTGAGAATTACAAAGAAATTTTCTCCTATGTCGCTGAAAAACAGGTTGTTGCCAGAGAGTTCTACGAAAAGCAATTTGCTTTTATCCATTAACGACCTGTATCTTAAAGTTCATCCCCGTCTTTTTTGAGAAACAAATCCTACCAAGAGGACAAACATTACTACAGATACTCGATGCTTATCCTTGTATTTGCCAGACTGATGAAAGAAGAATGGATAACGGTCGGTGAAATAGAAGGCATGAATGAGGACAAAATCGCTAAGATGAAAGAATCTATTGAAGAAATCCTTTATAAAGGGGCAAATGAAATAAATGTCTCTTTAACCCTCAAGGAGATTGAATTATTTAAAACTTACCTAATGGAGCTAAAGAGGTGGGGTTCTAAAATAAATATTACCGCCATACATAATGACTTAGAGATTGTGATAAAACATTTCATTGACTCCCTTTCCCCGTTGAACTATATACCTCAAGACTCTTCTTTGTTGGACATTGGTTCAGGAGGGGGGTTCCCGGGTGTACCTTTGAAGATTGCCAATCCATCTTTAGATGTCACACTACTTGATTCTACCCTAAAGAAGGTAAACTTCCAAAAACACATAATAAGGCTACTCCACTTTAATAAGATTAAAGCAGTACATGGAAGAGTTGAAGATAAAGATATGCATGGTGAAATAGGGCCACCCTTTGATGTGGTTATTTCAAGGGCATTTTCAGGTTTAGGGAAATTTTTAGCTATAGGAGAGCCCTACTTAAAAAGAGACGGGCTCCTGATGGCTATGCGGGGAAGGGAGGCAAAAAAGGAACTGGCTGATAATGAAGAAACCTTGATCCACCTGAGGTTAGCTGTTGTTGATATAGTTGAATTTTGCTTGCCGTACTTAAATGAAAAGAGAAGCCTTATTATATTTTCCAGACACTCTGCCCTCAACCCTTCTGTCCGCTAAGAATACAATCTTCCAGCATATAATCTTGATGGCTTCGTAAAAAGTTCCACGTGAAACATCCGATTTCCCCTTTTCAAAAGATACATTCTGTGTTATTATTTAAGGATCATCTCCAAATTAGTTGATCGATGATGAGGATTCAAGGGGTCTAGGATTCGAGTGAAATGCTTAAAAATTACAAAGTTAATTAAAGGATGCTGAAATCCCTGATAAAATCATTAGAAAACAAACGCTTGAATCCTTGAACCCTCGAATCCTGGACCACTTTCTCCCAACTAATTGGGAGAAGAACCAAATAAGAATAAATGAGAAAAATCATCTGTATAGCCAATCAAAAAGGTGGAGTAGGTAAAACCACTACAGCCGTTAACCTGGCTGCTTCTCTTGCTGTGGCTGAAAAGCAGACTCTCTTAGTCGATATAGACCCCCAAGGAAATGCCTCTAGCGGGGTCGGTCTTAACAAAGATGAGATTAAAGAGAATATCTATCATGCCCTTATGGAAGAGAAGAACGTTGAGGATGTCATAAAAAAGACAGAATTGACTTTTCTTGACGTACTACCCTCAAATATTGATCTTACAGGAGCCGAGATCGAACTGGTCAACCTTCCTTCAAGGGAGTTCTGTCTCCGTAAAGTCATTCAAAAAATAGAGAATAAGTACGACTATATTATCATTGACTGCCCCCCGTCCCTGGGTCTGCTAACCCTCAATTCTCTTGCAGCGGCCGACTCGATACTAATGCCCGTTCAGTGTGAATACTATGCACTGGAAGGCCTAAGCAGGCTTTTAACGACGGTACGGTTGGTTAAAAAAAGTTTAAATCCCAGGCTGGAAATAGAAGGATTACTGCTGACTATGTTTGATAACCGAAATAATCTCTGTCAACAGGTTGTCGAAGAAGTAAAGACACATTTCAAGGATAAGGTCTTTAACGTTATGATACCAAGAAATGTAAAGTTGGCTGAATGTCCAAGCTTTGGCAAACCAATTTTAATCTATGACATAAACTGTAAAGGGGCGAGGAGCTATCTACAATTGGCAGAAGAAATTATGATGGCAAAGTAAAAAGTCCATCTGTCCCGATGAATCGGGATTCCGCTGCATCCCCTGCCCTGTTAAATCCATGATCATGGGGGTTCGTGTATTCTGATTTCCAAAAGACCTTAGAAATTGGACACACTTTCAGCGCAACCATTTAACAGGGTAAATCATTGCGGCGTACTCCTAAGTACGCCTCACTCCTTCGGATTTGCACGCCTTGCATCTGGAGCTTTTTACTTTGCCATCCCAATTTTGACTTTTTACGAGTCCATCAAATTATGAATAACGGAAGGACAGGGCAGTGACTAAGAGAAAGGTATTAGGGAAGGGATTGGGTGCATTAATCCCAGAGATTAACCAGCATGATGACAAAGACAACTATGTTTACTGCAATGTGGAAGACATTCAACCCAATAAATTTCAGCCAAGAAAAGGATTTGATGAGGCAGGGATAGAAGAACTCGTTGTCTCGATAAAAGAGAAGGGAATTATTCAGCCCTTAATCGTCAGAGATGTTGGGGATGGTTATGAGTTGATTGCAGGAGAGAGAAGGTGGCGGGCTGCCAAGAGGGCTGGTATCACAGAAGTTCCTGTAATTGTAAAGAAGGCTTCCGATACCGAAGTCCTGGAACTTTCTTTGATTGAGAATATCCAAAGGGAAGATCTGAGTTGCCTGGAAGAGGCGGAAGCATACAAACAACTCACGAAAGAATTCACCTTGACTCAAGAAGAGGTTGCAAAAAGGGTTGGGAAGGATAGATCCACAATTACCAACTACCTTCGTTTATTAAAGCTTCCTCTGGAGATAAGGGATGGTCTATCAAGAGATGTTGTCACGATGGGACATGCAAGGGCATTCTTGAGCCTGGAAACCCCGGCAAAACAGAGAGAGGCTTACAGACAGGTTTTAAAGAGGGGGCTTTCCGTCAGGCAGACAGAGAAGATGGTCAGGGGATTAAAAAAGGAGAAAAAAAACAAACCACTGGAAAGAGACAAGGATATCCATTTAAATGCCATTAAAAATGAGCTTATAAAGCAATTTGGGACCCAGGTAAAGATAGTTGCCAGAAAAGGGGGAAGAGGAAAGATAGAAATCGAGTTTTATTCCCTGGATGACCTGGATAGGATTATAGAAACATTAAAGGGACGGTAAGTCCATCGTATAGGAATTTCCTTTTTGGACGTGGGTAAATAGAGTTGTTTGATTGGTTTCATTGGTTTGATGTTGAATACACAACAGCGGGCTTAAGCCCGCTGTTGTGTGGAGGTCAGTAAGGGAGGACGTCAATAAACGTTAATCAGAACTAACCGAACAAATAAAACGAATAGAACTAACTTGATATTTAAGGTTTTTATACCATATGTAGTATTTTAATTTACTTTTACTACATTATGTTGTAGACTATAGAGTACTGAAAAATGAAATATTCCCTTTGGAGGGAACATGAGCAGGATCATTAAATCGTTCACTGTTAAACCGTGAACGGTGAACCGTTTTTAAAAGGCATGAAGCAATTCATAGATGGGTCAAAAAAACTGCACCAAAGAGCGGAAAAGGAAAATTTTCAAGGCCAAACAATTAGTTCATCCTCAAAAATAAAATATTTCCATTGGAGCAAACATGAGCAGTGCTTATAACGCCGATAAAATTAAGGTTTTGCAAGGGCTTGAAGCAGTTAAAAAGAGGCCTGCAATGTATATTGGATCAACAGGTATCAGGGGACTCCATCATCTGGTCTATGAAGTGATTGACAACAGTATTGACGAGGCCCTGGCCGGCCATTGCGACAGAATAGATACTATTATACACATAGATAACAGCTTTACTGTTGAAGATAACGGCAGAGGTATCCCTGTGGACTTGCATAAGACGGAAGGGAAACCGGCTGCAGAGGTGGTGATGACCACACTACATTCAGGGGGCAAATTTGATCATGAAAGCTATAAAGTGTCCGGGGGGTTACACGGAGTTGGAATCTCTGTAGTAAATGCCCTTTCCGAGCATTTAGATATGGAAATCAGACGCGACGGCAACGTATACCACCAGCTTTATGAAAGAGGTACCCCCAAGACAAAACTAGAGGCCATAGGAAAGACCAAACGAACGGGAACAAAAATTACCTTCAAACCGGATGATCAGATATTTGAAGAAATTGATTTCAATTTTGATACCTTATCCCAAAGATTTCGAGAGCTCTCCTTTCTAAACAAGGGTATCCTTATTACTATTGAGGATGAACGCTCAGAGAAGAAGCACGAGTTTCATTACAAAGGAGGTGTTGTATCCTTTGTTGAACACCTGAGTAAGAACAAGACCGTAATACACCCTAAGCCCATATATTTTGAAGGGGAGAAGGAGGACGTCTCCATAGAGATTGCCCTTCAGTACAATCAGGGCTATACTGAAAACATTTTTTCCTTCGCAAATACAATCAATACTCATGAAGGAGGAACACACCTCAGTGGATTTAAATCGGCCATTACCCGCACAGTTAATTCTTACGCCACCAACAACCAGTTAATGAAGGACCTCAAGGAGAGCCTGAGCGGTGAGGATATCAGAGAGGGGTTAACCTCAGTTATCAGCATCAAACTCCCATCTCCCCAGTTTGAAGGCCAAACCAAAACCAAACTGGGCAACAGTGAGATTAAAGGAGTGGTAGAGGGCTTTCTCAACGAGAAGTTAGGAACCTATTTCGAAGAAAATCCTGCTATTGCCAGAAAAATCGTGTCAAAGGCCATTGATGCAGCCAGGGCTCGAGAAGCAGCCAAAAAAGCCAAAGAACTGGTCAGGAGGAAAAGTGCCCTTGAGGTCAGCTCATTACCAGGCAAATTGGCCGATTGTCAAGAAAAGGATCCTGCCAGAAGTGAGTTGTATCTGGTTGAGGGTGAATCTGCAGGAGGATCTGCAAAGCAGGGAAGGGACCGAAGAAACCAGGCCATTCTACCCCTAAGGGGAAAGATACTGAATGTGGAAAAAGCCCGATTCGACAAGATGTTGGAAAGTCAAGAGATAAAAACCCTTATTACCGCCCTGGGGACAGGCATAGGTAAAGAGGATTTTAACCTGGACAAACTTCGTTATCACAACGTCATCATCATGACCGACGCCGATGTAGACGGAGCTCATATCCGAACATTGCTTTTAACCTTTTTTTACCGCCAAATGCCCGATCTTATAGAAAAGGGGTATCTTTATATAGCTCAACCCCCTTTATTCAAGGTTAAGAAAGGAAAGCAGAATAGGTACATAAAGGATGAGGCCTCCATGGAAGACTACCTATTGGAGTCTGGAGTGGAGAATGTAAGACTGGTCACGAACGAAACACAAGGCCCCATCTCAGGCAGTCGATTGACAGGTCTAATGAAAAAAGTAATTAGGTATAAAAAGATTCTAGAAAAGGTTGAGA
Organism: Desulfobacterales bacterium; assembly: GCA_016209225.1. GTDB lineage: Bacteria > Desulfobacterota > UBA8473 > UBA8473 > UBA8473 > UBA8473. The sequence goes on from JACQWO010000062.1 coordinate 28,109, forward strand.
AAAAAAGGAAAGATGGGAGTATTATTAATATCTTGGCTCAGGATCATGCCTTTACTAAAGAGACATTAAACGACCAGAAGAGGCTGGCCGGTACAATAGAAGACATTACGGCTCAAATAGGTGTATTACAGTCAGAGGCTCCACGGATTGAATTTGAATTATCGGAGGATATGGAACATAACTGTTTTAAAGCCCGCTGTACCTCCTGGAAAAATGGTACCCCTAATGAAACCATTATAGACTTTAGTCTTTTGAATTCCCCGGAATTTGAAGAACTCCGAAAGTTGTCCAAAAGTTTTGGAATTACCAGCAAAACACCCATCATCATCGAAGATAATGGAAGCAGATTTGAGGCAAAGAACTTAGAAGAAGTACTTGAATATATCCTCTCAGTAGCAAAAAAGGGCTATGAGATACAGAGATACAAGGGTTTGGGCGAGATGAACCCAGATCAGCTCTGGGAAACCACAATGAACCCTGAAACAAGGACTTTCCTGCAGGTGAAGACGGAAGATGCTGTTGGGGCAGACTACATATTTACTGTTCTAATGGGAGACCAGGTTGAACCCAGGAGGGAATTCATCTATAAACATGCCATGGATGTCAGGAATTTGGATATATGAGTTTTAAGTAACTGCTCAGGTGGATAGGCTGTAGGCAGTTAGCCTGTAGGAGGAAAATGAGTTGGATGTTCCAGAATGCGACTCGAAAATGTGACTAACAGCCTTCAGCCTTCAGCCTAAACAAACCCTTGAGGAGCATATGCATTTACAACAACAGAAGATACCTGTAAGTATTGAAGATGAAATGAAAAAATCCTATATGGATTATGCAATGAGCGTCATTGTAGGCAGGGCACTACCCGACGTGAGAGACGGATTAAAACCCGTACATCGAAGAATTCTCTATGCCATGAATGAGATGGGTAATGATTGGAATAAGCCGTATAAGAAATCCGCCAGGATTGTCGGTGATGTTATCGGAAAGTATCATCCCCATGGTGATTCAGCTGTGTATGATACTATAGTCCGTATGGCCCAGGATTTTTCAATGCGATATCCTTTGATTGATGGGCAGGGGAATTTTGGTTCTGTAGATGGAGATCCGCCGGCAGCCATGAGATATACAGAGATAAGGATGACCCGATTGGCTTCAGAACTTCTGTCGGATATTGAGAAAGAGACTGTTGATTTTGTCCCAACTTATGATAATTCCCTTACGGAGCCCACAGTCCTTCCATCGAAACTCCCAGATTTATTGATTAATGGCTCTTCTGGAATTGCCGTTGGAATGGCCACAAATATACCACCTCATAACCTGAGAGAAATAATAGAGGGGATTATTGCCTTGATAGAGGACCCAGATATCAGCATCGATGACTTAATGAGGCTGGTTTCAGGGCCTGATTTCCCCACTGCTGGATTCATTTGTGGCAAAAGGGGCATAAAAGAAGCCTATAAAACAGGAAGGGGAATAATACATATAAGGGCCAGGGCAATTATTGAAAGGAATAAGGACAGTGGCAAAGAAAGCATCGTGATTTCAGAGCTTCCTTACCAGGTGAATAAAGCAAGACTGATCGAAAGCATAGCTGAATTATCAAGAAAAAAGAAGATAGAGGGGATCTCAGAGCTAAGAGACGAATCAGATAGAGAAGGAATGCGGATAGTTATTGAATTAAAGAGGGATGAAATTGCAAAGGCTATCCTTAACCAACTCTATCAATACACCCAAATGCAGGGTAGCTTTGGTATAATAATCCTGGCCATTGTTGGTGGTCAACCAATGCTCCTAAACTTAAAAGAGGTCCTATACCATTTTTTGAACCATCGAAAAGAGATCGTCACAAGAAGGACATCTTTTGAATTAAAGAAGGCGGAGAACAAGGCCCATATCCTTGAGGGTTTGAGGATTGCCCTGGAAAACATGGACGAAGTTATAGCCCTTATCAAATCCTCCGCGAACCCGAAGGTCGCCAAGGAAGGCCTAATGAGTAGATTTTCTTTGTCTGATCTCCAGGCTCAGGCAATCCTGGACATGAGGCTACAAAGGCTCACTGCGCTGGAACAGGAAAAAATCATAGAAGATTATATGGAGATTTTAAAGTTAATCGAGAAATATAAACAGATCCTGGCAAATGAAAGGCTTGTTTTGGATATCATTGTGGAAGAGCTGATGGCATTAAAGCAGATGTATGGTGACGAGAGGCAAACAGAGATTATAGAAGAGGATACGGAAATTAGTCTGGAGGACATGATCGTTGAAGAAGACATGGTTGTAACCATTACCCATAGTGGCTATATAAAGAGAAACTCCATATCCCTTTATCGAAGTCAAAGGCGTGGTGGTAAAGGTAAGATAGGGACAACCACCAACGACACAGATTTTGTTGAACACCTGTTCGTTGCTTCGACCAGAGAATTTATGCTCTTTTTTACAGATAAAGGTAAGGTTTTTTGGCGAAAGGTCTATGAGATCCCCCAGGCTGGAAGGGTATCCCGAGGTAAAGCTATTGTCAATCTACTGAACCTGGGTTCTGATGAAAACATCTCTGCAATCCTGCCTGTGCGAGAATTTAAAGATAACAAATATGTTACCATGGCAACAAGGAATGGGATTATAAAGAAGACCCCTCTCACTGCTTACAGTAACCCCCGTGTCAATGGAATAATTGCCATAAATATTGATGAAGGAGATCGGCTAATCTCCGTAAGACTGACCGACGGAACGCAAGATATCTTCCTTGGTACTAAATCAGGGAAATCTATAAGGTTTAAAGAGGCCCAGGTTAGGAGCATGGGAAGGGTAACCAGAGGCGTCAAGGGCATCAAACTGGCAAAGGATGATGAACTCATTGGCATGGAAATCATAAACAATGATACTGCCATTCTTGCCGTCACTGAAAATGGTTTTGGCAAAAGGACAAAGGGCTCAGAGTACAGGGCTCAAGGGAGGGGTGGTGCAGGTGTAATTACAATAAAAGCCACCCAGAGGAATGGATCTGTTGTCGCCATAAAACAGGTAACCGACCAGGATGACTTAATGCTCATCACTGATCGAGGGAAGATTATCAGAATCAGCGCTAAAGGTATTTCAATAATAGGAAGAAACACCCAGGGGGTAACGTTGATTGATGTAGACAAGGAAGAAAAGGTTGTTGGCGTAGCCAGATTGGCAGATAATGAGCAAAGCTAAAGGAGAATAGAATAAAAAAAAGGAATTGATGAAAAAAAATATTGGAGTAATAGGGGCAGGGAGCTGGGGAACCGCTCTTGCAAACCTTGTTGCAGAAAAAGGCTATACAGTTACCCTTTGGGTTTTTGAACCAGATCTTTGTGAGATATTGAAGAGAGAAAGAGAGAACCCGGTTTACCTCCCAAAATTTAGGTTGTCCAAGAATATTAACCCTACTACCTCTTTTGCTGAGGTCTGTCTGAATAAAGACATACTTGTATCGGTTACCCCCTCCCACGTAGTAAGAAGCGTTATTTCTCAAACCCTCCCATACCTGTCTGAAAAATCAATTATAATTAGTGCATCTAAGGGAATTGAGAGTGATTCTTTGATGACCATGTCCCATGTGCTTAAAGAGGTACTGCCTGGCAAATTACATAAGACTATGGTCTATCTGTCAGGCCCCAGTTTTGCTAAGGAAGTCATTCAAAAAACCCCGACGGCCGTAGCGGTTGCCTCAGAAAACATGGAGGCAGCTAGGATTGTACAGGAGATCTTTGCAACATCTTACTTCAGGGTTTATACAAATTCCGATGTTATTGGAGTAGAATTGGGCGGAGCAGTAAAAAATGTTATTGCCATTGCCGCTGGAGCATCTGATGGATTGGGTTTCGGACATAACACGCGAGCTGCGTTAATTACTCGTGGTTTAGCGGAGATAACCCGCCTGGGTGTTAAAATGGGGGCAAACCCCTTAACCTTTTCAGGGCTTGCCGGTTTAGGAGATCTGGTCCTGACCTGTACCAGTGATCTAAGCAGGAATAGGTCAGTAGGCTTTAAGCTAGGAAAGGGAATGAAACTCAAAGAGATATTAAACGAGATGAAGATGGTGGCTGAGGGGGTAAAGACTACCAAGGCTGTCTATCGCATTGCCAAAAACATGGACGTAGAGATGCCTATTACAGAGCAAATCTATCGTTTGCTTTACGAAGATAAACCTGCCAAGGATGTTGTGACTGAGCTTATGACCAGGGACCTAAAATGTGAATTGGATTCTTACAATAACTAATTTGGATTTAGCGTTTACTTAACTACTTCTCCCTGAAAAATTCCACTGGAGCAAACATCAGCAGAATCATTAAATAGCTCACCGTTCACCGCTAAACCCTTTTTTCTCTCCTGCCCCCCCCCCATACGAGAGAGAGTTAGGGGGTAAGGATGAAAAACCCCTTGACACTACTAGGGTTTTAATCAATAATCAAACCATATAAGCCTCATCTTATCCAGGGAGGATCAGTTATGGGGTAGTAACAGTCAGCAAGGATAGCCCAGACGGAATAGCAGTTTCCTTTCCATATGACCCTCAGCTTGTTGAAAAGGTCAAAGCCATTGAAAGCCGCAAGTGGCATCCTGATAAAAAGTACTGGAGCTTTCTTAATACTGATGAAACCTTAAAAAAGATTTTAAAGGTTTTTGAAGGAGAAGAAATCCACATAGACCCTGCACTAACTCCCCCATCCCCTCTTAAGTTAAGAGGGGAGAGAGGGGAGTTAGACTTTGAAGACCTTCGCAGAGAGCTTGTATCGAGAAAATACAGTTATAAAACCGTTAAGAGCTATATTTATTACAACAAAGATTTCCTTACCTTTGCCGACAAGCAGCCGTCTAAAATCAAAGATAATGATATAAAAGACTATCTACTTTATCTTGCAGAAGAAAGAGAATCTGCAACCTCGACATTGAATCAGGCTATTAATGCCCTGAAGTTCTACTATGGGACTGTCCTTAAGAAGAAATTTATCTATGAGGTAAAAAGACCCAAGAAGGATAAAAAACTTCCGGTAGTTTTAAGCAAAGAAGAGGTTGCAAAAATCATTAACTCGGTTGACAATCTGAAACACAGGGCAATCCTGATGCTTGTATATTCTGCTGGATTGAGGGTTGGAGAAGTGGTAAGATTAAAACCAGAGGATATAGATAGCAAAAGGATGCTGATTCATATTAAAGGTGCAAAGGGCAGGAAGGACAGATATACATTGCTTTCTGAAAAAGCTTTGGAAATCATAAGACAATATTGGAAGAAGTACAGACCTGAAAAGTGGCTTTTCGGAGGTGCAAGGGATGATAGATACCTTTCAATAAGAAGTGTTCAGAAGATATTTGAGCAGGCATGTGAAAGAGCCGGCATAAGAAAAGAGATAACAGTACACGGTCTCAGGCACAGCTTTGCTACACATTTGCTGGAAGGAGGAACGGACTTGAGGTATATTCAAGAATTATTGGGGCATAAGGACAGCAAGACGACCGAGATATATACCCATGTCAGCACAAAAAGCCTTGGAAAGATCAGAAGTCCACTGGATAGTATAGACCTGAAAGAAGGAGGTGATAACTAAAATAAAAAGTTATAGGATAGGGATTCTGGCTTTTCAGCCAGAATCGGAATAAACGAAACAGGTTCGTCTATAACCCCAATTTTGAGGGGATAAACGAACTTATTACGCTTATGAACAAGTTATCTGCAATTGCGGATAGGGAGAAATAATTAAAAGCACCTATTTTAGGAAGAGGGTGTGAAGATTGTGTTAAAGAGTGAAGAAAGACCATCAAGACCAGAAATCCTATTCACCCATTAGTTGAATATAGGGTAGAGTCAAGAAAGTTTGATAAATGTTGGTTTAAATGGGAGGGGGAAATGAGTATATATAAATTCTCAGTTGTTGTTGAGAGGGACATTGATGGCTATTTTGCTCTCTGTCCCGAACTTCAGGGTTGCTACACACAAGGTGACACTTATGAAGAGGTTTTGGGGAATATCAAAGACGCTATCCGCCTTCACATAGAAGACAGAATTGAAAGCAGTGAAGAAATTCCTCAGGCAGAATCAGTAAGTCTCACCATGATGGAAGTAGCATTATGAGTGAAAAACTACCGAGGGTAACTGCTGCTGATGTAAGCAGGGTGTTAGAACAAGCAGGTTTTTCCTTTTCACGGCAGAGTGGGAGCCACAAGATATACAAGAATAAAAAAGGCAGAAGGGCAACAATACCTTATCATTCAGGAAAGATTCTCCACCCGAAAGTCTTGACAAGCATTCTCAGGGATGCTGATTTGACAGTAGAGAAATTTAAAGAACTCTCAAAATGATTCCGGCCGCAACAGCAGATAACACGGGCTAAAAGACTGCTGTCCAAATGCTTCGCACTTCGCAAAGCCCGGGAACGTTATCGGAAATGACCGCAAACTAATTTTAAACGGGTGAAAGACACGTAATGCCTCCTTAGTTTACGGATGAGGGGTTATTGCGATAACAGTGATTTGATTTTTAT
>JACQWO010000063.1 GCA_016209225.1 Desulfobacterales bacterium
ATTTCGCAAAGCAACGCTGAATCATGCTCCCAACGCACAGATTGTCTATGACAAGTTTCACATCATGCGTCATTTGGCAGACGCCCTTGATCAGGTCAGACGCAGCGAGTACAAACGTGTCAATGAGAAAGAACGTAGATTTATCAAGGGGCAGCGATATACGCTGCTGTCCCATAAATCCAATCTGGGCTCGAAAGTTCTTTGAAAGCTGGAAAGATCAGTTGAGCTGGCAGCGGCTTAAACCCTTTGAGAAGTTTGCTGCTATCATTGAACGCCACTGGGACGGGATAATCAGTTACTGCCATCCTGATCACAAGGTTTCACTTGGATTCATGGAATGCTTGAATAATAAGATCCGTGTCATCCAACGCAGAGCGTACGGCATTAAGGATCAGGAATACCTGATGCTCAAAGTCATAACTTCCTTTATCAAAGAACCGAAAGAAAAATGAATTTATGCACAACAAACCCAGAAGAGCCATTAATCTTATTGTAAAATTGTAACTACTCAGGCACAAAGTGGCAAAGGCACATAGGCACAAAGCAGAGCAGGGTTGTTTCGTTGTTTTTTCCTACTTTGTGCCTTTGGTGCTCTGTGCCTTTGTGCCTACCTGAATAGTTACCTGCACTCTAACACATAAGTACAAAAAATTGCAAGTGCAAGTGATATGTTGTTGGGGTCTATAACTGCTTGACAAAAACCGTAAGGTCTAATAAATTGGATAAGGATACAATGATTTTAAGCGGAGGTAGGGATGAAAAAAATCTATATGGACCATAACGCTACTACCCCTCTCCATCCAGAGGCATTAGATGCTATGTTGCCTTTTTTGAAGGACAATTTTGGCAACCCATCCAGCATCCATTGGGCAGGGAGAGGAGTAAAGAAATATATTGACGAGGCTAGAGAGAAAGTAGCCAATCTCTTGAACGCAGACCCATCTGAAATCGTCTTTACCGGCGGCGGGTCAGAGGGTGATAATCTTGCCATTAAAGGGGTCGCCAATGTCCTAAAGAAGAAATCGAACCATATTATAACAACCCAGGTAGAACATCCTGCTGTTTTAACTACCTGTCAGTATATGGAGAAGAGAGGCTGTAAAGTAACTTATCTGCCTGTGGATCATGATGGAATGATTGATTTAGATGACTTGAGGGATTCTATTACTAAAAAAACGGTATTGATAAGTATTATGTATGCCAATAACGAAACCGGAACCCTCTTTCCCATAAAAGAAGTAGGGGAGATTGCTGCAGATAACGGTATTATATCCCATACCGATGCTGTTCAAGCAGTAGGGAAGATACCTATAGATGTAAAGGATTTGAAGGTTGATCTTCTTTCCCTGTCCGGGCATAAACTATATGGACCAAAGGGCATAGGCTGCTTGTATGTAAAAAAGGGGGTGCCCCTTGTGCCTCTGATACATGGTGGCCACCAGGAAGGCGGCAGGAGGGCAGGAACTGAAAATATCCCCGGCATAGTTGGACTGGGCAAGGCATGTGAGATAGTAAATAGGGATATGGAATCCCAGTTAAAGCATATTACAAAACTGAGAGATAGACTTTATAAAGGGATCATTGATAAATTGGACCATGTAAAATTAAACGGCCATCCTGTAAATAGGATTCCTAACACCTTAAACCTCAGTTTTGAATTTATCGAGGGGGAATCCCTTTTGCTGAACCTAGACCTGGAAGGGGTTGCAGTCTCATCCGGATCGGCATGTACATCTGGGTCACTGAAGCCTTCTCATGTGTTAACAGCTATGGATATTACGCCGGAAATTGCTCAGGGTTCTCTTAGGTTTAGTCTGGGGCTGGGTAATACTGAGGAGGATGTTGAATATGTGCTCGGTGTGCTTCCAGGGATAGTAAACAGGCTTCGCTCCATGTCCCCTCTTTATTCTGAGAAAAGAAGTGAATCAAAGTGACGGCGAAACATGCTGTTAAAAAACGTCAAAAGAGTAGCTCTTCCCTGCTCAGCAAGCTTTTTTCGACGACTCTAAAGCTCATTTCACTGCAAATTCAAAACTCCCCGCCTCTGGCGGGTCAACCAGTTGAATTTGCTGACGTTTCATTCGCTAAGAATCGTTACCGAAAAAACCTTCAATTCGCGATGAAAAGCTACTCTTTCTCTTCGGTACTCTGAAGGAGACAACCCTATGAGAGATAAATGCCAAAAAAGGGTTGTAGTATCCATGAGCGGAGGGGTGGATAGCTCGGTGGCGGCTGCCCTGTTGAAGGAGAGGGGTTATGATGTCATTGGGGTATCCATGCAAATCTGGGATTATTCCAGCCAGGGAGATGAAGGGCTCAGGAGCTGCTGCTCTCCTGAAGATATCTATCATGCAAGGGCAGTAGCCGACAAACTGGAGATACCTTTTTATGTACTTAACTTAGAGGATGAATTCGGAAAAGAGGTCATAGACTATTTTGTATCCGAATATATGGATGGGAGAACACCTAACCCCTGTATCCTGTGTAATCAAAAGTTGAAGTTTGAGGTTCTCTTAAGGAAAGCCCTGGAGCTTCAGGCTGATTATCTGGCAACTGGACATTATGCAAGGATAAGTTGGGATGATTCAAGGGGGCGATACCTGTTACTTAAAGGAGTAGATGCCGAAAAAGACCAATCCTACTTTCTCTTTACTTTAAAACAAAAGGAAATCAAACGGTTGGTTTTCCCAATAGGAGATTTTGTTAAAAAAGAGGTTAGAGAAATAGCAGCGAACCTTGGACTTAAAGTGGCCTATAAGAAAGAGAGTCAGGAGATATGCTTCATCCCGGACAATGACTATAGAAGGTTTATAACTGGGAGAATAGGGAGGGACAAATCTACCAGGGGTAACGTCATTAACAAAAATGGGGAAGTCCTGGGTAAACATGAAGGGATTCACCTGTTTACCATAGGCCAGAGAAAAGGGTTGGGCATTCCGGCTTCTCATCCCTATTATGTCCTGGGATTTGACTTAAAAAGTAACAGTGTAATAGTGGGAAGGGATGAGGACTTATTGTGTAACGGTTTAATTGCTGAGGATCTCAACTGGATTTTGTTCCCGGATTTAGATTCGGAGATTACCGCTTCTTGTAAGATTCGGTACAGATATAAGGATACGGAAGCGACTATTATACCCCAGGATGGCGGGAATGTTCTTGTAAGATTTAAAAAACCACAGAAGGCCATTACACCTGGCCAGGCCGTTGTCTTCTATGATGGAGATGTGGTTATAGGTGGTGGGTGGATAAAGGAGAGTATCTGAGAAGTGGTAGAGAATAGTATACTGGAGACCATTGGCAATACGCCTTTAGTGAAAATAGGCCGCATGAACCCCAACAATAGGGTTACACTAATGGCCAAAATAGAGAGTGCTAACCCAAGTGGGAGCCTTAAAGACAGGGTAGCCTGTTATATAATCTCCAAAGCAGAGGAAGAAGGAATCCTGAACAAGGATAAGATTATTCTGGAATCCACCAGCGGCAATATGGGTATCAGCCTTGCAATGGTAGCTGCTGTGAAGGGCTACAGGGTGGCGGTTACCTTGCTGGAATCTGCAAGCATTGAAAAAAGAAATTTATTAGAGTGTTATGGAGTAAAGGTCTTCCTGATACCTGCCGAAAAGGGGCCGGATGGGGCAAGGGATGAAGCCATGAGACTCTATAAACAGTATCCGGAGAAATACTTTTTGGTGGGGCAGAATTTCAACAAGAATAATGTCCTGGCGCATTATGAGACCACGGGCAGGGAGATATGGAAGGATACCAATGGAGAGGTTGATTACTTTGTAGCCGGAATAGGCACCTCTGGTACTATAATAGGGGTGGGCAAAAGGCTGAAGGAGTTGAAACCTGAGGTCAAAGTCATAGGAGTAGAGCCTTATCCCAACCATAAGGTGTATGGCTTAAAAAACCTTGAACAGTCCAGGATACCTGAGATATATGACCGGAGATGGGTAGATGAGATTATAAGGGTCTCAGATGAGGAAGCGATAAAAACAGCCAGGGACATGGTTAGAAAAGAGGGTATCTTAGCAGGGGTTAGTTCAGGGGCGGTTATGTTTGCAGCCCTTGAAAAAGTCAAGGTATTGGATAAAGGCAAGATGGTTGCCCTACTGGCAGACAGTGGCGAGAGATACCTGTCCACCGGTTTTTATACAGGTAAGATTTGAAGAAGATAGCTATTGCAACTCTGGGATGTAAGGTTAATAGATATGATTCTGCCGTAATCCACAAGCTTCTGGAAGGGGCCGAATTTAGTTTCGTACCGTTTGACCAAGAAGCAGATGTCTATATAGTAAATACCTGTACGGTTACGAAGAGGGCAGACTATCAATCCCGTCAGCTTATACGAAGGTCACATAGATTAAATCCGGATGCCTTGATAATAGTTACCGGATGTTATGCACAGAGGGCTCCTCAGGAGATAAAAGAGATTCAAGGAGTGGATTATACAGTTGGAATTGGTGAAAAGGAAAGAATTCTCGATCTTATCAATGGCTTTCCAAGGAAGGAAGTTTCTCTTGAAATAACCAATGAGATACCCGCCTTCCCTGAACACACAAGGGCATTTCTAAAGGTTCAGGATGGTTGTGATTCGTACTGTTCTTACTGTATCATTCCTTATGCCCGGGGAAGGAGCAAAAGCCTCCAAAAAGAAGAGACCATAAGGAGTATGTCTAAGCTGGCAGAGCTGGGCTATAGAGAGATAGTCCTTACGGGTATACACCTGGGTTCTTACGGATGGGATTTAATGCCACCTACCAGACTTTCGAATCTACTCAGGTCAATAGGACATGAAGGCATCTCTTGCAGAATCAGACTGAGCTCTATTGAACCGACTGAATTCGATGACGATCTGATAGACCTTATATCATCTTCACCGATAATCTGTAATCACCTGCATATCCCTCTGCAGAGCGGGGACGATGAAGTACTGAAAAGGATGAATAGGCCTTACTCTTCTGAACTCTTTAAGGAACTGGCAAAGAAACTCGTTTCAGCCATGCCTGATTTGAATATAGGGGTTGATGTCATAGTAGGTTTCCCTGGAGAATCCCATGAGAATTTTACCAATACCGTGAGTGTAATTGAGGAGCTTCCTATAGGATACCTCCATGTCTTTCCATATTCCAGACGGCCCGGGACTCCTGCTGCTGACTTTCCGGATCAGGTAGACAGCAAGACTATAAAAAAGAGGGGGGAAATACTACGATCCCTCGGAAGCAGGAAGAGAGAAGAATTCTACAGGAGATTTCTTGGAAGGAGGCTTTCGGTCCTGATCGAGTCCAAAAGGGATGTGGGCACGAAATATCTGAAAGGATTTTCCCGAAACTACATCCCTGTGTTGATAGATGTAGGGGAGGATGTAGTAAATGAGGAAATATCTGTTACCATAACAAAGATTCAGGATGGAAAGGTGTTTGGCATATATTGTTGAAGCATGCAACCTCTAATTAGTTCACACTGAAAAATTCCCTTTTCGCTTTGTCGAAAACGTTTTTTTGAAGGGATAAGAGATTGGCATTAGAGTTAATCAATCTGAGTAAGACCTTTGTTAATACTACCGACCAGGTGAATGTGGAAGCCCTGAAGAATATCAACCTTCTGGTGAATGACGGCGAGTTTGTATCGGTTGTGGGTCCCAGTGGTTGCGGCAAGACTACTATGCTTCGTATTATTGCTGGTTTTGAAAAGGCATCCTTTGGAAAGGCACTTTTAAACGGTGAAGAGATCGAAACCCCCGGTCGTGAGGTAGGAATAGTCTTTCAAGAGTATGCCTTATTCCCCTGGCGTACGGTTATTGAGAATGTAGAGTTCGGTTTAGAATTGAAAAACACTTCCCGAAAGGAGAGAAAAAAAAAAGCATTAAAATATATTGAGATGGTCGGATTGAAGAGTTTTGAGAATAAATATCCTAAGGAACTCTCAGGTGGAATGAAACAGAGGGTGGCTATTGCCAGGACACTGATCAATGAACCCAAGGTAGTATTGATGGACGAGCCCTTCGGTTCGGTAGACGCCCAGACCAGAAATTCTCTCCAGGAATTCCTGATAGATATATGGAGGGTGAGAGGGGATACTATAATATTTGTAACCCATAATGTTGATGAAGCGGTATTCTTATCTCAAAGGGTAGTCTGTTTTTCTTCCAGGCCTGGAGAAGTGGTGCTGGAAGTCAGTATAAATTTGGAGTTTCCCAGGGATAGAACAAGCATGGATTTCGTGAAAATTAGAAGAGAGATATTAGAACACCTGATGTCAAGTCAACTACTATCGGCTAAAGCCGATAGCTTGAGGCACAAAGGCACAGAGTAACAAAGGCACAAAGAACAAGAAAAAAGCAAAAAACAACACCTGCCTACCAGTAGGTAGGGAAACAACCGTATCGCTCGACAGAAATTTATGCTTACAAAATAATAGCAAACAAAATAAACTTTGTGCCTATGTGCCTTTGTCTATTTGTGCCTGAATAGTTACGTTGCATAAAACATAGGGTCATAAATATGAAGAACGTACTCTTCGTATGCACAGCCAATATATGCCGAAGCCCCTTTGCGGAAAGGGCATTAAAGAAGCTTTTTATGGAAAAAAAAGTGGCAGGGATTAAGGTGCATTCAGCAGGGGTCAGCGCTGTCCCCGGGCTTTCTTCTCCTCCAGATGCGATTAGGATTGCTGGTGAGCTTGGTGTGGATATATCTGAACACCTCTCAAGACCTATTTCTGTCCCGATGATTGAAGAAGCGGACATTATACTTGTAATGAGCCTTTTTCACAGAGAGGTAATCCTAGAAATGAGTCCGGAATCAGAAAATAAGCTTAAACTTTTAGGGAGTTTTAGTGCGTTCTATGGAGGAGGGGAAGAGACAGAGATACCGGACCCGTATGGACTTTCATCATTTCACTACAGGTCTTCCTTTAACATTATAAGGGATTGTATATATAATCTTTATAAGGAATTAATCTCTGACTAGAAGGTATTAAACCGTAGCTACTCAGGCACAAAGCGGCAAAGGCACAAAGCAGAACAGAGCAGGGTTGTTTCGTTGTTTTTTCCTACTTTGTGCCTTTGGTGCTCTGTGCCTACCTGAATAGTTACATTAAACCTTACATATCAGCTTGCTGATAGCAGCATCTAATCCCTCCAGGGTAAGCTCAAACATGGGGAATATTCTGCCAATCATATTTATTGTAGGATGATTCCACTCCGAAAGGTCTTCGGGATTTAACCAGACGACATGGGTGAAGTGGTCGGATATTCGCTGTAACCAGGCTATCCCCGGCAAATCATTCCTTTCATAATAGTATATTGCCCCATATTTCATTGCCAACTCCTCACGGGCCATGCAGGCATCTCCAAGGATAATCACCTTATAGCCGGATTCCAGGGTATTGAGCAACCGGCTTGTGCTTGTGGGCTCCTTCCTTTCTATATCTCTATACAGGTTGTCATATATACAGTTGTGAAAATAAAAGTGCTGGAAATCTTTGAAATGGGTTGCTGAATGAGCAGCGCTGAAGAGTCTGCTGCAAAGCTTTGAATAGGGACTCATAGAACCACCCACATCCATCAATAAAAGGAGTTTTACCGCGTTCTTTCTCTGCCTTCTCCATATCAGTTCTATTTCCCCTGCGTTTTTGCAGGTACGATCTATAGTGACATCTATATCCAATTCATCCTCTGGCCCTATTCTGCTTAATCTCCTCAATCTCTTCAAGGCTATCTCAAAGTGTCTAATATCCAAGACCACATCATTCCTGTAATTGCGGAATTTTCTCTCCTTTGCCACCTGGATAGCAGACCTATTCATGGATTGACCCCCAACCCTAATGCCTGCCGGGTTTATACCGGAATGTCCAAAAGGGGAGGTTCCTCCTGTGCCTATCCATCGATTCCCACCGTCATGGCGCTCCTTCTGTTCCCTCATCCTCTGCTTAAAGGTTTCCATAAGTTCATCGAAGTTCATCCTCTCAAGCTCCGCAATTTCCTCCTCTGTGAGTTGAATCCTGTTAATGGGATTGTTTAACCATTCCAGTATCTCATCCCTTAGCTCTGGCGGAGTTTCGATACCCTGGAAATACTCCTGGAATGCCAAATCATACTGGTCAAAATATGCCTCACTCTTTACCAGGATTGATCTGGCAAGATAGTAGAATACATTCAGACTGGATGATGCAAAGCCCTGTGAAAGGGCATCCATGAGGGTCATCCACTCAGTTATAGATACAGGTACTCTTCTTTTGCGGAGGGTATAGTAGAAATCCGTGAACATTTTATTCCCAGTTATACCTGTTTTGCGTTCCCAATATCCCTGTCTTCTTACCACTCAGGCAGTCATAATCTGCCTCTTTTTTCAGGAGGACGCCCAGGAAAGGGATCACATCTGAAAGCTCTTTGTGAGATATCCCGCTGGCGATCAGCGCCTGAATCCAATCCAGAAGTTCACTGGTTGAAGGCTTCTTTCTGAATTCATTGATGCTCCTCAGCCAGTAGAATTTCTTGAGGACTTCCCTTAATAGCTGGGTTTTGATATCCGGGAAGTGCACCATTACTATCTCCTCCATCAACTCCTCATCGGGAAACTCGATATAATGGAATATACACCTGCGTAAGAATGCGTCAGGGAGTTCCTTTTCAGAATTGCTTGTTATAACCACGATGGGTCTGTGGTTGGTCTTAATCGTTTCATTTGTTTCATGAATATGAAACGACATCTCATCCAGCTCATTCAAAAGGTCGTTGGGAAATTCCACATCCGCTTTGTCGATTTCATCTATAAGAATGACCACCTGTTCAGACGATGCAAAAGCCATCCCCAATTTGCCAAGCTTAATATACTGTTTTATATCCGATACCTCTTTGTCACCAAAACGGCTATCATTTAACCTTTGTACAGTATCGTAAATATATAATCCTTCCTGAGCCTTTGATGTGGATTTGACATTCCATACTATCAGTTCCTTACCGAGGGCTAAGGCTATATTATGTGCCAGCAGGGTCTTGCCGGTTCCCGGTTCTCCTTTCACAAGCATTGGTCTTTGAAGGGCAATTGATACATTGACGGCATTGCGTAACGGTTCTGACACTATGTATTTGTGAGTGCCCATGAATTGATCAAATTTCTTTTTGCTCATCAGAATCCTCCTCGGTTCAGAATCTTTCCTCATTGGATTTTATAGCGATTTTGGTTGTTGTATCGTTTCCAACACAAACTAAGTCTTTAGATTTAGGCGTTAACCGTTTGTGCTGTGTTAGCGGGAGTGACTGCAATCATCCTTTTTAACAACTCAATCTAAAATTCCCATTGACCCAATGTGGGAATTGTATTATACTGGGTTTAATATAGCAAGGGGGTAGTCAATATGCAAACTAATATTAAAATTAGTGGC